>CAZBWB010000005.1:0-12674 GCA_964495875.1 Candidatus Woesearchaeota archaeon | reverse complement strand
AAAACGGAGACAATTAGGAGTTAAGGATTAATAAGGAGTATCCTAACTTATTTTATGGGAGATAAATGGGAATTAATAGGGAAAATAAAATCAAGTGAATGGAGATTCAGAGTTTTGAAAATATTAAAGTCTGGTTTGAAGCTTCCGAGCGAATTATCAAAGGAAGCAAACATATCTTCTTCTCATATTAGCGAAGTAATCAGGGATTTGAAAGAGATGAAGTTAATAGAATGCAAGAATCCTGATTTAAGGAAAGGTAAGATTTATTCTATTACAAAGAAGGGGAAAGAGATTTTGAAGGAGTTAGATTAAAATTTATCATATTGCAAATATTTTTAAATTACATTTTCTTAATTAATTAAGAAAAAAGATAGTGAATTTTTAGTTACATTTCTTTACTTGTAAGTTTTTTATTTTTAATCCTTTTTATGCCCTACATACATAATCAGGATTTAATTAGAAACATTTATAAAGATAAAAACTTATATTTAAGTATGGGTAGCACTGAAAATAAAAACGCTAAAGAAATGATAAAGACGGGACTTAGAAAAAGGACTACTATAATTAGAAATCCATTAGCATTTAGATTAGAATATGACCCTCAAGATTTATTCGTGAGAAATGAAAATGAATTATTAATAAAAGATATTCTTGATTATGTCAATTACAAAAGTCCAGGAAATTTACTTTTATTAGGAACTCCTGGAACAGGAAAAACTGCAAGTTTGAGATTTATTGAAAAAACATTAAATAATACAAAAGAAGTTACAGATGAATTTTTTATAAAATATATCAATTGTAGGAATAAATCTGCTTTTGAAATAATTAGTGAAATAGTAGGAAATGAAAAAACTAATATCTCAACAAATTTCCTTTATAAAAAATTCTTTAAAGAAATGGAAAAAAATCATCTATTATTCCTTGATGAAATTGATAAAGGGAGTGACCCTAAGGAAATTAGCAATCTCTTATATATATTAAGCAGACCTTTAGAATATTCTGATGAAATAAAATATACAATTAATTTAATTTTGGCTTCTAATAATTTAAGTTGGGGAAATGGAATAGACCCTGCATTAAGGAGTTCTTTATTATTAAAAGAATATATCTTTAGCCCATATAATATGTCTCAGTTAATTGAAATTATGAGAAGGAGAATTAGGGAAGGGGTAATAAATGAAAATTGTATTAATCAAGAAATTCTTAGGTATATCGCAAGGAAAGTTATTGATAAACATAATGGAGATAGTAGATATGCTATAAGAATTCTATTTTATGCAATTAGAGATATTGAAATGAAAGGAAATGAAAAAATTTCTGAATTAATTATCAATTATGTTTTTCCAAAGGTAGAAAAAGAAATTGAAAGTGCGGGTATGCAAAAATTAAGTGACCAACATTTCCTTACATTATATGCTTGTGCTAATAGTAAAATCAATAAAACTATATCTGTATATGAAACATATTGTAATCTATTATCTGGATTTAGAATGAAGCCATTAAAATATAATAATTTTCATCATTATCTGCAATATTTAGAAAATCAAAACCTGATAAGGATGATAAAAAAAGAAAAAGAAAGAGAATTATTTATAGAAATATTAACCCCAAAAGAAGCAATTAAGCAAGAGTTTAATTATAGGATAAAAAAAATACAATTATACAAAAAACAGGTTATTGAAAAATGATTATAAAAAATATTCGACGAAAATCTAAGGCAGGCCATATGGAAACACCTTAGACGGAACAGAGATATATCGGGGGATAACTTTCCTTGTATGAAAGGTAACCCCGACGAAGCCAATAAAGATAAACAAGCCTCCGAAGAGGCTTGGTATTCGTCGCTAAACAAATACAAAATGATAAACAAAACAGAACTTAAAAATCTTGCTAAAAGCCGTGAGGACAAAGCAAAACAGATTTTAGAGATTGCAGAGCCACAGGTTTTAGATGAAAATACTTATCTTGTTCTTTCTCAATCTGATAGCAATAAAAAATATCAGGTTACTCATTTTGACAGTTATTCCTGTAACTGCAAGGACTTTCAGTTAAGATGTCAGGGCAGAGGACTTTACTGTAAACATATCAAAGCCATTCTTCTTTTTGAAAAATTAAAGAATAAATATGAAATTAAGCCAGAAGTAGAACAAGAAATAAAACTGATTATTGAAATTCCAAAAAAGAATTGCTGCCCTTATTGTCAATCTGAAAAACTGATTGCGAGTGGAAAAAGAAAAACTAAACTTGGGGAAAAACAAAGGTATAAATGCAAATCCTGTCAAAAGAGGTTTGTCCTCTCTCCTATAAAGAAAATAAAAGGAAATGCAAAACTTGTCTGTCTTGCTATGGATTGTTATTTTAAAGGAATGAGTTATAGAGATATTGTAGACCAATTTTTTCAGTTTTATGGATTAAAATTACATCACGAGACAATAAGAAGATGGATTTTAAGATTTTCAAAAATCCTTAATAAATATTCCAAAACCCTGCAACCCAAAACTTCTGGAATTTGGAATGCAGATGAAACTTTTGTTTTGACAAAAAGAGGCAGAAACAAAAATAATCCAAATGTTGAGTTTGATTATGTATGGAATGTTATTGATAATAGAACTAAATTTTTACTTGCCTCTTTGAGTTCTGGGAGAAGCAGAAAATCAAAAGATGTCCAAAGAGTTTTTACAGAAGCATATAAACAAATGGGGGAAATTCCTTTTCAAATAATAACTGATAAATTCCCAGCATATCAAGACGGAATTAGAAAAACATTTAGGAATTGGGGAAAAGAAAGAAAAGTAAAACACACTTCAATCTTGGGGCAGAGAAGAATTGTCAATAATAACGCTATTGAAAGTCATCATTCGCAACAAAAAGAATTTCACAAAGTAAGGCGTGGTATTACAAAAATTCAGGAATATCAAGACGGTTTTAGAGTTTTCCACAATTTTATAAGGAAGAATGTTAAGGACAATAAAACTCCTGCTGAAAAATGTGGGATAGAATTACAGGGAAATAAATGGAATAGTTTATTAATTAATGCTATTAAGGAAAAATAATGGAAAAAGAAGAACTCATAGAAAAAGCAAAAGAGTTTTTAGCAAGACCCACAGAATTGACCTTGAAGAGATATAAAGAAATAAGAAAAGAGTGGAATGAGATTACTTCCAAAAGAGATAAAGGAGAAATCTCTCCAGAAGAGACTTTTAAGACACATAAAAAACTTATGGAAGAGACAGAGAAGATAGAAATAAAGTTTGATGAGGAGAAAGATTTTACAGATTTCAGTTTTTTATTTGGTTCTTTTGTAGGAATTCCTACTGAGCATATAAAAGAACAGGTTAAACATGAAATTGAACATACAAAACCCTATAAAAAAGTTGGAATAAAATCTTATTTGGGTTGGCATAATTTTTTAGAATCTGCACCTAATCTATTTTTAATCGGAAGAAGATTTCAGGCATTCCACAAACCTTTTGGAGAAAAATATGATAATTTATCTTCTTTTGAGAAAGATGTTTTGTTATATAAATCCTTACATACAACTTCTAAACCGAGTGAGGGAGATTTAGAGGCTATAAAGGAGTTAGAGGAAAGACATGGGAATAAAATAAAACAAAGTCCCGAAAGCGACAGCGAAGATAAAATTAATTAAAAGTCCCTTATCTGCGACAATCTCTACACCCAAAACCTTTAAAAACCTGTTCTGTTCATTAAAATAATGTCAGTTAAATATAAATGCAGAAAGCTAGGAGTTAGTTGTTAATCTTTCTAATAAAATTGTAAGGAGGACAAAATGAAGTTATATGTAGGTAATTTGCCTTTTAGTGTTGATGATGAAGGATTGAAAAAGCTTTTCGAATCTTACGGAGCTGAAGAAGTCAGTATCATCAAAGACCGTTTTTCAGGAAGGTCAAAAGGTTTTGGTTTTGTAACAATTGCTGACGATGAAAAAGCAAAAAAAGCAATTGCAGAAATGAACGGAAAAGAAGTCGAAGGACGAGAACTCAAAGTTTCTGAAGCAAGACCAATGGAAGAAAGACCGCCAAGACGAGATTTTAATCAAAGAAGATTTTAAATAAAATTAAATATTTCTTTTTTTATCTTATTTGTATTAGGAAAAGAAAGAATTAAAAAATATTAATTCTTTTTAATCAGATGAAAAAGGGGTTGTCGGCTTGGATAATTATAGGAGTAATAATTATTGTGCTTGCGGGAATAGGAATTTACTTCCTCGGAAAAAATGCCGGAAGAAATGAGTTCCTTCCAGAAGAAAAAGAACTCCCTGAAAATACAAGTCAAATTGATGCAATGGCTGAAAATATATTGCAATCAATCAATAACAATGATTATCTGAATTTTGTTAAGGATTTTTCCTCAAATTTAAAACTGATTATGAATGAACAAACTTTTCAGGAAACAAAAAATTTACTTAATCAGACAAGCGGAGTATATGTTTCTAAAAAAAAGCCAGGGTTATATACATATCAGGGGCTTGATTTATACAGTTACCCCTGTGTTTTTGAAAAAGAACAAGTTACGCTTAGTATTTATTTAGATCCGGATTCAATACTAATAGAAGGAATAACATTTGATTCAGAAAATTTAAGAGAGGTTGCTCAATAAATGAAAAAAATAAACTGGAAAATTTTGATAATCTGTCTCGTAATTGTTTATTCAGTTGCTTTAATTGGGAGTTTTTTTACCTCTTCAAATGTGGATTCTGAATGGTATGAAACAATCAAGCCAAGCATAACTCCTCCGAACTGGGTTTTTCCAGTTGTCTGGAATATTTTGTTTTTTCTTATTGCCCTGTCATTATATTTTGCGTGGATAAAATCAAAAAATAAAAAATCAAAAAAGAAAATAGTAATAGTATTCGGAATTAATTTTTTATTTAATATTTTATGGAGTGTTTTTTTCTTTGCACTGAAAATGCCCATACTTTCATTTTACGAACTCGTGTTTTTGCTTTGGCCTTCAATTTTGGCAATGATTTTGATTACATGGCATATAAACAAAAAAGCAGCATATTTGTTGATTCCTTATTTGCTTTGGGTTTCTTTTGCAGGTGTGCTTAATTATCTGATAGCATTTTAGAAAATATTAAATATCCTTTTTTCTTTGTTTAAATATGAAAAAGAAATTAAAAAAATTAAATATAAAAGAAATACTTGCAATAATATTTGTCTTGATAGTTTTTGGATTTTTTATTTTCTATTCTTTAAATAATAAACAAGTGGCATGCACACAAGATGCAAAATTATGCCCTGATGGAACTTATGTCAGCAGAGTTGCTCCTAACTGTAATTTTGAACCTTGTCCTGTGAGCAAAGTATGTCAAAAAAACGAAGACTGCCTGGTTTTCGGAGCTGATGGAGATTGCAATTGCGGTTGTTTTAACAAAGATGCTTTGCCCCAAGAGCCAGTTGGAAATTGTTTTTGTGCAGCTCCAAAAAGTTGCGAATGTGTCGACGGGCAATGCGAAGGGATTTTTTAATGAGAGAAACCTATTTTTTAAATATTTTCTCAAGAAAACTATCTAATTCCAGATATCATCAAATTAATAGCCATTTTTAAATCAGCAAGTGCTTTTTCATCATCACCTTTTTCATGCCAGATTTGAGACCTTAAATCATATGCTTTCATTAGAATTGGATTTATTTCTATAGCAGCTGTTGATAATTCTAATGCTTTATCATAGTTGCAAAGTTCATAATAATTTTTTCCTTGCCACATTAAAACCTTGGCTTCATTATGCCATAAAGAATCTGCTTTTTCAAAAGCCGCCAATGATTTATTATAATCTCCCATGCAAAATAAAATTTCACCTTTATTATAATATGCACTAAACATTTCAGGGAATAATTCAATTGCTTTATTTGTATCTTCTAATCCTTTTTTAAGATACATTAATCCTTCTTCCCTGTTAATTTCTATGCCATTATTTCTTTGCCATTCCTGATAGTAGTATTTATTTAACCATTCGCTAGACCTATTCGTATGATGCATTGCAAAAATTCCTTTGTCATCAAGTATTTTTGGCCAGTTGCCCCTGTTTTCTTCATCGACATATTTGTCATCAGATATAATTCTGTTATCATCCAGCATAACTACATCCCAGTTAATTGGTCCGTCTTTTGTATATAGTCTAATAAAAACATGCCATGGAACAATGGCTAATTGCATAGGAAGATTTATCTCTTCCCCAATAGACAAACATAGAAGAGAAAGACTATCACAATCCAAAAGTTTATTTTCAAGACATTTGCTTAGAAGGGGATTTCTTGATTCTTCAGGTTCTGTCAGAAAAAGTCTGGATATTTTTCCAATATCCTGAAGAATAGAAATTGCTTCATCAGTATCGTATTTCCTTTTCTTGCCAATTTTTGCTTTCTCTCTTTCAATCAGAATATCCAACAATAAATAATCCCAGGTAGTTGCTCCAAAATCTTTTTCCATTTGTATTAATTTATGAGCTGTTGTATTATATTTTGGCTGATACTCTCCCGGAAGTTTTTCAAAATCCTCTTCAAAAATTTTTTCTATTGCAATACTTTCTTTTCTGGATGTCTTAGAATTATCAATTATTATATTATCTGAAGACTTGCAACTGATTGCAGTGATTAGCGTCAAAATCAATGCTGTTTTTAAAGGATATTTTATAATCTTTTGTGTAGTTTTTACAATATTCCTGTCCAGTTCCATAAATCAGAGATTATTTTAGGGTTTAAAAATTATTGGTTAGAGAAAAATCATTATACCAATTCTTAAAAACTTCCTTTTCTTAATCTTTTAATGAAACACAAACCAAATATCAAAATAATTATCTTCTCATTTCTTGCTTTCGGATTTCTTGCACTAACTTTTCTGGTTGACTGGCTTTTTATAATTGGAGCAGTAATCTGTATGATCCTTAATCAAAGAGAATTGATGAAGAAAAATAAAAATTAAATATTATTTATTTCGGTGCAGAATTTTCATTCCATGGAACATTCCAACGAGAATAAAAAATACTCCCCAGAAAATTGAACTTTTTAGAACACTCAAGGGATTCCAATTTTCCATTAATCCTGCAGTCAAAAGATAAATTCCAAGGATAGAATAGAAAATATAAAACACAGCACCCCAACATTTATAATATCCTTTTTTCATTTTTAACCTCCTTTTTATAAGATACATAAGTAAAAATAATTTTTAAAGGTTTTGAAATGGGGGAAGTTAAAGACTATCACATTTTTTAAGAGGGGTTTTTTCAATTCTTTCTTGAATACAAAAACCAACTCCGACAGCAAGAGTAATGGGGAGAATAAAAAAACCATAAAAGTCTAAGAGTGTTTTTCTACTAAAATATCTCCAAGAACTAACATCTCCATAAAGCGCATTTCTTGACACATACCCACGAGACCCTTCAAAAGGAATGAAATCTTTGAAAGTTAATTTATAGATACTAGATTTTAACAATTTTCTTTTTTCTTCAGGTTTATAATTTTTTAAAAAATAATTCACTAACCCCATATTCATTACAACTGGTTCATATTTGCCATTTTGGTCTGTCATAAATTGAACTATTTCTTTAACATCAGAATCACTATTCAAATTATCTTTAAGTTCAAATACCAAATCCCTTGTCGCTTCTTTATCAAGATATTTCATAATTTTATCTTAATGTTTTTATTTATAAATCTTTCAGAATCAAGTTTACTCTTTTTTAACTCTTTTAAAATCTTCTAAACCTTCTTTAAGTGCTAAGATTCCTTCGATATCTTTCTCGCTAATTTCTTCTAATCTTGAAGATTCAGCGTGTGTTAAATCACTATGATATAATATTTTTAATCTTCCTCTTTCTACCATAAAAATAAATTTATTCTTTTTGCTCTCCCCTAATTTGAGTAAGTAAATAATATCTTGCCATTCTTTTTTTATTAATCACCAGTATAAAAGAATTGTTATAATACAACCAACCAAAAAATATCAGAAGAATTATTTTTTAAAATAAACTTCTCTATAATTGGGATTAATCAGTTCTTCTCCATTTCTATTAAGAGCAGAACTTACTTGTTCTGTATGTATACCTCTGTATCTTCCAGTATTCATATATCCCCTTTCCAATTGTTCATCAGTTTGGAATTTATCAAATGGTCCACCGACTGATTCAACTGTTGGAACAGACCAACCTTGTTTTTCTAATTCAGTTCGATGTGCAGATTCTTTAGCTATTACCATAATTTATTTGTTCTTTTATCACCTTTTAAACTTTTCTGAAACGAAATTATAATAAGAAATACAAATCATAAGCACTGAGAAATTTCCTGTTTTATTGAACACAATTGAAGCTTTTAGTAGCTCTATGCTGAAATTCTCGTCTCACCAAAAACTTGAATCTTACACAAGAGCTCTATCAACGTCATCTTCTATGACGGCTTTAGTTGTCTCGTTTTGCGGATGGCTTCGAGCTTAGATGCATTCAGCTCTTATCCATTTAGTGCGTAGCTATGCAGCCTGCCCTATGACAACTGCTCACCAGAGGCACCCAAGCCTAGTTCCTCTCGTACTATAAGCTTGTTCCACTCAGACAACGACACACCTAGTAGATATCATACAAACTGTCTCGCGACGTTCTTAACCCAGCTAACGATCCCTTTTAATACGTGAACTCCGGCACCCTTGCACGCTTCTGCACGGGCAGGATAGGAAGAGCCGACAGCGATGTACCAAACCGCCCCGTCAATATGGACTATCGGGGGCGACAAGCCTGTTATCCTTGGGGTAACTTTTCTATCAGACACAGCTCCTATTAAAAGAGCATGTGGGTTCACTAGGCCCGGGTTTCCCCCCTGCATTTCTTGCTTTTCAAAATACAGTCAGACAAGCTTTTGCCCTCGCACTCAACTCCAGATTTCCAAGCTGGATGAGCTTGTCTTTGGGTCCTATCGATATTTTTTCGACAGGGCACCGCCCCAGTCAAACTGCCCGCCTGTTGCTGTTCTCTAAAAGAGTAAGCAAATCTAAATAGGATGGGTAGTATTACATGATTGCTCCCCTGCCACCAAAATGACAGACTCGACGCTCCTACCTATACTATGCATTCTGTTTAAATTCACAACAACAAGTTGCAGTAAAGTTCCACAAGGTCTTCGCTTCCCACTAGACGTCCGTGGCATTTTCACCACGAAGTATTTTCAGAAGGCACCAATTAGGGACAGTGACAACCTCGTTAAACCATTCATGCAAGTCACCATTCAGATGACAAGGTATTACGTTACCTTAAGAGCCTCATAGTTAGGCCCGCCGTTTGATGGACCTTAGCTCCCTTGAAAAGGAGTTTGAGACACCACCACTGGGCAGGTCTCACCAAGTATACAAGTCCTTTCGGATTAGCACTTGGCTACGTTTTTGGTAAACAGTCGGGCTATCCTTGTTACTGAGATCTATCGATGCCCCACATTTCTTGCGAAACAAAAGACAAAAATAGACATCCCTTTAGCCTAAGTTACAGGACTAATTTGCCGAATTCCCTTAATTGGTTTTCCCTTTCATATCTTGGCCTTCTAAGCCAGAGCACCAGTGCCGGTTATGGGTACAGTTGATTAAATTCATAAATAATATTCTTTTCACTGGCTCTTGGAATCAGTAATTTTGTCTGATAAATTCATCTGCGTCTGTGGATTACCCTCGACAGATTTCTTTGCCAAAGCATTCTTTCAAATGCTCACTTATCCAAAAGCATCATATCATGTAAAACTTAATCAGTACAGGAATATTAACCTGTTATCCATCGTCGTGCTCAGTTAAGACACAACTTAGGAACTGACTAACCCTTGGCTAACATATATTGCCAAGGAAACCTTGCTCTTTCGATACTTTCCATTCTCAGGAAAGTCACATCCTACTATTACCAGGATTCTCATTGGTTTTCGTTCCACACTTTCTCTCGAAAATGCTTCTGCACAAAAACCACGCCTGCTTACCCGAACATCCTATGTAAATTATGCTGAGAAAAAATTGAATATGATTTGCTCACTAATGTGAGATTTATTGAGCTGTTATTGGTAAAAGTTCTTCCACTATTCTTAGAATAATAATATATAGGATTCCAAGAAGTGAAAAATTATATAAGCCCAAAATAGTTTTTCTGATAAAAACTCCTAAATTGGTTTTCATAGAATTCCTTTCTGAGTAGTTTTTCCATCCTCTAAAAGGTATAAAATCTTTTAATCTATAGTTTATCTCTGACATAAATTCTACTTAATCCTTAACTATAAATGTGTTTCTATTTAATAGATTTTAATAATTAAATCAATTTTCCCAGCACAAAATACTTTAAACTAGATGCCGCCAAAGTATCGGTATTATGTTTAGCCCTGTCCATTTTCCTCGCCCAGAGTCTCGATAGGTGAGCTGTTACGCTTTCTTTAAATGATAGCTGCTTCTGAGCTTACATCCCTAGTGTCTCAGGTTCAGGACACCTTTCGTTACACTTAGCATAAATTTAGGGACCTTAACTTTGGTCTCCGTTGTTCCGGTCTCGGAAATGTATCTTACATACACACCCTGTTTCCTGTGCTATGCAGTCGACAGCTTCTGAGTTGAAAAGAGCTCCGTAAGCAATAGCTCCTGCAAGTTCTATTCGTACTTTACACCGTCGACAAACCACACAAGACTATACGTAGGCATATTTCAGCAGGAACCA
This sequence comes from Candidatus Woesearchaeota archaeon, assembly GCA_964495875.1. GTDB lineage: Archaea > Nanobdellota > Nanobdellia > Pacearchaeales > GW2011-AR1 > JAGLWP01. The sequence continues at coordinate 1,987 of CAZBWB010000005.1, read as the reverse complement.
GCCATCGCCAGATTAGATAGGCTTTTCACCCCTATTCACAGGTCATCCAAGTGCATGTCCACAACAGCGGTTCAGGCTTCCATCCCTCTTTCGAGAGACTTCGCCTTGCCCATGAATAGATCATCTGGCTTCAGGTCTTAACCATATGACTAACGCCATTTCGGACTTGCTTTCGCTTTGGTTACCTTTTAAAAAAAGTTAGCCTCGCCATATAGAAAAATTCCCTGGCCCGTTCTTCTAAACGTACGTTACAACTCTTTCATAAATCGAAATTCATTAAGAGCAGTAACAACCTGTAACTGTTAGATTTCAAATCTTTTCACCCTCTGATAAGAGTGCTTTTCAGCTTTCCCTCGCGGTACTAGTGCGCTATCGGACTTTGGTTTTATTTAGGGTTAGCAGTTAATCCTGCCATATTCAGACCTCCAATCCAGGAAGCCCTACTCTTTCAAGGCCTGCCATAGTAATTTAATTTACAGGACTATCACCTTCTGAGGTATGCCTTTCCAGGCAATTTCAACTCATTACTTTAGGCTAAGCACTTACCACATCTCTAATCATCTTTCGACGACAGATTCGGTTTGCCCTGTTCCCTTTTCGCTCTCTGCTAATAAGGGAATAATTATTTATTTTCTTCTCCTGCCGGTACTAAGATGTTTCAATTCCCGGCGTATTTCCCTCTTTCGAGGCATTCAGAAATCTTCGGCTCAAAATTTGCATGCAATTCCCCGAAGCTTATCGCAGCTTGCCACGTCTTTCATCAAAACCAAAACCAAGCTATCCATCTAACAGCGTAAAATGTGCTCGTGATATTATCTATTTAAATTACGTTCACTCCAAATCGCTCACGATTAATGAGCGAATGAAATAAGCGCAATTTAATAGAAATCTAAATGGGAAATTTCTCAGTGCTTATTTCATTGAACATGATTGATAATTTGTTCTCATTGTGATACAATATTCCGAATATTGCACCATTTCTCATGGTTGAGTATGAAAATTTTTTTGTTACGATTTTATTTGATTTGTTTTAATTAATATGATTTGTTATTGGAGGTTTTTAAATGTTGTGAACGATTCTGACAAATTTTTTGTAAATCATTTTTTCAATTTCTTCAGATTTCATTGAATAATATCCAGTATGAATTATTCCTCTTCCATCCACCCAAGAGTCTCTTCCATATCTACTGATTATTACTTCACCCAGCATTCCATCTTGCATTCCTATTTCTATTTTTTTTATTTCTGGTGTCATTTTTTGTTTTTAATTTTCTTTTAACATTCATTAAAGAATGGACCCACCGCGAATCGAACGCGGATCTCCTCCGTTCTTGCTCCAACATCCGTCAGAGGCAACGAAAAGATGCTGCCATCCGTATCGGAAGGAGGTTGAATATCCGGTTGCAAGGGAGGTATCTTAAACCATTGGACAATGGGCCCTGTATATTTTTTATGCTCTATGATTTTTTAATACTTTCTCTCTGACCTTCAATACCATAATCGCTTTCCATCCCTTCAATATAATAACCCATTCCTACTCCTATACCAATTCCATCTATTAGCAGTCCAGCAATTCTCATATATTGTGAATCCTTATAATGTCCTGCTGCTAAACACCCTCCTGCTAAGAGACTAGTTCCGATTACAAAACCCGCTATCAATAATATTTTTTCCAGTTTTTTCATTTTCTCTGATGTAAAAAAGAGTATGTAAAAGCATCTTAATCATAATTCTTCAATGATATATAGGAGGTGATCCATCTGCAGGTTCCCCTACAGATACCTTGTGACGACTTGACCTGCCTCATCGTGCTAAGGTTCTCCTTCGAAAAGTTTCACCATAACACAACTCGGTTGGTATGACGGGCAGTGTGTGCAAGAGACAGGGACATATTCACCGTTCGTTGATAACAAACGATTACTACAGATTCCGGCGTCATGAGGCTGAGTTACAAACCTCAATCTGGACTGAGATGAACTTTAGGAGA
>CAZBWB010000004.1:0-54283 GCA_964495875.1 Candidatus Woesearchaeota archaeon | reverse complement strand
ACTCCAACAGCAATTATGATTTCATAATTCCTGTAAACCCTGAACTCTCCATGTCCAGAAGCCATAACCACATCTTTTTCCATAACTAAATCAAAGAAAAATAAGTTTTTATAGATTATGAACTGATTTGATTTATTTCAGTCATAAGAAATTATATAATTTCCAGAACAATAATTAACTTAAAGAAGAAATAAATCTTTATTTTAATGTGAAAAAAGAAAAGAAATAAAATGGCAGTTATAAGAATAGATGATAAACTTTATAAGAAAATAATTAAATTAATTAAGGGTGAGAAAAGATTTGATTTTCCTAGTGCAAAGGCTTTTGTTGACAAAGTTATTTATGAAAAAATCAAAGAGATTGAAAAATCAGAGAACAAATAATATTCTATGAAAAATTAGATTCATAAATAATTATAATTGGTTGTTCTCCTTGATTATATACTTTAACAGGTGTCCAAATATCATTGTTTTGGATATAATTTATTATCCATTCTTTATGTGATTGGAAGACAGACCAAAGCATGAATTTAGGTTTTACATCTTCGACAAATTCATAAAATTCTTCTTCAGAACAAACAGTAGTATGGGCTTCTGGACTCTCATAACAATTATTAAATGTAGTTACTTCCCTTTCAGAGTAATAAGAAATTTGGGGAAAAGAATTTGTAATTACCATATCTCCTATCTCTGAATTTTCTTTTATCCATTCTCCAGCAGGTTTAAGTTCATAATAAGACATTTTCTTATTTTCTATTAGTTGGTTTGCCCATACTACATTTGGTATAAGAGCAGCAATAAATACTATTAAAATAAAAAATGCTATAATTTTTTTATTAAATTTAAAATATTTTTTAACCAAAGCTCCTATTTTGAAGAGAGGTATTACTGCAATCAAAAAGAAAAAAGGATGTTGTGGCATGGTATATCTCTGCTGAGGATATGAATCCATATAACCAATTAATATCAGGGGGAGGATTATCCAAAGAAAAATAAAAAACTTTTTCTGGATATTTTTATTTTTAAATATTTTATCAAATCCTAAAAAGAGGTCTATAAAAAAATAAAGAACACCGATTAGGAACAGGGCAAATATCGGTATGGTTAGATTATATGGAAGGTCAAGAAAATACGTTGGAATATTGGCAAGGGTATTTGATGCGCTGTTTGCTGAAACATCTGCTCCTATTCCCACATAATAAGACATTATGTCCTCTATGGGATTTCCAAAGTGCTGGGTATATATAACAAACAGGGGTGATAAAACCAGGATGAATATTAAAAGTGCTGTCCATAAAGATTTATTTTTTAAAAATTTGAATTTCTCTTTTGTAAAAATGAAAATCAAAAAAACAGGGATGAACATCAAATTCTGCATTCTGGTTAAAACAGAAACAGCAAAAAAAAGTGCAGATAAATAGATAAATTTATTTCCCTGCTTTAGTTCATATCCTTTCCAAAATAATAATAAACTCAACAAAAGGAAAAAAGTTGCAGGTATCGATGTCATTGGTCTTCCTGTGAAAAAGAGAAATACCCAAGAAAAAGTCAATCCTATACAGGAATAAAGGGCATATTTTTTATTGAACATATCTTTTATTAAAAAATAAGAAATTGCAACAATTCCTGTTGAGAACAAAACAGTAGCAAAACGAATCGCTGTTTCTCCCAAACCAAACCTGAAAAAGAGCGAGCAAAAGAGAGGCCAGAAAAATCCTCTACGATAATACCAAATATCATTCAGACCTTCAATGCCCCCCCAGTATTTGGCTGTAGACATATATTCTGCAGCATCAAACCACATGGCTTGGTCTTTTGTAATTATAAAGACCCAGATTCTCACGGCAAATGCAGCTAAAAGAACAATTAAGAAAAATTTATCATAATTATCTTTCACCCATCCAAAAAACTTGTTCTTTATCCAGTCTTTTCTTTTTTTAAGAGATTCTTCCATAGATAATTCTATATCAAGAAGTTTTTATTTGTTTTTATTATCATATATTAACAAACGTCTCTTTATTTGTTCCCGGACAATCCTTGCAAAGAGGAATTTCGTTTTTGTGATTTAAAATCATTTTCCTAAAATCTGTATATTTTTGACCCTTCCAAATTTCTTTTATTGGATTTTGGAATACATTCCCAAAAACAAAAAGATTATTCATATCAAAACAACACGGGACCACACTTCCGTCCCAATTTATCACTATCTCCTCCCAAATAAAATCGCACTGATTTTTTACTTTAACTTTCGGTTTTACCCCTTCTTTTTGTATCTCATACCTGGAATATTTCTTATTCCTGGGAAGATATTTTCTTATATCTTCTTTAGAGAAATAATTCATAATCCCAACTGTTTTGAAAGCTAACTCGTCCACCCCTATTTTTTGTGCCAGAAATTTTATTTTATCAATCTCATGTTCATTATGCTTCATAATAATAAACTGTAATTTTATGTAAGGAATTTTTTTATTAAGTCTCTTTTTTTCCCTGACCAAAAATTGAATAGAATTAATTACATCACTAAAATTTCCATTTTTTCTGTATTTTTTATAGGTTTTTTCAGAAGCGCCATCTAAAGAGATTATTAATTCATCAAGTTCTGAATCAATTAATCTGCCTGCTATCTCTTGTGTTAAAAAATTACTGTTTGTACTGAGATTGACAAAAATCTTCTTTTTCTTAGCATAAGAAATCATATCAAAAACATCTTTGTTTAACAGAGGTTCCCCCCAATTCCACATTCGAATATGAATAGCATAATTTCCCATTTCGTCTATTATTTTTTTAAAATCATCAAATTTCATAAAACCTTTTGCTCTTTTTATTAAACCTGCTCCTGTAGGACACAAAGGACATTTAAGATTACAGATGTTTGTGGGTTCTACCATAATGGTCGGAGGAAATCCAAACACCTTAGTTAATTTTAATTGTTTGGATAAATTAATTTTGAATAGATTGACTAATCTAAGGGGGTGTGAAAGAACATATCTGATAAAATAATTTAATTTTCTTTTTAATTTCATTTTTTATAATCCAAAATTTTTGTTGATTCTGAACGAGACCATTGCGCAACATATGTATTTTTTTTAATTTTTATCTCATAAAATGTTTTTAACCATACGTATAACCTGGCAGGATATAGTAAAAGAGTCCAGCAAAATTCTTTGAGATTTTTTGAAAAAGAAAATACAAATAAAAATCCATAGAAAATTTCATTGACGAAGGATTTTTGCTTAATCTTTTTATGAGAAATATACTTGTTCATAGCCTCATGAGATTTTGCAGAGCGGACTTTTTGTTTAACCCAGTCAGAAAAATTTTTGGGGTACATTACATATACTTTTGCTTTTGGCTGATATATGTTCTTGTAGTTTTTCTGTGTAATTAAATAAGGAATTATTGCGTCTTCTGCAACATTTTTAGGAATTTCTTCTAAAATACCATTTTTCATTGCTAAAAGATTTGCGCATTGTTCCACAAATTTCCCTTTATAAAACCGTGTTTCTCTTAATCTATGGGCTGCATTTGTGAGAAGATAGGCCCAAAAACCAAAAATATTGTCTCTGTTATTTTGAGGACAAGGTTTTCCTCCAACGCATCCTACATCAGAGTCTTCAAATTCCTTTAGAATTATTTTAATGGCATTTTTTTCAACAAATTTATTTCCGTCTGTCCAAACCAAAATTCTCCCCTTGGATAATTTGAGAATTTTATTCATTAACTCATTTTTGTCTGGATTATTTTGCTTGATATAGCGGATTATCTTGGGATATTTTTTCTTATAATCAATTATCACTTTTTTCGTCGGCTCATCAGGACATGCAACAATGAGTTCAAATTTTTCATTAAAATTTTCCTGATTAAGAAGTCTTTTAATTGCTTCTTTTGTTGATTGTGGGTCTTCAAAAGCAGTTATGATAAGGGATATCATTTATTCAGGAACATTAATCTTTTTAAAAAGATTATTAATTTGTTATAACTATCATTAACTTACAATCAAATATATACTCTTCCTCAACAATCTTTAAAAGAGAGATTTTGTATAAAAGAAAAAAGAAAATGATAATCTCCAGAACTCCTCTAAGAATAAGTTTTTGTGGTGGTGGAACTGATTTAAAAGATTACTGGGAAAATTATGGGGGGGCTGTAATCAGCACCACTATTGACAAATATTTATATCTCATCATAAAAGAAAGACAAGATAATGAAATTTGGTTAAAATATTCTGAAAATGAAATTGTAAAAAATATCGATGATATCCGAAATACGAGATGGAGAGAATGTATGAGGCTTGCCGGAGTGACTAAAGGAGTAGAACTTGTTAATTTATCAGATATACCTAAAGAATCTGGATTAGGGGGTTCCAGTTCATTTACTGTGGGCTCGCTAAATATGTTATATGCATTGATGGGAAAATATAAATCTGCAGGCGAGCTTGCCAAAGAAGCCGCTCAAATAGAAATTGATATACTGAAAGAACCGATTGGTCTGCAAGACCAATATGCTGCTGCTTATGGAGGGTTAAATCTTATAGAATTTAAAAAAGACGGAGAAGTTTCTGTCAGTTCTGTAATAATCCCGAATACTCTAAAAAGGAATCTGTCTGAAAATTTATTATTATTCAGCACAGGAATAACAAGAAGAGCAAGTGAGATTCTCTCTAAACAAAAAGCAGATACAAAATCCAAAGCAGATATTCTTCATAAAATAAAAGAATTTGCATATTCATCCAGAGATGCTCTTTCTTCATTAGACATCAGAAAATTTGGGGAATTATTGCATGAAAACTGGGAATATAAAAAAAAGATGGCGGATAATATCTCAAATCCAGAAATTGACAGATATTATAATCTAGCAAGAGAAGCAGGAGCAATAGGGGGAAAAATATGTGGAGCAGGAGGTGGAGGATTTTTTTTGTTCTATGTTGAACCGGAAAAACAAGATAAGGTTAGAATTGCTCTAAAAGATTTAAAAGAATGGCCAATTAATATGGAATCCTCTGGAAGCAGAATTATTCACATGGGAGATAAATAATGAATTTTGCCAAAGATTATTTTGATAAATTAAAAGAGAATTTAGATAAATTAAATCCTGAGGAAATAGAAAAAGTAGTAGATATTTTGGTAAATGCATGGAAAAATAATAAGCAGATATTTATCATTGGAAATGGCGGCAGTGCGGCAGTTGCTTCTCATTTAGCATGTGATTTGGCAAAAGGAACTCTAAAAAAAATGCATGATCCTGTGGAAAAAAGATTTAGAGTTATATCTTTAACAGATAATACTCCTCTATTAACTGCATTAGCTAATGATGTAGGATATGAAAATGTCTTTGCACAGCAATTGAATAATTTAATGGAAAGGGGGGATATTTTAATAGCAGTAAGTGGAAGTGGAAACAGTGAAAATATCCTGAGGGCAATTAAAGTCGCTCAAGATAAAAAAGCAATTGTTTTGGGATTTTTTGGTTCTGATGGAGGAAAGGCGAAAGATTTAGTAGATCATCACATAATATATGAAGAAACTCATTATGGGAGAATAGAGGATTCACACAGTATATTTTCCCATTTAATTTCCTCTTGGATAAAAGAGAAATTAAAAAATATTAAAGGTTCTGGAAATTTCTTTAAAGAAGAAACAAATTCTGGAGAATTAAAAAAAAAGATATTGATAACTGGAGGGGCAGGATTTATTGGAAGTCATACAGCTGATTTTTTATCTTCCAAAGGATATTCAATAAAAATTCTTGACAATCTTGAGCCTCCGGTACATAATGGCAAATGGCCAGATTATATAGAAAATAAAGGGTATGAATTGATAAAGGGGGATATAAACAATAAGCAGGTTTTAACTGAAGCAATAAGAGGAATAGATTATATTTTTCATTTCGCGGCATATCAAGATCAAATGCCAGATTTCAGCAAATTTTTTACGGCTAATACAGTAAGCAGTGCACTAATTTTTGAGATTATACATGAAAATAATTTTCCTGTTAAAAAAATAATTTATGCAAGTTCACAGTTTGTTTATGGGGATGGTATTTATATCTCTGAAGACGGAGAAGAATTTTTTCCAGAATTAAGAACAGAAGAACAATTAAAGAATGGTTTATGGGAAATAAGGGATGATAAGGGAAAGGTGGCTGAATTTGTTCCATTCAGAGAAAATCAGAAACCTCATCCAACAAATTGCTATGGGCTATCAAAAATAGCTTCAGAGAATATGATTATGCAACTCGGAAAAACTTACAATATACCTGTCTCAATTTTAAGATATTCAATTGTTCAGGGGGCAAGGCAATCTCCAATGAATATTTATTCTGGAGCATTAAGGATTTTTGTGATACAAGCACTTTCAGGAAGACCAATTACTGTAACAGAGGATGGCAATCAGTTGAGGGATTTTGTTAATATCAGTGACGTGATTCGAGCAAATGCTCTTATGATAGAAGATAAAAGAACTGATTTTGGAATTTACAATATTGGGGGAGGGAAAGGTTATAAAATAAAAGATTTTGCAGAGACAGTAAAAAAAATAACCCAGTCTGATTCTGAGATATTAATTGACGGGAGATTCAGAAGAACAGATACAAGAAATGCTGTATCAGATATATCAAAGTTGAGAGAATTGAGATGGGAGCCAATTTATAATCCTGAAAAATCGATTAAAGATTATGTGGAATGGATCAAACAGGAAAATTTTAATATTGAAGCAATTGCAAAGAATGTGAATGAAGCACATAGAAAATTAATTTAATTTTTTAAAAAATTAATTAAAGACAAGCAATATAATGCGAATATGAAAGCATTGTTATTATCTGCAGGAATAGGGACAAGATTAAAACCCCTCACCGATATAATTCCAAAAGTTATGGTTGAATTAAACGGCAAACCCTGCCTACAATACCATATTGAAAATTTAAAAAAACAGGGAATAACAGAATTTGCCATAAACACACATTACCTGCCGGAAAAGATAAAAGAATATTTTGGGGATGGTTCTAAATTTGGTGTAAAAATAATTTATTCATACGAATACCCAGAAATTTTGGGAACAGCAGGAGCGCTAAATAATTTCAAAGATTTTTTTAAGGATACTTTTGTTATAATCTATGCAGATGTTTTGGCGAATTTCAAGATTGGGGATTTAATTGGTGTGCATAAAAAAAATAATTCTTTAATCACAATCGCCTTAGATTCTAAAAGGCAAATGATTGGAAAAGGGGCTGTAATTTTTTCTAATGACAGGGTTATAAAATTTGTAGAAAAGCCAGAAAAAGACATACCAAATGCATTAATTAATTCCGGATTTTATATGGCAGAACCAGAAATTCTTGAACATATTCCAGAAGGTTTCAGTGATTTTGGGAAAGATATTTTGCCAAGATTGGCAAAACAAAATTTAGTTCATGCATCAGAACATAAAGGTTATATTTTTGACATAGGAACTCCAGAAGATTTGGAAAGAGCAAGAGAATTTTTAAGAACCAATAATTAAATCAATAGCCTCTTCAAGATTCGCTACTACATAGTCTGCTTCATTACAACTTTCACCAATATAAATTGTCTTACAATTTCTGGCCTTTCCGAATTTAATATCTGTATCATCATCTCCAATTACCCAGCTCTCTTTCAAATCTATATCAAACTCTTCTTTAGCCATATCTAACATTCCTGGTAAAGGCTTTCTGCAATCGCATCCTTCATAACCATGAGGACAAACATAAATTTTATCTATTCTCCCCCCAGCTTCTTCAATCTCCCGAACCATATTAAAGTGTATTTCTTTTAAATTATCTAGAGATACCTTTTCTCGAAAAATACCTGCCTGGTTTGTGGCAATAAAAATATAATGGGGATAATTATTGGCTAATTTTTTAAGAGCCTCCTTCACACCTGGCAAAAATTCAAACTCTTTCCAGGAAGTTATATACTCATGAGGCAGAGCCCTCTTATTAATAACTCCGTCCCTGTCTAAGAATACTGCTCTGTTCATTTAAATAATAACTAAATAGCGGGACTTAAAAAGATTATTAATTTGTACTGTTATTGACTTGTAATCAAATATATATTCTTCCTCAACAATCTTTAAAAAAATTAGATTTCTAAAAAGAAGATAATAGGATAATATAAAATGTTTCCAGCAGATAATCTTGATATTTATTCTTCAGCAAAAATTATCAAACCAGAAGAAGCTGCTGTTTTTGTTTCAAGATTGAAAAGTTTTGGGAAGAAAGTTGGACTTTGTCTGGGATGTTTTGACTTATTACATCCGGGTCATATAAAACATTTGGAATCTGCCAAAAAATTATGTGATTACTTAATTGTCGCTATAACTGCGGATAAATTCATAAGTATGAGAAAAAGTCCGGAAAGGCCAATATTTCATGAAAAATTAAGAGCATATATGATTGCGAACATAGAAGCTGTAGATTGTGTGGTTATTCAAAATTTTGAAAAAGGAACAGAGATTATAGAGATGATTAAACCTTCTTTTTATATTAAAGGCCCAGACATAATTAACTTGGATAGTCCTGCAATAAATGAAGAGCGTGAAATGGTCAGGAAAATTGGGGGGGAAATGAGATACACCACTGATCCAAAATGGGCTGCAACAGAGATTATAGAACATATAATTAATTTAAAAAATAAAGTTTTCTGATTTTTACTTCCATCGGGCAACATAATGCCGATTTCTAATTCTTAATGAATAATATCCTCTTAATTGCACATATATCAAAAAGAAGATAAAAGACAAAGACCAGACAAACTTTTTAAAAGAAAACCAAAAAAAATTTTTAAAAGTGTGTTTTATTGTTAAAAAAAGGACCTGATTATAGAAATTATGATATTTAACTGAACTATTTTTTGCATATTTCAGTAATTCCATATGTGCTTTTGTGCTACGGGCTCTTTGTTTAAAATAACTGTTCAGGGTTTGTGGATGCGGAACATAAACTTTTGCTTCTTCAACATAAAGATTTTTGTATCCTTTATCAGTTATCAGAAAAGAGATTATAGAACCTTCTGCAACATCGAGAGGGATTTCTTTTATTATCTCATTCCTCATAGCAAGGATATTTATTGTGTGTTCTGTAAATTTATTTTTAATAGATTGAGTTTTCCTCATTTCGTTTAATTCTTCTGTAAGAAGATAGGCCCAAAAACCAAAGATATTGTTCCGGTCATTCATAGGAACAATTCTTCCCCCAACTATTCCAACTTTTTCGTCTTTAAAAGGTTCGAGAAGTAATTTGACAGAATTTTTTTCAAAAAACTTATTTCCGTCAGTCCAGATTAGAATTCTGCCTTTGGCAATTTTTAATACATCATTTATAAGCTGATTTTTTGAACATTCATAATCCTGAGCAAAATATTTTATTATGTGGGGATATTTTTTTTTGTAATCCATTATAACTTTTCTGGTCGGCTCATCAGGGCATGCAACAATTAGTTCAAATTTTTCATTAAAATTTTCCTGATTAAGAATTTTCTCAATGCACTTCTTAGTAGAATCAGGATCCATGAAAGCAGTTATGATGATACTTATCATTTCTTTAATGAAAATTTTACAAAATTTAAAAATATTTATATAAAATAAATATTAAACTCTATATCTTATTTTATCATACCAGATTTTAAAATTAACAGGAAGGGAACGGTAAAAAGGCTTGAGAATTTTTTCTCTTATTAAATCCAGTATGCTAACGAATTTTAAAATGATTAAAGTAAAAAAAGGATTTTTCAGATTTTTTCTTATTCTTTCTGGTTTTAACAACCAATTGATTAAAAGATTAGGCATAATTCCAAATCTCTTTTCTGTAACAGGACCGCGCATCAAGTTCAATATTAAAATAAGATAGGCATTTTTCTTTTTTAATTTAATATGTTTTGCTCTATCCCAATAATTCAGTTCATATGCAGCATCTTTTTCTGTTTTTATCGTTCCATCGAGTTTTGCTCTTCTGTAAAGTTGCGAGCCCGGAAAAAACACAAGATTGTTCACTGAGAGGTAATATGGCTTTGGAATTTTTTGTAAAAGATTTATCAGGTTTATTATATCTTCTGGTTTTTCATAAGGATTGCATGTTATAATATCATACATAACTGTAAGTTTGTCTTTGTATCTGTTAAGTATTTCAGCTGCCTTCAAAACATCTTTATCTGTCTGATTTCTGTGATAAATTTCCAGATTAGTTCTTTCACTTCCCTGAATCCCGACAATTATATCTGTGCATCCGGCATCAACGAGTAATTTAATCTTTTCATCGTCTATTGTTTTTGGGTCTCCGAGACATTTAAACCGTAAATTAACTTTTTCTTTATAAAGTTTGCAGAATTTTTTTATGTCTGACAGCGGACGAAGAGAAAAAGTATCATCCCTTATGTCAAAATATCCCAGAGTTTCAGGAAATTTTTTCTTTAATTTCAGAATCCCGTTGATGATATATTTTGGAGAATGCCAGCGAAGTATCTTTTTTCTCTTTCCTTCGTAGAGTTTATTAAAAAAAGAATTGCTGCAATAATCACATCCGTAAGGACAGCCTCTGCCGGTCAAAAAGAATATTTGCCCTGCCAAATCATATTCTCTAAATTTTCTTATTTTTCCTTTGTCAAGGATATAATGGTTTTTAATATCATAATCCGGAAGAGGTAATTTATCAACATCATCAATAATATTTCTAACAGGATTTTTTATTATTTTACTGTCTTTTTTTATCCAGAGATTTTTTATTTTGTCTATCGGTTTGTTTTTTTCTATTGCCTTTGCCAAATCTAATACTGCCCCTTCTCCTTCTCCGACACATATAATATCTGCATACTTAATACAATCTTCTGGAGAGATTGTGGCATGCACACCCCCATAAACTATGGGAATATCAAAATTTTTTTTCAAAAAAGAGATTATTCTTGCGGCTCTGTGTGATGTAGAAGCATAGGAATTTACTCCAATTAAATTACTGTCAAAACAAAGATTTAGCAATTGGCTTAACTCTGATTTCGTATAATTTCTTGAATAATCTTCGCTTAGTGTCATGAAGACCAAATTTACCTCGTGTGATTCTTTTCTTAAAACACTCGAGATTGTTCTTATTCCCTGATCAGAAGGAAACGTTGATGTGGAAATAAGAGTTATTTTCATAACTGAAAATGATTAAAAATGCTTTTAAAATTATTCTATTAGGAATATATATTTCAGAAAAACATAGTTTTCTTATATAAATGCTTTAAAGAATCAGAAAGAAGGAATTAGTATGAAGGCTTTAATTTTGGCTGGGGGGAGAGGGAGCAGACTTTATAGATTTACAAAAAATAAAAACAAAAGCATGATTAAACTTTTTGAAAAATCCTTGATTGAGTATAATCTGGAACATGCATCTGAAGCAGGGGTTGATGAAATTATCATTGTTATAGGCTATCATGGAGATGAAATCAGAAAACATGTTAGAGATAATTATCATGGAATTCCTGTGAAGTATGTTATACAAAAACAGCAAAGAGGACTTGTGCATGCAATTGAATGTGCCAAAGAGGCTATTGGCAGTTCTGATTTCATTTTAATGCTTGCTGATGAAATAATTCCAAAAGCAAATATAAAAAAGATGATTAAGAAATTTAAAGAAGAGGAATCATTTGCTGTTTGCGGGATAATTAGAGAAAAAGATAAGTCGAGCATTGGAAAAACTTATTCTGCCATGGTAAATGAAAAGGGGAGAGTTTTTCGGCTAATAGAAAAACCAAAAGTTGCAATAAATGACATCAAAGGAACAGGACATTGTATATTAAAAAATGAAATTTTGGATTATATTGAGAGAACTCCGATAAATGCAAACAGGAATGAAAAAGAGCTGGTTGATTTAATTCAGGTTTCTGTTGATGATGGAAAAAAAGTTTTTGTAGAAATTATAAGTGATATTGGTTACAGCAATATAAATACAAGAGAAGATTATAGTTTGGCCCAAAATTTACTGAAAAACTCTAATCCGAGGGTTTTGATTGTGCATACACAGATGAAATTTCTTGGAGGAGCTGAACTTTTAATTTTAGAACTGGCTAACTGGCTTACAAAAAAAGGAATAAAAAATGATATTTTGGCTTTGTCAAAATCAAAAGAAGTTGAGGATGCTTTAATTGATACTAAAATCATCATCCCAAAGCACGATATTGATTTAAGACCTCCTGGATTTAAGAGTATGAAAGATATTCTGAAATTTATCAAAGTTTATAAAAAAGAACTGAAAAAACTCGTGAAAAATTATGGTGTAATAAATTTCCATAATTTTCCAGTAACCTGGACACTCTTTCCGGCAAAAAAACCATGTGTATGGATGCTGAATGAACCTCCGAATTTATGGAGCAAGCCAGAGGCAAATTTTATTTTAAGATTCATGAACAAACTGAGGAACAGGATAGATAAAGAGATTGTAAAAAATTCTGTTGATGTGATTTGTGTTGCAGATGAATTTAACAAAGAACGGGCGAGAGAAAGATATGCAAAAGATGCAAGGGTTATTTACTATGGTGTAAATTATGATTTTTTTTCCAAGGGGAAACCAGAAAAAACACAGAGAAGATTCAGCCTGAAAAACAAATTTGCTGTTTTGCAGTCAGGAATGATTACAGAAAACAAAAACCAGTTGGAAAGCGTGAAAGCGATTAATAAAGTTAGAGATAAAATTCCTTTAGTTTTATTAGTTCTTGCCGGAAAAGTTGCAGATGAAAATTACAAGAAAAGGATTGATGGTTATATTGAAAAAAATAAACTTTCAAAGAATGTTTTATTTACTGGAAATTTATCAAGAGAGGATTTGAGAGATTTATACAAAGCATGCGATGTTGGGTTATTTCCAATTGGGAAACAAGGAGGATGGCTTGCGCCTTTTGAGATGCTCTGTGCTGAAAAACCAATAATTGTTTCAGATGATTTAGGAGCAGCATCTCTGATAAGGCAAAATAATTTAGGAATTGTGACAAAAGATTATTCAAAAGCATTGCTTGACATATATGCTAAAAAAAAGGAATATAAAAAGCAGGGAAAAAATGCCGGATTGTTTGTCAAAAAAAATCTTGGGTGGGATGTTTTTGCTGACAAGATGATTAAGGCTTTTGAGGATGTTTTGAAGAAAAAATAATTTTTATCCTTAATCCAGTTCTCTTAATCTTTGGGCTTTATCTTTATAATATTCTATTTCTATAGGGAAAAGTATATCTGAATTCTCATCTATAAATCCATTATATCCATGTATAGCCAGTCCTAATTCTAATTCGGTATTTACTCCTGTTTTTGTTAATTCATAAAATCCTTCAAGTATCCTCCATTCTGAAAATTCCTTTTTTCTGAATTCAATTCTTCTATCATATCTTGTCTTGATTTCCTGAATCTTGTCTGATATAAGCTCTGTTAATTTCTTCATTTTATCAATTTAATAACTTTTTTTATAAATCTTTCTGAGTTTTTTCATAAGCAGGACATAATGCGCATTCTTCAGGGCATTTATTTTTCCTTATTGCTTTTCTCATTGCCTTGTATCTCGGAGAATACCAGATTTCCCTGAAAGGTTTCTCAAGAGCATTTCCCAAAGACATTTTTTTCTGCCATTCCCTGGCATTTGCTTCATTCTGGGCGCAACAAGGTGTAACATGTCCTGTAACAAAAATAAACGGCATGATATATTCCTTGCAGTTTTTTATTGGAGGTTTTTTTTCCAAACCTTCTGCTTCCTGCTTGGCAGACATATTGACTGTTATCGGAATTTTATACTGCTTTGCTCTTTCTTTTATTAAGTTAATATAATTTTCATCTATATCTACAGCATATTTCTTAGCCTCTTTGAAATCATGAAGCATTGGTGTCACTAAAATTTCTCCGATTTCTGTGTTTAAGGAATTAACAAAGTCAAGGAAATCTAAAATTTCTGATTTTGACTCGCTTGTGATTATGTAATGGAAATTTAAAATTGGAAATCTTTTTTTCATTTCTTTTTTCAATCTTACAAAGGTTTTGATATTTTTTTCAACTTCATCATAATTGCTTCCCCTGCATACTTTTTCAAAGGATTTTTTTGAAGCTCCGTAAGTTGAAACAAACTGAAAATCAGGTCCTATTTCAATAAGTTCTCTAATCTGATTATCGTCCTTGAAATGAGCAAAATGGTCCATTACTTCAATTATTGTTCCTTTTGATTTTGCATAAGCCAGCATTTTATGAAAATCCTTGTTCAGATAAGAAGAGCCAATTCCAGTCAAGCCAAGCCACTTGGGTTTTCCGTCTCCAAAATTATCTATTATTTCTTTAAACTGCTCAAAAGTCATATTTTTTGAAGGTTCTTTCCAAAAAGTATGCTCACAACATACACATTTAAAATTGCAGACAGTTGTTGGTTCTATCTCTAAAAAAGGAGGAAACAAGTCAATACCTAATTTGGGAAATAATTTATTCAGAAAAAATGAGGCAGTTTTTTTATTCCACCAAAAAGGATAAACCCAAAACATGTTATATATTTCCCTGAATCTTCTGGCAAATATAAAATTAGACAAAAGCTTCATTTTATGACTCAAAGACATTGTTGGCATTTTAGAAAAAGAAAAAAGAGGTTTTTAAGGATTATTAAAGAAAAATTATAAAATTAATAACCCAGATAAATCATCAATTAATTATTTATCTCGTTGCACATTTCTTCCATTGTTTTGTGTGTCAAATTTTCTTTTGATAATGTTTTCATAAAAAAAGTCATCCAGTTCTTCTTTTTAAAGATTATTGCAATTAATCACAAACATTAATCTTAACTACATAAATTCTTTTAAATATAATTCAATCTTGTAAATTATGTCAAAGGTTCTTGTTACAGGGGGGTGTGGTTTTTTGGGAAGTCATATTTGTGAATTGTTTAATAATAAAGGGTGGGATGTTCTTGCTTATGACAATATGACTACTTATGAATTTAAAAAAAATCCTTATATGAAACCTGAATCAAGGGAGCATAACAAAAAATTTTTGGAGAATAAAGGTGTTCAGATTGTTGTAGAAGACATCAGAGACAAAGAAACACTAATGAGATATGCCGAAGGTTGTGATTATATCTGCCACACTGCTGCTCAGCCAACAATGACTTTGAGCTGGGAAGAGCCTGACAGGGATTTCACTACAAATGTTATCGGAACTTTCAATGTTCTGGAAGCTGCGAGAAAGTTTAATGTTCCTGTTGTTTCCTGTAACAGTATTCATTGTTACGGACCAGACAAAATCAATTCTGAATTATCAGAATATAAATCAAACTGCCCTGAATGCGGGATTGAATTTAACAGATATGTCAGAAACCCTGCAACGATTAATGAATCTGAACCTTTATTACAGGGTGTTGTTACACCATTGCATGCTTCAAAATCATCAGCAGAAAATTATGTGAAATGCTATATCGATACTTTTAAAACCAAGGCTGCGAGTTTCAGACTCACAGGAATTTATGGTCCTAATCAATTCGGTGGAGAAGACCATGGATGGGTTGCTAATTTTGCCATAAGAAATGTTTTGAGAATGCCTTTAACTATTTTCGGAACAGGAAAGCAACTCAGAGACATTTTATATGCTACAGATGTTGCTGAAGCTTTTTGGTGTTTTTACCAGAATCCTGTCCCGGGAATCTACAATATCGGGGGAGGGGAAAAAACCATGATTTCTCTTTTAGAGTGTATAAAATTAATTGAAAGCATTACTGGGAAAAAATCTGAAATTAGATTTGATAAAGACAGATTTGGGGATTTAAGATATTTTGTTTCTGATTATAGCAAATTCAACAAAGCCACGGGATGGAAACCAACAATTTTACCTAAAGAAGGAATAAAAAAATTAGTAGAATGGATTGAAATAAACAGGAATTTATTTATTGTTTAAAGAAATTTACTATACCTCAATTAAATTTATAAGTATTTCATTTTTCGGATTTTAATCATGAAAAAAAAGATATTATTCTTAAAAGCAAGAACAGGGATGGATGATCCTTCACCACCATTGTCTTTCGGTTATTTGGGAGGAATAGCAAAAGAAAAAGGATTTGAAGTTCTTGTAGAGAATCTCAATGCCCAGTATAATTCTTTTTCAAATGAAGATATTGTTAATCTGATAAAAAAAGAAAAACCAGATATTACAGGAATTCATGTATTCACAAATGCTGCAAGAGATTCTTATAAGCTCATAAAAATAATAAGACCCCACAGCAGGATGATTATAGCGGGAGGACCGCATGCATCTGCATATCCTGAAGAATTATTAGAAAGAGGTGTTGATGTTTCTTTTACTGGTGAAGCAGATGTTTCTTTTGGAAAATTTTTGGATGCATTTTTGTCAAACAAATCCCTCAAAAATGTAAAAGGCATCGCATACAAAGAAAAAGGAAAAATAATAAAAACAAAACCCGCAGACCCTATTTTAAATCTTGATAAAATTTCCCTGCCGGACAAAAATATTAACAGGATATCTGATTATGTAAAAATAAAAAATGAGTTAAATAATTTCGGACAGATTTTATCCACCCGGGGCTGTCCGGGAAGATGCACTTATTGTTTTTCTTTGTTTAATAAATGCTACAGATGTATGTCTGCAAAAAAAGTTTTTGAGGAAATTCTGCAACTGCACAAAAATTTTGGAATTAATTTTTTTAATTTTATTGATGATGCATTTACAATAAACAAAGAAAGACTAAATGAACTCTGCAAACTGTTTATAAATTCAAACCTGAATTTTAGATGGACATGCGGGACAAGGGTGGATTTTTTGGATGAAGAGATGATTTCAAAAATGAAAGAGGCAGGATGTGAAATGATAACACTGGGAATTGAAACCTGTCTTCCTGAAACATTGAAAGGTATGAATAAAATAATAGGTGCAAATGATGTAATAACTCCTGAACTATATACAAAAAGGGCTGATAATATTTTAAAATGGTGTTATGAGAGGGACATCAGGGTAGGAGTAAACACACTAACAGGATTCCCCTGGGAAACTGCAGAAGATATGATAGAAATGCAGAGATACATAAACAGAATAAAAAAATATGTAACTCAGGGATTTTACGGCGGAATCCTGCAACCGCAACCAGGAACAGAGATGTATGAAAAATATGCAAAAGAATACGGGTTTGAGGAATGGTGGATACACAAAAAACCTCTTTTTGAAGACACGAGTTACCGCCCGTTCTTCATGGCATATTATCACCAGTATTGGGACCACCTCCACAATAATTTTTTTAATTTTGATAAAGATATTTTTAGAGAAATAGATAAATTGTACAGGATTATGGGCAGATGGAATATCTATATTTTTGCAAGAAGGAGATTTGGAAAGAATTTTTTGTCATACGGAATTTATTTAGGAGTGCTTCTTTTAAGTAAGACTTCATATTTTCTGTTTAAGATATCTCCAAAAATTGAGAGAAAGCTTATGGAAAGAGTAAAAAAATTTAGTTATAGATTTAAATTTAGAAGGGGGAATAAAAATCTGGAATAATATTCCTCAAAATTTATATATGGAGAAATAGAGATTAAAATATCAAATGGTAAAATTAGTTTTGGTTAATGCAGGAAAAAATTATGAATATGGTATTCATGAACCGTTGCATTTGCTTGGATTAGCTGCATATGCAAAAAAATATGGACATAGTGTTTCTATTGCTGACCAAATTGCTAGGGAAAACGTTTTTGTAAAAATAAAAAAACTTAATCCTGATTTTGTTGGAATCACTGCTACGACTGCAGTTGTAAATGATGCGTATGAAATAGCTGATTGGTGCAGGGCAAATGGTTTTAAGGTTATTTTGGGGGGGGTTCATGTATCAGTACTTCCAAAAGAAGCATTAGAACATGGGGACTATGTTGTTAAAGGAGAAGGGGAAAATGCATTGATAAAGATACTTGGGGGGAAAGCTAAGGAAGGTATTGTAACAGGAGAGATAATAAAAGATTTGGATTCTCTGCCTAAAATTGATAGAGATATGATTAATGTGAGATATTATCAAGCTGGAAAAGATAGAAATCCTGGTTCGCATGTTCATTTTGTTCAACCGAATACCAAACTTAATTCAATGTTTTCAACCAGAGGTTGTCCCTATAATTGCATCTATTGTCATAATAGTTGGAGAGGGCTTCCTGTAAGAATGAATTCTGCTCAACATATAATAGATGAAATGAAAGAACTAAAAGAAAAATATAAAACACAAGCTATATTTTTTATGGACGATGATTTATTATTTAATAGAAAAAGGGTTTATGAATTTTGTGAGCTTTATAAAAAAGAAAATCTTGATATAATCTGGGGATGTTCTGCAAGTGTAGTTTCAATTGATGAAAATATTTTAAGAGCGATAAAAGCTATAAATTGCAAACAAATAATGTTTGGATTGGAATCTGGTAATGAAAGAATCTTAAAAATTCTTAAAAATGGTATTGCGACAATTGAAAAAAATAAGAGAGCAATCAGGCTTGCAAAAAAAGTAGGAATATTTGCAACAGGTAATTTTATGATAGGAAATCCCACTGAAACAGAAGAGGAGATTGCGGATTCAAAAAGATTTATTTTAGAAAATGATTTAGAAGGATTTGGAGTAACTATATCCACACCTTTGCCTGGAACAAAAATGTGGGACATGTGTAAGGAAAGAGGAATTATCCCTGATAAAATAGATTGGAGAAAATTTAATACAAACCAACTAACATTTAACTTAAGTAAAATATCTAATAAAAGATTAAATGAACTATGGAAAGATTTTCTAAATCTTACTTTGGAAAGAAATGTTCAAGTTTCGCCAAAAAGATTATTCAAAATTTCATTAAAACATCCTGGTAAGGCAATTAAGAGATTGATTGATAATCCAAGGTCTGCATTAATATTAACAAGGAAGATATTTAAAAATTAAAACATGGAAAAAATCAAAGTCATACAAATTTCTCATTCTTCTGAATCTTATGCTTTGGGAGAGGGGGAGAAAGAATTAAAAAAACTTGTCTTAAATGATTGGCCAACGCAAGTAGCTAGACATATAAAAAAATATTATCCCAAAATAGAGGTAGAGTGCTGGGCTCCTGAAAAATTATATGAAGAAGAAGAAAGATATAAAGATTCTGGGATTCTATATAGATTTTTTCCAACTACTTTTTCAGTAAGATATGCTCTTGATCTTTCATTGCCCATGTTCAGGGAACTGAAAAAAGAAATAAAAAAAAGCATGAAGAAAGATTATAAATTAGTAATGCATATTCATGAAATACATAATCTCCATGGGCTTATATTTGCTAGTTTTTTAAAATATGATAAGATTATGGTGCAACACCATGGAGGTAATTGGCCCTTGAAACATCTTAAAGAATCAAAAAAAAAGAAATGGTTTTTTCTATTATTTGTTCTAGCACAATTGTGGGAAAATCTTGTATTGAAAAATATTAAAAATTATTATGCATTATCTAAGCAAGAAATAAATTATCTTGAAAAAAAGGCTCCAAAATCAAATATAAAGTTGCAAACAATGGGGATTAGTGATGATTACTATCACAATCTTGACAAGAAAGTTGCAAGGAAAAAACTAAACATACCTAAAAATGAGAAATTTGTATTGTATATTGGGAGAATTGCCAAAATTAAGGGCATGAGTTATCTTCTTGAAGCTATGAAAAGTTTAAGAGATGTTAAAGTTAGATGTATAGGTTTTGGTCCGGAGGAACCAATTTTTAAAAAATTTGTTAAACAGAATAGGTTGGATAATGTTGAGTTTTTAGGGGGAGTTTTTGGAAAGAAAAAAATGCTTTATTTGAGTGCTGCTGATGCTTTAGTATTGCCTTCCTTAAAAGAAGGAGCACCAGTGACTATCATGGAATCTTTAGCTAGAAATAGGCCTATTATTGCAAGTAATGCTGGCGGAATACCATTAATGATAAAAAATGGAAGAGAAGGAATAGTTATAAGACAAAAAAATCCAGAGGATATCGTTAATGCTGTCAAAGAGATATTAAAATGGAAAAAGAAAAATGTAAAAAAGTATGCTGAAAGATACAGATGGAAAAAAATCATTGATGATACTGTCAGAGATTATGAAGAAATTTAATAATGAATATCATAACTCAATAAATTTTATAAAGATATTATCGCATTTCTGAAAATGGAAAGAATAAATAAATTAGACTTTAATAAAATATTTTATCATGGTGACAGGCTTATACAATTTTTAGATAAAGGGGATTGTTCTCCAATTCACTTAGATGTTGGTTTTACAGATTATTGTAATCATAACTGTATTTGGTGTTGGACTCAGTATGAAACTCAAAAAACAAAAAAACATATAATGAAACCAAAAATCTTACTTGATTTTTTAAAACAAGCTAAGGATGCAGGATTAAAAGCAATTACAATTATTGGAAGTGGAGAACCTTTATTTCATCCAAAAGCAGATTATTTAATAAAAGAAATTGGAAAAATAGGACTAAAACAAGCAATTTATACAAATGGAACATTGCTTGGAGAAAATAATTTTGAAATAATTTTAGAAAATTTAACTTTTTTAAGAGTCAGTTTAGATGCTGCAACTCCTGAAAAACATTTAAAACTGCATAAAGGATCTAAAAATGGATTTCAAAAAGCAATTAAAGGTCTAGAATATCTTGTAAAAAATAGAAAAAATGACTTCCCAACATTGGGAATACAATTTGTTACAAGTCAATATAATATTGATGAGTCTATTAAAGCAGCTAAATTAGCAAGAGATCTTGGAATTGATTATATAGCTTATAAACCTATGATGAAAAATCCTTTAAATCCTGAACATGACAAAAATATTCTTATTTTAGATGAAAAATTAAGAGAAACTTTTGAAAAATTAAGAAATTTCTCAAATAAAAATTTTAAAGTTTATATTAAAGAAAAACAATTTAAAACTGTTCTTGAACAAGAAATTGGTAAAAAAGATTATAATGTTTGCTTAGGACATTGTTTTTCTCCTTCATTATATGCTAATGGAACTCTGTGGTTATGTTGCAATATGGGCGGGCGCCAAGAATTTGCATTGGGGGATATATATGAGTCCTCATTTAGAGAAATTTGGTATGGTAAAAAAAGAAAAAGAGCAATTCAATCCATAGATTTGTCAAAATGTCCATCAGCTTGTAGATTGGACCCTTTGAATAAAATATTAGATGGTTTAACAATAGAAGAAGCTGAAAGAAAAATTAAAGAGGCAGGAGAACCAACCCCTGAAATACATTCAGATTTTATTTAAAAGTTCTTATCTATACAATTTCTTTAATTAAATTTTTAAATAATTTGTTAATTGATTTTCTTTTTCTAAATTTTTTAATTTAAATTCTTTTAATCCAAAATCTTTTGCTTTTAAATAAATTTTTTTTCCTTTTTTATCAAGAAAATATGCTGGTTCGAAAGGAGGAAAATCTAATGCTCTAACAAAATCATAAACTCTTTTTCTATTTTCTATCTTAGGAATTTGTTTATTTTTTAAAGAATCTCTTGGATATGGTTTACTTCCGTCATCATAACTTTCGTGAAATTGAACATTTCCAGACAAAATATTTTTCATATTATCTTTAAATATTTTATATCCCAAATCACATACCTTTTCATATAATGTTTTAGCAGTATCTTCTAATTCTAATTCAAAATATCTTTTATCAATAATCCTTCCACCATCTAATCTTGCAGTTAGTTCATGTAAAGTTGCTCCATACTTTGTATCTCCATTCATTAAAGCATGAGAACCACAATTACAGCCTTTATATTCTGGCAAAGGAGCCAAATGCAAATTACAGGAAAAATTAGATGCTTTTTCATACCTAGTTGGTTTTAAAATTCCTTCCTCTATTACAAAAGGGTATAATACAGATAGGATAATCTCTGGCTTTAAATCTAAAATTTCTTTTCTTCCAACTATCGGAATATTATTCTTTTCTGCAATTTCTCTAATAATTTGTTTTCCCCACCAAACATTTTCTGTTTTTTTTCTTGTACAAATACCTATTATTTCACAATCTTTCCTAAGTAAATGCTCAAGACATTTAGCTGCAAAAGGCTTTTCACCCATAAAAACTATTTTCATTTTTATAAATGATATACTATCTTTTTATAGGTTATTATTTATAAGGATATATAGGCTAACTACATATAAATTTTTAAAGAGTATAAAAAATTAATAATATGCCAAAAATACTTGTTACAGGGGGAGCAGGTTATGTTGGAAGCATTTTGGTTCAAAAACTTATAAATAATAGTTATGATATTCGGGTTTTAGATTCAATGTGGTTTGGTTCTCAGGGTTTGAATTCTATAAAAGATAGATGTGAAATAATAAAGGGAGATGTAAGAGATTCAAAATTAGTAGAAAAATGTTTGGGTAATATAGATTATGTAATTCATTTAGCAGCTATTTCAAATGACCCCTGCTCAGATTTAAATCCAGAATTAACAAAACAAGTAAACTATATAGCAACTAAAAATTTAGTAAAATTATCTAAAGAAAAAGGAATAAAAAGATTTATTTATGCTTCTTCTAGCAGCGTTTATGGAATTAAAAAAGAACCAAATGTTACAGAAAATTTGCCTTTAGAACCTTTAACTATTTATTCAAAAACAAAAGTTTGGGCAGAAAAAATTGTTAGAGAAAATAATAATGAAAACTTCACCACAGTTAATATAAGACCCGCGACAGTTTGTGGTTATTCTCCAAGAATGCGTTTGGATTTAACTGTTAATCTTTTAACATATCATGCAATTAATAAAGGAAAAATAACTGTTTTTGGAGGAGAACAAAAAAGACCAAATATCCATATAGAAGATATAACAGATTATTATATAGATTTATTAAATGTTCCAAAAGAAAAAATTGCAGGGGAAACTTTTAATGCAGGATATGAAAATCACACAGTAATGCAAATAGCAGAGATGGTAAGAGATGTTATTGGAAATCATGTACAAATAGAAACAACACCAACACATGATTTAAGATCTTATCATATTTCTTCTGAAAAAATTAAGAGAGTTCTTGGTTTATCTCCAAAAAAAACAATAAGAGATGCCATTATCGATTTAAAAAACGCTTTTGAAAATAATCTTATTCCAAATCTTAAAGACTCAAATTATAAAAATATTGAAAAGATGAAAGAACTTAATTTAAAATGATAAAACCAGTAGACCTTCCATTACAACATAAAAAATATAAAAAAGGAATAATCAAATCTTTAGATGAATTATTAGAAACTGGGGATTTTGTTTTAGGAAAATCTTTACAAGAATTTGAAGAAAAAATTGCAGAATATTGTGAAACGAAATATGCTTTGGGTGTTAATTCTGGAACAGATGCTTTAACTCTTGCTTTAAAAGTTTATGATATTGGTGAAGGAGAAGAAGTTCTCACAGTTGCAAATTCTTTTATAGCAACTGCAGGAGCAATAGTTGCTTGTGGAGCAAAACCTGTTTTTGTGGATGTGGGAGAAGATTATTTAATCGATGTTAATAAAATAGAACAAGCTATAACAAATAAAACAAGAGCAATAATGCCTGTTCATTTGACAGGAAGAATAGCTTATATGGATAAAATAAATGAAATTTCAAAAAAATATAATCTAAAAATTATAGAAGATGCGTGCCAAGCAATAGGTGCAGAATATAATGGAAAAAAAGCAGGAAGTTTAGGAGATGTGGGATGTTTTTCATTGCATCCATTAAAAAATCTCAATATTTTAGGTGATGGGGGATTTATTACTACAAATAATCAGGAAATTTATGAACAAATAAAAAGATTAAGAAATCATGGATTAAAAAATAGAAATGAAGCAGATTATTTTGGTTATAACAGTAGGTTAGATACCCTCCAGGCTGCAATCGCTCTTAAAAAATTAGAAAATCTAGAAAAAGTAATAGAAAAAAGAAGAGAAAATGCTTCTTTATACAGTAAAAATCTTCAAGGAGTAGAGTTACCTGCAGAAGAAAGAGAAAATGGAAGAGATGTTTATCACCTATTTGTAATTCAATGCAATAAAAGAGATGAATTGCAGGAATTTTTAAAACAAAATAAGATTGGGAGTGCAGTTCATTATCCCATTCCAATTCATTTACAAAAAGCATCACAAATTTTTGGGTATAAAAAAGGAAATCTTCCAAATACAGAAAAACAAGCAAAAAGAATATTAAGTTTACCAATCAATCAAGATTTAAAAAAACAAGAGATTTTACATATTGTAAATAGTATAAATAAATTTTATCTAAACAAAAAATAAAATTTTAAAAAATAGAAAATGAAAAAAGAAGTAAAGATAATTTTAGTTAATAAAAATGATAAAAGAAAAGATATTAATATTAAAAACAGGATATACTGAAGTTCTTGATGCAGAACAAAATAGCAGAGTTGCAAGTTTGGGGGATGTTTTACGTACAACTTCCCTGTTACATAAATATAAAGATGATCATGTTACCTGGGTTACATCTGATATAGCATTTCCTTTACTAACTCATAATTCTTATATTGATAGATTATTGGTATTTGACTTAATTACTTCTTTACAATTAGAGTCTGAAGAATTTGACAAAATAATTAATTTAGAAAAAGTTCCTGGAATTTGTGCTTTATCAGATAAGATTAAAGCAAGAAGGATTAGATATGGATTTACATTTAATACTCAAACAGGGAAAGCAGAAGCATTAGATAGGTGTTATGAGGTTTTAGCAATAAGTGATAATATACAATATAAAAAAAGGAATATCAGAAATCTTCAGGAGCTTTTATTTGAATTGATTGGGGAAAAATTTAATGGAGAGGAATATATTTTAGGATATAAACCAAAAACAAAAGAAATTTATGACATAGGATTTAATACCCAAGTTGGATCAAAATGGCCTTCAAAAGCATGGCCCATGAAAAATTGGGACAGATTAGAAAAAATTATAGGGGAAGAATTTTCAGTTTCAAGACAAGAAAAACAAAATGACAAAATCTTGGGAGATATTTATTCTTACATTGATTGGTTAAATTCTTGTAAAACAATAATTAGTAATGATAGTCTTGGACTTCATATAGCTTTGGCTTTGAAAAAAAAAGTGTTAGGATTATTTGGATCAACGTCTCCTCAAGAAGTATATTTTTATGGGAGAGGAAAAGCCATAATCCCGAAAGGAGATTTTGATTGTATGCCTTGTTTTAAACCGCAATGTTCCTATCCTGATTTATATTGTATGGATAATATTTTTGTAAAAGAAGTGTACGATGAAATTAAATAAAATTTATATGTTCCCCATAAGAATTTAAAATATCTTCAACTATCTCTTTATTACGTTCTTCATCATATAAAAATAAAGCAATGTTTTCATAATCAATTCCCTTTTCTTTTAGTCTTTTAAGTGATTTATAAGATCTTATGTATTTATTAATAGCAACATTTCTCTTATCGTTTGTGCAAGGATGATCTTTACATCTTTCTGAAGGGTTAAATTTTTCAAAAAATTCTTTTGTTTTACTAAACCATAAATCTTTAAAAGGTATGTCTTTTATAGAACCAATTTTCTCTTGTTCCTCATATGCTGCATCATGGCAAGGATAAACCCCGCAATCTGCACCAATTACAGGAACAACTTGCATCATATAACATTTTGAAAAATCTCTTTTAGAAGTCTTACTTGATGAAAAATCAGTTTCATAGGTATCTGATATTTTAAATCTATCATCTTCTAATTCTTGTCTAGCTATTTTAATTTGTTCATTACTTCTTTCTCTAAAAGATTTGTGATATTCAAAAAAATCCTTAGACCACATTGGAACAAATTTTATATTATCCACTCCAAGTTCCTTATAAAATTTAGCACCTTCAAAAATTTTAGAAGTATTTTCTTTATTAACAACAAAATGAACTCCAAACTTACATGATAATTTTTTCATCTTTGCAAATTTTTTGATATTTTCATTTCTTTCATAAAACCATTCTTCATTACGCCCCCTTATTTTAAAAAATGTTTCAGCATCACAATCATTTGCAGAAATTCTTACCCAAGAAGCATTATCTGCTAAAATTTCTGCTTCCAATCCATTTAATCCTTGTCCATTGGTAATCATGGCAAGGTCCATATTATGATCTAATGTTTTTTTAATTATTTCTAAAATATTTGGATGAATCAAGGGTTCTCCACCACCAGAATAAATAACTGCCTTTACTCCCATCTCTCCAAAATCGTTTAATATTTCCATCATTTTTTCTCTAGGAATTTCATCTCTTTGGTTAATATCTTTATGTATTCCTGAAATTTCTGTTTTATAAAGACAATGAAAACAACTGTGATTACATCTATTTGTTGGTTTAACTCTAACACAAATTGGGGGAGAAATTTTTCCTTCTATTAAAGCAGAAAGTTTTTCTGGATGATAAATTATTTTAAAATCATCTAAATTTTCTACCATACACTATATCCTCCATCAACAACAATGTTTTGTCCAGTCACAAAAGATGAAGCATCAGAAGAAAGGAAAACAGTTGCTCCTGAAATTTCATCTGGTTGACCAATACGATGCATGGGAGTTCTCTTACAAATCTCTTCTATATAATCTGGTCTTTCTGCAACTCCTAATTTCATTGGTGGAAAAATACCAGGACTTATTGAATTTGCTCTAATCCCTTTGGTTGCATAATTTGTTGCCAACCATTTTGTCATACCTATAACACCCGCCTTACACATAGTATAATGAATTGGAGAATTATTTCCTAAATCTAAATACATTCTCTGGTCTACTCCTAAAAATCCATATAGTGAAGCAATATTAATTATATTCCCCCCTCCTTGTTTGATCATAATAGGAAGAACTTTTTGAGCACATGTTGCATATTGTACCAAATTCATTTTTATTTTCTGCTCTAATTGTTTTTTTGTTAATTCTTCAAAATTCCTTTTTTCTTTAACAGCAGCAGCATTGTTTACTAATATATTAATTCTTCCATGCTCTTTAGTGATATGTTTAACTATTGTTTCAAACTCTTCCTCATTTGTTATATCACAAACATAGTATTCAAATCTATTTCCAAAATTAGCTTGATATTTTTTCATAAAATTCACTAATTTTTTTTCTGTCCTACCAATTAAAGCAACTTGTGCACCTGCTGCAGCAAGACCTTTGGAAATAGAAGAACCTAAATGTCCTGCACCACCGGTTACTATTGCAACTCTATCTTCTAAAGAAAAAAGTTTTTTATATTGTTCAGGATTATCATATGTTTGTTTTAGTGCAGGCATATGATTTAATTTATTAGTATTTGTTTAAAAATATTACCGTTATAGATTCAATATATAAATATTTAAAAATAGAACTTTATTTTTAGAAAAAACCAACATGAAAGATAAAAAGAATTTAATGACAAAACAAAGATTAATTGATTTTGAAAGCAGAATAGAACAGTTGTTTAAGGACGCGAAAATACCTTATGGAATTCATTTAGCAGGAGGAAATGAAGACCAACTTATAGAAATATTTAAAGAGATTGATGAAGGAGATTATATTTTTTCAACTCATCGTTCTCATTACCACTATCTTCTTGCAGGTGGCTCAGAGAAAGTTTTAGAAGAAAAGATTTTAAATGGGAAAAGTATGTATGTTTTTGATAAAAAATTAAATTTTTTAAGCTCTTCAATTGTGGCGGGAACTCCTGCAATAGCTGCGGGTGTTGCTCTTGCATTAAAAAAACAAAAAAGCGACAAAAAAGTATGGTGTTTTATTGGTGATGGCGCAGAAGATGAAGGGCATTTTTATGAAGCAGTGAGATATGTTAACGGATGGGATTTGCCTTGCACTTTTATTATAGAAGATAATAACAAATCTGTTAATACTCCTAAAAATGAGAGATATGGAAAATCCTTCATGTCTTGGCCAAGTTGTGTTAAAAGATATCACTACAAATTAAATTATCCCCATGGATGTGTAGATGGATGGGTAGATTTATCAAAATTTATGTAAAATGAAATACAAAGAAGCTATAATCCAATCTATGAATATGTTAGCCAAAGATGAAAATACTGTTTTTATGGGGTATGGCACTAAATTTGGTTTAGCTAATGGAACTTTAGAAGGAGTGCCTTTAGAAAAAATATTAGAAACTCCTTTAGCTGAAAATCTTATGACTGGTTTAGCAATTGGAATGTCTTTACGTGGATTTAGGCCTGTTTTGTTTTTTGAGAGACATGATTTTATGCTAGATGCCCTTGATGCAATAGTAAATCATATGGACAAATTAGAAGAAATCTCTGATGGGCAATATGTTCCAAGAGTGATAATTCGTGCAGGGGTAGGTTCGAGAAAACCACTTGATTCAGGGATTACTCACTCTCAGAATTTTACAAAACCATTTAAACAAATTCTTTCAATGTCAATCTATGAACCAAAAACTCCAAAACAAGTTTTAGAAGTTTATAATTTAATTAAAGATACAAAAACTCCTGTAATGGTAGTAGAACCAAAGGGATTTTATAATATTGAAGATGAAACTGTTAAAGAAAAATGAAAAAAATGAAATGTGCGGTATGTGGTAAAGAAATAGAAGAAGGGAAAGCTATAGAAATTGGAATGAATGTAATGGATGAAAGAGGGATAAAGTTGGGGGGTGGTGATGTTATGGGCAGTGGACGTGTTAAAGATGTAGTTTGCAGTGATGAATGTATGAGAAATTATTATAGTCATTAAAATAAAATTTTAAAATGGCATCCTCTGCTGAGAGAACAACCATGATGTTGTTCTTTATGTAAAACATAGGAGATAGTGAAATCCAAATCAGTAAATCCTACTAAAGCAATAAACTTACCTTTGCTCGGGCATACTCATTTAAAACTCCTAAGAAAGCTCAATGCTAACTTTGGTTTAGTTCAAAGATCCGAGTATCTAGACTCTTCATATTCATGAATCACAAAATAAATAAATTCTATGAATAAAATGAAAAGATCATCACACATTTTATTAATTAATTCTGAAAAAGAATTTCTTTTTCAATTGAGAGATGATAAGCAAGGGATATATTATCCTGGATATTGGGGTTTTTTTGGAGGGGAGATAAAAGAAAAAGAGCTTCCTTCAAAAGGGCTAATAAGAGAATTAGAAGAAGAACTACCTGATTGTAATATTGAAAATATCTTTCATTTAGATAATTTAGAACATTTGGGTATCTTGGTACATATTTTCAAAGGAAAAATTAAAGAAGCTGAAGATTATATTAATAGAAAATTAACAGAAGGTCAGAGAGCCAAATATTTTCATTTTGATGAATTGAATACTATAAAAATTATTCCTTTTTTTAGAGATTACATTTACCAAAATATAGATAGGATTTTTTAAAACATATATTTTAATTTCATAATTCTTTTAAATAATCTTTTTGTAAATTTATATGCAAAAAAAAGTGAAAATCCCAAACACATACAAATACATTTCTGTATTTATAACTTTTAGATGCCCTTGGAATTGTAGTTATTGCCTTAATAATTTTGATGAAAAGTTCAAAAGAAAGACTAAAGAACTTACAGGGGACGAATGGATTAGGGGTTTGAATAGGATTATTTCCCGTCCAGAAGTTCCAATAACATTTACAGGGGGAGAACCATTAGCTCATCCAGATTTAATAGAGATAATAAAAAATTTAAGGTCTGATTTAAATATAGATATATTAACTACACTTGGAAAAAATCGAAATTATTTAGAGAGATTTATTGAAGAAATAGACCCTGAAAGAATTAAAAGAAATACTGATTATCCTTCAATTAGATTAAGTTACCATCCTGAGAAAATGCTTGAAGGAGAGGAGTTGATAACTAAAACAAAAAGAATGCAAAATTTGGGATTTGATATAGGAATTTATGGAATCAAATACCCTAGTCCTGAACAATTACAAGCAAATACACGAATGCAATTTAGGTGTTTAAATAATAAAATTGATTATAGGGAAAAGGACTTTATAGGAAGATATGAAGGAAAAGATGATTTAGGAAGACCTTTTCAAATAACTCATGGAAATTTTTCAATTTATCCCGGTTGTTCATTCCAAGAAGAAACTAAATTATGTTCATGTAAAACTTCAGAATTATTAATTGGTCCTGATGGAGATGTTTATAGATGCCATAGGGATTTATATACCCAAGAAAATTCTATAGGAAACATTCTCAATCCTGAATTTGAGATACAAGACATTTTTAGATCTTGTAACCAATACGGTCATTGTCATCCTTGCGATACAAAAGTAACTACAAATTATAAACAAGAAGTAATAGGGCACACTAGTGTTGAAATAAAAAATGTTAAAGGGTAAAAAACAAATTGTATTTATTGAGCCTAAACCCACTGTTTTTATTTATCGGATTGCTAGAAGTTTAAGACTAACAAAGAGATATGAAACAATTCTTATTTCTTTTTCTGAAGTTGATAAAGATTTTTTTGGAAAAGCTTATGATGAAATAAGAATTTTTGAATTAAGTCATAAACTTAAATTTAAGAATTTGGTTAATCTTTCTAAAAAAATGTTGAGTGGAAAAGTTAAAGACTTTCTTGAACAGATTAAAAAAATGAAGCCCTATCTTTTTCAAATTACTGGGCCAGATTTATTTAGTTTAATGGCAGTATCTTCTTTAAAAGAAAATAAAAGTCCAAAGATTTATTATTCCAATGACTTGTGGAGTACTGACAAAAGAAATTTTCTTTTTACCAAGGATTTTTGGATAAAGGGGGAGGTTCAAAAGTTTTGTGAAAAAAAGTGTTTTAAAAGAGCTGATGGTGCTTTAAATAAAATGTCTCTTGAGGATTTTGAATTTTTGAAGTATAATGTGGATATCCCAAAAATGGCTCTACCCCCTGGTTGCCTTGATGAATGGACTTTTCTTCCAAAAAAAAAGAAAAATAAAGAAATTCATATTGTTTATGGAGCAAGCCCTAATGTAGTGGGTGGTGAAAAAATTTCCCTTATGGAAACAATAAAAACAATTACTTCGCAAGGAATTTATTTTCATACTTATGGATCTTGTTCAAAGGAGAAAGACAATCAAATGTTTAACAAGGAATCAAAAGAAAATAAATATTATCTTAATCATAAAAAAGTAACCCCCTATAAATTAAATGAAGAGATGTCAGAATACAATTATGGCATTTTTGCAGATTTTTTCGAACAATCAAAAGTGGATTCAAATCCTGGTTTATTAAGAACACAGTTGGGTTCTAGGATGGTAAATTATATTGAATCAGGATTACCTGTGATTATAAACAGACAATTTGAATATATGGTCAAGATAATTGAAAAGTACGGTCTTGGATTTAGTATAAATGTTGAAGATGTAAAAAATCTCAGAAAAATCATAGAACAAAAAAATTATTCTCAATTTCAAAAAAATATTAAAAAATTTCAAGAAGAATTTAAGTTAAGTAAAAAAATAAAAGATATTGAGGAATTTTATGATAAAATTGTGGAGATGAAAAATCAATCCTCTTAAGACCTATATATTTCACCTAACAAATCTTTAAAAAGTATGAGGAAAATAAATTTTTATGGATGGTAAGGAAGATTTCTTAAATGAAAAATATACAACTAGGGAAACCTGCAGAGTCTGCGGTTCACCGAGATTAACTCCCTTATTTTCATTGGGTGATTTGCATATTTCTACTTTTGTTAGAAACCCTGGAGAAAGTTTAGGGCATGCACCATTAGAGTTGATATGGTGTGAGGATTGCACTCTTGTGCAACTTAAGCATACTGCTCCACAAGAATTAATGTATTCAAAACATTATTGGTATCGTTCTGGATTAAACAAAGTTATTGTAGATGATTTAAAAGAGATTGCTGAAACTGCTGTTAAAATGGTCGATTTAAAAGAAGGAGATGTTGTGTTAGATATAGGAGCAAATGATGGAACTCTGCTAAGTTTTTATCCCAAAAAATATACTCGGGTTGGTTGTGAGCCTGCTACAAATTTGATTGAAGAAATGAAAAAAAACTGCGAAATTGCAATTACAGATTTTTGGTCATATGACAAATATAAAGAATTTCTCAGAGACAGAAAAGCAAAGATAATTACTGCTATTGGCATGTTTTATGATATGGAAGACCCAAACCAGTTTATTCGTGATTCTGCTCAAGCTCTTGATGATAATGGAATTTTTATTGCCCAATTAATGACTTCTAAAAAAATGTTAGAACAAAATGATATTGGAAATATCTGTCATGAACATATTGAATATTACTCTTATGATTCTCTCAGGTATCTTTTTGAAAAAAATGGATTGGAAATTTTTAAGGTTGAAGAAAATCTGATTAATGGAGGAAGTTATAGATTATTTGCAAGAAAATACAAAACAGGAAGTATTCAGTATCCAGAAAAAATAACAAAAGAGGATTATTTTAATTTTGCTAAAAAGATTGAAGAGAACAAACAAAAATGCTTGAATTTGCTCAGGAAATTAAAAGAGCAAGGTAAAAAAATTTACGGTTATGGTGCTTCTACAAAAGGAAATACTATTCTCCAGTATTATGGAATTGGAAGAGATTTGATTGAAGCGATTGCAGAAATAAGTGAAGAAAAATTTGGCAAATATACTGTTGGAACAGGCATACCTATAATTGAAGAAGAAGAGGCGAAAAAAAATGCAGATTGTTTTTTGGTTTTGCCTTATGCATTCAGAAATTCATTTATTCAAAAAGAGAGAGAATGGATAGAAAAAGGCGGGAAGTTTATTTTTGCTTTACCAAATGTAGAGATTTACCCTTCTGATGACATTGCAAGAAAAAAGAAAGCATTGATATTGGGGATAACTGGACAGGACGGAAGTTATCTCGCTGAATTCCTTTTGGAAAAAGGATATGAAGTTCATGGAATGATAAGAAAATCTGCAACAGGAAATACAAAAAATATAAAGCATATTATGGACAAAATTATTTTGCACAAAGGAAATTTGACAGACCCAGTTTCAATTTACAGAATTATTGATGATGTTAGGCCAGAGGAGATTTACAATGAAGCAGACCAAGATCATGTGAGCTGGAGTTTTGATATGGCAGGATATAGTTATGATATTACTGGGGGGGCTGTTGGAAGAATTCTAGAAATGATAAGACAAATTGACCCCAAAATAAAATATTTTCAGCCATTGTCATCAAATATTTTTGGAGTTCCTGCAGAAACTCCTCAAACAGAAGAAACAAAAGTTAATCCTAAAAGCCCTTATGCATGTGCAAAAGTTATGGCTCAGGTTTTGTGTAAATATTACAGGGATGTTTATAATATGTTTGTATCCACTGCAATCTTTTATAATCATGAATCTCCGCGGAGAACAGAAGAGTACGTGACAAGAAAGATAACAAAAGCAGCAGTTAGAATTTCTAAAGGCTTGCAAAAAAAATTATATCTTGGAGATTTATCTACAAAGGTTGATTTTGGCTATGCACCAGAATATATGGAGGCTGCATGGGAAATAATGCAATTAGATAAACCTGATGATTTTATAATCTGCACTGGTGAAATTCATTCTGTTCAGGAATTTTTAGAAGAAGCATTTAGGCAGGTTGGATTAGATGCAAAAGATTATGTTGAATACGATAAACAATTTGAAAGACCTGGGAAAACAGGAGATTTAGTTGGAGATTATTCAAAAGCAACAGAGACATTTGGATTTGAATCAAGATTTAAATTTAAAGAAATTGTGAGAATATTGATTGAAAGTGATTTAAGAGAAGTTGAGATAGAAATGAGAGGATTAAATGAAGCAAAAAGATTTATACAAGATTAGGGTAGAAATTTGCCCTGATTTTAATTATTATTTTGATAAAATAACTTCTTTTTTTGTGAGAAGTAGAAAGCATGAAATAAAAAATCCTAAAAAAATTTTATTTATTCGAAATGATCATATTGGAGACATGGTTTATTCTACTCAGATTTTTAGAGAAATGAAAAAGAGATTTCCTAATGCTAAAATAGGTGTTATAGCCACAAAGAGCAATAGAGAAATAATTGAAAAAGACCCTTATGTCGATGAAATTTTTGAAATAGATCTTTTCTGGAGAAGAAAGTTCAAGGGTCTTTTAGATTATCTTAAGATACTCCTAAAAATAAGAAAAGAAAAGTTCGATGTGGGAATTGATTTGCGGAGAAGTAAATTAAATATCTTTTTTTTCTTGTGGATTCCCAGAATCAAATCAAGAATAAGTTTTTATAATATAAATGGAGGGAAAGCGTTTTTGACACATCCTATTTTATACAAGAAAAAAATGAATTATATTTATGAAAACGCAAAAATGATTAATGAAGCATTAAAAATAGACATTAAAGATAAAGATTGTTTACCCCATGTTATAACTGATAAAGAAGATGAAAAAAAAGTCAAAGATGTTCTTTCAAAAAAGAAATTAACAAGATATGTTGTTTTTTCACCAGGAGCAACTGCTGATTCAAAAAGATGGCCTGAAGAAAAATTCGACGAATTAATAGAAAGATTTCACAAAAAATACTCCAAACATAAGATAGTTTTACCCGGAGCACCAGGAGACCGAGATTTAATAAAAAGATTATCTAAAGACAGGGATTTTTGTGTCCCGCTGCTCAATTTTAATTTGCGGCTTATGGCCATTGTTCACAAAAAAGCTGATGCAGTTGTTGCTAATGATGGTTGTGCAATAGACATAAGCTGGGTTTCTGGAGGGAAATTGGTTGCTCTTGTCGGACCTGTTGATTTAGAACTTTACAAATTTTTAGGTAAAACAAAAATACTTCATCATAAAACAGATTGTTATCCTTGTTTTTGGGCAAACCCCTGTCCCAAACCAAAAGAAAAATGGTGTATGAATTTAATTACAGTTGATGAAGTTATGAAGTCTATCGATGAATTTATGAGAAAATAATCTATATTCTTCCTCAACAATGCTTAAAAAACATATCTCTCTTTTGTTTTGATGAAAAGAGCGTTAATAACCGGGATAACGGGACAGGACGGAAGTTATCTCGCTGAATTACTCATAAATAAAGGTTATGAGGTTCATGGAATTGTCAGAAGAAGTAGTTCACATAATAGAGGACGAATAGATCATTTGACAAATCCAGACAAATATACTTCAATAATTCAAGAAAACCCCATTTTACATCACGGGGATTTGACAGATTCGTCTTCAATAGAGAACATCATGAGAAAAGTTAAACCTGATGAAGTATATAATTTAGGGGCACAGAGTCATGTCAGAATTAGTTTTGATATTCCTGAAAATACTGCGAATAGTGTTGCCCTTGGAACACTGAGGGTCTTAGAAGCAATTAGAAAATTTTGTCCTGACGCAAAGTTTTATCAAGCCTCTTCTTCAGAGATGTTCGGGAAAGTTATGGAGATTCCTCAAACAGAAAAAACTTCCTTTCATCCAAGAAGTCCTTATGGTTGTGCAAAAGTTCATGCACATTATATAACGATAAATTACAGGGAAGCTTATAGCATTCATGCATCAAATGGCATCTTGTTCAATCATGAAAGTGAAAAACGTGGAGAAAATTTTGTGACAAGAAAAATTACAAGAAATTTAACCAGAATTAAAATGGGATTACAGCATAGCTTTTCACTGGGAAATCTCGATGCAGAGAGGGATTGGGGGCATGCTTTGGATTATGTAAGGGCTATGTGGCTGATGTTGCAACAATCTCATCCAGATGATTATGTTATTGGAACAGGAGAGAAACATTCTGTAAGAGAATTCATTGAAGAGACTGCTAAATGTTTAGGAATGAATATTCAATCTAATGGAGAGAATGGAGTCAATGAAAAATATCTTGATGAAGATGGAAAAGCAGTTATAAACATTAATCCTTATTATTTTAGGCCATCAGAGGTTGATTTGCTTTTATCTGATTCAACTAAAGCTAAGACTATTTTGGGGTGGGCACCGGCAATTGGATTTAAAGAGCTTGTTAAGAGAATGGTGGATTATGATTTAGAACTTGCCAAAAAAGAAGCACAAATAAATCACAGAATTAAAACATTTTAAAATGACATACAAATATCCTGTAGCAAAACCTTGTTTAAAGGGAAATGAACTCAAATATGTTGAAGAGGCTATTAATAATGGATGGATTTCTTCACAGGGAGATTATGTAAAAAGATTTGAAACTGCTTTTGCAAATTGGAATGGAGTTAATTACGGGGTTGCATGTTCTTCAGGAACAGCTGCTCTCACAATAGCACTAAGAGCACTGGGAATTGGAAAAGGAGATGAAGTTATTGTTCCAGAATTCACTATGGTTGCTTCTGCCTGGGCTGTTAGTTATACCGGAGCAACGCCTGTTTTTGTTGATTGTAAAGAGGATTTGAATATTAATGAAGAACTTATAGAAGAGAAGATAACTGAAAGGACAAAAGCAATAATGCCGGTTCATATTTATGGAAGAAAATGTAACATGGAAAAAATTATGGATATTGCCTATAATTATAATTTATTTGTTATTGAGGATTCTGCAGAGGCTCACGGAGTAAAACTGGTTGGGGATATTGCTTGTTTTTCTCTTTTTGCTAATAAAATAATTAGCTCAGGAGAAGGAGGGATTTGTGTCACTAATAATAAAAGATTAGCAGAACAGATGATTCATTTAAGAGGAATGGCATTTACCCCCCAACATGATTTTATTCATAAAAAACTTGCTTATAATTTTAGAATGACCAATCTACAGGCAGCTGTTGCTTTGGCGCAACTGGAAAGAATTAATGAATTCTTACAGAAAAGAAAACAAATTGAGTTTTGGTATGATGAGAATTTAAAAGATATTTCAAATATTACACTAATGCCTAAGAGAGATGTTTTATGGATGTATGATACTATAACAGAAAATAGAGAAGAGCTACAAAAATATTTAGAGGAACAGGGAATTGAAACAAGAAAATTTTTTAGACCCATGAGTCAACAACCTATGTACTTTGATGAAAACTGGAAAAATTTAAATGCTGTAAAATTTAGTGGTGGAGGAATTTATTTGCCAACTTATTTTGAATTAACAGAAGAAGATATAAAATTTATTGCTAGTAAAATAAAGGAGTTTTATAATGAAAGAAGATATATCTAAAAAAATACCTGAAGAAATTTATGAGCAGATTTTAGAAAACATTCCTATTTGTTGTGTTGATGTTATTATTCATGATAATAAGAGAGTATTACTGGTTCAGAGAGATGAGGAACCTGCAAAAGATGAATGGTGGGTCATTGGAGGAAGGATTTTAAAAGGTGAAAGATTCGAGGATGCTGTTAAGCGAAAAATAAAAGAGGAAGTTGGATTGAATGGAGAAATTGAAAAGAGAATTGGAACTTACGAACTAATTTTTGATAAAGGAAATTCCAATGATGCAAGAAAAGGAACCCATGCTGTTGCAGTCGTATATCTTGCCAAATTGTTTGAAGAACGAAAGATAGAACTTGATGAAACGAGCAGAAACTATAAATGGATTGGAGAAATAGAAGAAAGTTTACATCCTTATCTTAAAAAAGTTTTAAAAGATTCAAAAGTTTTTGATTAAAGATGGAATTGTCACCAGCAGAAATAATTGATAGAATGAGTATTGTTAAATTGAAAATAGAACGAATTGGGGATCCTAGATTATCCAAAGAGATGGAAGCGTTAAAACAAGCACTTGAAGAATTTAGAGAAATAAAAATAAAACAAGAGTGGATTAATGAACTTTATGAGATAAACAAAAAAGAATGGGATTTATTAGATCAAATGAATCAAGAAAGAGGGAAGGAAAACATAGATTATGAAAAAATTGGAAGATTGTATCTTGAAACAGAAATTGTTAATAAAAAAAGAAGTGATGCAAAAAATAAAATTATAGAAGAAACTGGGATTGGTTTTAAGGAAATTAAAAAGAATCATCCTTCTGAATAAGCCTAAATATAACCTAGATCCTTTAAGTTTTTCTTCAAGTCGGCTTCCTCTTTTTCAGTATATGTTTCAGTATATAGATTACCTATAAGCTCTTTTTCTTCTTTAGTATGTGTTTGTCTTTCTGCTTTTATTTCAGAAGTTACTTGCTCTAAAACAAAAGCAACATATTCTTGAATTGATTTAAAATTTGTTCCCTTTATCTTTTCTTCTAATTTTTGTTTTAGTGCTTTTGAAATTGAAATAGTGATTTTATTTGTCATGTTTAAGTCAATTTGTTTTTATTTATAATATTTCTTATTCTTCTCTTTTCATTTAAAGTTTTCATATCTTTTAAGGTCTTATCTAACTTTGATTTCATTTCAAACAAGAGTTTTTTATTTGTTTTTGCAAGATTTATGTTTTCATCAGGATCATTTTCTAAATCATACAAACCAATAATTGGTCCGTGAGTTGTATTACATCTCTTGCAAATTGAATGTTCTTTTTCAGGGGATTCCATATATTTATATTTTTTGGTTCTAATTCCTCTTTTTTTTAGTCCTGTAGATTGTTCTTCCATAAGGATGGACTCTCTAATCTCTTTATCCTTCTCAAATAAAAGTGGAAATAAACTTTTACCATCAAACAATAAATAATCATACTTTATTCCAATTAAATCTAGAATTGTTGGGGCAAGGTCCTCTACCTGAGTAAGTGCCTTAACCTTTTTGCCTTTGGGGATTCCCCCACCAAAAATTATTAGGGGAATCTTAAAACAGACATCATATACCCCTGCACTGGGAAAATAGATTTCGTGCTCTCCCAAACTTACTCCATGATCTGCAAACAAAAAAATTATTGTATCTTTTAATAAATTTTCTTCTTTTAAGGTGTCAATTATTTTCCTCACTAAAAAATCATCATAAAAAATAGCAGTATCATATTTAGCAATGATGTCTTCAACAGTGTCTCCTGATTTCCAACAACCTTTCAAAAGGTCTATGTCTTTTTCACTATATCCATCCTTAGACTCTAATATTTCAAAGATTTTTTTGCCCTTTTTATCTGGAATAAATTTCTTGTTAAAAGAATAAGGAAACATAAAATCTGGACTATGGGCATCTTGATAATGCAACCAAAGAAAAAAATTATTCTCCTTATTTTGTTTTATTATTTCTATTCCTTTATTTGTAATTATTTCTCCATTATCATTATACCTTATCTTATGTTCCAATTTTCTTGGAATAAGCTGAGTATTATGCAAAATGGATTTAGAAAAATTAGATATTGATGATATTTTTTTAAAGGATTTTATAATGTTCTTTTTTTTTGATGTTTCTTCACTGGTTTGTTTAAAATAATAATCAAACCCAATCTTTTCCCAACCGAATAATTTACTTAAAATATGTGTTTTATACCCTTGTTTTTGAAGTATTTCTGGAAAAAGAATTCCTCCGGTATCAAAAAAAGATTTCATTTCTTTTTTTGATGGGTAATATCCGAAATCCTGTGCTAAAATATGCCTTCCTCCAAGAATCGACGAGAAAGATTTGTGAGTAACATCATAAGATGAAAAAAAATTTTCGAATAAAACTCCTTCTTTCGCTTGTATGTCTATATTTGGGGTTGTATTTCTTTTATAACCATAACAGCTAAGATTCTTTGCTCTTAAACCATCTATCGTAATAAAAATTATGTTGGGTTTTTTGTTTCTATTTTTCATTCATCTTGTAATTTTATATTTAAATTAATTTGTTTTTTATTTATAATATTTCTTATTCTTCTCTTTTCATTTAAAGTTTTCATATCTTTTAAGGTCTTATCTAACTTTGATTTCATTTCAAATAAGAGTTTTTTATTTGTTTTTGCAAGATTTATGTTTTCATCAGGATCGTTTTCTAAATCATACAAACCAATAGTTGGTCCGTGGGTTGTATTGCATAACTTACATATAGAATATTGTTTTTCTGGTGATTCAACATATTTGTGCCTGTTAGTCCTAATTCCTCTCCTTTTTAATCCAGCACTATGTTCTTCCATAAAAATAGATTTTCCAATTTCCTTTTTTTCCTGGAATATAAGAGGCAATAAACTTTTACCATCAAACAATAAATAATCATACTTTATTCCAATTAAATCTAGAATTGTTGGGGCAAGGTCTTCTAATTGTGCAAGAGCCTTAATTTTTTTATTTTTTGGAATTCCTTTTCCAACAATTACTAATGGAATATGCAATGACACGTCGTATAAACCTTCATGGGTAAAATATAATTCGTGCTCCCCCAAACTTTCTCCATGATCTGCGAATAAAAAGATAATTGTATTTTCAAATAGATTTTCTTTTTTTAATATATCAATTATTTCTCTGATTAAATAATCATCATATGATATTGCAGTATCATATTTAGCAATGATGTCTTCAACAGTGTCTCCTGATTTCCAACAACCTTTCAAAAAAGTTATGTCTTTTTCACTATATCCGTCCTTAGACTCTAATATTTCAAAGATTTTTTTGCCTTTTTTATCTGGAATAAATTTCTTGTTAAAAGAATAAGGAAAAATATGGGGAACATGGGTGTCTGTATAATGTATCCACAGAAAAAAACTATTTTCTTTATTTTGTTTTATTATTTCTATTGCCTTGTTAGTAGTTGTTTCTCCACTATTATTAGATCTTATTTTGTTTTCTAATCTTTTTGGGACTATGGAAGAATGATGAAGGAGGTATTTGAATAGATTGTATATCAATGGGACTTTTTTAATAGATCTTATTAAATCCCATTTTTTTGAACTTTCCTGACTATCTTGTTTAAGATAATAATCAAAACCAATTTTCTGCCAACCGAATAATTTTCTTAGAAAAAAAGTTTTATATCCTTGTTTTTGAAGTATTTCTGGAAAAAGAATTCCTCCAGTGTCAAAAAAAGATTGCACTTCTCTCTTGGACGGATAAGGTTCAAGATCTTGCCCTAAAATATGTCTTCCGCCGAGGATTGATAAAAAAGATTTATTAGAACTGTTATGTGATGAAAAAAATTTTTCGAATAAAACTCCTTCTTTCGCTTGTATGTCTATATTTGGGGTTGTATTTCTTTTATAACCATAACAGCTAAGATTTTTCGATCTTAAGGCATCTATTGATAAAAAAATTATATTTGGTTTCCTACTTTTATTTTTCATTTAATTCGTAGTTTAGAGTTATTTTTAAATTTTTATGAACTATTTATATAATAGAAATGTTTTAATATATTAATCCCATCTGTGCTATATGGACAAAAAAAGAGAATATGGAACAGTTTCGCTACCGTTGCCATTAATAAATTCTATTAAAGAAAAAATTAAAGGAACAGGTATACATTCTGTTTCTGCTTATATCTGTTTTATCCTAAGGCAAATTTTTTCTTCCCTAGAAGTTGATGAAACAAACGTTTTAGATAAAAAAACAGAAGAAGAAATTAAAAACCGGTTAAAGAAACTAGGATATATTTAATTTTGTTACCTATCAATACTAAACAAGGTTTAAAAAGTAATTATATATAATTATATGTAATGACAAATAAAAGAGTGTTTGTTTTTGGAATTGATGGTGCTCCTCCTGAATTAATTTTCAACGAATGGTTGGATGATTTGCCAGTTATTAAGAAATTAATGCAACATGGAACTTACGCAAAATTAAAGAGCACTGTTCCCCCTGTATCTGCTGTGGCTTGGATATCAATGTATACTGGAAAATTACCCAAAGACCATGGAGTTTTTGATTATATATATAGAAAAAACAATTCGTATGAGGATATAAGCATAGTTTCAGCAAATAATGTTCAAGAAGAGTCTATCTGGCAGATTATTTCTAAAAACAATAAAAAACCAATTTTCTGTTTGATTCCAGTAACTTGGCCAATTAAGCCATTTAATGGGATTGGAATTAGCGGATTTTTAACTCCGGGAATTGAAAGACAATATATTTATCCCCAATATTTAAAACAAGAAATTGAATCTCTTTTTGATGAACCATTTATGATAGACATAGAAAAACACAGAGATTTATCAAAAGAACAATTGCTTAAAGATGTTTATAAAATGACTGAAATGCATTTTAAATTAATGAAATATTTAATAAAAAACAAACAATGGGATTTATTTTTTGGTATGATTATGGGAAGTGACAGAATGAATCATAATTTTTGGAGATTTTTTGATAAAGGGCATAGAAGATATGAGTGCAAACCTGAATTTGAAACTGCACTAAAAGATTATTATAAATTTTTAGATAAAAATCTTGGAGAATTAATTCAGTTGCTTGATGAAGATACCACTATCATTGTTGTTTCAGACCATGGCATACAAAGAATGGATACAAGGGTAAATTTAAGTGATTGGCTTATTAAAGAGGGGTATCTAGTTCTTAAAGAACCTGTTAAGGAAAAAATGAAATTCACTATGGGTATGGTTGATTGGAAAAAGACAAAAGTTTTTGCAAGAGGTGCATGGGATGGACAGATTTTTATTAATCTAAAAGGCAGGGAAGAACAAGGAATTGTGGATGAAGAAGAATACAAAAATATTATTGAAGAATTAGAAACAAAGTTAAAACAAATAAAAGGTGATGATGGAAAAGT
The DNA here is from genome assembly GCA_964495875.1 of Candidatus Woesearchaeota archaeon. Taxonomy (GTDB): domain Archaea; phylum Nanobdellota; class Nanobdellia; order Pacearchaeales; family GW2011-AR1; genus JAGLWP01. The sequence continues at coordinate 11,800 of CAZBWB010000004.1, read as the reverse complement.
TTTGAATACTAAAATTTTTAAGAAAAAAGATTATAGTGGAAAATTTGACAATATTGCTCCAGATATGATTATTTATTTTGATGATTTATACTATGGATGCAATACAACCTTGATAGGAAATCCAACTCTTTGGTCTCCTAAAACAGCTATTGGGAGTGATGATGTTACTCACTCACAAAAAGGAATTTTTGTATCAAATATTTCTCAAAAAGGAGATATTGGTGAAATTCAGATTATAGATATTGCTCCAACTATATTGCATGAATTAAATATTCCCATTCCCAAAGATATGGAAGGGAGGATTCTATAAGAAAATAAAATGGGAAGAAAATTAATGGATAAACAACGGGTATTAGATTTGGCAAAAAGATTAATTGATGAAAATCCTGGAACATTAATGAAACCAGAGATGTATTTAATCCATTTAAGTGATAGCTATAATATTGCTGGAGAAGTCATAGATCACATAATCTCTAAATATTCAAAATTAGAAAGATATCTAAATAAACAAGAGATTAGTTTAGCTGCGGAATTGCACGACATTGGAAGACCTTTTAAAGAAGACCAATTATTTCATGAACTAAGGGGGGCGAGATACATAGAAAAACATGGTTTGGAGATAGGTATTGCGGATAACCTTATCGATATTTATAGAATTGCCCAAATGTTCAGATCCCATCTTGTTGTTGCAGAACAATTTAATGATGGAGAGGATAATGAACAAAAAAAAGAATTTGAACCATTGGATACAAGTTTGCTAATTCCAAGAACATGGCAGGAAAAAATAGTCGTTTATTCTGAATTAACTAATCTAAATGGAGAACGCATTCATTTCGAAAAGAGAATAGCAGACATTAAAAAAAGGTATGCTTTGGGTTCTAAATGGCAAAGAACAAATCCTTCTTTAGCAAACGCTCTACAAAAAGGATTGGAAAGAGTCATTGTAACTTGTGAGAAAGTAGAATTTTTAATTAAAGGTAAATTAACTGAACAAGAAATCGCAAGAGAGGGATTTCTCTAATAAATTAAGATGAATGAAAAAATAGTTTATACTTATGTTGTTGGAGATTTGCTTCATATTGGACATATTACTTACTTAGAAACTGCAAAATTCTACGCAGGTGAAAATGGCAAATTAATTGTAGGAGTTTTAACTGATGAAGCAACAATGGAAAAAAAGTCCAAGCCAATAATTCCTTTTGAGGAAAGATTAAAGACAATTAAATCGCTTAAATATGTAGACTTAGCTATTGTACAACATACCTATTCTCCCTTGGAAAATGTCAAGCAATTGAAACCAGATATTTTAATTGAAAGTTCTAGTCATACAGAAGAAGCAATTGAAGATGCTAAAAAACTTGTTGCATCTTATGGGGGAAATGTTGTCATTTTGCCTTATTATAAAGGACAATCTTCAACTAGTATAAAAGAAAAAATAAGGAATACTTGGAATGTTAATGAAACATATTCATCATCAACAGTTCTAAAAGAAAAAAATAATCCGGATATTATTGCAGAAAAAAAATATAATGTGATTGTATCTGCAGGGGATGCTATAACTGCTAAATTAGTTCAAGAAGCAGGATTTGATGGAGTTTGGGTTTCTGGTTTTGAAGTTTCTGCAAGACTTGGTTTAGTAGATAATGGTTCTATAACAATGTCAGAAATGCTTAATGCATCTAAACCAATTATCAATGCAGTGAATTTACCTGTTTATATTGATGTAGATAATGGCTATGGCGGAATTCATAATTTTATAAGATGTGCAAGAGAATTTGAAAAAATAGGAGCATATGCGATTTGTGTAGAAGACAACCCCTTCCCAAAAACAAATTCTTTATGGGGAGGGAAAACTCCTTTACTTTCTATGGAAGAGCATGGCCAAAAAATAAAAATGGCTAAAATGTTTACAAATAAAATAAAAATAATAGCCAGAACAGAAGCATTAGTTAGGAAATATGGGATAAATGAAGCTATAAAAAGAGCAGAATATTATGCAGAATGTGGGGCAGATATGATTTTGATTCACTCAAGAGATGAAATAGGAGAAGAAGCTAGGGAAATATCAAAAAACTATAAGATAAATAAACCCTTAGCAATTGTGCCTACAAAATTTCCTCAAATTACAAATCAAGAACTCTCTGACAGTGGATTTAGTGTAATTATATGGGCTAATCAAACAGAAAGAGTAAAAATAAAATCTGTAAGAGATTGTCTGAAAATTCTAAAAAGTGAGGGTTCTGCTAAAACAATTGAAGCAGGACTTTCAGCTACTCTTGATGATATGAGAAGCCTTACTCCCATTAAAGAAGAAGAGGAAATTAATAATTTATCCTCACAATTTTTGAAAGGAGATATAACAAATGAAATATGACAGAAAATATTAAATTAGATGAAAAAACGAGTATTTTTAAAAAACCATTAAGAATTCCAAAAGAGGGGGAAAAGGTTTATGAATTAAGTGACAGTGAAATAGAGAAAATTTTAAGAATGAGGGGGTTAAAAACAGAACTTGATCCTGGAATGGGGGGAGTGAGTCCAGATATACTTGATAAATATCTTAAATCTGGAGCAGATTTAGCTTCTCTGGATTTAGCATTGTTGTCTGGATGTAATTTTAAATGTTTGTGGTGTTACAGACCAGATGAAGAATGGGGGAAATTAATTCTTGAGTTTGATAAAATTGAAGAAATTATAGAACAAGCCGCAGAATTAGGAACAAAATTTTATGTTTTAACTGGTGGAGAACCAACAATGTACCATAGTCAAAGAAAAAATTATTTTGACGTTGTTGATAGGATTCATAAAGTATCTAAAGAATCAGGAATTGAAGCAAGTGTTTTAACTTTCACAGATGTTGCACTTATTGACGAACAATTCTCAAAAAAATTAGCTGATAGAAAAGTAGCTTTATGTTTAAAAAGAGATACTTTAAATCATGGAATTCAGAATTTAATTGTTGGATCAGAGTTTGGAATAAAAGATGCGAGTCAAAAAATAGAGAAAGGATATCAAAACCTATTTAATGCAAAATATGGATCTAATCCGAATTTAGCTGTAAGTGTTAATACTGTTCTTGCAAGAGGAATTGTTTCTAAAACTAAACAAGAAATAGATACTCTAAAAACAGCTATTGATTTACATTTATGGGTAAAATCAAATGGAATGGAACATTCAATTGTTCCTATACATTATTGTGGGGAAGCAAGTGATGGATCTCAAGTAGAAGGTATAACTCCTTTAGATGTAAAAGTATTATATGATATCTTAGCAGAAATAGATACAAAACAATTTAATGATCCTTGGACAGTTTATTCTGGTTTTCCTAAAAATAAAACATGCAATAGACCCGGAAGAGGCGTGCATATAAGAGCTACAGGAAAAGTAACTAGTTGTTCAGAATCACCCTTAATAGAAGATTATGTTTTTGGGGACATTCATAAACAAGGTCTAAGAGACATTATTAAATCAGAAAAATTTCAAGAATTTAGAAAAGAATTTGCTGATAGAAATGGAACATATATATGTAATGCTAATGTATGTGATTTAAATGCAAATGATTTATGTAGAGGAGGGTGTGCTACAAGAAGTGCTTTTTCAAGAATAGACCCAGAAACAGGTTTAATAATACAAAATACAAATATGCATGCTTATAGTAAAGGAAGAGAAGATCCCTTATGCCCTGGTTGGATTGTTTTAGCTCAAAAACAGGGAGTTTTAAGAGAAGGAATATATGAAAAGGTTGCTAAGAATCTATTAGATAATTCAAGGTTTTTGGACAGTGATTCTAAAAGAGACATATTTAACTCAATTGTTAAAAGATTCTATTCAAATAATTAAAAATGGAACCTTACTTGGTTTGCAGTAAATCAACAAGAAAATTTTTTTCTGATTTAGAGAGATATTTGATTGTAACCCAACCACTCACAAGAGATTTTGTTGAAAAATATGAAAATACAGAAGAAGAAGTTATTGCTGTTGGAGGCGGGGCTGTTATTGATACTGCTAAAATTATAAGTAGAAATCCAATAATTGCTTATCCTACAACCGCTGCAGGATCTGCTTTTACAAGCCATTCAGTTTTTTGGGATGGACCAATTAAGTATTCTAGGAAAACACATTTTCCAAAAGAAGTTCATATAAATCCAGAATTTTTAGAGGGATTACCTAAAGAAGTTATTGAAGATACTACTTATGATGCATTATGCCATGCTCTTGAGAGTCTTTGGTCAAAAAAAGCAACACCAGAAAGTGATAGATATTCTAGAAAAGTTTTAGAATTATTAAAAAAAAGGCCCACATTGCCTACATTAATCAAAGCTGGAAATCTTTCAGGAAAGGCCATTGCAATTGCAGGTACTAATATTCTCCATTCATTATCTTATCCAATGACAGGATATTATAATATAGGTCATGGAAAGGCATTAGGATATTTATTATCAAGATGTCAATTGAATTTTATCCCGCCATATCTACCTAATGAAATAGATATTGAAGAAATAGATTTAGAATTTATAATAAATGAAGCTCTTAAATATGATAAAATAAATGGTGCAAAAATTGGTGTTAATAAAGGATTCTTAAAGGGATTGTTAAGAAATTAAAATGGAAGTAATAAAATGGATTAAAAGTCAAGAATTTGATTTTATAACAGGAGTTCCTTGTAGTGAACTAAAAGAAACACTCAAGCAAATAGATTATGTTCCTGCAACAAGAGAAGATGAAGCAATAGGGCTTGCAGTAGGAGCATATCTTGTTGGAAAGAAACCTCTTGTCTTTATGCAAAATAGTGGTTTGGGAATGAGCATAAATGCTATTCTCTCTCTGCTTAAACCATATGATATTAAAATTAAACTTCTAATTACGCAACATAATACAGCAGAACATCATAAATTTACAGCAAAAGCTACAGAAAAACTTCTCAAAATTTGTGATTATAAAGAGTATGTTTTAGCTAATAAAGAACAAATCATAAAACATTAAAATGAAAACAAAGTTTGCAATAAATCGTAAACAAGCCATTCAAAAAATTTTAGAATTATATGATAACAAAGAAACTCTATTTGTATCTGCAGATGGGCTTATCTCTAGAGAGACTTTCGATTTGAAACAAGATGGTGTTTTTCCAATGACAGGTAGCATGGGTTTAGCACCGGCTATTGGATTGGGTTTAGCACTAAATACAGATAAAAATATTGTGATTATAAATGGGGATGGATCTTTTTTAATGTGCAAAGGCACACAAGACTTAATTAATACTTATAAGCCACGAAATATCCATCACTTCATATTAAATAATGAAGGATATGGAACGACTGGCGGTCAAAAAAGAGCAAAAATCACTTATAATCCTCTTGATTGGAATCTTGAAGTATTAAACATCACTAACGAAGGCGAAAATCCTCCGAGAATAACAAACTTAAAAGAAATAAAAAAAAGATTTATGAGAAATTTATAGAAAATATAAAAAATGGTTGATGACCAGAAAATAAAAGATAAATTTTGGCATATATGGAGTTCATATGCTACATATTATTTTGGAAGAGTTAATTTGTCCATTGTAATTCCTGTTTTGCTTGCCACTTATGGTTTAACAAAATATCATCTTGGGCTTGTAGCAAGTGGTTTTTTCTTTGCATATGCTATAGGGCAATTTCTACACGGGCAATTATCTGAAAGATTTAACCCTTTTACTTATTTAGCAATTGGTTTAATTGGTTCTGCTGTAATGAATTTGTTTCTGGGATTTTCCATGGGATTTTTTTGGATATTATTTATTGGAGAAATAATGGACGGAAGCTTTCAGTCTATGGGCTGGAGTTCTGCTGTGAGAGCTAATGCAGAAAATTCAAGAAAACTTGGAAAGAATATAGAAAAAAGGTCTTGTACTTTAGGAACTTCTTATCAAATTGGGAATTCAATAACTTGGTTAATCTCCTCTTTAGTTGTTGGATTATTTGGATGGCAATGGGGATTTTGGGTAGCGAGTGGATTTATGTTCTTAAGGGGCATAACACTATTAATAGCCAAACCAAAAATAAAATTTGAAAAAGAAAAAGTTAAAAAACAATTAAAAAAAACAGTTCAATTACCAATAGTTATTGCTGGATTAGCAATGATGTTATTGAATATTGTAAGATATGGCATTATTGTATGGATTCCAACTTATTTAATGGAGGTTCAAGGTTCAAGTATTATTGGAACTGGGTTAAAGATTTTTTTGATACCTGTTGCAGGAGTTTTTGGAACTCTAATTTATAATAAATCAAAAATGAACAGGGATTTTTTGACAATTATCTTTTTAACTATTTTAAGTTCTATATTTGTATTTTATATTTCTTTATCTGGTTTAATATCTGTTATTGTATTAATTTTAAGTGGATTTTTCTTATACGGCCCCCATGTTTTTTTAGTTGCAACCTTTCCAAGCAAATTTTTAAAGGATAAGGTTGTTGGAGCTTCCACTGGGTTTATAGATGGTATGGCTTATGTTGGAGCAATTATTGTTGGGTTGCTTGTTCCTTTTTTACTTGATATTGGTAATTGGATGGTAGTATTCTTATCTTGGTCAACTTGTTGTTTAATAATCATCTTATTGGTTATGTTCCTATATTTTAATTCATTGACAGATGGGAAAAGAAAAAAAGAAATGGATGTATTAAATGTTAAAAATATAGAATAGAATTATTTCTTGAGTGTATTTCTTTTAAATTTTTTAAAAATAGATCTTAGGATGGATATATCATTTCCATCTAAACAATTTGTTGTGAGAATTAAAAGAGTATAAACAGCAATAAAGAAAATTCCGCAGAAAATTAAAGATAACAAATTTATTTTAACAAAAGATTTGATGATTAATAATAAGATAGTAGACAATATTATCATCAAGCTAATTTTTAACATTTTTTTCCTTAAAGGAACTATTGAAAGATGTTTATGTGCTTGAATAAAAAATAGCATACTTAAGATTATTAGAGACACCATTGTAGCAAATCCTGCTCCAGTGATGCCATACAAAGGAACTAATATAAAATTAAGAATAATATTGAGTATTCCTGCAAAAATCATGTCTATTAAAAGAAGTTTGGATTTACCTTTTATAGAAAGAAGTTGATATGAAATGGAGAAGACTATTGAAAACAAAGTGCCAATAGATAAAAATCTCAAGGCATTTGCAGCCACAATATACTCTTTTCCGAAGAAAACATTAATAAAAACTCCGGGAAATAAAATAAGAAGGATAAAAAAGGGCATAACCAACATAAAAGTCCATTTTCCTACTTGTTGGCTTAATTGTTTTACTGCTTTAATATTACCCTTAGAAAATTCTTTAGTCACAAGTGGGAAAAAGAGCTGTAGGAAAAGTGAAAGAGGCAAATACAAAAGCATAGCAATCGGAACAGCAGCATTGTAAAAACCAACATGCTCAATTGGTTTAAAAATTCCAATCATAAAAGAATCAACCCAATAAAAGGTAAAAGCAACAACACCATAAAAAAGTAAAGGCCAAGCATAAGAAAACATTTCTTTAAATACTTTTTTACTTTTTGGATTAATTATTTTTTTATCTAAATTGAAAATTCCTGAAAGTGTAATCTTACAAACAAAATAGGCTACTACAAGTATTGAAAATGCCCCAATTAAATAAGATATTGGAACTGAAGTTGAATTTATCCCTATAAAAATAAAAAAAATTAAAATAATCAATTTAACAAAGTTTCCTAAAATATTTGTAATAAAAGAATACCATCCTATTTTTTCATAAGCTCTTAGAACAGAAAGTAAAGCTTCTCCTAAAACTGCAATAGGAATTACAATACTAAAAATCTTTAGAAAAATAATCAAATTAGGATTAGAAAAGATTTCCAATGCTATGAACTTGGAAAAAAAGAATAATAAGATGCCTGCTAAAATACTTGTGCAGATTAAAACAAAAAAAGATATTCTAAGAAGATGTTGGATTTTTCCTTTTTCTTTTTTGCCTCTAAATAAAGAAACATATCGTAAAAGTCCTTGTTTAATTCCCAAGTCAGAAACAACCCGAAACCAACCAATCACCATAATTGATAATGCAAATAAACCATAAACTTCTGGACCAAAGCGTCTTGCAATGATTATTCTGTAAATATAAACAAAAATTTTTGATGAGAAAAGTCCAATAAAAACTATCACAGAAGATTTAGCAATTAACTTTAATCCTCTATTCACTGTTTCGTCTTCATTCATTTTATGCCAAATTTGTTCTGATTTTTAAATTTTAAGGATGATTTATAGAGTTGAGTTGAATAAAACTTAAAAATAATGCATATTAGAGAGATATATGAATGTAATTTTGACTGGACATAAAGGGCTTATTGGAAGTTTTTTAAAAGACAGGCTTGAGAAAGAAGGACATGAAATAATTAAAGGAATTGACATTAGAGATGGAAATAACATTCTGGATATACATAATCTTAATTTTGATAATAGAATAGATTTAATGGTCCATGCCGCCGCACATTGTAAAATAAATCAGGCAATAAAAAATCCAAAGTTGTCTTATAAGAACAATGCCGAAGGCTCTTTTGGAATTTTAGAACTCTGTAGGAAAAAAAATATTCCAAAAATTGTCTTTTTTTCCTCTTCAAGAGTTTTAAATAAAGAAAAAAACCCTTATACTGCAGCTAAGATTTACGGGGAAGAGTTATGCAAAGCATATAAAAATTGTTACGGAATTGATTATATCATTATCAGACCGTCCACAGTTTATGGCCCTTTTTGGGATGAAACAAAAAGATTAATACATATCTTTATAACAAATGCCATTAAAGGAAAAGATTTAGAAATATATGGCAATCCTGAAACTAAAACTTTGGATTTTACTTATATTGATGATTTCATAGATGCTGTAATGCTGGCGATTAATAATCCTGAATGGAATAAAGAATATGACATCAGTGGAAATGAAGAGATTAATATTTATGAATTAGCAAATTTTATTATCCATGAAATCAAAAGCCAAAGCCAGATAAAAATTTTTGATGCTGAAATTGCTCAGCCACAAAAAGTCTGTGTTGACATTTCTGAAATTAAAAAAATGGGATATAATCCAAAAGTCAGTTTAAGGGAAGGTGTGAAGAAAACAATAGAATGGTATAAAAATTATTTAAATTCTAATTCTTCTGATTAAAAAAATCATGTGAAATTGCACCTTCAATCTTTAACCAATCTTTATTCTTCCTAACCCTTTCATTTAATCTCCAGATTTCCTCAAGCAAATATGGGCGATACATATTTTCCCTGGCAAGGTAAATTAAAGCATTTAAATCCTTAGGAAAGCACTTTCCTCCGAAACCAAAATCTCCATCATGTCCTGGAACATCAATATTCCTTCCAATTCTTTCATCGAGTAAAATTGTTTTTTTTACAATATCATAATCTACTCCGACAGATTTGCATATCTGATAAATCTCATTTGCAATTGCTATTTGTCCGGTTAGCATAACATTGGAAATGTATTTAATCATTTCTGCTGTTTTTCTATCTACATAAATATATTTGGCACTTGGAAAAATAGGTTTGTAAATATCTTCTGTTTTTTTATAATCTTCTTCATTATTTGCTCCGATAACAATTCTATTCGTGTTTCTCATATCTTCAAGAGCAAATTTTTCTCTCAAAAATTCTGGATTAAAAACAAAATGAAAGGAATATTGTTTTGCAAGTTTATCTGTTGAACCAGAAACTGCCGTTGAACGAATAATTACAAGTATGTTTTCAGGATTTCTTCCTTTTTCTCTTACCTTTCTATTCAATAAATCCAGTGAATCATAAACAGAAGAATAATCTATCTCTCCGCTCGGCTTCATTGGAGTGGAAACACAAACAAAAACAATTTCAGAATTTTCTGATAATCTGCTGATGTCTTCTTCAGAGTTATAAGGCTCTTTATATTTATCGTAGAGGAAGATCTCATGGATTTCTTTAAGCACTTCTTTTGTTGCATTTCCTACCACCCCTACACCAATAAGTCCAATCTTCATTTCCAATTGATAATATAGAATATTTAAAAATATTTGTGTAGAAAAAATCTATAATTATCAAAAGCCATATAAATTTATAAATTATTTTTTTCAATGAATTTCATGATGAGCCCGAAAATTTCAATAATAATTCCCTGTAAGAATATTGATTCTTTAACTGAAAAATGCATTGAGGAATGCTTGAATTTAGATTATGGTAATTTTGAGATTTTAGTTTTTCCAGATTATTTGGATGAAAAAATTTCAGTAAAATTTAATGATAAAAAAATAAAAGTAATTGAAACAGGAGAAGTCAAGCCCTCTGTTAAGAGAAATCTTGGAATGGAGAAAGCAAATGGAAATTTTTTTGCTTTTATTGATTCAGATGCTTATCCAGAAAAAGACTGGTTAAAAAATGCAGTTAAATATTTTAAAGATGAAAAAATCGGAATTGTTGGCGGACCTAATTTAACTCCTCCTAAATCAAATTTCGCTGAAAAAATCTCAGGATATGTACTTTCTAATTTTTGGGTAAGCGGATTAGCAAGTATAAGATATAAAATAGCTAAAAATCAATTTGTAAAAGAATTGCCTTCTTGCAATTATATTTCAAGAAAAGAAATTTCTAAAAAGTATCAGGAAGGATTTTTAACTGCAGAAGATTCCAAGTTTTGTTTTGATATTAAAAAACAAGGATATAAAATTCTTTATGCAAATGATGTTGTTGTATTTCATCACCGGAGAGATACAATCAAAAAACACATTAAACAAATGTTCATTTATGGCAGAGATATTGCCTGGCTCGCTAAAGAAGAATTTTCTTTTGATAAATTATATTTTTCTTTATTGAGTTTGTTTGTAATTGGTTTTTTTGGGGGGGTTGTACTATCCCCTTTTTATCCAATTATAAGAATAGTTTTCACATTTTTAATGGCAATTTATTTTTTAATAATACTCTCCACAAGCATACATAAGAATTTGAAAATTAGTATTTCTGTTTCTTCAATAAGTGTGGCAACACATTTTGCATATGGAATCGGTTTTATTTACGGGCTTTTAAAAAAGAATCCCAAAAATATTTATGTAAAATAACCAATGTTTTTGAGAAAAAGGAATTCTTAATTCATGACTTATTTCAGGTTCTAGCAAATCTAATTCATCTATGAATTTTAATTTTCTGCCTCTTAAGAAAGTATATATGATGGAAACTTTACTGAAATCATCATGAAGAACTATTTCCACAGATAAATCTACCAGCAAATGAAAAGTGAATCCTAAAAGGATAAAGTAAAATATATCTGATACAAAAAAACCTAAAACAAGAAGGATTATCAATACCTCAATTCCATGCAAAAAAAAGGTTCCGAAATGAATCTTCTTCTTTTGTTCTTTCGACAAAGTTTTGCATTTTCTGTGTGTAACCATATACCATCTATAGGCCCTTATTACACTTTTGTCATTTTTTTTATAAACATAATAAAGATAATGATCAACATCAATCAAAACAGAAGATAAGACTATTATTGAGATATTTAATAATCCAAATGACGGAAAATACAGAAAAATGAGTAATCCTAAAACAATTCCCAATACTAAATGTTCTTGTGGAAGCATCCTAATAATAAATAAATTTTATTTTTAAATTAATCCTATTTTTTATTTTCCAAGGATTTTAACATTTTAAGGACTGCTTTATCTACAAAAGATTTGACAGTAGGAAAATCAAACCTGTTTTCTCCTTTTTTAATAAATTTCATGATTTTTTCATGTAATTCTTTATCTATTTTTACTTCTGCCAT
>CAZBWB010000003.1:0-57773 GCA_964495875.1 Candidatus Woesearchaeota archaeon | reverse complement strand
GTGTTGGTGCTGCGACAACTGTAACTTTTCATCCACAAGCAGGAGTAGATAGTTCCAATGGAGATTATACTTTAAACACTTTTGAATTGACTAAAGTGGCTGTTAGTGACAATGATAGATACTGGAGTAAACATGATTGGGAATGGAAATATGATGATAAAGACTATATTGATTTTAAAAATTTCAATATAAATCTTCCTGAAAATGCCATAATAGATTCAGTAAAACTTAATTTTGAATGGCAAGCTGAGAAACATATAGATGCTGCCAGAATAAAGGTCTGGGATGAGAGTACCAGTTCATGGTCTAGTGCTTATGATTTAACACCAAGTACTACTGACCAAATGGTAACTAAGGATTTAACATCTTACATAACCACTTCTGATGATTTTGATGACTTGAAAGTAAGATTCCAAGCACACAATTGGAATTGTGGTGGATGTGATCCTAAAAAAAAGACTGGACATGACTTAGTTGAAATTGAAATTGAGTATCATCTTTCATGTGAAGTTATTGTTCTGTCTCCAGAAGAATGTCATTGGTATGATCCTCTTTGGATAAACTGGACTTTTGAAGGTGATTGTGACCCTTCTACATATACTCTTCAATACAGAGAAGGAGATTGTGATGGAATTGATTGGAATACAATTCAGGCATCTATTCCCTCAGCTAATGTTCCAATGTCTTATTGGTGGGATCCAAATGGAGGACCAGATAGTGGAGATTACTGTATAAGAGTAAGAATGGATCAAGGAACTGGACCTCACATAAGTGGTTATTCAGGAGTATTCCATCTTGACTTAACGCCACCAGAATCACAAATTTCTTTTGGAGACCCAAGCAAATACATGGGGGGAGACTATTATATCAATACAAACACCCCAATAACAATAACATGTGAAGATGAAGATTCTGGACCTAAAACAATATTCTACAACATTTATGTTGAAGATGGACAAGGTGGATGGAATTTAGTTCATTCATTCGATGAAGATGTTGAAGGTGATGAACCTGCAGATGTAGAATTCCATTGCCATGAAGAATCTCGACATAAGATAGAATACTGGTGTGTTGATAAAGTAGGAAAAGTAGAAGAACCACATAATGAAGAAATTATTTATGTGGATACAACAGCTCCAATAATTGAAAAAGAAATTGTTGGACCACAATATGGAAATTGTCCACCTATAGTAAGTCAAGTAAGTTTCCTTAACGAAGATTCTTTTGTAGGTGTTGATGACCCTTCAGGATGGTCAACTGGTGATTATACAGTTGAGTTAGGTACACCATTTGTAAACATTCTTTCAGGCAAAGGATTAGTTACTGGATACAAAAATGGTGGAGAAGGTGATTTGACTCATAGAGGAACAAGAGGTCTTGGTGTTTATCCTGGAGAATTAGACGAAGTAGATGAACCAGAAAGAATTGAAATTGAATTTGATTCTGCTAAATATATAGATTACATTGAATTAAGATCTTTATTTGCAGATGAAAGTCAATGCCAAGGAAATGATGAAGAAGGTTATATAGAATACTGGTTAGGAGCTACTCTTATAGGAGGTGAAAATCCTATTGGTGTAGAATCAGGAGGAAAAGGTGTTTGGAGTACAAGTTATACTACTCCAATACTTGTTGATAAAATTGTATTCTATGCAGAAGATGACGATTGTTCAGAATTTGCTGTTGCAAGAATTGGTTTGTCAGATTGTTGGATTGCTGACCATGAAACACACATAATGGTAGAAGCTGTTGATCCAGAACCTCACCCAGTTGATGATGTTCATTGTAAGTGGGGTTATTGGTTAGATGGCGAACCTCACGGTTCAGCTTGGTCCTGTGAAGGACCATATTGTGATATCATGTTTCCTGAAGAAACAAAACATCTACTATACATCACATGTTGGGATGCTTTAGGAAATGAAGTAACTGATGAAGAAACATTTTACGTTGATTCTAGTCCTCCTTCAACAACAAAATGGTATGAAGGACCACAATACGGTGAAGGATATCCAAAATGGATTAATGGTGTTACAACTGTTAATTTAAAAGCAATTGATAATCCAGAAGAACCTTGTGCAGTAGGTGTTAACAAAACATATTGGAGAAATACGCTTGTTGATGATAAATACTGTTGGGACCAAAATCTTTGTCATTCTGAAGCAGAAGGTTCAGGAGACTGGAATGTTTATGAAGGTCCATTCACAAAAGAAAAAGAATCTTGCCACCTAATAGAATACTATTCTGTTGACTTATTAGGACATGTTGAAGAAGTAAAAAAACAATGTGTCTTTGTTGACAAGACCGCTCCAACATTATACAAAGAAGTTGGAAAACCAAGTCATGAATGTGGCGGTTTATTTGATGGTTGTGAACAAGGATGGGATTGGATTGTCACAATGGAAACTCCAATATATTTAAACTGTGTTGATGAAGGAAATCATCCTTCAGGAGTGGATGAGCTTTGCTACAGAATCCTATGGGATGGTGCAGGTTCAGAAACAGAACAATGGACATGTGTTAATGATGACCATGTAACAGTTACATTCCAAGAAGAATGTGAGCATACTTTGGAATTCTACTGCGTTGATAATGTGAATAAAAAATCTGAAACAGATTCAGAAGTTTTCAAAGTTGAGGGAAAATCATTTGAAATCGAGCTTGATAAGAAATGGAATTTGATTTCAGTTCCATTCAACTTACTAAGCACAAATGTTGAAGAAGTATTCTCAGATATTTCAGGAGACATTGAAGGTGTTTGGTCTTATGAAGATGGCGATTGGAAAGTTTACAAGCCGGGTGTGATAGACGGACTTACTGACATAGTTCCAGGAAGAGGATATTGGGTTAAGACATCTAAAGCAACTTCACTTTTAGTAGGTGGAAGTTTGATGAGTCCTGGTCCTGTATTGCCTTCAAGTATTGAACTTGACAAGGGATGGAACTTAATTGGTAGATATGGACTTGTTCCAAATCAGCTAGCTTATTGTGCACTATTCTCTTTAGTAGACACACAGCAAGGATTCCCTAGATGGAGTGCTTTGTGGGGATATGAATCTGGTTCATTCAAACCATTATCTCAGTGGAGTTTAACTAATCCAGGAGAAGGTTATTGGATTGAAATGGATGTAGAAGACATATATAGCCCATCATCAGTTTGCTACGGATTTCCTTAATGAATTTTAATTTTTTATTTTCTATTTCTTTATTTTTTCTTTTTTTATGAATTTGTGTCGGCTTTAGTGGTAACAAAATATATTTTCTCGACGACAACAATGCTTTTAAAGTGTTTAAGTATGAATTGATTATGAGAAAAGTAATCATATTATTAACAATTATTTTAACCGCAGGATTAATTTGTGCACTTGAATTGCCTCCTGAACCAATGGCTTTTTACGGTAGTGTTACATATACCAACGGGACAGCAATTCCAAATGGATATTATCTTACTGCAAAAATAGGAACTACCATCAGCGGGGAATGTGAAATAATAAATAGTGATTATGGGAAAAATTCAAATACTTGTATTGTTATAAATCCTTCAGGTGAACATATAGTGGAATTTTATTTAGGAGATGAAAAGCTTGGAGAACATGCTTTCCAAAGTAAAGAAATTATAAATTTAGATTTTACAGTTGATTCTCTGCCAACAAATTTTACTCCCCTATCTAATGATATTTGTGAACCTGAAAAAGGAGAATGTTCTTATAATATCTTAGATTGTGATGCTTCAAAAACAGACATCTGTGCAGGAAATGGTGTTTGTGATATTGCAATAGGCGAAACATGCAAGTTTACTCCTCAAGATTGTGGAGCTTGTCCAGAATGTGGCGATGGTATTTGCAATAATAATGAAACATGCTCAACATGCCCGGCAGATTGCGGTAGCTGTTCTTCTGGCGGAAACTCCGGAGGTGGTAGAGGTGGAGGCTCCGGAGGTGGTGGAGGTGGAAGTACCAAAACCACAACAACCACAACTACAACAACAGATACCAGTAGCTCAGGCAATAACAATAAAAATGAGAGTATTGATTTAAATTCCACTGAAAGTCAGCAAACAACAAATCCAAGCATAACAGGAGCAGTAATTGGCTTTGTAAAATCAGGGGTTGGAATAGGAGTAATCGCAGGATTGGTATTTGTTCTTGCAGGAATAGGGGTGGTTGCTAAGATAAAGAAAAAATCACCTAAAAATGAAAAATAATAATTATAAAATATATCTTTTGATTGCAATGAGCATTCTTTTAATAGGAGTTGCTCAGGCATGTCATCAATGTCCTTACTGCGGAGACGGAGTTGAACAACCTTGGGAAGAATGTGATGATGGAGAAAATAATGGAGAGTATGGTTATTGTAATGAAGATTGCACAGGATTAGGACCTTATTGTGGAGATAATAATATAGACCAGCCATGGGAACAATGCGATGACGGAAATACAGAAGATGATGATGGATGCTCATCAAATTGTGAAATAGAAGAACCAGTATGTTCTGTTGATTCTGATTGTGGAACAGATTCTTGTGCAGGAGGACCGAACTATTGTTATGAAGGAGATGTTTATCAAGACTATTGGGTTCATAAATGCATTAACCCAGGAGAACCTGATGCTTATTGTTCTGTAGAAATTGAACCTAAATTAATTGAAGAGTGTGATTATGATTGTGAAAACGGACATTGTATTGATGAGCCAGAGCCAGAATGCGGAAATAATATTTTAGAAGAAGGAGAAGAGTGTGATGACGGAAATACAGAAGATGATGATGGATGCTCATCAAATTGTGAAATAGAAGAACCAGTATGTTCTGTTGATTCTGACTGCGGAATTGATTCTTGTGCTGGAGGACCTAATTATTGTTATCTTGGAGATGTATATCAGGATTACTGGTTTCATAAATGTATTAATCCCGGAGAATTCAATGCTTATTGTTCTAAGAGCACTTTGCCTAAATTAATCGAGGAATGTGAGTATGACTGCGAGAACGGAAAATGTATTGATGAACCAGAACCATACTGCGGAGATGGTGTTTGCAATAATGATGAAACATGCTCAAGCTGTCCTGAAGACTGCGGGGAATGTCCTCCTGAACCATATTGCGGGGATGGAGAGATAAATCAGTGCTGGGAAAAATGTGATGACGGAAATACAGATGATGGAGACGGATGTTCTTCACAATGTGTTATAGAATACTGTGGTGATGGAATTATTAATGATGTTGATGAAGAATGTGATGATGGTGATGATAATGGAGTCAAATGTGATAATTCAGAGCATTCATGCACATACTGCAGTTCTGGATGCAAATTAATAACACTTAAAAAGGAAAAAGAAAAATCTTCTGGACATACATCTGAAATAGAACAACTCTGCGAACCAAACTGGCAATGCGGAGGATGGAGTTCTTGTGAAGAAGGAACAATGACAAGAAATTGCTATGATACTAATTACTGCGAAGATTCATACAATAAGCCAAGTGAAGTTGCCTCATGTGAAATTATTGCAAAAGTTCTTGTTGAAGAAGAAAAAAGCTTTCCTTATGGCATCTTTATTTTAATCGGCTTGCTAACTCTTGTTATTTTAATTGTTGTTGCTTTTAGGCTGAAGAGATAGTTGTGGTGTTGATAGCAACATCTTTCACATAAAAAAGATTTATAAACCTTGCTTTATTAAATACTCTATCGCATTAATGCTAGCGAGCTTGCCAAAAATAAAATAGGAGGCGGACTAGGATTCGGTGTAAAAAGCCCTTAATGCGTTTAAATTAAGAATTTTTCTATATCTTCTAAAGATAAATTAACATATGTTGGAAGTAAATTGTAGTTATCTTTGAACATTAAATAAGCATAATTATCTGCATCAGTTCCTTTCAGACATTTGAAAATAACTGAGTTTACTTTTATTCCTAATTTTTTTCTTAATAATTTATTTAATCTCTGTTTAATATTATTCTCATGAAATCTAAAGTCTCTACAGATTTCTAATTCTACTTCTTTTACCTTTATGGAATCTAATAAACAACAAATTATTGAGGAATAAACCATTGCTTTAAAAAATCCAAGCCCTCTTGTGGAATATCTACAAAAATATTTCCCTAATTTCCAATTTTTTTGCAATTCACTAATAATTTGTGGACTCATTTGAAATCCCCTTATTAATCCTTTACAATCTGCAAGTCCTAAAACACTATTTTTGAAGAAGATATCACATCCACTAAGATCTATCTGAATTTTCATAATCTCAAGAATATAAAATCTTTTTTAAATATAATTGTCTTATGATATTCGTTGTTTTTTTGCTTTTTGCAATTATAATCTTCTTTGAAGAAGAGATTAAAAGATTATTTAAGAGAGTGTTTGTGGAGTTTTAGACGTACCATTACATTTTTCATAAAACAATAATATTTAAATACTTAGTAATGGTAACGTATTTATGAGAATAATAACAAGGAAAAAAGGGAATAAGAAGTATTACTATCTTCAGCATTCCTTGAGAAAAGACAAAAAGGTTATAACAAGGGAAAAATATCTCGGAACCAAAATCCCCAAAGATGTGGGGGAAATTATATCTATGTTCAAAAAAGAAATACAGAGTGATGCTGACAAAAAACTGGAGACAATCAGAAAAAATTTTCAATCTGAATGGAAAAGAATTCCAGAGAGCGCAAAAGAAAAAGAACTTGAAAATATATCTATAGCATTTACTTATAATACAAATGCCATTGAAGGGTCTACAATCACTTTGGAAGAGACAAGAGAAATCATTCACGATAAAATTTCCCCGAATAAGCCTTTAAGGGATGTTAAAGAAACAGAAGCACATAGCAAAGTATTTCTGCAAATGTTAAAGAAAAATGAAAAAATTACAAAAAATTTATTATTACAATGGCATAAAAATATTTTCGGTGAGACAAAATCAGATATTGCGGGGAGATTCAGAGATTATCTTGTTAGGGTAGGTTCTCATCTGGCTCCTGACTGGCAGGATATTGAAAATCTCATGAAAAATTTTATAGAGTTTATTGATAAAAATAAAAAAATGAATGCTGTTGAATTAGCAGGAAGAACACATTATCAATTTGAGAAGATACATCCCTTTGGAGACGGAAATGGCAGAATCGGAAGGCTTTTAATGAATTTTATTTTGTGGCATGACGGATATCCTATGCTGATTATAGAGTACAAAAAAAGAAAGTCCTATTACAGGGCATTACAAAAAGATGAAGATGGTTTTGTCTCTTATTTTATAAGAAGATATTTGACAGTTCATAAAAAGAGATATCTGAAAACCTAACTTTAATCTAGGTTAAAATATTAACTTAGTATTATTAAAAGAAGGAAATTATAAGAGATGTGAATGAATTTATCTATTTGATTAAGAAAATAACAAAAAATATTCACTGATTTTAATCATTTTATAGTAATGAAAGATTTATAAAGGGATTTTATTTTTATTTATTGAAAATGGAACGTATGGAAGATTGGGCAAGAGAAAGAGAAGAAAAAAGGCTTATGGAAAAAGTCAGAGGAATGGATATGTCTCAGAGAAGGGAATATCTTCACAAGGTTGCTACATTTTATCTTGCTGAAATGGGATATGCTAAGCTTAAATTAAATGAAGAGGAAAAATTAGAGTAAAATGGCAGAGAATAATGTTGAAAATAAACCAAAAGAAAAGAAAACTCTAAGGGGTTTTTTAAATTCTGCTGGAGAGGTTGGTTCAACCTTATGTAATGTTCTTTTTCCCGGAGTTATTCTTGGTACAGCTCTGTTAATGGCTACTTTTTCAGGAGAATCCATCAAAGTTCCAAAAGGTTCAAATCTTTGGGAGATTGCAAAACAATACGGAACAACCTGTGAAAGATTAGTAAGAAGAAACAAAGACATTGAGAATCCAGATTATGTTCAGGCAGGACAGGATTTAATCATATACAATGATGGAGCTTCTGGTTTTTTCCAAAAAATAGTGGATACATTTGACAAGCATTATAGATGAGCATTAAAAATATAAAGTTCTGAGAGTATTAAATAAAATGGATTATGCTGAACACGGAAGGGAATTTCATAGATTTATGAGAGAAAAAGTAAATGAAATAAAAAACTCAGATTTTTCTAAAGAAGAAAAAGGCAGATTATACTCCTTTGCCAATGGAGTTATAAAGATATACAAAGAAGCCAGAGTTCATGCTTTAAAGAATGATATAGCTATGATAAATTTAGAAAATACTCAAAAAAATATGACAGGGGTAAAATTCGAGTTTGCTCAAAGAAAACTTGATAATGAGTTAATGATTATAGAAAGAGAATTGGAACGTACTGCACATCTGGCAAGAGTAATGTTATCTGACCTTGAAAAATTTCCTGAAAACCCTTAAATTTAAATAGGACTATTCTGATATAATCATGTAGACTAGGTTGGCAGGTTAGCCCTCTGCTGTTTGCAAACGGGCTTTATGGCAGACTGCAAGGAAGGGAGTAAGGAGTGCGTCAAAAAGTCTTTATTCGGACGTTGACGTTTTGTCTGTCTCGATCTTGCAGGTGCGAAACGGGTCAGGCCTTGATCGGAGCAGCCCTAAACATTTGTTAAGGTGCTTGACAGGTTGCAAAACCGAGGAAGAATAGAGGTAGCTTATTGGTAATCTTTGAGCGAACTTCCGAGTCTACGCTTTCGAGAAGTTCGCCACGCAAACTTGCAACTCACAAGCTCACTCAAAATCAAAGGCTATAAGAAGTTTCATGAACATGCTCGGAGTCTATACACTGAATTTTTAATAATATAATTAATCATAATAATTCTTAAAAACTGCAGAATCATAAAATTCCATGGCTAATATTGAAGAAAAAACCATAATTTCTGTGCCAAGTTTTAATATTTCAATAAAAACAGTGAACTGTATAAGGAATGCAGAACCAAAATTTAGTGAGATAGTTTTTGAGGATATGAGTATTAGTTTTGTTAAATCTAACTCCCCTTTTCTGAAAAATTTAGAAAGAGGCGACAGATGTCTGGTTGTAACTGAGGGTAAAAATTACAGGAATAAAATGCTTTATGGTCCAGTTGAAAAAGACAAATTATATATCTGCCATTAATTATCTTTCAAAACATTAATAAACTATTTTCTTCTTTTTTAATTATGCAAAATAAAAGAGGGCAGTTTTATCTAATCGCTGCTATTATTATCGTTATTGTGGTTGCAGGATTCATTACTGTTTCAAATTATTCTAAGAAAAAAACTTCTGTAAAAATTTATGATTTGGGTGAAGAACTGGGAATTGAATCTCAGAATGTCATTGATTACGGAACCTACCAGGAAAAAGATTTGGATGCTCTTTTAGATGAGTTTACTGACAGTTATGCTGAATATGCGAAAGATAATAAAAATCTTTATTTTCTTTTTGGGGATGCCACGAGCATAAGAGTAAAAGCTTATCAGGAAATTGAAGAAGAAGTTTCTGTTGACGGCTCTCCATTACCTGTAGACAATGGAAAAGGTGAAGGAACTTACACGCCAGATAACCCAGTTATCATTAGTATTGAAGATGTTGAATATCAGTTCGATTTAGTCGAAGGAGAGAATTTTTATTTTATAATCTCTCAGGAAATAGAAGGAGAAAAATATGTCATCACAGGATAAAAGAGGAATAAGCATCATGATTGGATATGTCCTGTTAGTCGGAATTGCCATAATCATGAGTTTAATCGTGTATCAGTTCATTAAAACTTATGTGCCAAAAGAATCTATCGAATGTCCTGATGAAGTTTCTGTATTTATAAAAAATATAAAATATGAGTGCGATAATGAGAGGCTCAATGTTACCATAAAAAATAACGGATTGTTCAGTATTGCAGGATTCTTCATATATGCAACAACTTCTGAAGAACAGGAACTTGCAACAGAAGATTTGTCTGCAAGAGTTTATGCAGGAGGACAATTATACGGCAATGCTATTGTATTTTCTACGACCATGAATGGTTTAACTCCTGAAGAACCGAATGAAAAAACCAGTATATTCAATTTAACAGGGCTTGGAACAATATACAGAATTGAAATTGTTCCTGTCAGGTTTCAGGAAGAAGAAGGAAAAACAAGATTTGCAACTTGCGGGGATGCAAAAGTCGGAGAAGTTGTGAGTTGTTATGAACCTACTCCTTGCGGAAACAGTGTGATTGATTCCGGAGAAGAGTGTGATGACGGAGACACTAATAACGGAGACGGATGTTCTTCCAGTTGTTCAATTGAAACAGGATGGAGTTGTTCTGGAGAACCAAGCGAATGTGTTAAAGTAAGAGTGCAGATAACCTATATCGGCTTTGAAAATAGCGGTGAGATAAATAACTGGAAAGAGGATGTAAGTCAGAGTGTTTATGGAGAGAGTTTATCAATTTCAGGAACAGACAAATGCAGTCCAAAAGAGGGAAGTTATATGCTCTCTGGAACAGGAGATTTTGACCCTGCTCTCGTAAGATATAACAGAACAGCGATAAATATTGCTGGCTATGAAGATATTTCAATCAAATATTCTATGGCAAGTGAAGACACAGAATGGGGGGATAGGATTGAATTTTATTATTATGACGGCTCTTCCTGGGAAAAATGTCATGGAACTACAGGTCGTAGTGCTTCTGGATGTGCTGGTTGGGAAGATTTTGTATGCGATGTTTCTTTGGATACAGGAGTAACTAATTTATTAATCGGAGTAGCATGGGAAACATCTTCTACTTCAGAACATGCGTTTTGGGATGATATAAATATAACAGGTATGGTTACCTAATAGTAAAGTATTTATAAGGAAAAATATTATTATAAAAATGAAAAGGGGAATAAAAAATTTGTTTGTGGGGGGACGAAGATTTCTTCGGAAAAAAGGAATATCACCGGTTATTGCAACTGTTTTATTAATTGCAATGGTGGTTGTAATAGGATTGATTATATTCTTATGGTTCAGGGGAATGGTTGGAGAGAGTGTGACTAAATTTGGAAAAAATATAAAATTAGTCTGCGAGGATGTTGATTTTGATGCAAGTTATTCTTCAGGTATGCTGAGTTTAGTTAATACAGGAAATGTCCCGATTTTTAGAATGAATGTAAAAATGTCTGGAGCAGGAGAACACAGAACAGAGGAAATAGAGGTAGACCCTGAGGGGGTTGGCTTAAGACAAGGAGCAACATTTTCAGGTGCTGTAGATGTTGGAAGCAGCCAGACAATAACACTGATTCCTGTTTTAATCGGAACTTCTGAAAAAGGAAAGAAAACCTATGTTTGTGAAGGGGAATATGGAAAAGAAATTGTTTTATAAAAAATCTCCTTCAGAGAATAAAGGACTTTCCGGAGTTGTTACTGCAGTTATTATGATTGCACTGGTCATGGCTGCAGCAATGATTGTGTGGGGTATTGTAAACACCACGATAAAAGGGCAGATAAAAGGAGCTGAATCCTGTTTTGGAAATTACAATAAAGTTACAATCAACAGCATATATACCTGTTATGATTCAACAAACGATAAATTTCAGTTTTCACTGAATATAGGAGATATTGAAGTGGACAGTGTTCTTATTTCTGTATCTGCCGGAGGAAGCACAAACAGTTATACTTTAACAAATGAAGAGCAGCCAATAACCGGATTAGGACCTTATCCTTCTGGTGAGGGAGAGGTTAGTCTTCCTGGAAAAAATGCCGGCTTGACTTATATAGCAAGCGGATTTCCTGAAAGACCTGACTTGATGAAAATTGCTCCTATCATAAATGACCAGCAATGCGAGGTTTCTGACACGCTTTCTGAAATAGAAAATTGTTTCTGATAATTGTTTCTAATTTTGAGCATTAAGTATTTAAATTATATTTTGTTTAAAAGTTCATGAAAAGGAGGTATGATTTTTTTGTAAAAATTTGCCCAAAATCAAAACGCTCGCAGGTTTGGGTTGAGACAGTAATTTATACTCTAATAGCATTTGTTATGATTGGGCTTGTTTTGGCATTTGCGAGACCAAAAATACAAGAATTGCAGGACAAAGCAATTATCGACCAGTCAGTTACCATGCTAAGGGAAATTGAGTCAACTATACTTGATATGAGTGGTGCTGGAAATCAAAGAATACTCGAATTAGGGATTAAAAAAGGAGAGTTAAAAATAGACGGAACCAATGATTTGATTATTTTTGAAATGGAAAGCAAACATACTTACAGTGAACCCGGAGAAAGCATAAATGACGGAAATATAGTCATTTACACTGATAAAATAGGAAATGTCAACATGGTTAGTTTAACTCGGGATTACAGCAATTCTTATGATTTACAATACAACGGAGCAGATGAATCAGAAACATTAACTAAATCAGCAGTTGTATATAAATTAATTCTCAAAAATGAAGGAGAGGAAAATAATAAAATAATAATTAACATTAATACAGGATAAAATGATTAAAAATTTTCAATTAAACTCAGGAATTTAAAATGCAACAAGGAATATTTGATTATCCAAAAGTAAATATTGATTTTTCTCCAAGGATTCCGCCATTAAGAAAATTAAAAGATAAGACACAGATAGATGTTAGATACTGTCTCATCTCTCCGTTCGCATTTGTGCATATTTACTGGAACCCGAAAATTTATGAACTCATATATGAAATTGAAGAACCCATCTTGTCAGATGAAGAAAGAAAATACAAAGAGCAGATAACAGAAGCAATGCGGGATATGATTAATTTTTATAGTGTTGTCGGAAGAAGAGTTGATGCTTTGCTGGAATATATCGACAAGAGATTCAAAATTTTGGCTACTGAGTTTGGATTAAATCTCTCTTATGAAAGTTATAAAAAGATATATTATTACCTTTGCAGGGATTTTATCGGCTTTAATGAAATTGAACCTGTTCTAAAAGATTATTTTATAGAAGATATTGAATGCAACGGGCTCAACAGTCCTATATACATAGTCCACAGATTATACAGAAATATGAAAACTAATATCGTGTTCAAAAGTAATGACAAACTCGAGGGTTTTGTTGAAAAACTCGCGCAGAGATGCGGCAAATATATCTCTTATGCAAATCCCATTCTTGACGGAAGTCTGCCTGACGGAAGCAGGGTAAATGCAACCTATACAAAAGATGTCACGAGCAGGGGTCCTACATTCACAATCAGAAAATTCACAAAAAGGCCATGGACTCCTATTCAGTTAATTGCCTTCAATACTCTAAGCCCTGAAATGCTGGCTTATCTGTGGCTTTTAGTTCAGTATAAAATGAATATACTGATTACAGGAGGAACTGCATCAGGAAAAACAACTCTGCTGAATGCTGTTGCGTTTTTTATCCCGCCTGAATCACGTGTCGTTTCAATCGAAGACAGCGTGACAGGAGATTCAAAAATCATAATAAAAGAAAAAAATAAACTCCGAAATATAACAATTAAAGAATTCATTGATAAAAAAATAGATGCAGATGTCATGACTCTTGATGAAAAGGGGAAGATTATTTTTGTAAAACCCAGTTCATATATCAGGCACAAAGTAAAAAAAGATATTTATGAAATTTTAACAGGGACAGGAAGAAAAATAAAAGTCACTCAGGACCACTCTTTATTTACCTTGGGGAATCATGGGTTAAGAGAAATCAAACCAACAGAATTGAAACAGGGAAAATCCTTTATTGCTGTTCCAAGAAGTCTTCCGATTCAGGGAAATGAAGTAAAAGAGATAAATTTAATGAATTCTTTGGAATTTTTCAAAGAAGATTTTTTATATGGTTCCCCTCTTTCAAGAATATTTGAAAAATACAAACAAAAAGATTTTGATGTCAAAAAAGAGAGATACAGATGGTGGAAAAAAAGAAATGTAATAAAAATAAAAGATTTTTTGAAATTAAATATTAATTTTTCTGGTGAAGAATTGCGAAAGTTAAAGATTAAAAGCAAAAATAAAGCTTCAATTCCTGTATTGTTTAATATAAGCAAGGAATTTCTGGAATTTTTAGGCTTATGGATTGGTGATGGAAGTTATGACAACTATAATAAGAATTCTGTGATAATCTCAAATCAGGATGATGAATGCAGAAATGTCTTTAGAAAAGTTGCAGATTATATTAATGCAAATTATTCAATAATGAATGACAAAGGTGTTTCAATGAGAATGCATAATTCTATATTTTATAAATTTATGAAAAAGGTTCTTGAATTTGATGGATATTCTGATTCCAAAAGAATTCCTGATTTTATAATGAATCTTTCAAATGAGCAGATTAAACATTTTATCAGAGGATATTTTAGTGCAGATGGAACAATGAAAAAAAATGAGGTTTCGTGTGCCTCTCAAAATTATGAACTTTTAGAAGACTTCCAGACATTATTTTTAAGACTTGGAATAATATCAAGAATTAATGATTTTAACAGAAAAGACAAATGTATCAATATGTCAGTTTCCAGTTCAGAGAATATTGAGAAATTTAAGGAAATAGGATTTTTGCAGGACAAAAAAAATAACAAACTTTATTCTTATAATAAAAAAGCTCACCATACTTGCTCTGACATAGTTCCGTTAAGCATTGCAAAAATTTATGAATTAAATGAAATATCCCGAGCAAGATTATCTTTTCCTTATATAAAAGGGATGCAGAATATCGGAAGAAAATATCTGCAGAAAATTGCTCCTGTTGGCTCTGAATTCAATGATTTATCCCATAATGATATTTTATGGGACAAAGTGAAAACAATAAAAAAAGTAAACTCTGAAGAAACAGAAGTGTTTGATTTAAGCATTCCCGCATATGAAAAGTTTTTATGCAATAATATTTTCGTCCATAACACGAGGGAATTAAATTTGCCGAGGGAAAACTGGCTGCCGAGCGTTGTGAGAACTTCAACAATGCCTGGTGAAAAAAATGAAATAACTTTGTTTACATTACTGAGAAGCTCTTTCAGGCAGAATCCTGATTATGTTATTGTTGGTGAGGTTAGGGGTAAAGAAGCATTCGTGCTGTTTCAGGGAATGGCATCCGGACACTCTTCCATAAGCACCATGCATGCGGATTCTGTTGACACAGTGGTAAAAAGATTAGAAACACCTCCGATAAATCTTTCTCCGACTCTTGTAAATATGCTGGACTGCGTCTGCATCATGACTCATGCAATAGTTAACAAGCAGGAAACAAGGAAACTCAAGGAGATTGTTGAAGTAATAAATGTCAACCCAGAAGGAATTGCACTCACGAATACTCCTTTTATGTGGAGTCCTGCTGATGATGATTTTTATTTTAAGAGAAACAGCAAAATATTAGAAAAGATATCAACAAGATACGGTCTCAAAATTGAAGAACTTGATTTTGAATTCAGGAAAAGAGTTCAGTTAATTTATGGAATGTATCATAAAGGGGTTTTCAAATTTGAAGATGTTCAGGAAGTTATTAACAGGTATTATAAAAAACCAGAAGAAGTTCTGAAAGAATTTTGGATTGAGTAACAAAATATTTAATAAACCTTTTTCATTGTTTTGTGTATGAAAACCAAGAAAATTTTTAAGCTATTCTTTAAATTTTCTGGTCCAAAAATTTGAAATGGGAAAAGAGGAAAAAATTTTTAGGAAAGAGGATATTCCTGCTCTCAAGCAACTCGTTAAAACACTGGATGACATAGAGCCGAAATTAGAAGAAGCGTATGAAAAAAAAGATTCTAAGAGTTTCAATAATTCAAAAAAACTGATGCTTAATCTTCAAAAACAAATTTCTAAGATATTAAAATGAAAATTAAAATTATATATTTCAGAAAATTGAAATGAAATGAAAGACGTAAATTTTTGGGCTTTAAAGGAAGCAATTGGTACAGAGAAAAAAGCCGTCAATGAACTTAATTCTTCCCTGAATCATCTTGAGAATGCAACAGACAGAGAGGAAAGAAGGATTATTGGAGAGCATATTGAAAAATTAAAAAATTCTTTTAAAAAAGCAAATGAAGAAGTTGTGAGTGAACTTGAAAAAATTAATCTTGCAACTCCGTTGAAAAAAACAGAGAAAAAACCAAAACCCAAAATACTTTTGGAAAAAAAACCCAAGAAAATCAGTTTTGGAAAAGGACTTGGCAGAGGACTTTCGCAATTGGAAAAAGAAACAATAAAGAGAATCAGAAGAGGTGGAGAAAAGGTTGAGGCGATAGAAACTGAAAAACCCAAGAAATATGTTGAAATGTCCAATAAATATTTTTATAATTCTGCCCAAAAATTATCCAAAAACAAAAATTTTGAAACATTAAAAAAAGATTTGATAAAAACAAATCTGGAATTTACTCCTGTTACTTATATTTCTATGATGTTGTTTACTACTGTAATATCTGTCATTGCCGCATTTTTCATCTTTTTGTTTTTTTTGATTTTTAAAATCGGTGGTGAATCTCTTATAAGCATTGCTGCAGAAAATTTTGTCATGAGATTTTTGAAAACTTTCTGGATTTTGTTTGCAATCCCGATTGGAGTATTTTTATTTATGTATTTTTATCCTTCATTGGAAAAAAAATCAACTGAAAAAAGAATCGATGAGGAATTGCCTTTTTGTGCTATCCATATGGCAGCAATTTCTGAATCAATGATTGAACCAAGCAAGATATTCAGTATTATTATAACTACCAAAGAATATCCTTATCTCAGAAAAGAATTTACAAAATTAATAAACAAGATTAATATTTATGGCTATGATTTGGTTAGTGCATTAAAGAGCACTTCCCAGAATAGTCCTAGTAAAAAATTGGCAGAATTGCTTAACGGACTGGCTGTTACAATAAATTCTGGCGGGGATTTGACAGATTTTTTCGAGAAGCGGTCCCAGACGTTATTGTTTGAGCACAGACTTGAAAGAGAAAAGAACACAAAAACTGCCGAGACTTTTATGGATATCTATATCAGCGTTGTTATTGCTGCTCCGATGATTCTAATGCTTTTGTTAATGATGATGAAAATCAGCGGATTGGGAATTAGTCTTGGAACCGGTTCTATTACATTAATTATGGTGCTTGGAGTTGCGGTAATAAATGCTGCATTTCTGTCATTTTTACATTTAAGGAGGCCTACAGGATAAATAAAAATGGAACTGAAAAAAATACACAAGATTGGAATGATTGCCGGAGGAGTGATTATCCTTTTATCATTTTTTTTATTTAATACAAGATTCTTCTTTTTTGTAATTGGGGTTGGAATTATTGTTGGTGTTTTTCCTTTTGTATTTTCTGTAATCACTGAATCGAGAATTGCAACTGAAAAAGAGGAAATGTTTCTGGAATTCACCAGAAATCTTGTTGAAAGTGTAAAAACAGGAACGCCAATCAGCAAAAGTATAATAAATATGAAAGGGAAATCTTTCGGTGTTTTAAGTCAGCACGTTGATAAATTGGCAAATCAAATTTCTCTAGGAATTCCATTAAATGATGCTTTAAGAACATTTTCAAAAGATGTTAATAACAGAAATATTTCGAGGTCCTTAACCTTGATTGGACAGGCAGAGAGAGCTGGAGGAGATATTGGACAAATTCTTGAATCAGTAGCAAGGGCAGTAAATACGTCTGACAAATTAAAAAAAGAGCGAAAAGCGGCAATCTCAACTTTGGTTGTTCAGGGTTATATTATTTTCTTTGTTTTTATGATTATAGTTTTGATTATGCAGTTTTATATTGTTCCAATGATTTCAGGTATTGCTGACATCGGCTCATTGGGTGTCAGCGGGATTACGACTGCCGGAGGAACAGTAGAATCAGCGGAAATATCAAATGCATTTTTATATTTGCTTTTATTTCAGGGTTTTTTTAGCGGATTGGCAATTGGGAAATTATCAGAGGGAAATATGAAAGCAGGAGTAAAACACTCTTTTGCATTAATCCTGATTGCTTTCATAATTTCTTCAGTTGCAAATTTAATTGCAGGAGGATAAATCTGGCAAAGAATCGTCAATAATATTATTCTTATTAATTCTCTCTCCTTTCTCAAATTTTACATCATCAAATTGGTAATCAAAAGAAATTACAATAATAATTATATTATCCGGGCTTATCTTTTCTAGCTGTCTACTGTTATTTTTCTAATTTTTTCATTTTATATACTAATCAGTCCCAGAACACCAAGAACTGCTACAACCAACCCTATTATTCCAAGAAGACCCAAATATTTGAGTTCTTTTTTAATATGTCCGAAGTATGAAAAATAGAAAAAAAAGCAAAAGAAAAACAAGAACCAAGGATTATGCAGTGAAAATGCCTGAAAACCAAAAAATCCCAAGAACCCCAAAAAACCAAGTCTCCAGAGTTTAATTCCAATTTGTTTTTTATTCATTTTCATTCTTATTAATAGTATATTCAAGTTATAAAATTTTCTTTTGGGATTCAAATAAAGACATTTTTCAATAATTTTAAAAGGTTTTATCAACTATATTTATCAGGTTTGGAAAGATAAAATGAATAAAAGAGGCTCACATGTCGGAATGATGATTTCATTTGTAATATTCATAACTTTCCTTGTTTTCTTATATTCTATTCTTCAGCCAGTAATAAAAACCAGACAAGACAAAGAACTGGTTTTAGATTCTCTAAAAACAGAATTACTGAATATGCTTAACGAAACAACTTCTGTAACAGAAATAAATGAATTAGCAGACAGATATAATGCTGATTATGAAGGATTAAAAACAGACTTAAAAATACCTGCCGGAAGCGAGTTTGCATTTAGTTTTATAAATAATGAAGGAGAAACAGAAATCACAGCAGAAAAGGATATACCTACCCATGTTAATGTTTATGCAAAAAAAGTCATAGTCTATTATGCTGAAGGAGGAAATGTTTTATTAGGTTATATAAATATAAAAGTATGGTAAATGATATGAATGTAAAGAAAAAAGGATGGATAAGAATTGTAGAAGCATTTGTCGCGGTTCTGCTCATGACAGGTATTTTATTAATTATTGTTGGTGAAGAGCACGTTGTAAATCCGAGTTCAGATTCAGATATTTATGATTCTCAGTTAATTATATTAAGAAGCATTCAGATAGATGCCAGTTTGAGGCAGTTGGTGTTGGGTGTAACAACTCCTGTTGAATCAGATGATGACGAGTTTCCGCAAGAAGTAAAAGATAAGATAACGAATCTAACTCCGGCTTATCTTGAATGCAAAGCAAAAATATGCGAGATAGAATTGGACTGCAGTTTGGATGAAATTCCGGAAAAAAACATATATGCGCAGTCTGTCGCCATAACTGTCACTAAAACACAAGAAGGAGAAATGGACCCGAAGCAATTAAAATTATTTTGCTGGAGAAAATGAAAATAAAAAATTATTGGCGAGTTAATGAAGGTGGTTGGTGGGGTGGATGGAGGACAGAAAAAATAACCTTGAGGCAATAATAAAATAAGATATAAAACAAGATGAAATATAAATTTTTAGAGCATACTGCAGACATAAAGTTTCAGGCATTTGGAAAAAGCATTGAAAAAGTTTTTGAAAATTCTGCATTAGCCCTGAAGGAAATAATTTTTGACGAATTGAAAATCAAAGAAAAAAAAGAGAAAAAGATTGAAGTTAAGGGAAAGGATTTTGAATCTTTGCTTTATAATTTTCTTGAAGATATTTTATATTTTGCTGAAGGAGAGGATTTTGCAATCAGCAAAGTTGCAAAATTAAAAATCACAAAAGATTTTAAACTAAATGCTGTTGTCATCGGAGACAAAGCTTCGGATTATGAAGTTGTGAATAAAGTTAAAGCAGTGACTTACAATGAAATGTTTGTGAAGAAAATCAAAAACCAGTGGGTTGCTCAGGTTGTGCTGGATGTTTGAATAAATCAAATAATTATAATACTATATCCTGTATATCAAAAAATTAATAAAACTCGCTCTCTTTTATACTAAATGTATAAAGAAAAATTAAAGAAGACAGGGAAATACGAGTATGAACTTCCTAAGGAAGCAGGCATGCTGGTGCCTGGGAAAATATTTATTTCTAAAAAAATGGTTGTAGAGGAGGATGCATTGAAACAGGTTGCAAATGTTGCTCACCTTCCTGGAATCCTTAAATATTCTATAGGTTTAACTGACATGCATGTCGGATATGGTTTCCCAATCGGGGGAGTTGCTGCATTTGATATGAACAAAGGAATAATTTCTCCTGGTGGTGTCGGATATGATATTAACTGTTCAGTCAGGTTATTGAGGACAAATCTAAAAAAAGGCGACATACTGAAAAAGCAAAGAGAAGTAACTGAGCAACTCGCAAGAAAGATTCCTTCTGGTGTCGGCAGGGGAAGCAAGTTTCAGATTGATTATAAGGAACTGGACAAAATCCTTAAAGGCGGGGCGAAATATTTGGTGGAAAAAAGATACGGAGTTAAGGAAGATTATCTGCACATGGAAGAAGAAGGATGCCTGAAAGATGCTGATGCTTCAAGGGTTTCTGACAGGGCTAAAAAAAGAGGAATCGGGCAGCTCGGAACAATAGGAGCAGGGAATCATTTCCTAGAAGTTTTGTTTGTTGATGAAATTTTTGACAAAAATACTGCAAAGGCATTTGGACTGGAAAAAGACATGGCTGTGATTATGATTCACTGCGGCTCAAGAGGACTCGGACATCAGGTTGCCTCTGATTATATAAAAGCAATGGAAGATGAATATGGTTTCAAAAACCTGCCTGACAGGGAACTAATTAATGCTCCTATTAATAGTAAGATGGGGCAGGATTATTACAAAGCCATGTGTGCTGCTGCTAATTTTGCTTTTGCTAATAAGCAAGTAATAACACACTGGGTAAGGGAAGAATTGAATTATCTTTTTCCAAAAACCAGGGTTGATGTTGTATATGATGTCTGCCATAATATTGCCAAGTTTGAGGAGTATGTTGTCGACGGAAAAAAGAAAAAAGTCTGCGTGCACAGAAAAGGAGCCACGAGGAGTTTTGGTCCTGGAAGAAAAGAGGTTCCTGAAGTCTACAGAAGTGCAGGACAGCCTGTTTTGATTCCCGGAAGCATGGGAACAGCATCATATGTTCTGGTCGGAACAAAAAAAGCAGAGGAAATAACATGGGGCTCAACTGTTCACGGAGCAGGGAGAGTAAAGAGCAGGCATGAAGCATTAAGGGCAAAAACAGGAGATGAAATAAAAAAAGAGCTGAAGAAAAAAGGAATTGAAATCAGTTCTGTCAGCATGAAATCCCTTGCAGAAGAAGCTCCGAGTTCTTACAAGGATATTGAAGAAGTCGTGAAAGTTGTTGATGAACTGGGAATCAGCAAAAAAGTTGCAAGAATAAAACCTTTGGTTGTTGTGATAGGATAGGAAAATTAGATTTAACAGTTATTTTTTCCTTGCAAACCAAAATAAGAATATTTATAAAATATATTTTATTACTATAAACATGGGAAAAAGAAAGAGGTTAATCATAATATCTTGTGTTTTTTTATTTTTAGTTGTGATAGCTGTTGTGTTGTTCCTAATCTTAAATAATCCTTTCGGAAAAAGTTCGACTCGTTCTTCAGAAAGACCTTTTGAAATTATCTCAACAGAGGAATGCATGGCAAACGAGGAAGAATGTATTAGTGTTGAATACAACAAAGACTTTAATTGTGATGAAGCTTTTACTAAAGAAGAGTATGAAATCTGTATTGAAATATATTCCTATTTTAATGAAACGATTGATTTGTGTGAGGATGTAAGAAGGTTGGCTGATAATAAGACAATAACAGATTGTATGGCATTTTCAAACTATTGTCCTGATAAAAAAGACGAGGACTTTAAATTTTATAAAAAAATGATAAATATGCCCAGATACTTGACAGTTTGTAAAAAATGACAAAAAAAACTTGGATAATAATAGCATCTTTATTTTTAGTAATTTTATTTTTAGGATTTGTCAGCAGTTTTTATTGCTATGATTTAAAAGAGATTGATAGTAGTAAGGTATGTGATGGTAATTGTAACTGTGATTCTTGCGAGGATGAAAATAATTGTCCGGATGATTGTACTGATACATGTAGCAGTTTAGGTTACGAATGCGGATGGTACACAATTTGCGATAAAAGCAAATATTGTGGGGGATGTGATTATGATGAAGATTGTATTATGGGAACTTGTTACCCATATTGTGATCCTTGTTATAACAAAGAGTGTTATCAGGGAGATGTCTGGTGTTATGATTGTCATGGCAATCCAGATCATGTATTTCATACTTGTTGGGGTGATACACCAATTTGTCATATAGATGACTGTGTAGAATGTCTTGCTGATCCTGATTGTGGTGATTATGAGACTTGTAATGCTAATCATGAATGTGTGGAATGCACTCCTAATTGCGCCGGAAAACAATGTGGGGATGATGGTTGCGGGGGAACCTGTCCTCCTGGTTGCAGTGGCTCAAAGCCCGAATGTGATACTAGTACTGGAAAATGTGTAAAATGTATAACTGGAAGCACGAGATGTTCTGGAGGTGAACTTCAGCAGTGTGTTAGTGAGACATGGATAACTCAAACTACCTGTGATGATGTAAAAACACAAAATGAGGGATGTAAAAAACAAGAAGAATCTTGTGTTTCTTACTCTCCTGGTGTGGCTGCATGTGAGTGGGGAGTTTGGGAAGTCCAAACCGGGCTGGTTTGTTCTACAACAAGTTATTGTTCAGGAAATGGATATTATGATGGCAAAACATGCAGCAGTTCAGGAACATGCACTTCTGGTTATAATTATCATGCCTGTTCTGGTTCCACACCTTATTGTTCTGTGGATGTTGAGTGTGTAGAATGTACAAGTAGTTCTCATTGTACTGCAGTGGATTATAGATATGGAGGAGACCCAAATTATTGTCAAAAAAGAGAAGACAGTTGTTTTGCTAATGAATGTGAATGGGGAAGTTGGACAAGCATAAATAAAGGAAAGGTTTGCTCTTCAACAAATTTTTGTTCAGGAGACGGGTATTATGATGGTAAAACATGCAGTTCAGGAGGAACCTGCAGCGAGAACTATGGTTATACAGCATGTCCTGATGCGAGCTGTTCTTCTGACGGAGACGGGACTTATACTGCTTTAGGTGATTCGGTTTGTTCTGCAGGAAAATGCACAACACAATCTTCTACTGACTGCGGAGCATATGCCTGTAGCGGAACATCCTGTGCAACATCCTGTACATCTAATGCAAATTGTGCAAGTTCATATGTTTGTGAAGGAGGGACTTGTGATTTGTGCACTTTGAGTTCAGCTTCGTGGTCTGTGTCAACTGCAAGAGAAGGAGAGACAGTAACACTAAATGTCATAGGCTCACACTGTGCTGGCAAGACTATTACATTTAAAATCTATGATAAAAATGATAATCCTATTGACACTCTTACACATACTTATTCTTCAACAGACTGGGATGTTGAATGGATTAGCGGGGGCAGTCCGTATTATTTTAAAGCCTTATTTGCTTCAGAAGCAGCAATGAGTGGTGATTTAATTGTTACTGGTTGTGGTGATGGAATTATTAACGGAAATGAAACTTGCGATGGTTCTGATACAGGAGGATGTCATCAATGTGATATGGATACTGGTATTGACCCTGAAACCTGTGTTTGTGCAGAGTATTGTGGTGACGGAACAGTGCAAACTCCAAATGATAATGGGTTTGATGAAAAATGTGACAATGTGCCTGGATGCACAGGCTGTGTGTGGGTTCCTGAAGGATTTTGGGCAGATTCTGATGGAGATGAAATAGCTACAAAAGCTGTTGTTCTAGACACTACCACCATTTATATGGCTTTAAAATATACTGGATTTGCAAGCGGAACACCTGTGAGTTTCGAAATTAGGGAACAAGACCTTCTTAGTTCTGATTATATAAAAACAATAGATGACACCACTAACAGTGCAGGAGCTGCGACTGCAGAATGGATTCCAACACAAGAAGATATGGATAAGACTACTGATTATAATAAATTCTTCTTCATAGTTAAAGATGGTTCTGAGAATGAGATAGTGCGAAGCGGATATTTGGATATAACAATCAAAGAAGAAAATATTTGTGAATTTGTATCCAGTTGTTCTGATTATGTTACTGAAGATGAATGTGAAGGAGATGCCGAGCTTTGTGGAGTTGCAGAAGCAAGTATTGGAGGCACTCTTCCTGGCGGTGCGACTTGTGGTCAGGAAGGATTTGAATGTGATTGCTACTGGGATGGCTCAAAATGCGGACCTAGGTGGATATATGCTGGATATTGTGGTGATGGTTTTGTTGCAAAATGGACCGGAGAACAATGCGAGGATGATTCAGATATTACTCTTGAGTGCACTGACTGGGATGACTTTACAGGAGGAGATTTGCACTGCATAAATTGTATAATAAATACTAATGATTGTGCTTTAAATCAAGACACAGATGATGATGGAATACCTGATGGTGAAGATTCAGATATGGACGGAGATGGCATACCTGATAGTGAAGACCCTGATATAGACGGTGACGGCATACCTAATGAAGATGATCCTTATCCTTATGCGCCAGGAGGGGACACAGACACAGACGGTGATGGAATACCTGATTATCTGGACCCGGACATGGATGGGGATGGGATACCAAATGATGAAGACCCTGATATAGACGGTGACGGCATACCTAATGAAGATGATCCTTATCCTTATGTTCCAAATGATACAGATACAGATGGAGACGGAATACCTGATAACCAAGACCCTGACATAGATGGGGATGGAATACCAAATGGTGAAGACCCTTATCCTTATACACCTGATGACATAGGACTTTTATGCGGAAACGGATGGATTGATTTAGGAGAGCAGTGTGAGAGTGATGCTGATTTAACAGGAGTTAGTTGCAGTGACTTTGATGACTATACAGGTGAAGGATTATTTTGCAATTCAAATTGCCTTGCAGATACTTCAGACTGTGAGGGCGGAGAAATTGGCGGAAGTTGTTCATACCTACAAACAGAAGAAAATGAGTGTGATGAAGAACCATTAAATTTGTTCACATATTCCTGGACCGGTGTTTGGGACGGAGTTGAAAGCGGAGATGCTTATCTGGAATGTATAGCAGGAGGCAGAGCAACAATAGAATGTCCTGCACAAGTGCAACTTCCATTCTTTGGTTTTTATAATGTAATTATTGCATTAGTAGCAATTGCATTTGTTTATATATCTTTAATTTTCAGGAGAAAGAAGAGAAGTTAAGAAGAGAAGGAAAAGATAAAAGATTCTAAAAATAAAATTATCATTTGTAATTCTTGTTATTGTTAGTTCTTTTGTTTTTCATACTTTTATAAAATAAACAATTAAATAATTAATATGGAATATTATATCAGGAAAATAAAAAATAATTAACTTTCTTTTTCAATAACTATCTTTTTCCCCTCAAGTTTAACCAGTGTATAAAAATTTATCCAAAAAAACTCACTTTGGATTAATAGAGAACTGGTAAAGAAATATTTATAAGTTTGTTTTTTCTTTATAAGACATGAAAAAGGGGCTTATAGTTTTGTTGGTTATAACCTTAGTAACTATAGGTATTGTTTCAGCAACATATTCTGTTAATAATTATTCAATTGATAAAAATTATGGTCCAAGAGATACATTAAGAGGATGGATAGAGATAAGTTTAAGCAGTGAGGCATCAAATTCTATTTTTAAAAGTTCTGAAGGAGATAGTATGACACTTTTTAATTTGATAAAGGCGAATAAAAATTTTTCATATACCTGTGACCCTTTATCCTGTTCATCGGATTATGAAAAAAGTAATCAAGAAACAACAAAATCATTTGTCTTGAATTCTGGAGAGTCAGGTGTTTTTGGATTTGAAATTACAGGAGATGCTGTTAGTGATATTTCAAATTTTGCAGTAGATGTTATAAGCAATGCTGGTAAATCAAGTTCTCCTCAATTAACCATAGATATATTAAATGACGGACAGAAAGAGTGGCAGGCTCATACAGTTTCAGGTGATTTTGGAGGAGCACTATATGGATGTTATGTTTCAGCTGAAGGACAAGCGGTATTAACCCAGACACAATATTGTCAAAAAATCATCATTCCTTCTACTCCAAATCTTAAAATCGGAGCAAAATTAATCGGAAGCGGAACAACTAATTTCAGGATGAGCATTGAAAGTATGGATTATGGTGAATATGGGGAATGCGGACTAACTGCTTCTGGCACAGGATTTGTAAGTTGTGAGCCAGATGGTTTTAGTGTTAATAATGGGGGGAATTATTTTGTGTGCATATGGTCAGAAGATTCTGATAGTGGATATACAATTAATTATGAAAGAACCAATCCTTGTGGCTTTTCTGGAAATTTTAATGACAAATATGATTTTGACTTTGAAATATTTGTAATACCGGGGAAATACGGGGATGTGGGCAGTTTCACATTAAATGATGCAGAACTCTCTTCAATAAACAGCCCAGTAACTGATATAGGAAATTATATTCTTGATTATTTATATGACAAATATGGGAATGATTGTTCTGATGGATGTATTATTCCTGTTAAAATAAATTCTATGGTTAACAATCAGGCAATAAGTGTTTCTGATGCAACTCTCAATTATGTTTCAGGAATTTCTATAATAACTCATGATTTATATGATTTAAATGAAATACCTGCAAAGATAAATGCAAATATGCAAAAGTTATCAATAGATTCCGGGAACTTTAGTGTTCCAAGCGAGTATGGAAATCATACATTTTCTCTGAACTTTAAAGGAAACAGAATATTTTCAGAAAAAATTACAATTGAAAAAGCTCCTATAATTAAATTTTTGGACCCCTTAACAACTGCCACCTCTTATCCAACCACTTTTACAATTATTGCCAGTTCAGATAATCAAGTTAATTTATATGAATGGGATTTTGGAAATGGCGATACTGAGATAACGACAACAAACAAGGTGGTATATAGTTATAATTCCACAGGAACCTATAATATTGATGTAAGAGTAATAGATATTTACGGAAGAAGTTCCAGCAAAAGTTTTGAAGTTGTTGTTGGTTCTGCTTCAGAAGTTACAGGAACTCTTTTGCAAAAAAAGAAAGCAAACTTGGAAAATGTTAAAAAGCAAATAGAGAAATTTTCTGGATTTGAAAGAACAGCTCTAAACCAAATACTCAATACCGGAGATATACAAGTTAAATTAAATAATGCTGAAACAGAAAACGACATTGCAACTACTGAAGAAGATTATCAGGCGGTTTTACAGGATTTATTGGATATAAAAATACCTAAAATGGTTTTTTTGGGTTCTGTTGCAGATTCAATAGCTTTTTATCCAAAAGAAAGCGGTGTTAATCCGGGGATATTGGCAGAGATTACAGGAGAAGAATATGACAGTTCAAAAGAAGATAAATATGTCGATGCTATCTTAGGATGGGATGTTGAAAATGTTGATATGACACTGACTTATAAAGAAATAACCTCAGCATTTGAAGACCACACTGAACCACTATTAAAAACTTTCAACATAGATGTGAAAAAGAAAGCCGGAAGTGAAGCAGATTCTTATATTATTTTGAAAAAAGTTGAAGGACTAACATTCTTTGAAGATTATTCAGAAGAAGAAATATCAGGATACATATACATACCTCTTACAGGAGAATCGACAAAAATCATATTTGCGACTACTGAAGATGTTGATTTTATTGATTTGCCTTTTTTTGTATCTCCGGGAATCAGCGAACTTTCATTAGTCGGATTGGATTTGAGCCCTTTTGATAAATCCGGGAAATTAAAGAAATGGGCTCTTTTTACTTTGATAATGATTTTGTTAATTATAATTGGTATAACATTCTGGGTTGTGCTTCATGCATGGTATAAGAAAAAATATGAAGATTATTTATTCAAAAACAAGAATAATCTCTATAATCTTTTTACATGGATTGAGGGGGCAAAAAAAAGAGGACTTGATGAAAAAGAAATGAGGAATCAGCTGAGAAAAGCTGGATGGACTTCTGAACAATTAACCTATGCATTAAGAAAATATGCCGGCAAGAGAACAGGAATGCCGGGAATTCCTCTAAGCAAAATTCTAAAACGAAGAAAGAAGAGCATGCCTCAGGGAAAACTTCCTGGAAACCCACAACCAGAAATGAGAAAAAAATTTTAACAATAAATAACAAAAATACAAGAAAATTTGATTTATAGTCTTCATTACTGAAATATTTATAAAGAATTATAATAAATTTAATATATGGTGATAAAAATTTTGAAGAATTTTTTTAAAAGAATTTTTTCAAGTATATTCAAGAACAAAAGAGAGGTAAAATTGGGTTTTTATGGACCGCCGAATGCCGGAAAAACGAGTTTGGCGAACAGAATATGCAAGGATTTTACAGGAGAGGAGATTGGCAATGTCAGCAAGATTCCGCATGAAACAAGAACAGTGCAGTTCAAGGAAAAAGTTGAAATAGAATATAAAGGGAAGAAGATGGTTTTTAAGATGATAGACACGCCCGGGATTACGACAAAAATAGATTATGAAGATTTTTTAAAATATAAATTAAAAAGAAAAGATGCCAAAAAAAGAGCAAAAGAAGCAACACAGGGAGTCATTGAAGCAATAAAATGGCTTGATGACATGGACCTTGTTGTGGTTGTTTTGGATGCAACAGAAAATCCTTACAATCAGGTTAATATAACAATCATAGGAAATCTAGTGGCAAAAAAAATTCCTGTTCTGATTGTCGGAAACAAAATTGATTTGAAAAAATCAGATATAAAAAAATTAGAATCAGCATTTCCAGAATATGACACGATTGGAATTAGTGCAAGATACGGAACGAACCTGGAGGAATTTTACGAATCGATATTTAAATTAATAAAAGAGATTTAGTAAAAGTTAAAAAGCATATTTATTTTATTTTAAAATGAGCAAGAAAAAAAGAGGGGGCAAAAAAGTTAGTAAAGTAAAAGGATTTTCAATTCATTTTCTCCCTTATTCTGAAATAAGAGAACTGAACAGCAATGAGAGAATAAAAAAAATACTCGGAATTATTTTAGCGAACAGCATTTTGATTCTGCAGGGCAAACTGCTTCCAGAAGAAGAAACAAGACTCATTGGCGACACGATGGCTATGATAGGACATGTGAAAAATTTTAAGGGAGTTGAACTTGCAGTTATCTCTGAAAATGGAAGGCGGGGATTTTTCGGAAAAATAGGAAAAGGTTTGGCAAATGCCCTTTCTGGCGGAGATTTGGGAGCAGTGACTATTATAGGACCTGCAACAATAGTAAAAGACATAAAAAGAAATCCAAAGAAGATTGAATTATTCCTGAAACAGTAGATAATTTTATTAAGTTATCCTGATATCAATATTTATAAAATTTGTAAAATCAAAAAATGCCACATCAGTGCGTTCATTGCAAGAGAATCATTCCTGCAGGCAGCAAAGAATTATTGGAAGGGTGTAGTGAATGTGGGAACCATTTTTTCTTTTATCTTCATGACGAGCAAGTTGAAAAAATAAAGGAAAATCCTATTGAAATTCCTGAACAGGATAAAAAGCAAATTGAAAAAGATATCAGGGAGATGGCAGGAATTACACAAGAAGATGTTCCTGTAATTTTAGATATAGAATCAGTGCGTGTAATTGGTTCTGGAAAATTTGAGATTGACCTGGTTAATCTATTCAGGAGAGATAGACCGCTCATCTATAAACTTGAAGAAGGAAAATATATAATTGATTTGGCTTCTACATTAAAGCAGAGTGTGAAGGATTTGAAAGAAATCAGAAATCCTAATGAGAAAAATAAAGATTAATTAAGAAAAGCATCTAATGAAATTCTATATCAAAAAACATCAATAAAAAATATAAAACCTTTTATTATGTATTCTCATGGAAAAATGGAAAAAACTTGAGGAGAAAATAATTTATAATGGATTCAGAAAAATAGTAAGAAAGAGGTTTTTAATGCCTGATGGAAGAACTGAAGAATTTGATATAATGGTTGGAGAAAATGCTTGTGGAATTCTTGCGCTCACAAAATCTAACAGAGTAATTCTGGCTCGCCAGTTCAGGCCTGGTACAGAAAAGATTTATGATGAATTGCCAGCAGGAATTATCAATGATGAAGAAACTCCTTTACGAGCAGCTAAAAGAGAGCTTTTGGAAGAGACAGGATACACTGGGAAAATGAAATATATTGGTTCTGTGGTTGATTCTGCTTACAGAGATACTATGAGGCATTGCATATTGGCAAGGAGATGTATTCAGATAAGTCAGCCTTCATTAGACGAAAATGAATTTATACAGATAATAGAAAAACCCATTCAAGAATTTATCATGCAGGTGCGAGAGGGATTACTTACAGATGCTGAATTAGCTTATCGTGCATTAGATTATCTTCATTTTTTATGACTTATAATATGATAAAGAATCCTAAAAATAATTGGAATAATTTATAAGTATTATTAGATTAATTCATTTATGAAACAATCAGTTAATTCTATATTAAAAGAAGTTCTGAAAAAGGTAGAGCCTCCTGAAGAAGAATTAAAAGTAATTAAAAATTCCCTTAGAGAATTTTTGGAAAGATTCGAACGGAAACTAAAAGTTTTTAAGATAAATGCAGAGGTTTTTGTGGGAGGAAGTTTTGCCAAAAATACTGTAATAAAAAAAGATTATTATGATGTTGATGTGTTTGTAAGATTTGATAAAAAATATGAAGACAGGGAAATTTCAAAATTAACAGCAAAAATACTTAAAGAATTTGCAAATGTTTTTCTTATTCACGGCTCGAGAGATTATTTCAGGATAAAAATAAATCCTGGTTT
Organism: Candidatus Woesearchaeota archaeon; assembly: GCA_964495875.1. GTDB lineage: Archaea > Nanobdellota > Nanobdellia > Pacearchaeales > GW2011-AR1 > JAGLWP01. The sequence goes on along the minus strand of CAZBWB010000003.1, from coordinate 27,025 downwards.
TTTTATTGAAGTGATTCCTGTGATAAAGATAAAAAATCCAAAAGAGTCAAGGAATATTACTGACTTGTCATATTCGCATGTCAGATATATCCAGAGAAAAATAAAATCTTCTAAGCTCTCGGATGAGATAAAACTTGCAAAAGTATTTTGTTATGCAAACCAATGCTATGGTGCTGAATCATACATCAATGGCTTTTCAGGATATGCTTTGGAGTTACTGGTATATCATTACAAAAGTTTTCTGAATTTTATCAGAGCTCTAAGCAAGATAAAAGACAAAATTTGCAAAATAGTCATTGATATTGAAAAACATTACAGGAACAAGCAGGAAGTTCTCATGGACATGAACAGCTCTAAACTGCAATCACCGATTATTTTAGTTGACCCTACATACAAACAGAGAAATGCTCTTGCTGCACTTTCTGAAGATACTCTGAAAAAATTCCAAAAAGCCTGCATAAAGTTTTTGAAAAATCCCTCTGTAAAAGCCTTTGAAATCAAAAAAACAGACTTGGAAAAAATAAAACAAAATGCAAAAAAGAAAAAATTTGAATTCATCCTGCTGGAAGCAAAAACAGGCAAACAAGAAGGAGATATTGCAGGAAGCAAATTATTAAAATTTTACAAGCATATAAGTGATGAAACAGGAAAATTCTTTGAAATAAAAGACACTGGATTTAATTACAACGGCAAAAAATCAGCCAGATATTTTTTTGTTGCCAAGAACAAAAAAGAGATTTTGAGCCAAGGTCCTAATTTAAAGGACAGGAAAAATCTGGCAAGATTCAGAAAAAAGCACAGGAATACTTTTGCAAAAAACAAAAAGATTTATGCAAAAGAAAAGATTAATTTTGGAATAAAAAAATTCATTGATGATTGGAAGCTCAAAAACAGAAAAAAAATAAAGGAAATGGATATCAAAGAGCTGAAAATAGCAAAAAATTAATTAACAATTAATATTTAAAACCACCTTGGATTTTTAATGATTTATTCTTTTCTATCTCACCGTCATAATTTGTTTGTTCCTGCTTATAACCAGCTCCCAGCGTGAATCTTCCTAATTTTAAATTTGCATTTACATCAAATCCTGATTTGTCAGGGCAGAATTCATAATTAGAATCAGTCTTGTATGCTTTTGCATCTACACCAAAATGCCTGCTTTCAAATCCTATCCTTCCTCCGAATTCCTGCTCCCAGATTCTTTTTGTATAATAAGGTTCAAGCAAGAGAGAGGCATCTCCTGGAAATTGCATGTCAAAAACACTGCCTGCTGTAAGTTCTGAAAGTCTTGGTGCAAACTTATATGTCCCTATATCCTTTGGGAAAAAAGTGGATTGTGCAACAACATATGGTTCTATGTTTATGTTTTTTGCAGGAATTATATATGAAACTCCTGCTCCCATATTAGAATCATAAAAAAGGGTAGCCATAGAGGAATATGATATAGGATCTAGAGTACTTAATATGCTGCCTGCAATCCTGGAACTGAGATTTAGTCCTTTTTTTCCTTTTATTTTAATAATTAAGTCTGCGTTTGTGCCTAAAACTTCATCAAACCACATATCCTGAACAAGACTCCCAAATACAAGACTCAAATCAGGGATTATGTTTACTGTATCATCAAGAATAGAAAATTGTCTTTTATAACCCAGCTGGAATAAAGAAGATTTATCTAATATAGAAGATTCGTCTCCCTGAATTTGCCCTGATTTCAAATATAGACCCATAGCTCCAACTTTAAAAGAAGTTAAAAAATCATTATGATTAACATCAACTGATAAAAGAGGTTCTATTTTTAAATCAGAAATAAGAGATTTTCTTAGGGGTTCTGAAGATCCATCATATTCTGTAAAATCAAGAAAATTTTTTCCGTCTTTTGTTATGAGTTTATTTTTAAGTAATGTATCTTCAAAAAACAGGTGCTGGAATGCAACACTGCCCGCATCTTTTTGATATGCATCAAGAAGCTTCTCTATATTTTTTGTGCTTGAAAGGAGGATATGGTTGTAATCAATTATGGCTGCCCCATTTTTTATTTTCAAAATAGCATATACATGATTTATTCCTCCACTAATTCCAGTAACTGCCGCAGCTTTTATTCCTAAATCATTTGCCAATTGCTCAAGATTAGAGTGAATATGCCTGCAGACTCCTATTTTTGAACAATCCTGAAAACTCTGAAAAAATTCTTCCTGTGACAAAACTTTATTATCTGAAATTTCATAACCAAATCTTCCCATGGAATATCCGATTGCAGCCAATAAAACAAGCTTTTGAGCTTCTGAAAAATCTTTAGTATTTTCAATGAGTTCCTGATAAGAATCAATAATCCCATATTTAGTATCCCAAAACATATCTTCAATTTGCTCTTCTTCAGCAAGACTTATGTCCGGGGCACGATTGAATATATGAATATCTCCATATTTAGGATAAGAAGAGTGAATTCTTGATGATGAAACATCTATTCCCTGTTCTGCAAAATCATTTCTTTTTTCATAACTAACATTTATGTTTATTAAAGGCTCTGAAAAATCCCTTTCAGATTTTAAAGTCTTTTTTTCTAACAGGGAAATTTCAGTAGATCTGTTTTTATTTGGATTTATTTCTTGTGCTCTTGTTAAACCAGGTGTTAATAAAAGAAAAGAAAGTGCGCCTGCCAATATCTTGTTTTTTGTTGTTCTTTTCATGTGAAATTTTTGTCATTATAATTTATATAATTTATTTATTTGATTCAAGGGCTTTTTCAAACAAGGATGCAAAAGCCTGTGCAAAAAATTCAGAGTTAAGCCAGATTGCTATGTCTTCTTTTCCGGGCTGTCTTTTTGACAGATAAAACAAAATTTCTCTTCTGTCAATTATAAAAAATTTTGTGTCAATATTTATCCTTTTTATTTTTATTGCAAAATTTTTTTCTATTTCTTTAATCAAAGAATCGTCTCCTGACAGGGCGATTTTTATTTTGATGTTTGCTTTTTTTAAAACCTGAAAAGTCTGATGGAAAAGTTTTGCCTTTGATTTAATTTCTTCAGCATTTGTGCAGATTATAACTTCTCTTTCTGCTTCTCTTATTATCTCTCTTAAAAAATTAGAAATTGTGGATTTTCCTTTCAGGGCTGCTGACATATCTTCTTTTTTAATGGGATTTATTCCACCCTTGTAAAGTTCCTCAAGTTTTGTGAATTCATCTGTTTCCTTAATTTTCAAAAGATTGAGAATTTTATCCTCTGCATCTTTTTTAACTTTATTTTTTAATCTTTCAAGAATTATTTTTGGTTTAACACCAATATATTTTATTGGTTTTCCTATTTTTACTATTGCAAATCCTTTTTTCTCCAAGTTTTCAAGAACATCATAAGTTCTGCTTCTTGGAACCTGTGAAAGACTCGCTACTTCTCCTGCTGAAGCAACTCCTTTTGAAATCAAGGCTAACCAAACCTTTGTTTCATATATGTTCAAATCAAAATAATCTTTGATTTTTTTTATTAAATCTTGTTTTACTAACATTTTGAATATTCTGCTATTTCCATATAAATTTCACAGAAAAATCTTTTATAAATCTTATGGAATGTTACTTTTGGGAAGTAGAGACAATTAGAGGATTAAATATGACAAGATTATGCCTAATAAAATTCCCAGAGTGATGAAAGGCATGGCTGGATAGAATTTCTTTTTCTCAGAAAAGAAGAATAAATAACTTAAACCAAGAACTGCTCCTCCAATTACAAATAATGCTGGAATTAATCCTCCAGTAAATTCATGCAATCCAAATGGTAAGGGTATTTTTGTCCTGAGAATAACTCCTGCAGTAATGAGGGGAAAAATAACATCACCACCTCCAAGGAGAGCAATATTGATTCTAACTCCTTTTTTCTTTGATTTAGATTTTTTCAGTTTTTTCAGCTTCATTTTAATTTTCTTTGAAAAATAAGGTATGAAAAATCCGGAAAAGATTTTCAGTTTGTTGATCTGGTATTTTGCCATTTTCTGCATAATTCCTGAATGCCAGACAGCCCAGATATCATAAAGAGAGATTATTACAAGCAAAGCAAGAATTGTCCAAAAATTCAGAATTGGAACAAAAACTGCGGCAATTCCCGGATAAATTAAAAGTTCTGTAAAATTATGAACTAAAAAATTTCTTTTGTAGATTTTAAAAAATGCAAGAGGCAAGGCAATTGCCAGTGAAATCCATACAGAATATTTTGTGGGAAGAAAGGAATTAAATGCAATTCCTAAAGCAATGGTTATAACAACAAAGAACCAGGCTTTTAAAATAAATTCTGCTTTTATTTTTGTAAGAAAGAAAAGAATAGTAATCGCAATTGCAAATGCAAATATTATCATATAAAAGAGATTCATATAATCTGAGGGTTTTTCAATTTCAGGAGTTTCAAGTCCGTATGGAAGTGGCTGTGCAGTAACATTTTCAATTTTTCCTTCAACAATTTGTACCGGAGAATAATAATTTACAACATAAAGTCCAATAAACTGAGTTAAAATGAACATTACCAATAAAACAGATGTTATTTTTAGATTGTGCTTCATCTTTTGTCTCCTTTAATATATTCTTTAGTAAAAAGAAGTTTTTAAAGTTTTAAAAAGAATGATGGTTTAATATATTAATTAAATTCTAAAGATTAAAAGAAGTAAGTGTGTGTATCCTTAATATTATAATCAACTAATTATAAAGAATATTTAAATCCCAGTGTTATCATAAATATATTTCTATTCTGTTTTATTTCATCAAAGATGTTATTAAGTAACTTTCTTACCTTAACCGAACTGTTTCGAGTATTCTTGGAACATTTGTTTCTACTCTGTTGATTTTATAAAGAGCCGAAGCCAGGTCAAGACATTTTGAAACCTCTCCGTGATTTATTATGATTCTCTTTGGCTTTGGGGTTATATTGTTAAAGAAAGATAAAAGTTCATTTCTTCCTGCATGAGCACTAAATCCGGTTATTGTATGAACCTGCATTTTAATCTCAACTGTCTCTTCTCTTCCTTCGATCATCATTTTTGTCTCTTTAATTCCTTCCTGCACCTGCCTTCCCAGGCTTCCAACTCCTTGATAACAGACAAATATTATTGAATTTTTTTCATTTCCTGCAAATTCTCTGAAATATTCAACTGAAGCTCCTCCAACCAACATACCTGACGTTGCCAGCACTATGCATGGTCCTCCTTCAATCACTTTTTTTCTCTCTTGTGATGAACCGACTCTTGAGAAGACGTCGGAAACAAAAGGATTGTTGTTTTGGAAAATTTCTCCTCTTACCTTGTTGCTTAAGAAGTCAGGATAAGCTGTGTGGATTGCATTGATGTCCCAAATCATTCCGTCGATATAAATCGGAACTTTCTTTAATTTTCCTGCTTTCATTGCATCTTCCAGGATTAACATAGTTTCCTGAGCCCTTCCTAATCCTAATTCCGGAATCAAAACTTTGCCATCTTTTTCAACTGTTTTTTTAATAATCTCGATTAGTTCATCCTCAACTTCTGCTCGTGGAGGAAATATATCTGTCTTAGCACCATAAGTTGCTTCTGTGATTACAGTTTCAACTCTCGGAAAACTTGCGACTGCAGGGTCTAAAAGCCTTGAACGCCCGTATTTGAAATCTGCTGTATAAAGAAGATTATGCGAGCCGTTTCCGATATTTAAATGCACGATTGCTCCGCCCAGTACATGCCCTGAATTATAAAATGTTAACCGAACGTCAGGAGTCACGTCAGTAACCTCATTGTAATTTAAACAAATACTGTGCTTTACCATTTCTTTTATATCTGTAGAATCAAACAATGGTTTTGCTGCCTGCTTGTAAGCAACTCCGATAAAGTCAAGTGCAAGAAGAGCTGCAATATCTCTTGTCGGAGGAGTCATATAAACCGGACCTTTGTATCCCATCTTGTATAAATAAGGAAGCAAGCCAACATGGTCTAAATGTGCATGACTTATAATAACTGCATCAATGTCATTTATATCAAATTCCGGAATATTAAAAAAAGGAAATTTGTCCTGATTTTGTGCTGCTACATCAACTCCGCAATCAAGCAGGACTTTTGAATTTGGTGTTTGCAATAAGAAAGAACTTCTTCCAACTTGCCTTGCTCCGCCTAAAAAAGTCAGTCTCACCCATTCTTCTACTTTTTCAGGATTCCATTCACGATATATTTTTTTTCCTATTGAATTAAGGAACCTTCTACGATAATTGTTGTTTGCATACAGCACTTCCCGAATACTTTCTGTGATATTACTCTTGATTGCCGGACTTCTCTGAATCTGCGGAGTCCAGAGCGTTGTTTTTCTTATTTCTTCTAAGATACTTCCCTGCTTTCCGATAACCATACCTGGTTTTTTTGCTTCAATTATAACTATGCTTCTCTGGATATCAAATATCATATTCGTTATTTCAGCTTCTTCAGGAACTATTTTTTTTATTTCAGTTTCTGTCTGAGACTGTTCATGCAAAATTTTCTGGTCAGCCCGCAATTCAACTCTTTTTTTTATCTGCTCAACTATCTCTTTAATTTTTGATTCTCCTTCTTTGAAGAAAGTTTCATTATCTGTATAAAGAACTATATTTGCACCTTCAAAACTTGCTTCAGTTATATGTTCTTTTAACTGGTCTGTTATATTTTTCAAGATGTCCAATTTTATTGATTACTTGCAACTGGCTTCTCCAAGTTGCTCTTTAAAGATTTAATTAACATAAAAATTTCATATGAACTGATTAACATTGGATTTTCTCAATAATTTATCTATAAATTATTCTGTTTTGTCTTTATATTCTGGAAGAATTTCCATTTCTGCTACTTTTTTAATTCCCTCTTTTGTTATTATAAAAATATCAATCCCATAACCACTTCCGATATCTCTCTGAGTTGAAGATTTTAATGCTTCTTTTGCCAATTCAATTCCTTCTTTGACAGAAATATCTTTTTTATATTGTCTTTCTAATAAACCTAAAACATAAGGCATTCCGCTTCCAAGATTTGCATCATAGTCCTCTACTTTTATTATGCTTCCATCTGGTAAAATAGTATATAATTCTGTTGTTCCATCTTCATTAAATCCTCCAATCAATGCTCCTGCCTGAAAAGGAATCATTGAAGGCTGTCTAATCCCAGAATAAGAAATAGATGCCAAAAGATTTGCAGCCTGTTTTACAGTGGGTCTTGTTTTTGACCTTAATTCTTTTAATTTTAATTCTGCTGCCAAAACTTTTTGTGACCTTCCTATATCTGAAACAACACCTGTTCCAGCATAAACAATATAATCATTAATAGGAACTACCTTTTTCTCTTTTTTTGAATAAGCTATTGCCTGACCAACTGTCCCCTGTCTGTCACCAGCCATGACAACTCCGTCTTTGCAAACTATTCCTAAGATAGTTGTTCCTGTTTTCAGAATTGAATTCTTTAATTCAGCATCCATTTCATAATAAGTTAGAATTTATGATAATTATGCGTATTTAAGGTTTATAAGTTTTTTGATTTTTATTCTGGTTGCAGAATCTCTAAAATTTTATAGTTATTCGATTGAGATTTGAAAAGTATATATATACCAGCAAGAGAAGAAGCAGCTATTGTATGTAATTCTGGAGGATACATCATTGTCATTCTTCTTATATAATTTAAAATTTTTGGATTTTCTGAATTAATCTCTTCAAGCTGTTTTTCTAAATAAGATAAAGAACCTTCTGTGTTAATACTTCTGATTAACTCTGACATAAAAGCTCTTTCTGTTTCTTCAGTCACAATTGGCAAACCTTCCTTAGTATATTTTTCATCCATATTGCATTATCTCATAATCAATTATTTAAATTTTCTTCTTTTATGCTGGTTCCATCTTCTTTCCTGAATCTTATGACATTCTCAACAAATCCTTCAATCTTCTGCTCGTGACTGACAATTATAAGTTGTTTAATATTCAATTGCTGTAAAACATCTCTCATTCTGTCTAATTGCTCGTCTGAAAAACCGTCTGTTGGCTCATCGAGTATAACCAAATCACGGGTTTTGATTTTGCTGAGAAAAGAATTAATTACCTGATTTAAGGCAAGTCTGTATGCCAGGGCAACGGCTGTTCTCTCTCCTCCTGAAAGATAAGAATAATTAATTTCATAATCCTGTTGTTCAATTATTGGAGAAAAATCATCACCGAGCCATATATTAAAAGAATCAGAAACAAGAATATAGAACCATTCTGCAAAAAGATTGGAAAATTCTTCTTTAAGCTTTATCATAACATTTTTTTCAATAAAAGAAATCAAAATGGCAAATTGTTTGGACAGCCAGATTTCAAGTTCAGTAATATAATTTAAATGCTTCCTGATTTTTTCTATTTTCTTTATGTTCTCTTTTAATTCATCTATTTGTTTTGAAAAAACTTCTATTTCTTTTTTCAATTCAGCTACTTTTATATCAGCAATTCTCTCCTGTTTCAATGCCTCCTCAAGTTCTTTTTGCTTTGTTTCATAAATATTGTCAAACTTCTCTAATTCAGAAATTAATTTATTCAAATTCTCAGTATGCTGGGTTAAAAGCTTCAAATCCTCTTCAAGCATTGAATTTGTCTTTTCTATTTCCGAAATGTATTTTTGCTTTTCCTGTATTTCCTGAATTTTTATTTTTAATATTTTTAAATCAGTCAGTTCCTTTTCTGCTGAGGAAATTTTTGCATCAATCTTTGTTATTTTTTCTGATATATCTTTTTTTTCCTGTCCTAATTCTTCTATTCTCTTATTTGCCTGAGAAATTTCATTATGAATTTTATTGAGGACATTTGCCCTGTAAGTTGAATCAACATTCTGCAGACAAGTTGGGCAGATTTCAAGATTTGAAATTTGCTTTTCAATTTTTTGATCTTCCTCTGTTTTTGCTGTTAATGAATGAATCTGGGAATTTATCTCAAGATTTTTATCTGTTAATCTTTGTTTTTCCTTATTATTTGAAATTATTTCCTGTTCCAGAGAAGAAATTTGCGATTCCTCAAATTTCAAATCCTGCAATTCTTTTATTTGGCTTTCAATATTTTCAACTGTTCTTGCGTTAGATGAAATTGCATCCTGCTTATTATTGATTACAATTTGAGTTTTTTCTATTTCTTGATTAAATTTATTCTTCTCTTCGATTTTTTTAAATATCTCTTCTTTTTCCTCCTGAATTCTCTTCCTCTCTTCTGTTTTTAAAAAAAGTTCTTTTTCAACTGAAGCCAAGTTAGACTGCTTTGTTTCTAATTCAGATTCTTTTTCCACCAGATTCAATTTATCCTGTTCTAAATTAATCACCTGTCCTTCTTTCAGTCTTTTTTCCTCTCTTAATTTCATAGTTATTATTGAAATATTTTCGAGGATTTTCTTGTATTTATCAATTCCAAAAACATGCCTAATGGTATTAATCCTTGTTTCAGGGTCCTCTAAAATAATCTGTTTCATTTCTTCCTGAGGAGTATAAACAGTGAATTTGTAAAGGATATTTTGTTTTTTAGAAAATTCAAGAGGATAAGCCAGTAGTTCCAATACTTTATTTTTTAATTCTGTTACAGACATTTCCTTTTTTTCTCCGTCTAATATTATGGAACAAAAATCCTGAGAGATTGTTTTTCCTCTTTTCAAAGTTCTTTCAATTATTATTTTTTTACCATCAATTTCAAATTCAAATATAACTCTCCCATGAGTTTCCCCGTTTCTGAGAAGAGAAGAACCTCTCTGTCCTGGCTGAAGTCCGAATAATGCAAATTCTATTCCCAGAAGAATTGAGGTTTTTCCAGAACCAATATTACCTGCAAGCAGGGTAGAACCTTCTGAAAAATCTATTTCTTCATTTTTGTAACTTCTTATATTTTCTAATTTTATTTTTTTTAAAAGCATTTTAGAATTTCAAGATTTTTTTGGATTCTTCCATCAGACGATGGTTAAAACTCTCTATTTTTTCTCCTTCTTGCTTTTCAATTGAAAGAGAATTAATTAATTGGGAAATTAATTTATTAAAATGGGATGGATTTTGTTCAGAATAAATATTTATTGTATCTTCTTCTATATTTCCCATATCTCTCAGTTCAATATCCAGCTCAACCTCTTTTGTCTTTAAATCATGCGTGTTTCTTAATATAAAATAAGCCTTCTTTGATTTTGCAAATTCTTCTATTTGTGAAAATTTGATATCAGAATTATTTCCTCTCTCAATCTCTCCTTTGATTCTCAACAGAATTATCTTGTCTTCAAGTTCTTGTTTATCAAGTTCAGATATTATTAATTCTGTTGCTGTCAGGGCATCAGTTATTTCAAAATTAAAAGATATAACATCCTTAATTTTCAAATCTATTTTTTCCGGATTTCCTTTTTCTGTATCTATAATATAAAAACTTCCTGATTTTAAATTCTCTAATTCCTGAAAATTATTCGGGAATACAGGACCGGGATAAACAAAGTTTTTGTATTGAAAATCTATGTGCATATGCCCCAATGCATAATAATCTGCTTTTGGCAATAAATCTGTTTCTATAGAATCAATCGGAAGTGTGCCTTTTGCTCTATCGATTGTCGTGTGAAGCATAAAAATTTTGAACATTCCCGGAGAATCATTCAGTTTTATTTTTCTTAAATCAAGAATTTCCAATCCTGATTTTTTTCCAGGATATCCATAAATAGCAACCCCACCATATAAAACAGGATTCAGAATTATCTTTTCAGGCGTTTCTTCAAAATCAGCCACATTTTTGCAAAAGCCCGCTTTTTCCAAAACATCCAAAAAAGTTTTTCCAGAAACAGAATAATCATGACTTCCTGCAATTATAAAACAGGGTATTTTTGCTTCCTTGAGTTTTCTGAATTCTCCGAATGTCTCTTTTAGAATTTCTATCGGAGGATATGCTGAATCAAACAAATCTCCTGCTATTAAAATAAAATCAGGTTTTCTTTTTATACAAATATCAACAACTTTTTCAAATGACTGAAAATTTAAATCCTGCAATGGCTGTTGTTTCCATCCTCCAAGGTGGACATCAGAGATATGTGCGAATCTTACCATTGTAAGACACCTACGGTTTCTTCTCTTTTATTTAGCATCATTAATTTACATCAATAAAGTTTATAACTCTGGAAAAATATAAGAATATATAAAATTGATTGTGATACATTCCAATTTCGAGGAAATTAGATACAATGAAAATAACCATTCTTTTCGGAGGTGAGGCAGGACAAGGACCGAATATCCTGACAAACATTCTTGGGCAGGCTCTGGTCAAGCAGGGATATTATGTTTTTTATTCAAGGGATTATCAGAGTCTTGTAAGGGGCGGGCATAATTTTAATGTTTTGACCTTGTCAGATAAGCCTGTTAACAGTAATGAAAGCAAGATAGATATTCTGGTTTCACTGGATGATAATACAGAAGTTATTCATAAAAAAGATTTAAAGAAAGAGGGAGTCGTTATTAAAGAATCTAAGGATATTGAAAATATGTATTATGCAGGCAGACTTTTCAAACTTCTTGGCTTGAATTTTGATGTATTAGAGAAAGAACTTGAAGAATTAGGCAAAAGATTTGAGGAGAACATGAAAGAGGCAAAAAAAGGCTATGAAAAAGAAAAAAGTTCTGTTTTTGCATTAAAGCATGGAAAAAGTGATTTTGTTTTTATGAATGGAAATCAAGGAATTGCTGAAGGAGCTTTGAAATCCGGGCTGGATATTTATTATGGATATCCTATGACTCCTGCAACTCCAATTTTAGGAGAGCTTGCTGAAAAGCAGGATGAGAAAAATATCCTGGTATTGGAACTGGAAAATGAGATTGCTGTAATTAATGCGTGTATTGGAAGTGCAATTACAGGAGCAAAAGCCATGGTTGGAACCAGTGGGGGTGGTTTTGATTTAATGACGGAGGGAATCAGTCTTGCAGGACTGGCTGAAATTCCTGTTGTGATTTATCTCGCCCAGCGTCCTGGACCAGCAACAGGTGTTCCGACATATACTGCTCAGGGAGATTTGAATATAGCGCGGCATTCAGGACACGGGGAATTCAACAGAGTTGTTCTTGCTCCAGGAGAGCCAAACGAATGCCAGGAACTGACAAGTCAGGCATTTTATCTCAGTCAGGTTTTCGGAATTCCTTCTATAATTATTGGTGATAAACATCTCGCAGAAAGCTTCTATACTCTTAAGGAAAAGCCGAAAATTATACCGTCAAGAAAACTTACTTCTATAACGAGATATAACAGTTATGAAAAAGATAAAGCAGGCTGTGCCAGTGATGACCCGAAAATTATAAATGAAAATATTGAAAAGAGAATTAAAAAAAGAGGGGAAATCGAAAAAGAAACAAAAGAATTTGAACGGGCAAAAATTTATGGTGAAAAAAATTCAAAGAATGTTATTGTTTCGTGGGGTTCAACAAAAGGAGCCATATTAGATGCAATAGAAGATTTGGATGTTAAATTTGTTCAGATTTTATATGCTGAACCTTTTCCGGAAATAAAAAAAGAACTTGAGAAAAAAAATGTTCTTTTAATTGAAAATAATGTAACTGGTTTGCTCGGAGGGGTTATTGCAGAAAAAACAGGGATTTTTATTGAAAACAAAAATAAAATTCTGAGATATGACGGCAGGCCGTTTTTGCATGATGAACTCAAAAAAGAAATTGAAAGGAGATTGAAAAAATGAATCCATTAGATACAGGAGCAAAGCCAACATGGTGCCCGGGATGTTATAATTTTCAGGTGCTTGCAGGCGTGAAAAATGCCCTTGCAAGATTAAGAATGAAAAGAGAGGATTTTGCAATTGTTACTGGTATAGGCTGTCATGCAAAAATTTTTGATTATATTAATTTAAATGGAATAAATACTCTGCATGGAAGAGTTTTACCGACTTGCCTTGGAATAAAAATCGGAAATCCCAATCTGAATGTTTTGGGTTTTGCAGGTGACGGAGATGCATATGCAGAGGGGATGGGACATTTGATTCATGCTGCAAGATACAATTCAAATATAAAATATTTTGTTCATAATAATCAGGTTTTTGCTTTGACAGTCGGGCAACCGACTCCGACTACAGAAATTGGATTTAAAGACAAGACAACACCTAATGGTGTAAAAGTTCACCCCATTAATCCTATAAAACTCATGCTCGCCTCCGGAGCAACATTTGTAGCAAGAGTTTTTGCAGATGCACGCCAGATTGAATATGTTTTAAAAGAAGCTTTAAAACACAGGGGATTTGCATTTATTGAAATTATTCAGCCATGTTTAATATTTCATCCAGATGAATCTTACAAAGAAAAGTTTTATTCCCTCGATGAAGCAAAGCATGACAGGACAAATTTTGAACAAGCATGGAAAAGAGCACAGGAGTTTGATTATAATACAGTAACAAAGGTTCCTTTAGGAATTTTTTACCAGGTTTTAAAACCTGTTTTTGAAGAACAATATCCTCAAATTATGGAACTGAAGAAAAGAAAAATTGGCTGGAAGGATATTCGGAGATGATTGCATATTAACACAACAATTCTTATAAATAATATTTTCATTATTTATTAATGTTTAGAAAAAAATCATTAGAAGAATTGAGGGGAAAAATTCAAGAGAGACTAAAATACAAATGTTATGAACCAGTAACCTTTACCGATAATCTTCCAGAAGTATTAAAAAGTTTAAATGGGAGAATTGTTTTATTACAATCAGAGCACCTTGGAAAATACTTTCATAGAGGAAAAATGTCTTATGATGAGAAAGATCCAGAGGTCCTTGTTTTAAAAAATTACCGTAGGGAATCTATGAGGGAAGAGACTATTCATTTGCATGATATGATATTACAGGATTAATGAAAGAGGTTGTTTAATTCCCAAATACAAAAGACATATTAACTAAACAGATTATTAAAGAAATCCAATAATTCTTCTTTGAAGAGAAATATCGTGGCAAGAATTCCGATTAATATAAGTAAAAGAAATCCCAATATAATAATTATTGTTTTTCCTTGTGGTTTGGGGGGTTGTCCATAACCTGAAACTTTTTGAAGCATACCTGGAGCTTGCTGTTGCATTTGGGGTGGTTGTGGTTGGTGGATTGCAGGAGCAGTCTGTTGAGGAGGAAGATATTGAGAAACTTGCTGAGGTTGTTGCTTGAATTTAGAAGCTAATTTTTGTACTGTGGTGGGAAGTTGTGGTGTTGCTGGTGGTTGACCTTGCATTGGCTGTTGAACTGGTCGTGCTTGTTGGGGTTGTATCAATCCATTTTCATTAATTGAACGGGCTGCTTCAGAAATCTCTTCTTTTTTATAACCTGCATTATATAAAGTCATCATTGCTTTTTTAAGAGATTCTCCTCTTTCTAAAGCAGATTTTAATGCTCCTAAAATTGCATCATTCACCATTAAAAAGAAATAAGATTAATGAATTTAAAAATTGTATGATTGTATCACAACTTAATCTTTTGGCTATCATGCATTAGATGACATCTCTTTCCTGCCTGATAACCCATCTCTTTTGCAATCTCAATCATAGGCGTTAATTGTTGTGTTGTTCCATGGGCAGGAATTATATTTTCAGGATTTATTATTGAAAGCAAATCTTTTATGTCCTCTCTGCCTGCATGTCCTGAAACATGCACATTATCAAATATTCTTACATTGAATTTCTTTAATTTTTTATCTATCTGCTCTTTGTTCATCATGTTTATCGGAGTGGGAATTGTTTTTGAAGCAAAAATAACATTATCATCCCGTATGAATTTAAAAGGCAGTTTTCCTCCTGCAAGTCTGTCCATAATACTTCCTGGTTCTCCTTGATGTCCTGTGCAAACGACTAAGGAATTTGTTCTGGATTTATTCAGTTTTTTAAAAAAAGATTCTACTTCTTTTTTATAACTCACTATCTTTACTTTATTTTTAAATGGACACATATTCGTATCTATGGCAGCAGAAACATATTTTTTCAAACTCCTTCCAACCAGATAAACTCTTCTGTTTAATTTTTTTGCAAAATCGACTATGCTTTTTATTCTTGCAATATGTGAGGAGAATGTTGACACAAAAATTGCTGATTTTTTGTTGTTTGTCGTTAATAAAACCTCCTCTAAAAGTGCTCTTGCGATTTTCTCACTCGGAGTTTTTCTTTCTGCTCCAGAATAAAGAGAATCCACAATCAATACTTTTACTCCTTGTCTTGCGATTCGTCTTAATGCATTATAATTTGGTGGCAATCCAAGAATTGGAGTATTGTCAAGTTTAAAGTCATTGGCATAAAGAATTATTCCCTCTGGCGTATGCAGTGCTATCATCGAAGTCTGTAAAGTAGAATGAGTTATATTGATGAATTCTGCCTTATAATTTCTTTTTTTTCCTTTAATGATAAAAAAAGAATTTGGAGTAATTGTCTTTATTTTATTTGGGATTTGTATTTTCTCGTCCTGCAGTATTTTTTTCAAAACAGCTATCGTGAAAGGAGTTCCAATAACAGAAGCATTGTATCTATGTGAAATATAAGGAACTGCTCCTATATGGTCCAAATGTGCATGTCCTAAAAGAACAGCTCTAACTTTATTCCTTAGTGCTTTATCAAGAACCAAATCATCTGGCAGAGCTCCGATATTTCTCAATGTTTTTTCAGAATAAGCTTGCTGTTGAGTCTCTTGCTCCTGTAGTTCAACAACTGCCGGCAGATACAAACCTGCATCAAAAATAACTGCATCATCTCCCAAATCCACAAGAGTCATATTTTTTCCTACTTCATTAAATCCTCCAATAGTATGTATTTCCATTTTTCTTCTTTTTTCTTATTTCTCACCTTCTTTTATAAATTTATAGGATAATTAGTTTAAAAATTCTTTTATAAGAATTTTTAGATATAGAAAAATATTTAATACATTTAGTTTATATAAACTTATGAATAGATTGATTGAGGGAGCTAGATTTAACCCAGAAAAAACTGATAAAATTAGAAGAAGAATCATTGAATTATTTAACCATTCAGATTTTTCTTGGGAATTAATTGCAGATTCATTTAGAAAATCTGATCCTAGTGGTGAAAAGTCTTATTTTCTTACTTGCCAAATAAGGGAATATCAACCCAATTCTAAATATCAATAAATTCAGCATAATCCAAAAGATTTTTATTTACATTTTTGCTTTCAATTATATGAAATCCCTCAAACCTTCAATGAGAGAGAGAAAGAGATATCTTTTTGTGAAAGGCAGAAATCTAAAGGAAAATATTGAAAAAGCTATCCTGGATTTCACTGGGGTTTTGGGGATGGCAAGGGCTGGATTAAACTACATTAAAGTTGAAAAGAATTCTGCTGTTATTTCTGTAAATCGTGAGATGGTTGATTCTGTCAGGGCGAGTTTATGTGTATGGCCTGAAAAAATGGTTGTGGTAAAGGTCAGCGGGACGCTGAAAGGGTTGGGAAGATAAACCAAAATCTTTATAAATAATCACTATTTTTAAATTCAGGAGAGATAGAGAAAAGAATTTGTTTATTATAAAATTCTCTAAAATAATATGGAAAAGACAAAATTAAAAATTTTGAGCCATCAATTTAGCTCTAATACCTGGAGGTAAACTAAATTGGAAATGCCGATAGATATGCAACACCAGGCAATGGGCTATGACCGAACAGCGACTATGTTTTCGCCACAAGGGCACTTATTGCAAGTGGAATATGCAGAGAAAACAGTCAGGCTTGGAAGTGCAAGTATCGGGATGGTTTGCGAAGACGGAGTTTTTATACTCGCTGATATGAGGATTGAGGACATATTAATATGTTCCAAATCTGCAAATAAAATTTATGAGATTGATAATCATATAATTTGCAGTGTGGCAGGAATTATTTCTGATGCAAGAGTTTTAGTGGAAAGAGCACAGGTTTTGGCTCAACAGCACAGGATAACTTATGATTCTCCAATTGAACCAGAATTAGTGATAAAAGACCTTGCAAATATAAAACAGCAATTTACACAATATGGCGGAGCAAGACCATTTGGTGTTTCATTGATGGTGGCTGGAATTAACAGAAAAAAGCCAGAGCTTTATACTAGTGATATTACTGGAAATTATTTGTCATATAACACAAATGCTATTGGAGAAAATGATGACAAAATAAAAGAAAAACTCAGAGAAAAATACAAAAAAGATTTGACGATTAAAAAAGGAGTCAAAGTTGCATTAGAAATATTCAAAGAGATTCAGGGAGATAAATTTAATTTAAACAGGTTTGAATTATGCTATATCACAAACAAAGAAGAAAAAGTAAACAGATTATATGAAGAAAAATTAAAGGAGTTTGTTAAATGAATACAATAAATTTTAGTGATTACAGAGTAAAAGAAGGATACAAGAAACCTATGGAAGATGCGATAAAGGAATTTAGTAAAGTTTCTTCAGATGGTTTTTATGTTCAGATGTTTCTTGGACCTGGAACAAATTCAAGCGGGGGAATTTTTATTAAAAAAGGAAGAAGAGTTGAAACACATTACAGATTTTGTATTGAAGAGAATTCACTTAAAATATATCCTAAAAAAGGGTTAGAAAGGAAAGTAAAAAGACAGGTTGGTAAATTTAACAAAATACTTTGCAAGAAATTAGGATTAAATAAAATTGTGAAGGTTGAATAAAAATGACACAGAGTAGCACACAAGAAAGCATAAGAAGTTATCAAGAAAGAGGTTGTTATCTAGAGAAAATCACAGAAGCTATAAAAGAATTTGAGCATTCAAATAAAAATGGTTTGTTGGTCAGAGTTATTTCAAATCTGCAAGACAGACCAATTAAAGGAGGGATTTTTTTCACGGAAAACAATGAAAGAAAAGCATATTATCGGTTTGAAGTAGAAGGAAATAATCTTAGAATTGACTTCATGGATGTGGGTGAAGAAATAATGGAAGATATTACTCTGTTTAATTATATGCTTATGAAAAAATTGAAATTAGGCGGGGTAATTTAAAATGACACAAACAACAGCGCGAATAAAAAAAATGGGAAAAAATTTTGAAATTATAGTTGATTTAGATGAAGCACTGGATTTTAAGAGAGGAAAAAATTCAACTATTGAAGCAGAGAGTGGCAGAATTTTTTCAGATGCAAAAAAAGGATTTGCTGCTTCTGGCTCTGATTTGAAAGAAGCATTCGGAACAGAAGATGCTGATGAAATTGTTAAAAAAATTGTAAAAGAAGGGGAGGTTCTTGTAACGCAAGAACACAGAGATGCTGAACAAGAAAAAAAATTCAATCAGGTTGTTGATTTTTTAGTGCGAAATGCCATTAACCCTCAAACAGGGAATCCTCACACTGCAGAAAGAATTAAAAATGCAATTGAGGAAGCACATGTTAATATAAAAAATATTCCAATAGAAAATCAGATTAAAGAAATTGTCGAGCAATTGAGCAGGATAATTCCAATCCGGCTTGAAATAAAAAAAGTAAAGATAACTATTCCGGCAATTCATACTGGAAAAGCATATGGTGTGATAAGCCAGTATAAGGAAGAAGAAAACTGGCTGAATGACGGAAGTTTGGAAGTCATTGTTAATGTTCCTGCAGGAATTATCATGGATTTTTATGACAAATTAAATTCAGTGACGCATGGAAGTGCTGTGACAGAGGAAATGAAAAATGAATGAAAGACGAATTGTAATTCCTGGAGAAGTTATTGAAAAGGGCGATGATTTTTTGCCTGGTGAAGGAACAGAAAAAAGAAAAGATGAAATTGTGGCAATCAGGTTCGGGCTGGCTGAAGAGTTTAACAAACTTGTGAAAGTTATTCCATTATCAGGAGTTTATCATCCAAGAAGAGGAAATGTTGTGATTGGAAAAGTTGAAAATATTACTTTTAACGGATGGGTAATTAATATTGAAGCAAGCGATACTGGATTTCTTTCTGTTGCTGAAGTTCCGAGATATGTGAACAAAAATGATTTAGAAGGAGTGCTGGATTTCGGAGATATGGTTGTGGCAAAAATATCTGAAATTAACAGACGTGGAATAGATTTGACAATCAAATCAAGAGGACTTGGAAAACTAGAAGACGGAATTATTATGGAGATAAATCCTAACAAAGTTCCGAGGGTTATTGGTAAAGAGGGAAGCATGATATCATTAATAAAAGATGAAACAAAATGCAGAATTACTGTGGGGCAAAACGGGTTAATATGGATAAAAGGAGACAAAATAGAGGATGAATTATTGGCTAAAAAAGCAATTTTGCATGTTGCTGAAAAATCATTTATTTCTGGATTAACTGAAGAAATGAAAAAATGGTTTGAGGAGAATAAAAAATGACAACAAAAACATTCAAACGTCCTGATGGAAGAAAAATAGATGAAATGAGGAAGATAAAAGCAAAAGTCGGAATTATCCCAAATGCTGACGGAAGCGCAATGTTTTCTTTTGGTGACACTGTAGCAATTGCTGCTGTTTATGGTCCGAAAAAAATGCATCCGCAGCATCAGCAAAATCCTGAAAAAGGAATATTGAGATGCACTTATAGTATGCTTAGTTTTTCTGTTTCAGAAAGAATACGACCAGGTCCGTCAAGAAGAAGCACTGAGATAAGCAAGATAACAGAATGGGCTTTAGAACCTATTTTAATGATTGGTTGTTTTGAATCAGATGTCATTGATGTCCATATAAATATCCCGCAGGCAAATGCTTCAACGAGATGTGCAGGGATAAATGCTGCTGCTATGGCTTTGGCACATGCAGGCATTCCGATGAAAAATCTCGTTTCAAGTGTGTCAATAGGAAAAATAGACAAACAATTAGTCATTGATGTTAACAAAGATGAAGAAGACTGGAAAGAAGGAGAAGGTTCAACAGATATACCAATAACTATGACTCATGACGGAGAAATTACCCATATTCAACTTGACGGTAAAATAAAAAAAGAGCAGTTAAAAGAAGCTGTTAAACTTGCCAGAGAAGCATGCAAAAAGATTTATGAAATTCAAAAAAAAGCACTGAAGGAGGTTGGAGAATGATAGAAACACCAGATTTAACCAGAAACAGAATCGAGCAATATTTAGAAGAGGGGAAGAGATTTGATGGAAGAAAGCCCGGTGAATTCAGAGAGATATCGATTGAAACCGATGTTTCAAAAAATGCTGAAGGTTCTGCAAGAGTAAAAATAGGAAAAACAGAAGTTTTGGTTGGTGTTAAAATGGATGTATCTGAACCTTATCCTGATTCTCCTGATAAAGGAAATCTAATGGTAACTGCTGAATTGATTCCATTGAGTTCGCCAAGATTTGAAAGCGGACCTCCAAGATTTGATGCAATAGAACTCGGCAGAATTATTGATAGAGGAATAAGAGAAAGCAAATTCATTGAACTTGAAAAACTCTGCATAAAAGAAGGGGAAAAAGTCTGGACAGTTTTCATAGATATTTATTCAATAAATGATGATGGAAATTTGCTGGATGCTGCAGGACTTGGCGCAATCGCTGCACTGAAAACTGCAAAAATTCCGAAATATGATTCAAAAGAAGAGAAAGTTGTTTACGGCGAATCCAGTAACAAAAAAATTTATCTGAAAAAAGAGATTCCAATCTCATTGACGGTTCATAAGATAGGAAATAATTTTATCGTTGACCCTGTAAAAGAAGAGGAAGATATCAGTGAAATGCGGGTTACGGCAGCGAGTTCTGACGGCACTATTTTTTCAATGCAAAAAGGCGGTGCAATAAGTTTAAGTGCTGAAAATTTTGGAAAAATCTTGGATTTAATAGAAAAAACTGAGAGGGAAATTTTTAAAAAACTTGAGAAATTTGTTAAATGATGGAAGAACCAAACTTAGTTATTTTATCAGAGTTTAGAAGAGAAGAAATAATTGAACCAACAGAACAACATATATTCTGTAACAAACATTATGAAGAAGAAGGAAGAAAATATAAAGATTTTGAAGTTAGTAGATATCTAAGTTCAATGCCTAAAATTTGGTGTGAGATATGCACGCCTTTGGATTGGGGATATTAAGATGCCTGAACAAGAATTCATCAAACAACAAAAATTAAAATTTTTGAGCTTAGTAAAACTAAAAAATGGATGAGCAAGAATTCACAAAATATGAAAAAGCGAGAATACTCGGAGCAAGAGCTTTGCAGGTATCTATGAATGCCCCGTTGCTTATTAAAATTGAACCAGAGGATTTGGAAAAAATAAATTATGATTCTCTCAAAATTGCTGAAATTGAATTAAATTCAAACGTGCTTCCGATTTCTATAAAAAAACCTTTTCCTGAAAAAAAGGAAGAGAAATTAAAGAGGATAAAAGAAAAGAAAGTTAGTGATGAACAGGCTGAAGAAAAAGAAGTTAAAGAAGAACAGGAAATTGCAAAAGAAGGGGAGATAATGGAACTTGCAACACCAAAAGACGAAGAGGAGAGTTCTGAAGAATCTGAAGAAGAATAATTAATTATAAAAACTCTATTTCTCTTTTTGAATTATGAAAATTAGGGGGGTTTCTGCAAGGGGGATTTTGGATTCCCGCGGGGAAAAAACAATTCTTGTCTCTATCAGAACAAATACCGGAAGTTTTTCTGCATCATCACCAAGCGGGAAATCAACTGGAAAACATGAGAAAAAACCATATAAGAAAAAGCTTGAAGAGGATATACAAACAATAAAAAAATTCTCTGAATATTTTTCTGAGGAAATTTTGGAAAAGTTTGATGACTTGAGAAGAGTTGAGGATATTATTGAAGGACATGTTGGAGCAAATACTCTTTTTGCACTGGAATCTGGAGTGTTAAAGGCAATGGCAAAAGAACAAAAAAAAGAAATCTGGCAGTTGATTAACCAGCAGGCTAAAAAATTCCCAAGATTAGTCGGGAATTGTATTGGCGGGGGAAAGCATTCTAAAGGAAAAAGGCCAGATTTTCAGGAATTTTTACTAATACCTAACACGAAATCTGTTAAGGAATCTTTTGAAGAAGATAAAAAAACAAAAAAGAAAATTGAGATTTCTCTTAATGAAAAAGACAAGATTTTCAAAGGAAAGAAAAATGATGAAGATGCATGGGAAACTTCTCTGAATGAAAAAGATGTTTTGGAAATCCTTAAAGAGTCAAAACTTCCACTGGGAATTGATATTGCTGCTTCAACTTTTTACAAGAGAAAAAAATATCATTATTTAAATCCTAAGTTAGACAGAACAGAAAAAGAACAATTTGATTATATTTCTAATCTGATTAAAAATTTTCAGTTATTTTATATAGAAGACCCTTTTCATGAAGAGGACTTTGAAAGTTTTATTGGACTTCTGAAAAAATTTCCTGATAGATTAGTTGTGGGTGATGATTTGATTACAACCAATTACAAAAGACTTGAAAAAGCAATTGAGATGAAATCTGTCAATGCTATAATTGTAAAGCCGAATCAAACAGGTTCATTAATGGAAGTGAAGGATGTCTGTGAACTGGCGAAGAAGAATGACATCAAATTAATTTTCTCTCATAGAAGCGGAGAAACTGAAGAGGATATTTTGGCTGATCTGGCTTTCGGATTTGAAGCTGATTTCTTTAAATGTGGAATTGATGGTAAAGAAAGAGAAGCAAAATTAAAGAGGCTGATTGAGATTGAGAAGAGTTTGAGTTGAAAAACTTTTTTAAACTAATTAAAATGGGAATAATGTTGAGGTATATAAGCACCTGGTTTCTCGACATGTTCTCTAAAATAAGCTAATCCTTTCTCTTCTAATAGTTTACTTGCTTCATCATTTGAATCAGGAAGGCTTACTATTGAACCAAAACCTTCTTTCTTTTCCAAATAATATTCTTCCAGAGACCTAATGACCTGTTGTTTAGTATCTTCTAAATCCTCAATTTTAATTCTTTTGGTCATCCAAATATTCTCATCATTATCTTCTATCCTATAAACAATTCCTTCTTCTGTTTCTATCTCAGTAGTCAAGTTATTTCTCCATCTGGTTTCAACTCGTTCTTGTGTGATGAGATATTTTCTTCTAAATTCTTCCCTATACATTGTTGTATCAGAATTTGGGAGGTTTTTTATTTTTCTTTTTGTTTCTGGAATTTCATAATGATTCAATTCCCACTCATCTATATTTTTCTTCCAAATTGAGTCTTCAGTAAACTTAATAACTGTTCGACAATTATCATCAGAATAAGCCATATAATCGCCAGTAAGATCTAAATCTCCGAATAAGTCTAAAAAGATGTTTGATAGACCTTCTTTTTTATTTGAACGGAGCAGTTTAGTTTTTCTTCCAAATACAATCTCTCTATCCCTATTACGGTGACTATCAGAATAAAAAAACCTTTTATCATTTTTTAAAATAGTATTTTCATTAATTCTCAATAATAAACCATAGGATTGGCTTGTATCTTTATTTTCAACTAATTCTAATCCAGAAATTCTTAAAGGGTTTTCAGGGGAAAATTCATATCCTTCGCCTCTAACTTGTTTTACTAAATCTTGTAACATGGGTCTCATAGGAGAAAATTCTGTATGTCCTGTTCTTAATATTATTTCTGGAACATTTGTTACAATACCATGAAAAAAAGTTGGATCAAAGCTATCGATTAGTTCTATATCATCTAGGGAAATTATTTTTTGACCTTTTGGAAGATATCGATTCAAATTAGTAACCCAAAAAAAATGACAACCGATAACTTCTCCGGTCTTAATACGATGGGTTATTATATTATAAGCTTTAGAATTTCTTCCAAATCTTTCACCTGTTTTTCTAACAACCTCGTAATAAAATTCTCTATCTTCTTCTCCCAAAATTCTTGCACCTGGAAAAGTCCAAATCTTCTCCCTTTTTTCTCTTGATTTTTGTAGGAGACTATTCATGAAAAAGCTTATTATCCTATCTTTAAATATTTTAAGAAAGATAGGTCAAGAATTAAATTCTATGTTTATATTGGATTGTAAGAAACAATAATTCCAAACCAAACAATTTTTAAACTAAATTTCATCTGAATTCTTATGGCAGACATAATTAAGGATACTAAAAAAAATGCAGAGAAAAAAGTTGAAAAAGAAACTAAAGAAGATATTATCAAAGACATAGAAAAAGGCGGAGTCTCTGAAGAAACAGCAAAAAAAGAAGAGAAGATAGCAGAAGAAACAGAAAAAGAACTTGAAAAAAAGGCTGAAGCAGAATCAACTACTGAAGAGAAATCTATCGAAGAGAAAAAGAAAGAACTTTTGAAAAAAGCTGAAAAACTCAGGGAAAAGATTTCTGCAACTGAAACAGAAGAACTGAAGGAGAAAATTAAGATAAAAAAGAGAGCGGATATGCTTATTCCTCTTGAAGAATATGTCAAATCAGGAATTTATATTGGAACTAAAGTAGTTACGCCGAAAATGAAGCCTTTTGTTTACAGACGAAGAGCAGATGGCTTGGCTATATTTAATACTGATTTAATCGATGAAAATCTTAGGGAAGGAATAGAATTTTTGTCAAAATTTGATGCTAAAGACATAATTGTGGTTTGCAAAAGGCAGGCAGGATGGAAAGTTGTTGAAAAATTTTCTGAGATTACAGGAATCAAGGCATTTACAAAAAAATATCCTGCAGGTATTTTAACCAATACAAATCTTCCGGATTTTTTTGAAAATGAATTAACCATAATAACTGATTCATGGCTTGACAGAAATGCTTTAAATGATACTCTCAAAGTAAATAAAAAAATTTTAATGATTTGTGACACGAATAATTTTCCAAAAGGTGCTGACCAGATAATAATCGGGAATAATAAAAGTGCAAAAAGTTTGGGTGTGATTTTTTATTTGTTAACAAGGGGCTTTTGCAAAGCCAAGGAAATCAAAGCAGATATTCCTGATTTGGACTGGTGGACAAATGAGGAAGAGGAAAAATTACAGAAGAAGATTAGTGTGGCTGCTGGAAGAGCTGAATATGGGGTTTAAAAAAATTTAAAAGGATTAATTACTAATTTTTAATAATGGGGTTAAAGCATGCAATAAATTTTGCAAGAATTTTTTTTCTAATTATAGTAATTGTAGGTGCAGTAATTTATTTTTTAAATAAAGAATTAAAAACTATAGGAATTTTGATAATGATATTTGCAGGATTTCTTCTTTTAGTTAGTTTAACAAAACCTTCTTGGATAGATGCTATATTAAACCGGTCTTAAAAAACAACCATCCAGTTTTCTTTCCGCCATATCCTGTTTTAATCAGGCAGTATCGTCCTTTGAGTTTTTTTCCGTGTAGTTCAAACAGGATTTTTTTGGAATCTTTTTCAATTAAATCATATTTTCCTTTATCCCAGATTTTCACTTCTCCTGCACCATAATACCCTTCTGGAATTGCTCCTTTGAATTTTGCATAATCCAGAGGATGGTCCTCAACCTGAATTGCAAGCCTCTTTGTTCCTTTTGCTCTTGGAGGCTGTTTGGGAACTGCCCAGCTTTTCAAAACTCCGTTCATCTCAAGCCTCAAATCCCAGTGCAGACTTCTTGCATGATGCTCATGAATAACAAATATTTTTTTTGAATCAGTTTTTTTTAATCTGGCTTCTGGCTCACCTGATTTTTTCAGATTCCTCTTTTTTTTGTATGCTGCAAGAGACATGTATGATTAAAGATAATTATTTTTATAAAGATTGTTAAAGATAAAATTAAATGAATAAAGAGATAAATTTAACTCCTTTAAAAAGATGGGCAAGAGAACAAGAAGAAAGAAAAAATAGAGGTCTAATTGAATTTAGAAAAAAACCCAAAAAACTTCAAGACAGACTTTATAAAACAAAAGTAAAAAGGATTATTGAAAGATATGGACAATTAATTGAAAATTTTGATGAATCCGTTCATGGAATAAGTGAAGCTATAACAGGTCTTGAAAAAGGGATTATTGGTGTGAACATTGAATTATATGAAGTCCCACAAAAAGGAGTCATTATATACCAAGATTTTAATTCTATTGGATATTTAGCTTTTAATGTGCGTTTATTAGGATTTGATGATAATGATTTCACATATAAAAAAATTAAAAGTCAGCTTGAGAAAATAGCAAAAAAAGGAGATTCTCTTAAATAATCCAAAACATTTAAATAAGTGATATTTGTGCGATAATTATGGAAGAAAAAAATTATGCTGCTGATTATATTGGAATATGGAAAACTAATGTAATAAGAAGCAAAAGAGATTTTAGTTTGTTTAAGATATGGCTAAACAAATCTGAAGATGGCCAAAAATCAAGAGAGGGATTTTCTATTGATAATTTAGGGAAAGCAAAGATATGGGATTTTTGCCTAAGTAAAACAAAAATAAAATTTATAAAACAATATGACAGAGATGCAGAAAATGGAAGGATTATAACATATGATGGGGTTTGTGTTTATTTTAGAGATTACATTGGTGAATGGGATGATGGAATGTCAGAGGGTAAATTTATGCTAACAGCCGAGATGAATTCTGAAAGACTGGAAAAATTTTTATTAGAATATGAAAAACAGTGTTTCGATTACAGAATAAAAACCCAAAGAGAAAAATTTCCACAATTGCCTCTTAATGAAATTCCTTTTTGATAAGATTTCTCCCCGAAACATTTAAATACTTATTCCATATTTTAAAATTTGTAATTAAGATGAGTACTTTAATACACCTTAAATTAAGGTATGAGGTATGTAAAAGTAGTCATAGTTGTAGTTCTAATATTAGCCAATAGTTAGGATTGTGTGAAGTGTTCTTGATATTTTGTCATTGAGAATGCGTTTAATCATGATATAAAAGATTAAATTAAATCCAGTTGATCCTGCTGGCGGCTGCGGCTATCTGGTTTGCATTGAGCCATGCAAGTTTGTTGAAAGACGGCGAACTGCTCAGTAACACGTAGCTAACCTGCCCTTAAGTCAAGGATACCCTCGGGAAACTGAGGCTAATACTTGATAAGAGATTTACCCTGGAATGATTTATCTCTGAAACTCGTGCTTAAGGATGGGGCTGCGGTGGATTAGGTTGTTGGCGGGGTAATAGCCCACCAAGCCTGTGATCTATAAGGGCTCTTAGCGGAGAAGCCCTGAGAGGGAATCTGAGACACTATTCCCAGCC
>CAZBWB010000002.1:0-106306 GCA_964495875.1 Candidatus Woesearchaeota archaeon | reverse complement strand
CAGAAGACAGTAAGATAGACGGCTTGGGAATTGTAGTCTCTCAAAGTGCAGAACCAGTGGATGATTGTATGATATCTATAAGTGTTTCAAGAGGATAAATACAATCATCAATATTTTATT
The DNA here is from genome assembly GCA_964495875.1 of Candidatus Woesearchaeota archaeon. GTDB lineage: Archaea > Nanobdellota > Nanobdellia > Pacearchaeales > GW2011-AR1 > JAGLWP01. Next base: position 106,186 of record CAZBWB010000002.1, on the reverse strand, counting down.
TTTTTTCCGTTTTTTATTGTTTCAAGGCAATAAGTTGAGACTTAACTCCCTTCATGCGACATTAAAATTCGCCTCCCGATTTTGCGACAGTCTCTTGGGTGTAATTTATTGTTAAGTTAAAGGGATTTTGATGATAATAATGTTTATAACAGATTTAAACTAAAACCTTTTATGGATAATTTTCAAAGAGATGGAGTAATGCATATAGATACAAGTGTAAAACTGCATAAACAGAAAGATACTGGGATTGCTTACAAAATAATTGAATCTAATAAACATAAGGGTTTAGCAATCCAGAGAAAATTAAAAAAAGAACTTAAGAGAGATTTAAATGTACAAGAAGATTATGCAAGATTGTATGCGATCAGTATATTTCTTCTTATTAAAGACGATCTAGAGTTATTTGATACTTTAGTTATCTGTGGAGATGAATGTATAGTTTATGTTAAAGAATATCTAGCTCTCTTATTTGATGAAAATTCTGATTTTTTTAATAAAAAAGTAATGAGTATATCTGAATTAAGAAAAATAACAGGTAATGAAAAACTGAGATCTTATGCTGATGGTCTGGCAAAATCATATAGGAAAAGAGCATTAAGATGTTTAGCAAGACAACAAGAAGGAATAGAATTAAATCCTGTAAGGATAGACTATAAACTCATTGTTTCTTTATGGAAAAAGATAGATGCAAAAATAAAAAAAGTAAGCGGAGAGTGATTTGCCCAAACCTGTTACACACATACACGCTGGATACATTGAATACACAATGCTTTTACAGGGTTCAGTCCACTTACAATAACAAAATCAAAACGAAATTCGCTTCAATTTTGCTATGCAAAATTGAAGGAACTTAAATTTATATATTTTTCTATTCTCTAGACAAGACTTTTTAAGGTTTCATAACCCAAAATTTTCAATCAAATTTTCTATAACTTTATATTCCTGCAAAAACTCCTGTCCTTTTGATGTGAGAGAAAAAGTTTTCTTTTCTTTTTTATCAAATTCAATTTTAATAAATTCCTTGCTGATTAATTCATTGATATATTCTTTGAACATCTGGGGCGAAAGATTCGAAGCATACAGAAGCCGGGTTGGTTTAATCTGCCTGTTTGATCTTATTGATTCAAGTATATCCTTGATTACCTCCAATCTCTCTCGTTTTTTTGCCATTTTATTTCCTAGTAACTTTTATAACACCATACAAAAATAATAAAAAGATGATTATATTCAATCCATAAATATTTATCACGAGTCCCTGGTCCCATTGAAAATACGATGCTACCAAAGCATTCAATATCCATGCTGTTAAACTAAGCATCATTGCTGCAAAATAAAACTTAAGGAACTTATGCTTTTTTCCATTTTCTATGTAATTTCTAAAGCTTATTATTGATGCAACAATAAATAGCAATATTTGAGAAAAGAACATTAAAGTATAAGTCTTCCATAAATTATCAACAAGAGCTATTACCAAAGCCATTAAATAAAAGACAATAACCCAAGGATTAAACAATGAACTTGATTTTACTGGAGTTTTAAATTTTTTCCATAAAAGACTATAGAGCAGAAAAAAACCAGCCATGATTAAAAAAAACTCAAATAAAATCTGTATCACACGATATGGCAGGTATTTTATCTCTAATAAACTTCTTATTATAAAACCGGCTCCATAAAATAAAAAGGCATTTCGTAAATATCTTATTCCCTGATAAGAACTCAAACTAAACAGTCTGTCTGTTTTTATAACTATGATTGCACAAATTCCTGCTATTATAAAAGTGTAGAAAAATTTCAGCAACTCTTTGTTTTCAATAATCCATTCAAGCATAAAAATCCAATCTTGTCTGGTTATTTAAAGTTTTATGTATTACAGATATAGGATGACTATGTATTTTGACTTCTGACTGTTTATAAATAAGTTTTTTCTAAAATAAATATAAAAGTGAGTGCAAAGATATTAACTTTTAACCTCCATCAACCCCTGGAAACAAAGTTAAAGCAAGATGATGGCTGACCTTGTCAAAAATCTGCTGTGCTTTGTTTCCCAATATTCATAAAAAATCATAAAAGAGGAAAGATGAAAAAAGAAGAACCACCCTAATATTTTGAATGAATTGTGCCGGAAACTTAAATTATTCTACAAATCTAAAACGAGGAATTAACTTTCCGTTGATTTTGACGGTTTCCTTAAACATTGATAATGGTCTGACCCAAAGAGCATTATTTCCAAATTCTTCTGAATCATATTTAGCTCTATAAATAACCAAGTCCTCCAATGTTTCGCTGTGTTTTGCTATGCCTATTACTTCATAATATTTGCCTTTATAATGCTGATATATTCCAACTTTAATATATTCCAACTTTAATATTTTCCATTTCTGTATCTGATAAATTTATAAATTTCTCCTGCAATAAAAATGCTTAAGGTAATTAACATGATTATTGCTAATTCTCCTATCGTAAGTCTGACAAAACTGAAAATATCAGATATCCACGGCAAAAAGATAATTCCTAACATCAACAAAAATGATGCTGCCAAAGAAAGCAGAATCCATTTATTTGAAAAAATTCCTATTTTAAATAAAGATTTTTTTAATGAACGCATATTAAGAACATTGAATAACTGAAACATTGACATTGCTGCAAATGCAATTGTTCTCGCTTTATCAATTCCTTGCGGAAGAAAATGCTTGAACAAAGGAATTGTCCCCATAACCATAAGCCCTGCCATTAAAATTAAAAATGAAATTAATTCCTTGTTGAGAATTCTCTCTTTTTTATCCCTCGGCGGCTGGTTAAGAACATCATGATGTCCTGGTTCCATTGATAATGCCATCCCATTAAATGTATCTGTAACTAAATTCAAATATAAAAGCTGAATAGGCAGCATTGGAAGAGGGAGACCCATAGCCAAGGAGGAAACAATTGTCACATCTTCTGCAACATTTGTTGTAATTAAATAAAAACTCGTTTGTCTGACATTTTGAAAAACAATTCTGCCTTCTTCAATTGCATTTACAATTGATGCAAAGTTGTCATCAGCCAGAACAACCTCGCTTGATTCCCGTGCCACATCTGTTCCGATAATCCCCATTGAAATCCCGATATCTGCTTTTTTTAAAGCAGGAGCATCATTAACCCCATCTCCTGTCACAGCAACAATTTCCCCCTGTTCCTGCAATTCTCTGACAATCTTTGCTTTCATTTTTGGAGTAACCCTTGCAAAAACATCAACTTTTTTTATTGCATCCTTAAATTGAATTTTATCCATTTTTTCCAATTCAGTCTGGGTAAGAACTTTTGCTTTTACAAGTCCAATTTCTTTTGCAATTGCAGTTGCAGTCTCTTTATGGTCTCCTGTTTTTATGATAACTCTAATTCCTGCATTTTTTGCTTTTTTTACTGCCTCCTTAACCTCTTTCCTAAGAGGGTCTTTCATCCCGACTAATCCTAAAAAAATCATATCATCCACTGATTCTTTTGAAACAGAATTCATATTGGGAGAAACATCTTTGTATGCTATGGCTAAAACTCTCATCCCTTTTTTTGCTAATGACTCTGCTTTTGTTAAAAATTCTTTTTTTAAATTATAGGTAAATTTCGATTTTTTGCTTTCTTTTAAAAAATAAGAGGACTTGTTAAGTATGGTTTCAAATGCTCCCACAGAACACAGATATTTTTTTGTTTTTGCCTGGATTAAACTTGCTCTGAATTTTAACTCTGAACTAAATGGAAAATCATCAATAACCTTTTCATCAAGTTTTTGTTTTTTTAAACCTGCTTTTTTTCCAAGAACAAGAAGCGAGACTTCTGTTGGGTCTCCCACCACTTCATAATCTCCGTCTTTTCTTAAAAGATTCCCTTTATTGCACAATGTGGATATAATTAAAATTTTCTTAAGTGTTGGAAATTTGAATGGATTTATCGGATTTTTTCCTGAAAAGAATTTTCCAATTGGCTGCCATCCGTTACCTGTTACGTCAAATTCTGCGTCAGCAGTTAATATTTTTTCTACTGCTATTGAATTTTGAGTTATTGTTCCTGTTTTATCTGTAGCAATTATTGTAGCCACTCCAAGAGTTTCTACTACAGGCAAATGCCTTATGACAGCATTTCTTTTTGCCATTCTTCGTGCTCCTACTGCCAGAACAATAATTAAAACAGCTGGCAGTCCTTCTGGAATTCCTGAGACAAGGGAAGCAATTGTAAAAAGGAAAATTTCAAAAAATTCCAGTTTGTTAATGAAAAAACCAATTATGAAAGTTAATAAAGCTCCGATAAAGGCAAAAATTGCCATTTGAAATGCGAGTTGCTTGACTTTTTCATTAAAGTGCATTTTTGGATGGACAATCTGTTGTATTGACTTTGCAACCTGCCCTATCTGGGTTTTATTCGCAGTTGCGACAACAACCGCCTTTGCCTCTCCAGAAACAGCCATAGTGCTCATAAAAACCATATTAACTCTGTCACCAAGGGCTGTTGATTCATCTAATATTTTTACGTTCTTTTCTTCTGGAAATGATTCGCCTGTCAATGAAGATTCCTGCGTTTTGAAATTTTTTATTTCAATCAAACGTGCATCGGCAGGGATTTTATCTCCTTCTTCCAAGGAAATAACATCTCCTGGGACAAGCTGACTTGAAGGAATTTTTATAACTTCATTATTTCTGTAAACTTTTGCATAAGAGACAATAAGTTTTTTCAGAGCATCGATTGCTTTTTCTGCTTTTCTTTCCTGGATAAATCCAACAGTAGCATTGATTAAAATTATGGAAAGAATAACAAAAGCATCTATCAAATGGCTAAAGATGAAAGAAATTATCATTGCTACGATTAAAATATAAATTAACGGACTGTGAAATTGTTTCAAAAATATTAAAATTGGTGGGGTTTTTTTTGCTTTTGATATTTCATTCATACCATACTGCGTTAATCTTTTTTCAGCTTCTTGTTTTGTCAGACCCTTTTCAGAAGTATGGAATTCCTGAAAAAGAGTTTTAACATTTCTGGAATGAAAATTATTCACCTCTATCATTAATTATTAAAGATTATGGTATTTATAAAATTTTTAGAGCAATTAACAAGCTAAGCAGAACTAATCCAAAAACAGTGATTTCTTTTTTGTATTTTATTTTTGAGAATTTTTTTGAAAAGTAAATTATGGTTATTAATTGTATTATTGTACCGGAAAAAAGACCAAGAATAATCGGAATTGAATTTGAAATCTGCGTTACAAATAATCCAGAATAGGCAATTGTATCATCGATAATGGTTGCAAATGCTGTTAAAAAGCCAAATAAGATAAGTTTGAAAAATCTTTTTGTTGAAACCCGTTCTACATGAGAAAGTTTTTTTCGGATTTCTTTTTTTGGTTTTTCTGTAAAAAGGTCAAACTGGATTGACATTGCCAAAAGAAAAATTAATCCTGCTGAAATGTAATTTACATAAGGAATAGATTTTATTAATGATGCAAAGGTCAAAGCGATGAAAATTACAAGAGAAACTGCAATGAATATTCCCACGGCAAAGGCAATTCTCCCTTTTTTAGTTTTAGTCATATGGGACATTATGGGAATTCGGGTCATTGTATCATCAAATCCTGCCAAAAGTTTTACAAATAAACCTGCAAAAAAATATTTTATCACCATAAAATTGGGTAGATAGCAAACCTTAAAAATGCTTTTTTTCTTGAAATATTGTAAGTTGGGTAGTTAACTTTCGGGCTCAGGCATTAGATTGTCAAGAAATTAATATGATTTCTGAGTTCTGAGGAAGGTCCGCCCACCAATCAACCTCCTTTAAGGATGGTTCATGACTGATAGGTTGTCGTTGAAAAACGATTGTCGTGAGGCAAAGCTCTGGTACAGAAACGCCACAGCCAATACTGAACTGTGAAACTTGCGTGGAGTTGCGAAGTATTGGATTTGATGAGACGAGCATCTCAACCGGTGCAAGGCCGAGGTTATTGGAAAGCGCAAATTTTGCTTAGGCAATAACGACTTTTCAATGGCCGAGCAAAGAGCCGCATAGTGGAATGTTAATATGTTCGGTCTGAATACAGCGAACAACAAAAGGTGGCCTATTCCCAACTTACATTTTTCTAAACATTTAAAAAATCCTTGTTTCTATTTATGTTTATCAGGGACCTTAGCTCAGCGGGAGAGCACATGACTGAAGATGAGAAAAACCAATCAGAAATCATGGTGTCCGGGGTTCGACTCCCCGAGGTCCCATTGCGAGGACACCTGTGGTTTCCTTCGCTTAACCTTCCCTTTTCATTGTGATTAGGGCGATTTCCAATAACCTCCGATGAAATCGCAAAGATTTATAAAAAGAGTTTGATTTTATTAGATATGGCTGAAAAAGGAAGTATAGGTGATGGACTCGGAATATCTGGATTCACTTTGGGAATTTTGAGTATTATTTTTGCAAGCGTATATGGAATAATAATGGCTGTAATTGGCGGTATTTTTTGTTTTATCCAGCAAAAAAAGAAGAAGACGAGAATCGCCAAAATTGGATTAATTCTAAACATAATCGGATTTGTCATAAGTGTGGCATTTATACTTTTATACTCAACTGTGATTGCTCCATTAATTGGAGAAGTATCTGCTTAAAATGAGGATGAAAAAAAAGGGTGCAATGGAAATGTCTGTAGGAACTATTGTTACTGTAGTTCTTCTTATGGCTGTTTTGGTTTTAGGGATTTTTTTGGTCCAAAAAATTTTCAAAAGTGCGACTGGTGCAATTGATTTGACAGATGAGCAATTAAGAAATGAGATAAATAAATTATTTGCAGAAGATACTGAAATAGCAATTTACCCTGGAACACGATTTCTTGAAATCAGACAAGAAAGCACCGATGGTGTTGGATTTGGTATAAAAAATTTAGGTACAGACGATATTTTTTCATATTCCATACGAGCGACTCCTGGAAATAATTGCCCTGACAGTTTTGGATCTAAAGATGCTTTAAATTTAATCACAATAGGAAGTTCTGAATCAGGAATAAGCTTAGAACCTGGCAATTCTAATTACAGAAAAGTGTTATTTGAAATTCCCACAGGAACTCCGTTATGCACAATAAGATACTCCATAGATGTAACTTCTCAAAATGGCAGAAGTTTTGACGATTTCTTTGATATAAAAATTAAAGCAAAATAACTTAAATTTTTAAAATCCTTTTTCTTAATTAATTTATGCCTATAAAATTATATAATACTTTAACAAGAAAAAAAGAGACCTTTATTCCCTTAAAAGAAAGACATGTTGGGATTTATTCCTGCGGTCCGACTGTTTACTGGTATCAGCATATTGGGAATTTGAGAACTTATATTTCAAATGATTTGATAAAAAGAGTTTTTCTTTACAATGGATTTAAGGTTAAACATGTTATAAATGTAACAGATGTGGGACATTTGACAAGTGATGCAGATACCGGAGAAGATAAAATAGAAAAAGCTGCGAAAAAAGAGAAAAAGAGTGCAAAAGAGATTACTGATTATTATTTTAATATTTTCAAAGAAGATTTGAAAAAACTTAATATCATTGAACCAGACGTGTGGCCAAAGGCAACTGAACACATTAAGGACATGATTGATTTTATAAAAATTCTAGAGAAAAAAGGCTATACTTACAAAACTTCTGACGGGATTTATTTTGATACTCCTTTATTAAAAGATTACGGGAAACTTGCGAAATTAAATGTTAAATTAATGGCTGGGAAGAGAGTTGGTTTGAGTGAGAAAAAAAATAAAACAGATTTTGCACTTTGGAAATTTTCTGAAAAGCCAGGAGTCAGGCAACAGGAATGGAAATCTCCATGGGGTGTTGGTTTTCCTGGATGGCATATTGAATGTTCTGTTATGTCTTCCAAATATCTGGGAAAACAATTTGATATCCATACTGGCGGACAGGAACATATTCAGGTTCATCATACAAATGAGATTGCGCAGAGTGAAGCAGCATTTGATAAAAAACCCTGGGTGAAATACTGGATTCATTTTGCATGGTTGTTGTTTAAAGGAAAAAAAGTCAGCAAAAGTGAAGGGGGATTATACACCCTGTCACAATTAGAAGAAAAACATTACGATACTTTGGCATTCAGATACTTGTGTTTGACAACCCATTATGGAAAACCGTTGAATTTCACAGTTGAGATTTTAAACTCTGCAATGAAATCTTATTTACGGTTAAAAAATATCATCTCTGAAATAAAAAAAAGCAGGGAGAAGAAGAACAAAAAAAATATTGAGATTGCAAAGAACCAGTTTTTAGAAATTATAAATGATAATTTTAATATTCCAAAGGGGTTATCATATTTATGGGATATTTTAAGAGATAACAAATTAAATGATGCTGAAAAATATGAACTTGCTTTGGATTTTGACAGGGTTTTTGGATTAGAACTGGATAAAGAAGAGGAAATATTTAAAGATAAAATAAAATTAAAAGATAACATTAAGTTGATAGTATATCATGGGGTTAAACCCGCAAAAGAGTTAACTGAATTAATTAATAAACGAGAGGAATCTCGAGACAAAAAAGACTGGAAAAAGGCTGATGAATTGAGAAAAAAGATTAATAAGTTGGGATATGCTATTGAGGATACTAAAGAAGGAGTGAAGGTTAGGAAAAATGCCTGAAGAAAATCCAAATTGTCAATGCCCTGAAACAGATTGTCCGAGACATGGCAAATGTCAGGAATGCCAGGCATATCATCATGCAAGAGGAGAAAAAACAAGCTGCGGAAAATGAAAAAAGAGATATTAAATTGGATTTTATTGGGAATAATATTTTTAATATTTATATTGCTTTTAATTTGGTTGATTACAAAACTATAAAATGAAAAATAAAATATTGAATACAATAGAAATTGCTATGATAATTTTTCTTATTATTTTTGGTTCATTTTTAATTTATCAGATTACTTTAAAAATTTTTGGAGGGTCGTGGCAGACTGAGAATTTAATAATTGCCTTGCTAATGCTAAATATTGGATTAACTTTTGCAAACACTATTAGAATAACTAAATTTAGCTCAAGTCATAATTATTTGTCAAATCAATTCAGACATTTAGCAAATGATTTTAAATTATATTTACAAAATACTAAATAAAAAATGACAAAAAAATTTGATTTCATAGATTTAAGATACAAGCCAAAAGATGACCTTATTTGTTTATTCAGGATTACTCCAAACAGGATTTCTATAAAACAGGCAGCAAATACTGTTGCTTTGGAAAGCAGTGTCGGGACCTGGACAGATGTTCCTGGAAAAGATTATGTTAAAAAATTAAGAGCTAAAGTTTTTTCTATCAGAGGCAACTGGGTAAAAATTGCTTATACGCAAGAACTTTTTGAAAAAGATAATGTTCCAAATATTCTTTCAAGCATAGCGGGAAATATTATGGGCATGAAAGCTGTTAAAGCCATAAGATTAGAGGATGTTTCTTTTCCTAATTCTATTTTAAATTCATATAAAGGACCAAAATACGGGATAGAAGGAGTCAGGAAAATAATGAAAGTTAAAACAAGACCTTTGGTGGGGACAATAATAAAACCAAAACTCGGACTCAAAACAAAAGACCATGCCAAAAGTGCATATGAATCCTGGATTGGGGGGTGTGATATTGTTAAAGATGATGAAAATTTAGCATCACAGAAATTTAATGAATTTAGAGAAAGAATTGCAAGGACTTTAGAAAAAGCCCGTGAGGCAGAAGAAGAAACAGGAGAAAAGAAAGCTTATCTTGTCAATGTTACTGCTGAAACAAAAGAGATGATGAAGAGAGCGCAGTTAGTCGAGGATTTGGGTGGAAAGTATGTTATGATTGATATTATTACAGCAGGTTGGGCTGCTCTGCAGACTCTGAGAGAAGCTGATTTTAAAATGGCAATTCATGCTCATAGAGCCATGCATGCTGCTTTTGACAGAAATCCGAAACACGGAATCAGCATGATGGTATTGGCAGATTTTGCAAGACTTATCGGTGTGGACCAGATTCATATTGGAACAGGTATTGGAAAGTTAGCGGGAAATATTGAAGACATTGAAGATATTAGCGAAGATATTTCATTAAAAGATGTTAAAGCAACTAAAAAACGTTTAACACAAAAATGGGGGAGAATAAAATCTGTGTTTCCTGTTTCTTCAGGAGGCTTGTATCCAGGGCATATTCCTTTTTTAATCAAGCATTTAGGGAAAAATCTTGTTATACAAGCTGGAGGAGGAATTCACGGGCATCCGCAAGGAACAACAGCAGGAGCAAGAGCAATGAGACAGGCAGTTGATGCTGTTATGAAAAAGATTCCTCTGAAAAAATATGCAAAAACACATATTGAACTGGAACAGGCTTTGAGGAAATGGGAAAAATGAAATACAGAAAAGCTGTTTTTGTTGTTGTATATGCAAAAGAGAATAAGAAAATATATTATTTAATTCTTAGAAGAAAACTTCACTGGAAAGGATGGGAATTTCCAAAAGGAGGAGTCAGGTTTTTTGAAACAAAAAAAATAGCAGTGAAAAGGGAGATAAAAGAAGAAACTGGGCTAACTCCTGTTAAAATAAAAAAATTTGATGTTTCAGGCAAATATGAATATGATAAAGAATATCCTGGCAGAAAAGGTATTGCAGGACAGAAATTCTTTTTGTATGCTGTTGAATTAAAGAAAGAAAAAATAAAAATAGATAAATTAGAGCATTCTGATTATAAATGGCTCGAGTTTGAGAAGGCTATACAAAATCTAACATGGCCTAATCAGAAAAAAAGCATGGCAATTGTTCATGGATGGTTGAAAAATGAAGTTTAGAGAAATGATATTAAAATCAGGAACAAGAATTCTGTTAGGAAAAAATGCAGAAAATAATGATGAGCTTGTGAAGAAATTTAAGGGAAAAGAAAATACGATAATTCACACAGTCGCGCCAGGCAGTCCTTTTTGTGTTATAGATAAACTAAATCCTTCCAAAGAAGAAATTAGTGCAAGCGGAGCTATTTGTGCTCGATTTAGTCAGGACTGGAGAGATAATAAAAAAAATGTAAGGGTAAATATCTTTACTGGAAAAGATGTTAATAAGGAAAGAGGTATGAAAGTTGGGACATGGAAAGTGAAGAAATCTAAAACAAAAACTATCAAGAAAAAAGAGATAATTAAGATTAAAAAATAATTAAGAATTTTGAAAGGAATTAACAGCAAAAATTGTTGAGATTATTTTGATTTTATTTTTTCCATGGAACTGTAACAATATTGCCTTCCATTGAAGATACAACGCCCTGCTCTCCAGTTATGGCATATTTTGTAAATGTTATTTTAGTGCCTGTGCTATCCCATGTAGCTTCACCATAAATATCTTTATTGAATCCTAACATAAAACCTATGTCTGTTGGCCCGAGTAAGCATCTTGGATTTGTGCCATCAGCATTCATAATCCATAATTGGGGAACTCGCTGATATAATTCTTTGTTAAATAAAATTTTATCATTTTCACTCCAAGCATCCTGAAATAACGTCAGACTGACATCTCCTGGTGCATAAATTCTGTGTTTATCTGAGCCATCAGAGTTCATAATCCATATTTCATTTGGTTCTTTTTTTGTATTTTCTCCTCCAGGCATATAAGAGACAAATCCTTTAATGTAAACAATTTTTGAGCCATCTGGACTGAAAGAAGGAGAAGTGCAATAACCATCTTCATTAGTTGTCAATTGCTTTTTTGCTGTTCCATCAGAATTCATCACCCAAATTGAACCTTTAACTCCTGTTCCGTCACATGCAGAGTCTGACATTGGAATAGGTGCATTAGTATCATCATAAACAGTATAAGCAATTTTTATTCCGTCAGGACTCCAACTTGGAAGAATAGTTCTTTGGTCAGTTAATTGAGTTTCTTCTTTATCTAAGTTTATCAAAAATAATCCAGTTCCATCTCTTTTAACCGCCACTATTTTGTTATCAACCGGACTCCAGGAAGGGTCATATAAATTTTTATTTATGCTGAGTTCAGTAAGTTCTGTTCCGTCAGAATTAATTATATAAAGTCCTTGTTCATCTGAGTCAACTTTTTCGAAAACTATTCTGTTTGCATCAGGACTGAAGTCAGGATCGCAGGCAAATATAAAAGAGAAACCGAGAAGAGAATCATCAGAGTTGCTTTCTGTTAATTCGAAAAAGGTAACCTGAGTCAAATCCCTTGGTTTGATAATGCCTTTTCCATTTTTAATGGAGTTTATTCCTATGAATACTCCAATAATCATTAATGCTAAAATCCCTAATACAATTATCAACCACTTTTTCATATTTCACAAAAAGATTTGGGATATATAAAGTTTTTTAAGATTGTAGATATTAATAATTCTATTAAATGCAAAAAAAATTATGTGAGATGCAGATAGGTAAAAACGGTGTTAGTGAAAATTTAATAGAAACTCTGAAAACTGCATTTAAAAATTATGAGAATATTAAAATTCATGTTCTGAAATCAGCCGGGCATAATAAAGAAAAAGTCAGAGAATATTCTAGTGAAATCTTAAGCAAACTGGGAAAAAATTACACATCTAAGATTATTGGTTTTACAATTGTTGTGAAAAAATGGAGAAAAGCGAGGAGATAAATTACAACCCAAATTCATCAATAAAATTGATTATTGTTTTGTATTTTTCCAGGAATTTAAAACCCTTGCCTGAAAGAATGACATATTTTCCTCCTTTTTCTGAGATTTCTTTTATTAATCCTTTTTGTAATAATTCCAGATAATATTCTTTAAATCTGCTTGAAGAAATATTTGACCGTCTTAGCAAAGGAGTTTGTTTTATTGGTTTTTTGTTTTCCTGAATTATTTTTAAAATATCTCTTATAATTTCTAATTTATTCCTTTTGGCCATTTTAATCAGAACCTGCTCTTTTAAGAACTTTGTAAAGGATGAACAAGAAAATTCCTATTGATAAAAGATAAATGATTATCTGAAATGTTTGCAGAAAATCTGGAACTAATATACCAATTATATTCAATATCCAAAATGCAAAGAGTAAAATATAAATTAAATACAAATTGTGTGATTTTTTCTTCTTGGATTTTTTATAAAGAATATAACTTGTCAATGCAACAAAAATAAATAACAAAACCTGTAGTCCTAACAGAATTTCTAGCGTTCCAACAGAAACACTAATTAAGGAGATAATGATTGCTAAAAAATGTAGCAGATAAATTCTATTTTTTTTATTGTTCCATTTTTTCCATATGATACTGTATAAGAGATACAATATTGCTATGGTGCTCGCATACATAAAAAAGAAAAGGATTGGTCCTCCAAGTATTGCTAAATTACGAATATGGATTCCTAAAAAAATTAGAATAAATCTTATGAAAGACCTGAAGAAAAAAGCAAGAGCAAAGAATAAAAAAGATTGTCTGAAATATTTGATACCTTTATAGGAACTCAGCTCATATAATTCTTTTGTTCCAAAATAAATCATCAAACTGCAAACTATGATTACAAATGAATAAATCAATTCTGTCCCAAAACCAGGAGACATCATGGAGTTCATCATTGGTGGCATGTTACTTTATAAAAAACAGGGTTTTTAAATTTTAAATTAGATGGATTTTAAGTCCACTTTATTTATAAAAGATTTTTCTCAAATTAATTTATGAAACTTTCATTTATGAAAAACCAGAAGACAATACTTATTATTTTAGTTGTTATTTTGATTACAACAAATGTAATTTTTGGATATCTCGTCTTTAGGAATCCTCGGCAAAAAATGGGGGATTTCCCGAAAGGTATGGCAATGGAATTGTCTCAAGAAGAAATAGATAGTATAACATCTTTTTTTGAGAGCACTGATGATTTAAATGAAATAGAAGATTATTGTGAAAACAACAGAATGAATTGTGCATACTATTGCATGAATGTGGATTCCAGTAATGAAATCTGCAGTCAGATGGGACCTGGGGGTGATAGGAGTTTTCCCTCATGAATAATATCTTAAAGCTTGAAGATGTCTGGAAGAAATACCAGATGAGTAAGGCAAATCCCTTAATAGTTCTAAAAGAGATAAATTTAGAAATTAAGACAGGAGATTTTATTGCAATAACAGGACCCTCTGGTTCTGGAAAAAGCACAATGGTCAATATTCTCGGAGCACTAGATAAGCCTTCTCAAGGGAAAGTTTATCTAAAAGACAAAAATGTTTCTAAGATGAGAGAATCTTCTCTGGCTTTTATGCGTGGCAAAACAATTGGTTTTATTTTTCAGCAATTCAATCTTCTTCCAACCTTAAGTGCATTACAAAATGTTATGTTGCCAATGGAAATTGCGAATGAATCAGAAAAATCAGCCAGAGAAAATGCAAAGGCATTGCTTGAAAAACTTGGAATAGGAGACAGACTGAACCACAAACCAAATGAATTAAGCGGAGGACAGCAACAGAGAGTTGCAATTGCCCGTTCTTTGGCAAATGATCCAGAGATTATTATTGCAGATGAACCAACAGGAAATCTGGACAGTCATACAGGTAAATTTATCATGGATTTTTTAGGAGAGATGAACAAAAAAGGAAAAACAATTATTTTAATCACGCATGATTTAAAATTAGTGGATTATGCAAAAAAGATTGTTCATTTAAAAGATGGAAAAATCATAAGGAGAACTTCATATGGAAAAAAATAAAATAATTTTCATGTTTTTATTTGCACAATTACTATTAGTTGTCATCGTGCCTTTTATTTTGGCAGAGGATTCTTATCTGGTAGAAATTTCAGATGTTTCTCCAAATATACTTGTTCCAGGTGAAGAGACTACTTTAACATTTGAAATAGAAAATTTAGGAGAATCAGATATAACGAATGTTATATTTTCCTGGGAAGAAGAAACAGGGGCTATCTTACCAATTGGTTCAAGTAATACAAAAACCATTGAAGAAATTAGTGATGATGAAAGCGAAGAACTGAAGTTCAATGTCTTCACTTCTGCATCTGCTGATCCGGGATTATATGAGTTGGTTTTGACTCTCCGTTTTTCAACAGAGAATGGAACAATATTAACAGAAACATCAAAAGCAGGAATAATTGTTGGAGGAACAACGGATTTTGAAATTGTCGTGTCTGATTTTTCTTCAGGAGAAATCCTGCTTTCAATCACAAACTTAGGCAAAAATGATGCAAGTTCAGTAATTGTCTCGATTCCAGAGCAGACCGGATTCAAAACAACTACAACGAGTTCTTCAATTGTTGGAGACCTTGTCAAAGGAGATTATTCAATAGTATCTTTTCAGTTATCTGGTTCAGGTTCTTATCTTAATGTTGACATAAGTTATACTGATACGACAGGAATCAGACAGAAAGTAACAAAACAGGTTTTTATTGAACAATCTTTTTCAGATTCTAATTCAAATTTTCTTACAGGTTCCGATATTCAAGAACCAACTAAAACCAATTCTGTTAATTTAAAATTAATTTTTTTTATTTTTGCTGGAGTTTCATTGACTGCACTACTCATTATAGGAATTTCTCTTCACAGAGCCCATAAGAAAAAAAATGAGAATAGCTAAATCCCTGAAACTCGCTTTTAATATTCTGCTTCACAGTAAATTAAGAAGCTGGCTAACAATACTTGGAATTATCATAGGTATTGCAGCTGTTGTTTCAATTGTTTCTATTAGTCAGGGTGCAGGGCAGGAATTAGAAAGCAGGTTGGGAAATTTGGGTGCAGATATCTTAACAATTACTCCAGGATTTATGAAGGCACAGGGACCTGGCGGGGGGGGTTTTAGAGGCCCTCCTGGAATGAATGAAGATTCCTCTGAACAGGACCCTCTAACATCTAAGGACGTGCTTGTTTTAAAGAATCTGGAGAATGTAAAATATATAATGGGTGAATCTTCTGAAAAAGTTGAATTAGAATATCTAGATGAAAGTGTATCATTGACGGCAACAGGAGTTGATGAATCTATATGGAAAGAGATAACTATAGAAGAATTAAGTTCGGGAAGGTATCTATCCAATGGAGATTTTTATTCAGTTATTCTTGGAGGAGATATTGTTGATTCTGTTTTTGAAGATGGAATTCCTTTAAATAGCAAGGTAAAAATTGAAGGAGTAACTTTTAGAGTTGTTGGAATACTGGAAACAGGAAGAGAAATCTATATGCCTTTAGATACATTGAGCAAAATTTCAGAAGATGTTGAATCTGATGAATTTGATTCCATATCTGTAAAAATTTCTGATGTTGAATTGGCTGATGAAACTGTTGAAATCATAACAAAGAGATTAATGATTTCAAGAGGGATTTTAAAAGAGGACGAGCAGGATTTTACAGTAAATAATCCTTCTTCAATGCAAGAAACAATGCAAGAAACAATGAGCACGATGAGTTTATTTTTGGGGGCTATTGCAGCTATCTCTTTGCTGGTTGGTGCAATAGGAATTGCCAATACCATGTTTACATCTGTTCTTGAAAAAACAAAAGAAATTGGAATAATGAAAGCAATAGGTTCTACGAACAAAGATATTCTCTTGATATTCTTGTTTAATTCAGGGATGATAGGATTAGTTGGAGGAATTGGAGGAATAATTCTCGGAGTTTTTGGTTCTGGATTAATTAGTTATTTAGGTTCTTCAAATGGGGGAGGAATGATGAGAATGTTTGAAAACACAACAATTACTCCAGAACTTTTAATTTTTGCATTAGTATTTTCAATAGTTATAGGAATGATTGCGGGAGCAATACCAGCTTATAGGGCTTCGAGATTAAATCCTGTCGATGCATTGAGGTATGAGTAGACATGAAGTCCATCTTATTTATAAATTAATTTTATTTACAAAACTTATGAAAATAAAATTGAAAGGAGGAAAAATGAAAAGAAAATACATTTTAGGAATTGTTGCTTTGACAATGATTGCTGTGCTTGGAGTTAGTATGGTTTCTGCTTTTGGATGGATGAATGGATTTACAGGTTCAGCTGAAGATAAGGCAGAAATGCAAGAGCAAATGCAAGCAATGCAAGATGCAATCGAGAATGAAGATTATGATACCTGGGAAGCTTTAATGGAAGAAAGAATTGCAAAAATGCAAGAGCAGATAACAGAAGAAAATTTCAATGAGATTGTTGAGAGATATCAAGAAATGAAAGAAAAGAAAGAAGAAATGAAAGAATCCAGAGAAGAATTCTGTGAAGAACACGACTGTCCAAATTTTGAAGAAGGCGAAATGAATTTCAGAGGACTAGGACATTTCAGATTTAACAGAGATTGTCCATCTACAGAATCTGATTCTGAATAACTTTATTTTTTTTAATTTTTAAATGGACTTGTAGTCTATTTTTTTGAACGAATATTTTATAAACTCTTTTTTTCAAGTAATTTTAGGTAAATCGCTTTTGCGGGTCTATTGCTGTAAAGCAAGCCAAAATGAATCCAGTATATGAATTAAATGCACAGGAATATAATTTAAAGTTAGCAGAAGCTCTGAAAAAAATTCCTGAGTTCAAAAAACCTGAATGGGTTGAATTTGTTAAATCTTCTCCCAGCAAAGAAAGGCCAATTGACGATGAGGATTTTTGGTACAAGAGGGCTGCGAGTATTTTGAGACAGGTGTATAGAAGGGGATTTATCGGAGTGAACAGACTCAGAACAAAATATGGAAGCAAAAAAAACAGAGGTTATGCTCCTGAAAAATTTATGAAAGCTGGAGGAAAGATTATTAGAGTAATTTTACAACAAGCTGACAATGCAGGATTTACTGAAATTATTAAACCAAATAAAGGTGTTAAAAGTCAAAAACCAGGAAGATGCCTGACAGAAAAAGGAAGGAAATTTCTGGAGGAAATAAAATGATTTATGATGATAACGATGATAAAAAAATGGGGAAAATGATTTGCAGAATTAACAGGAAAAAGACGGAAAAAATCACAAGAATCCTTTCTGAGAATTATTGTGGACGGGTTAAGGATGAGGATGACGGGCATTTAATTGAGATATTTAATACTTCTCCTTCCGTGATTTTTCTGCATTATAATGATCATAAAAGTAATAGACTTGAAATTAGGGCTGGATTGCTTGTTAGCAGAAGATATTCAAAAATGCAGTTAGAAGACAGGATTGGGTCTTTAAAGGAGATAGAAGAAAATGCCAATAAAAAATAAAAACAAAAAAATAAAATTAGCAAAGGCGGGTAGGAAAACTAAGTGGGCTCCTGTTTGGGTAGTATTAAAAAAATACGGGATGGGCAAAAGAGTTCATCCTTCTGCAATAACCAGACATAGAAGAAGCTGGAGACGAACAAAACTGCATATTAAACCGCGAAAGCAAAGAAAATCTCATTTCGGATAAAATGGCTAAAAAAACAGAAACAAAATCAGAGAATATTGAAAGAGAATATGTAATTCCGCTCAGAAAAAAAGTTAAAATTGTTCCGAGATATAAAAAAACTCCAAAAGCAATCAGGACAATCAAGGAATTTTTAGCTAGACATATGAAAATTAGAGACAGAGATTTGAGAAAGATTAAAATTGATAGATATTTGAATGAATTTTTGTGGTTTAAAGGAATAAAAAAACCTCCGCACAAAATTAAAGTTAAGGCTGTGAAAGAAGGAGATATTGTAAAAGCAGAACTTGCAGAAATGCCTGAAAAATTGAAGTTTAAAAAAGCAAAAGAAGAAAGGATTTTGAAAAAAGCTGAAGGAATTTTGAAAGGCAAAAAAACAATGATGGAAAAGGCGAAAGAAGGTGTTCAGAAAACAGAGGAAGAGAAAAAAGAAGAAGTTGAAAAGAAAGAAGAAGAAAAAGAAAAAAAAGCAGCTGTTGTTGAGGCTGGCAAGGAAATTGAAAAAGCTGCTGCTAAAAAAGTTAAGCACGAAGCCAAAGCTGCCGGAAAAGCAACAAAGCAGAAACATCAGATGAGAAAAGCCCTGGCAAAATAGATTTGTAATATGCCATCACAATAATCTTTAAATAAGAAAAAGAGTTTTTTTTGATATGGAAGAAGATTATAAAGAGTGGTTGCGTTATGAATTATCTCACAGAGTAACTTTCACAATACATGACACTGAAGCAGCAAAAAAACGAATACTAGAAGAAATAACGAACACTAGGCGTATGGTCAAAAGAGAAAGGATAGACATTGTTGGAAAGACAGAAGAGATGGAAAAAGAACTAATGGAATCAGTAAGAAGATATTACAGAGTGATTGAAGGATTATTAGACAAGAGAAGAGATGAAATAGAAGAGTTATATGGTTAGAGATAGAAAATAAAAAGTTTTTTAGAGCAAGGAATTCTTAAAAGATTATGAAAAAAATTTTATGTTTTGGGACATTTGATATTCTTCATAAAGGACATATAAAATTTCTAGAAGATACAAAAAAGCAAGGGGGTTATTTAATTGTGATTATTATTCATGATAATTTAGTTTATGAAAATAAAAAGAAATTCCCAAAGAACAATCAAAAAACAAGAGCATTAAATCTTAAAAAATTAAAAATAGCAGACAAAATTATAGGCGTTTCAAATAATAAAGACAATAATATAAAATTAATTAAAAAAATAAACCCAGACATTGTTTTTTTAGGATATGATCAAAAATCTAACTTCATTTCTTTATTAAAAAAAGAACTTAGAAAAACAAAATTTATCCGATCAAAAGAATTCGCAAGAGGCATTCATTCCAGTCGTTTAGGAGAGTGATTATTCTTTCTCTCAAATCTATTATCATCCCTTCTGCATCTTTCAGAGATTGTTTCTTTCCAGGATTTATCTAAATCAATATTATGAGAATTTGCTAAACATACTAAGGCAAACATAATATCACAAACTTCTTCACTTAAATGCTTTACCTCATCTGCATCTTTTTTTACTCTTCCTCCATACATATTATTGAGATTACGGGCAATCTCTCCGGCTTCTTCTGTTATTTGTGCCATAATAGAAAGCGGAGGCCAATAACCAGGGTCAAATTGTTGCACCCAACTGTCCACCTCCAATTGCATTTCTCTTAAGGTGATAAAATTTGAAGGTGCCATTTTGTGTGTAAACATAAAGATAAATATATAAATTTATATGAGATTTTTTAACTATGTTAGAAGAATTGAAAAAAGAACTGCTGGATTTATCCGATGATGAACAAGCAAAAAATCTTCAGAGATTTTTTAAGACAGGCAAAGGAGAGTATGGAGAAGGAGATATATTTCTTGGGATAAAAGTTCCTGTTCAGAGAGAAATTGCAAAAAAATACTCTGGTATGGGTTTGAACAAGCTTCAGGAACTGATAAAAAGCGAAATTCATGAACACAGATTAGTCAGCCTGATTATATTATGCGAGAAATACAAAAAAGCAGATGATGAGAATAAAGGCAATATATTTGAATTCTATCTGAAAAATACAGGAAACATAAACAACTGGGATTTGGTGGATGTTTCTGCACCTGTTATTGTGGGTGATTTCCTGCTTGACAAAAAGAAAAATATCCTGTATGAGTTTGTAAAATCAGAAAATCTCTGGGAAAGAAGAATTGCAATTGTCTCTACATTTAATTTTATAAAAAAAGATGAGTTTGAGGATGCACTGGCTATCTCAGAATTATTGCTTGATGACAAGCATGATTTGATTCACAAGGCAGTGGGATGGATGCTGAGAGAAGTCGGCAAGAGAAACCAGGAAATTCTGGAAGATTTTTTAAAACAGCATTATGAAAATATGCCACGAACAGCTTTGAGATATGCTATAGAACGGTTTGAAGAAGAGAAAAGGAAAAAATACCTGAAAGGAGAGTTTGAATTATAAAATGAATATAGAAAAATTAAAGGAAAAGAAAACAATCAAAGAGCTTCTTGAATTCGGAATCATAAATATTGACAAACCAGCAGGATATACTAGTTTTGATGTTTGTGAAAAAGTAAAAAAAATTTGGGGGTTGAGAAAAACTTCGCATTTTGGAACTCTTGACCCTAAAGTTACGGGAGTTTTGCCTGTCGCACTAAACAGAGCATGCAAACTCACAGGATTTTTTTTAGGAGAGGACAAAG
Source organism: Candidatus Woesearchaeota archaeon (assembly GCA_964495875.1). Classification (GTDB taxonomy): domain Archaea; phylum Nanobdellota; class Nanobdellia; order Pacearchaeales; family GW2011-AR1; genus JAGLWP01. Next base: position 85,164 of record CAZBWB010000002.1, on the reverse strand, counting down.
AATATGCTGGAGAAATGAGAATTCATGAAGAAGTTCCTGCAGAAAAAATCAAAAAAACTATAAAAGAAAAATTTACAGGAAAGATTATCCAGATGCCTCCTGTAAAATCACGGGTTAAAAGACAATATAGGGAAAGAGAAGTGAAGAAATTTGAAATTTTGGAGAGCAAAGGAAAAAATATTGAGTTTCATGCAGAAGTTCAGGGAGGCACATATATTAGAAAATTAATCCATGATTTAGGGCAGGAACTTGGAATAAATGCACATATGACAAAATTAAGAAGAACCAGAGCTGGGATATTTTTGGAAAAAGATTCTGTAAAATTAGAAGATATTAAAAAAGAAAATTCAGAAAAAATCATAATTCCTGCTGAAGAAGCTTTATTGAAAATCTTTCCTGCAATTCAGGTTAAAGAGAGTTCTGTTAAACAATTATTCACTGGTAAGCCAATTTATAATGAAGATTTAAAGAACAAAGTTAATGCGAAGAAAGATGATATTATTATTGCATTTAGTGATAATAGATTTATCGGAGTTTATGAAGTTGTGAAGGACAGAGATATTTTTGCTAAGGCTAAATTTGTTTTGCAACCTGTTTAATTCATCTTAAAAAAAGGTATTGAAAGAGGATATTTCCAAATTTTTCCTTCACTTGCTTTAACTGCTCCAATTATTGAAAAGATAGTATTCAGAATTCCCAATACAGCGAAAAATAAAAATCCGATTAATATAAAGGCTAATACTGTTGCTATGGCAAAATAAATTAAAAGAGTAAACTGCCAATTCAAAACTATTTTAGCATGTTTTTTGACTTGTTTATCTTCTGATGCAAGCAAAAGTATAAGCGGACCTAAAAAGCCGGTAAGTAGTCCTAGAATGTGTGTTAAAATAGGCAAAGTATTATTTTGTTTTGGCATGATAGATTAAAAATTAAAAGATATATAAAGTTTATGTCTATATCTATAAAATGAGGCATTTTGTATATTTTTCAAGTAAGGCGAGAACATCTGGAAATTTTGATTTGAATAATTTAATGAAAGCAGGAAGAATGGATATTGTAATTCATGTTTTGATTTCTGCTTTCTTCTTGTCTCATGATGTTAGGGAAGACGTTAAATTGCATTTAGTTTTTTATGGGCAACCAGACCCCCCTAAACATATTGAGATGCAGGTACGAAAAACAAAAGGCATTCCTGAAACAGGAAAAAAAGTTGGAAGTTTGGATATTTCTAAAAAAGATGTTGCTGGATTAATCAAAAAGATTCTTTACAAATACAAAGAAGGAAAAAGAACAGAAGTTTTTCCAGGATGTTTCATTGAGAAAAAGAGTTTTTTGGATGTTGTGAAAAAGCTGAAAGAGCAGGGAAAAGAAATATTTTTGCTTGATAAAAGAGGAGAAGACATAAGAAATTTAAAAATTCCTGAAAATTGTGCTTTTGTTTTGGGAGACCAGAAAGGCTTGCCGAAAAAAGAATTAAAGAGATTAAAAACAATGGCAAAGTCTGTCTCTGTCGGAAATAAAACATATTTTGCGAGTCATGTTGTTTCTATAGTAAATAATGAGCTGGACAGAAGAAATATTTAATAATCTTTCATAAAAGAAAGATAAAGTTGTCCATCTTTATCAACCAATTTATTTGCTAATGGCTCTTCTTTATCATTAGCATATCCTAATCTATAAGTAGTATAATGTCCTTTAGAACTGACTCTTACAACTGTGCCTCCTCCAATTTCATCTTCCAATATCTTATTTTTAAAATTATTCATATTATTATTTAGGTTAATTATTTTTAAACATTATGAAACTCTAATATAGGATTGTATAAAAAACTTTAATAATCTTTATCTATTTCTTAAAGAATGAAAAAATCAGTGAGACTTTATATTAATGGGATTGTGCAGGGAGTTTTTTTCAGAATGTTCATAAAGGAAAATGCCGAGAGATATAATGTAAAAGGTTTTGTGAGAAATTTAGATGACGGACGGATTGAAATTTTCCTGGAGGGTGATGCTGACAATGTGAACAAGATGATTGAACTTTGCAAAAAAGGACCAAAACATGCTCAGATAAAAAATGTTGAAATTAAACCAGAAAGATTTCAGGATTTCAAGACATTCAAGGTTTTGCATATTTGAAAATGAAAAAAAGAATTGAGACATTAGCGACTGATTCAGAGAAAATATCCAGTCAATGGGAGCAATTTCTTAAAGATTGGTATCCTTATAAGTATGGAATACCTTATCCAGTAGAGACAAAGCCATTAAGACCTTATGAATCCTTTTTTCCCTCTATTAAAAAACCTATTTTATTGCAACAATGATACAAACAAATTCTGACGGAGGAAGCAGGGGAAATCCAGGACCAGGTGCAATTGGAGTTATAATCAGAAAAGACGGAAAAATCATTAAAGAACATTGTGCTAAAATCGGGAAATGCACAAATAATATTGCAGAATATACGGCTTTGATAAAAGCATTAGAGTTGGCATCAAAATATACTAAAAAAGAAATAACATGTTATCTTGATTCTGAATTAGTCGTAAAGCAATTGCTTGGAAAATACAGGGTGAAGAATGAAAAACTCAGAGAATTGTTCTGCAAGGTTCAGCAATTACAGGAAAAATTTGAGAAAATTAAATATATCCATGTTAGCAGATGGGATAGTTTCCAGAAAATTGCTGACAAACTTGTTAATAAAGAATTAGACAGGAATAAAAAGGTTTAAATATATAGCAATCATATAATTGACTATGGTAACCACAATACAAATTAGCAAGGAGCTTTTGGAAAAATTGCAATTAATGAAAATATATTCTAAAGAAAGTTATGAAGATATTATCTGGGATTTATTAGAAGACAGAATGGAGCTTTCTGAAGAAACCAAGAAAGATATTGAAGAGGCAAGAAAAGAAATTGAAAAAGGAGATGTTTACGATTGGGAAGAAGTGAAAAAGGAGCTCAAGATAAATGTATAAGATTGTTCTTTCTGGTAAAGCAAAAAAACAATTAACTAAACTTCCAAAAGAAACCCAAAACAGGATTGGTTCTGTGATTGAAAGACTAAAAATAAGGCCTTATCACATCATAAAAAAAATTATTGGAAGCCCTTATTTCAGGGCAAGAGCAGGGGATTACAGGCTGATATTGGATATTAAAAAAAATATTCTGATTGTCTATGTAATAGAAATAAGGCAAAGAAAAAATGTGTATAAAGTTAAATATTAAAAGGAGTTTTACTAAATTAAAATATGGAAAAATTTTTTTGGGCTGATGCAATTGCTGATAAGATAATCAAGGAAAGAAATAAAAAGAAAAAATATGTTTGTGCATCTGGAATCAGTCCGTCAGGAACAGTCCATATAGGAAATTTCAGAGAAGTCATAACAACTGACTTGGTTGTCAGGGCATTGAAAGATAAGAAGAAAAAAGCCAGATTTATTTATTCTTGGGATGATTTTGACAGGTTCAGAAAAGTTCCTGCAGATGTTGACAAAGATTATGAAAAATATATAGGCATGCCTATAAGCGAAGTGCCTTCTCCTTCAGGAAAAGGAAAAAATTATGCTGGATATTTTGAAAAAGAATTTGAAAAATCTCTTGAAAAAGTCGGCATAAAACCGGAATTTATAAGACAAAATATAATGCACAAAAAATGCAAATATGCCAAATTAATAAAATTAGCAATAGAAAAAAAGAATGAAATTAGGAAAATTCTTAATAAATACAGAAAAGAGCCGTTAGAAAAAGATTGGCTTCCGATAGAAATTTACTGTGAAAAATGCAGAAAAGATTCAACAAAAATAACAAAGAGTGACGGATATTTTATTGAATATGAATGCAAATGCGGATTCAAGAACAGAATTGATTACAGAAAAACCGGGATAGTAAAATTAAAATGGAGAGTTGACTGGCCTGCACGATGGTTTTATGAAAAAGTTGATTTTGAACCAGGAGGAATTGACCATAGCGTATATGGAGGTTCTTTTATGACAGGAAAGGAAATTTCAAAAAAAATTTTTGATTATAATCCTCCGTTGTATCAGTTTTATGAATGGGTGAGAATCAAAGGAGGAACAGAATTTTCAAGTTCAGCAGGAAATGTTATCTCTCTGAGTGATGTTTTGGAAGTTTATGAACCAGAAATACTGAGGTATCTTTTTGTCAGCACAAGACCAAACAAGGGATTTCAGATAAGTTTTGATGCTGATGTGATAAAGATTTATGATGAGTATGATGCTTTGGAAGAGAAATATTATGAAAAAAAGGCAAATAACCAGGAAAAAAGGATTTATGAATTATCCCAGGTAAAATTATCAAAAAGCAAGCCAGAAAAAGCAGGATTCAGGCATTTGATAACTCTGGTTCAGATTGGAAAAATAAAAGAATTAAATGAAGAATCAAAGGCAAGAGCAGAAAAAGTCAAAAACTGGCTTGAAAAATATGCTCCTGAAGATTTTAAGTTTGAAATTCAGGAAAAGATTAAAATAAAGTTAGATAAAAAGCAGAAGCAGGCATTAAATGCATTGAAGGAATCTTTGGCTGTCAGGGATTTTACAGAAGATGAATTATTTAATGAATTTTACAACATCTGCAATGCAGTCGGCATAGACAACAAGGAATTTTTTGAGGGCGCATATATGATTTTGATTGGAAAAATAAAAGGACCAAGATTAGCTGCTTTGATTTTGGCTGTTGGCAAAGAGAATATTATTAAATTTCTGGGGAAGATAAAATAATAAAAAAATAGTAATTCTTATAAATGAGATTATTTTTCCGTTGGCATGCTTGAAAGAACTGTGGAAGAAGATTACCAGAATATGCTTTTACAAAAATATTTAGCTAAAGCCAGAAGTCATCTGAAGGATTATACGGATGAAATTCCAGATAAGGTTTTACATAATATCCATTCTACTCATAAAGTATCTGGCGGGTGGTTTCAGCGTGTTGGGAATATATTTGAGTTCGCGAACAGGAGTGGTTTTGTTGATGATAGTTACGCAAAAAGATTTTTTGATTACATAGAAAGTTCTGGTTTCCATAACAGATTAACAACAAAAGAAGACATTAAATTTGCAGACAACCTACTTTATGAGTTTATAAAAGAATTGTCTGATCTAGCAAAGCAAAGAGGTATGAGCTAGAATATAATAAAATTTATAAAGGTGAATCAATTGATATAACCATGAGTTTGAAATTAATAAAATCGCAAAATCCTTCTGCAAGATTTCCAAGATTAGATACTGTCCTCTTTTTGGAAGATTTTATAAAAAAACATGATGGAGAATTTAGGAAAAAACAATTATGGAAAGCTCTTCCAAAAAAAATGATGTATCAGACTTTTTCAATTATCTTAGATTATCTTATTGTTTCTGGAAAGATATCTGTTGATGCAGAGATGAAGATAGGATGGATTTATTACCCGAAGGATGTGGAAAAACTTCTTAAAAAAACCCATCTCTTATGGAGAAAAAATGAAAAGTAGTATACAATTTGCAAATGAAAAAATAAAAGATGCTTTTAGCAGACTGGAAAAAGAAGATAAAGAATTATACAAAATTCTTATGCGGGCATTTGAGGATATAGAGAATAATGCTTTTTGTGGAATTCAAATTCCAAAAAAATTGATTCCGAAAGAATATGTTAAAAAATTCGTGATAAAAAATTTATGGAAATATAATCTCCCTGGGGCGTGGAGACTTATTTATAGCGTAGAGGGAAGAAATCTGTTAGTTTTTTCTATCATCCTTGAATGGATGGACCATAAAGAATATGAAAGGAGATTCAAATATTAAATGGCATTAATCATAAAATCAGGTATAATAAAATTTATAATCCTTAAAAAAAATTATAATTTATGGAAAGAATAACAAATAACCAACCATCCGCAGCATTAATTTCATTGTACGACCATCATGCTTTTGGGTTGAGAAATATCCATGGATTATTAAGAAAGAATGGGTTTGAATCCAATCTGATTTTCTTCAAAGAATTATTGTGGGGTATCCAAGAACCATCTGAAAAAGAAATTCATTTACTATTTAATAAAATTAAAGCATTAAATCCAGATGTAATTGCTTTATCTGTTCGTTCTCCTTTCTTTAAGATTGCAATAAATCTAACTGAAAGATTAAAATCTCTTAACAAGTTGATTATATGGGGAAACACGCATCCAACAATTGAACCAGAGAAATGTATAAAACATGCGGACATAATTTGTATCGGGGATGGAGAACTGGCTATGCTTAAGTTAATGAATAACCTAAAAGATAAAAAAAATATTTCAAATATCAAAAATTTATGGGTTAAAAAAAGTAATAAAATTATAAAAAACCCAGTAGATAATTTAAATGATGATTTGGATTCTGTCAGTTTCTATGACTTTTCAGAAGAGCACAAATATTCGATAAATGAAAATGAAATATCATCTTATGACCCAAAATTAAAATACAGCAAATACGATGTGATGGTGGGCAGGGGATGTCCGTATTCTTGTGCATATTGCAGCAATTCTTACTTACATAGATTGTATAAAGGTAAGGGAAATTTTGTAAGAAAAAGAAGTGTTGAAAACTGCATGCAAGAGTTAGTTGAAGCTAAAGATAAATTAAATATCAAAGAAGTGTTTTTTTATGATGAAATTTTTATTCTTGAGGAAGATTGGCTTGATGAATTTTTAAAAGAGTATAAAAAGAAAATTAATTTGCCTTTTAGTTTATGTCTTCATCCCAATCTTGTTACTGAAGAAATAGTTTCAAAACTTAAATCTTGTGGACTTGAAAGGGTGGGTATAGGGATTCAGTCTGGCTCAGAGAGAGTCAGATGTGAAATATTTAACAGACATGTCTCAGATGAAAAGCTTTTAGAAGTTGCAAAAATATTCAACAAATATAAGATTGCACCAACTTATGATATAATTCTTGATAATCCGTATGAAACAGAAAAGGATATGAAGGATAGTATAAATCTTTTATTAAAAATAAAAAGACCTTATCATCTAAATATATTCTCTTTAATTAGCTTTCCAAAAACAGACCTTACTGAAAGAATGATAAAGGACAACAAAAAACAGATAAATCCAGAAGAAGACCTTTTTAACTGGAAGATGGATATAAACAAAAAAAGAGATGAGAAGAAACAAATCTACAATCTTAAAATATCTCTGTTTTCCAAATCTTTCTTTCCAAAATCTCTTATAAAAAATGTTGAAAATAAAACAATTTTACTTATGGCTGTAAAAATATCAAACATTATTAAATTGTCTTTTATGGGTCTTAAATCTATCTTAGCAGGAAAGATAAATCTCGCTTTAGTGAAACATTATTTTAGGAGCTATAAACAAAATAAAAATTTTCAGAGATAAATATCAAATAGTTTTGAATGAATTCTTTAAAATATATTTAAAAACTCTTTTTGATTTCGTAAAACATGGCATTAATTATAAAATCAAACATAAGAAAAGTTGTGAAGGAGTTGGATAAAGAAAATGCTGTTTCAAGTATTGCAGAAGATGTGGGAATGGCTTTAGAAAGAGAGGCAGAAGAGATTCTGAGAAAAGGAATTAAAAGAGCAAAAGAAAACAAGAGAAGAACCCTACAAGGAAGAGATTTATAAATAAAATAATCTATTAAGAAGATAAAATGAAAAAAGAGGATAAAAACAAAGAGGCTGATAAAAGAAGAATAACTTCGAGGAATTTTGTAATTGCACTTTCACTTGTGAGTATAATCGGATTTGCAAGCATTGTCCTGGAAAGTTTGTTTTATATTGATATAAAGGGTTATATAGAAACTCTCTGGCTGGTTACACTTGGTTTAGGATTGGTTTTTGAAACCTCAATAAAAGAAATTAGAAAAATAAAAAGAAAGGGTTTAACATCAGAAATTCTGGGCAAGATTACAATGATTGTTGTCGGAAGTATTGCAAGTATTGCGGGAATTTTAAGCCTTCCTCAGATAAATATTCAGAATGCTTCATTTCTCGCAGTGAAAGGGATTATCAGCATTTTGGCTATAATATTTATAATTCTTCAGACCTGGATTACTAAGAAAAGCGTATAAAATTTTGAATAATAATATGATTTTACTGAAAAGAAAATGCCAAAAAATAAAGCAAAAGGAAGTAAAATAGAAAGAGAGCTTTTTCAGAAATTTATTGAAAACAATTACCGAGCAGTTCGTGTTGCAGGGAGCGGTGTGATGGAAAATGCAGAGTGTGATTTGATTGCAGGAAAAAAGGGAAAAAAATACTGCATAGAGGTAAAATCAAGCAAAAAGCCAGTAAAGTATATCTCAAAAGAACAGATAGAAAATTTCATGATTTTTTCTGAGATTTTCGGGCTAAAACCTGTGTTGGCATTAAGATTCAACAGAGAGGGATGGATTTTTCTGCATCCTAAAAATCTCCGCAAGTCTGATAAAAATCTGGTTATTACACTTGAAGAAGCAAAGAAAAAAGGAAAAAAATTCGCTCAGTTTTTTAAATAATTAATCATCAGTATCTTCTTGATTTGCATAATCTCTACTGAATTTTCCTACTCCTTTCAATAATGCTAACAGAAAATCAAATATTGCACCTGAAATTTTTTTATTTTCGTAATTCATTAATTGTTCAATCGGATGATTTAAATTTTCAAGTCTTTTTTTAGAAGAGAGATATCTTCTTTGTAAATTTTTGGAATCTGAATATTCCAGAGCTTTTTTAAATAAACCCATATCATATACAGAATTATTTGGGTCTTTTACAATCAAACCCTCAGAAAGATACAAGAATCCATCACGCACTGAAAATAAAAAATCTATGGTTTTAGATATTCTTTCTTTTCTTTCTTCTTCTGTTAATCTTGTTGGGACTCTTAATGCTTCAAGTGTGTTAATTAATATACCCAAATTTTTTCTTATTTTAGTATGTTCCTCTGGATCAAACATGGAAGATAAATTAGAAAATCATATTTAAGGTTTTATGTGATTGATTAAATATAAAAAATAACATAACAGTTTTTAAATTAATCATTTATTTTAATCGATATGAAAGGATGGATAGTATTTATCATGGTTTTATTTTCTATTTCTTTTATCTCTGCATCCTGCAATGAAGACCAAATTAATATCAACACAGCATCTGCAGAAGAGTTGGATAAATTATATGGGATAGGTGAAGTTAAAGCACAGGAAATAATTAATACTCGTCCTTTTGATTCTGTTGATGATTTGATAAATGTGTATGGAATCGGAGAAAAAACTTTAAACAAAATAAAAGAACAGGGATTGGCATGTGTTGATGATGAAGATGAAGAAGATGAAAAGGAATCTGAAGAAGAAAAGATAACAGAAGAAACTGAAAAACCTGAAAATAAATCAGAAGAATCAGTTTCAATAGTTGATGAAGAAAGGGAAAATAATAAAACTGTGGAATTGGAAATAATTAAATTAAACACGTTGAATACAAAAGATATAAAAACTGAAAATGACAAGGAAAATTCATACAAGCAGAATTATGCTAAGTATGGCTTTATGGCTTTTTGTGTTTTGCTTGGAATTTTATTCATGATAAAAAATAAAAAATATAAAAATGAGTTTAGATGAAGCAAAGAAAATCAGGGCAGTAGTTATATTTGAGATAATTGGAAAGCCGCCGGAACATTTGGTTGAAACACTGAAGAAACTGATAGAGCAAATTGATAAAGAGAAAGGAATTAGTGTCAAAAACAAGGACATAAAAGAGCCAGTTCCTATGAAAGAAAATGTCAAAATCATGGAAACCGGAGAAGAGAAAAAAATCAAACCACAGCAAGATTTTTACACAAGTTTTGCTGAAATTGAAGTTGAAATTGATGAAATGTCTTCCCTCGCATATCTGATGTTCAGATATATGCCTGCACATATTGAAATTATTTCTCCTGAATTAATTGCACTGACAAATAACGGATGGAACGAGATATTTAATGAACTTATAAGAAGACTTCATGGTTATGATGAAGTAGCGAGAGTATTGCAAGTTGAAAAAGGAATATTAGAAAAAAGACTTAAAGAAATAATTAATAAAGATAAAAATAATGAGAATATAAAATGATAGATAATTTTGTTGCAGTGACAAACGCCGGAAATGTTGGATTAGCGCATGATACTATTCAAAAAAATCGTAAGAAAGGAGAAGAAACTCATGAATCAAAAGAGGCAAGATTTCGAAAAATACTGGAAGATGAGAGAGAGAAAGTTTTGTCAATTTATAATTCAAAAGGAAAAATTATAGATTCTGATAAATATGGAAGACATTTAAATGTTTTTGCATGATTATTTTTTCTTGAGACCTGTTATTTTCAGTAAATTGGTTGGCTTTTTTGTGCCTTTGTATTTTTTCTTATAAAACCAAAAAACAACAATAATCACAATTATTAAAATTGCAATTCCAATTATCCTTCCTGTTGAACCTGTTTCTTCTTTTGCCTTGCATGTTCCTGTGCAGCAAACATCATCTTTTGCATAGACCACATCATCGCTACTGCATTCTTCATTTCCTGAACAAACAGCATATCCCAATTCTGCACAAGTTTTTGTAGTATGCTCTTGGGGAGTGGGCTCTTCTGGAGGAGGAATATAACCTTCTAAAAATTTTACAGAGATTACTGAGTAAATAATTTTTTCACCCTGCCTTGCTTTTATATGTCCATCAAGTTCAAATTCTTCTTCTGAAAAGAAGGTTAGTTCAATCGGAACATTTGAGTTGGCATCAAGCACATCAATGCTCTCTTTTGAAATATTTACATAATTCTTCAAGGAGTAGGATAAAGAGACAGTAATATTTTCAATTGCCTCGTCTCCTGTGTTATAAAGATAAATTGTTTTTGTTATGTTTTCATTTGTTGGTGTGGAAATAATCAATTCATCTGGTTCAAACTTGAATGTTTCCTCTTCTGTGGGTTCTGTAATTTCTTCTGGAGGAGTCGGGGGAGTTGGTGGTGGAGCTGGGGGGGTAGTTTCTGTTGCAGGAATAAAAACCGGAACTTCATATTTTAAATTTTCTGTGCTTAATTCTATTATTTTAAAAATCGGCTCCTGAGATTTAAAGATAAAATCCGCATATTGTTTTTCGCCTGATTTTAGTGTTATTGATGCAAGATAACTCTCTTCAGAAATGTTTACATCACTGCTTGTTGTTATTCCAACAGTTATGTCATTATCCCGGAGATTCTGGACTCCTATGGAAAATTCAGTTCCTGAAGCAAAGCCGGGGTTTATTGAAAAATCTGCCATCTGATTATTTATTGTGAAATTTTTTCTTATATCCTCTTCGCTCATTTTCCCCTCTTCTATATATCTTATATTTTCCAAAGCAATAGAATAATTTCTGGGCTCTTTTCCTATGAGAATTGCATAGATGTAATAATCTTCATTTATTTGTTTTATGTCATATCCGACAGGTATTCTCACATGTTCCTTATAGAAGAAGATGTTTGATTTTTGCAATGGATTAATAAAATTTCCAGACACTTTTGCCATGAGTGTTTCTCCTTGGCTGAATTCTGTTTTCATATCAAGCTCTATTGCAGATATCAGAGGAAAAAACAGCAATAAAATTAATAAAACAATCATGCTCTTTTTTATCATGAACTAATAAAAGAAAGTTAGTTAATAAAGTTTTTTTTCTTTGAAGATTAAGTTATTTAGATTTAATTTTCTTTCTTTTTTTCTTTGTTGGATAAAATGAAAAAAGAATCAATAAAAATCCAATAAATATTAACAAAGCCCTCCATAAAGGTATATAGATTTCTCCTACTTTAAGTCCTACAAACCAGCCAAGACCAAAAGAGAAAATGACAATGCCCAAGATCATCGACATCCTTAAGAATTGTTTTCTTTCCATAATTTATTTCCCCATCTCTTTTAATTTCTTAAGAACTTCATCCAATTCACTTTTGGGTCTTCTTACAGGAGCAGGTTTTCTTGCAGGTCTCTGGCTTGGAGGCAGGATAGTTCTTGGTCTGGTTCTTGGTCTAATTAATGCAGACGGACCTGGAGGGAATCTTCTTTTTGGACCTTTTCTTAAACCTGGGAAAAATTTTCCTTTGAATTTTCCTTTTAGTTTAGATTTAAGATTAAAAAGGAATTTTCTCAGTTTTTTCCTGAATATAATTCCAAGAATAGTCAAAACAATAAGAATTGCCAAAATAATAACTCCTGTATATCCTTTCTTAGCTTTGCTGAAACAGCAGACATCAAAAGAAGGACAATCATATGAACGTAATTCCTCATTTTCTGAGCAGGATGATTTGCATGTTCCGCCATATATTTCACATTCTGATTTTCCTTCTTCTTCCTCTTCCTCCTCTTCTTCCTCTTCCTCTATTTTTGTGCAGTCTCCCCCCATACAGCACCTTTCAGTGTCAGTGGCATCAACGAAACTTCCTCCTTTGCATATTTCATTTGAAGTGCAGATTTCTCCGTCCTGAGTCAAGCAACTTTCTGATAAACTTTTTGAACTACAGCAAACATTTACTCCAAAACAGCCAGAATAATTTGTTAAAACATCTCCTACTTTTTGACAGGCAGTGCTAGTCATACAATAATATCCTGAATCTTCACAATCTGGTTTTGTTTCAGATGGAGTGACTATTTTTTTGGGCCATGCACAAAACAAAATGAATGCAGTATCCCTTATACTATTCTGCCAGCATCCGTTATCTCCCTGAACTTCTTCGAGCCATTCTTTTGCATTTGTTTTTTCCTGGGGTTCTTCTTTTTGCAAAGATAAAAGAGCCACTGCTGTATCATAAAACTTATCGCTTGATTCCAACCACCAGTTTTCTTTTTGTTTAGATAAAAGTTCATCTCTAAAATCACTTGTTAAAGAGTATAAGAAAGATTCTGGAAGAAATTCTGAATTTTCATCTTTCATACTTATTAAATAAGGCAGGTAAGCAGAAACGTCATACCCCTTAATGTTCAAGACATAGGCTGCCCATAAGCTTCCCTCATAATTGCATGATGCTCCTTGTTTAAAGCAAACAGAACTTACTTTCTCCTTTGTTACACCTCCTCCTGAAGCAGAATTTGTGCCTTTTAAAACATAAATTATTTCTGAATCTCTCTTTTTGTATAATAAATTTGTGAAAAAAGTTTGGTCACAAGAAATTTCAAATTCTTCACTATAGCAAACAGGAGAAATTTTTAACCAGTAATTCTCATAAATTCTCAAACAGCTTCCAGGACTGCCGCTTATTTTCCTGTCTGAATTAATTGAAATCGGATAAGACCTGCCTAAATAAGAAACAGAGCATGAAGTCGGTTCTGCTTCTATTTGCAAAAGCCAGTCAACATCTGAAGGAGAAGTTGTCTGTGACAGTAACCAATTCTCTGCTTCAGTAGTTTCTGCATTTACAGAATTAAGAGCAAGAATTGCCTGAGCAGTTGTTTTTAATTTACAATTTGAAGCAGGCCAGCATTGTTTGTTTTTTGAATCAGCAAGTACTTCTGTCTTGCATCTGTCTATTGCAAGCAGGGAAAATATTTTTTCTTCAGAAGAAAGAGAAGAGCATTTGCCTGCAACCTTATTTTCCAGGCAGGAATAACCTTTTTCAGAAACAGTTTCATTTGCAGCAATAACAAAATACGCACAAAAGATTATAAGTACCAGAGATATAATCAGCACCTTTTTCATTGCATTATAACTCAATTATTGTTTTTAAAATTTGTTATAAAACTCCTCTTCGTCACATAATTAACTGGATTTTTTATTAATTTACAGAGTTCATCTGGAATGCATATTCCGATTCCCTTGTAGAATTCTTTGCAGTTTGGAGGCATGATTGGTTTTCTTTTAAAACTCCAGGACAATTGGGATTGTATATATCCCTTCCTTAGAGGAGGTTTATTTTTCTTGTTCCATTCTTCAATTCTTTTTTCAATTTCATCTTTTTCCATGCCAACTGAACGAAATAAGTTAATCAGAACAAACAAGGCTCTTTTTTTTCCATCCCCAAGTCCCTGCAGAATTTTTTTAAGACATGGCGGGAAATTTTGTTCAGATAAATTTGAAATTTTAATCGGCTTGAATTCTCTTTTTGTTTCTTCTTCTTTTTTTGGATTATTTTCTCTATGCCAATCGAGTGCCTGCAGCAAAAGTTCACGGGCTTCATTTTCCTGTGAATCAGGCAGAAAATTTTTTATCTTAACTTTCAAAGGGTCTGCATCTTTTGGCTGAAAATCTTCAATTTCACTTGGCTTGATGACAACACTCGCAAGAGCTGTTTTTTCATGCAAAGAATACGGCATCCGGAATAAATGACGAGGAGATACTAAAATTAAATCAGGCATTACTTCTTTCGGAGCCTGAAAATCTCTTACATATCTGTTCGGCTTTGACAACTCACTAATCTGCTCAATTAATTTTTCCTTCATCATATGTGTAATATAATTTGTAATTATTCTCGGCCATTCTGGAAACATGTCTGAAGTTTTTACACCATTAACATCTTTTGGAAATGCTTTCCAAGGAATAATTAAATGAAATCCTTTGCTTCCTGAAAACTTGACACCGATATTTTTTATTCCGCAAAATTTCAGCATTTCTATGATTATCTTTGCCATTATCTTGCTATAATCCAAATATTTGCTGTCAATATCAAGCAACAAATCCCACCCTATTCTTAATTCATTCAATTTTTTCTCATCCATATCTGTTGAAAGATTTAATGGTTCTTGCCAGATTTCCTCTGAACAATGAAAAGACGTTGCTCCTTTTTTTACTAATTCAAAAAAATCACTGAGATATTGCAGAGAATCAGGACGCTTTCCAAATCCTTCAAAATATCTCGGACAGATTTCCCTGTTCTTTGAAAATTCAAAAATTACTTTTTGCACTTCTGGTTTAGAATAATACAGCTGAGTTAAACTCCTCACTCTTTTCTCTTTAAAATCTGACATAAAAAGAAAATATTAGAGAAGTTTATATTGTTTGTTGTGAAAAGACAAGAAGTTTTAAATAGATTTTGACATTTATCAGACAATGAAATATGATAAAGAGGAAAAGAGCGTAATTTTGGACAGAGAAATAAATAAATTAGACAGATTTGTCCTGGATTTTATCGATATTTTAGAAAAACACACAGATTATGTTGTTGTTTCAGGTTATGTCTCAATTTTATTTGGCAGGTCAAGAGCAACAGAAGATATAGATTTATTGGTTCCAGAAATAAATGAAAGAGAATTTCAAAGATTGTGGGAGAAAATATATGGGAATGGTTTTGAGTGCATAAATACTTCAAAAGAAAAAGAAGCCATTGATATGTTAAAAGAACACGCAATAAGGTTTGCAAGAACAGGACAGCCACTGCCAAACATTGAATTTAAAAAAATAAAAAATGATTTGGATAAATATTCGTTTAAAAATAAAATTAAAGTGATTTTGAATAAAGGAAAATTATATATCTCTCCTTTTGAAATGCAGATTGCTTACAAATTATTTTTAGGAAGTGAAAAAGATTTAGAAGATGCCAAGCATTTATATGACATTTTCAAAGAAAAACTTAATAAAGAAGAATTGGTTTATTTGATTGATAAATTAAATGTTGGTGACAAGTTTAAAATAATAAGATGACAAAATTAAAGATAAAAATTGACCTTAAAGAATTGGAAAAAGATAAAGAGATAAATTTTAAAGAAAGATTAAAGTTTGTAAAATTCTGGGCAAATTATGTAAAGACTCATTCAGATAAAGAATGGAGCAGGCAGCAGAATATTTTAATTGATTCTCAGATTGGTTCATAAATTGTGATTATCTTTTTTGAATATTTTTTTATATAAATCTCTAATCATATAAATACCCATCATCAAGGCATGATGAAAAACTCTCCACATTGGAATCGGACTAAATATTGTATCAAAGTTTCCTTGCCTTATTTCATAATTAATCGAATCTCGAAATGCTCGTTCAGAACTATAATCTAAATTTTGAGTGTCAAGAATATTATATGTTTTTCCTATATCTTTTGGATGATGCCCATCTGAATTTGATATAATGGGCTTATTGTAGTTTTTTCTTTTTACCAGGATATTAGAAATTGAAATTGGAAAATAAAAATTTCCATTTTGTTCAAGAGCATCAAACTTTTTAGCATCTTGCTCAGGATTTTTACTTCTTCTTAAAGTCCCTGATTTTCCATCAAGGAGGGTATATGGATGATCTGCGATTTTCAATTCTCCATCTGTTGCTTCTGCCAGTGCTTCTTCTAATGAAGATATTTTTGAAGAATCGATTCTCTTATTTCGTTTTATTCCAGCCAAAACAATATGTCCTTCTTTTGACTCAATTTCTTTTGAATTTCCCAATACCTTAATCTTTCCCTCTTTCTTGAAAAAAACATAATATTTGCCTGGTTCTATTTCATAGCCTTTTTCTCTAGCATCTTGAATTTGTTCATCAGAAGTCCAATTTATATATCTTTGATTATCTCCATTTCCATCAACAGTATCTGTTATATATAAAATATCTAATTCTGTATCCATTAATTTATTCAATATTCCTGTTAAATCTGAAAAACCTTCTTCTAAAAATAAATTTTTTATTTTTTCCTTAAATTTTTCTGGTCTCTTTCTGAACTCGCTTCCGGTCTGCAAATGATTATGAAAATCTATATTCAGAGTTTCATTTTTTGTCAATTCTTCCAATAACATAAAAATATCTCCTGCCCATAATTTAAAAAGATTACTGTTATCTAAACCACAATAATGCTTAAAAAACAAACATGTTTTGTTAGGAGATGTTAGTTAAATTAGATAATCCATTATTATTCTCAAGGGTAATTGAGATTCTTTCAGAACTTGTAACAGAAGTAAGGATAAAGTTCAATGAATTCGGACTTAGCATTAATGCGATAGACCCTGCCAATGTCGCTATGGTAAATTTCAAATTGCCAAGGAATTCATTTAGTCAATTTGAAGCAGGAGAGGAAATTTTAGGAGTGAATCTTGATAATTTGAAAAGAATTTTAAAAAGATGTGGAGGCGGAAGTTCATTGATACTTGAAAAAAAAGAGAATTTTTTGAATATTCAAATTCAGGACAGGATAAGAAGGAATTTTAATTTGAATTTGATTGAGATAGAAGCAGAAGAAAAAGAAATGCCTGCATTAGAATATACTGCACGAGTTGAAATGAATTCGGTTGATTTGATTGATTCAATAGAAGACTGTATGGTTGTTTCTGATGCCTGTTCATTTATAATACAGGACAGTAAGTTTATTATTGAAGCCAGAGGCATTAATTCTGCAAGGTCAGAATTTTCTGGTGATGAAGCAAAGATTGAAGCAGAAAATTGCAAATCAAGATATAGTTTGGAATATTTGGGGAAATTCATGAAGGGTGCAAAACTTGTTGAAAAAACAATTTTGAATTTTGCAGAAGACCATCCATTAAGAATGGTTATCAAATCAGAACATATGGAGCTTGGTTTTCTTCTTGCACCTCGTGTTGAAAACGAGGATTAGCAATTTAAGTTATTATCTGTTTTAACAGCGTTAATTAAAAAGCAAATTGCTGGTCTGAGCAGAGGACTAACGCGAGAGAAAAAGTGTAAAATTCTATTTAATAATTATTAATTCATAAATTTTTAATGATGAAAATTGGGGGATGGTGGCGGGGAAATGTGACGGATTAGTAAATAAAAATTAAAAATTTCTTAAAGTTTATAAATAAAGATATCGTAAATCAGATATGGAAAAAAAGGGGCAGGTTACAATTTTTATCATAATTGCTATAGTTATTTTTGTGCTTGGTATTTTGATATATATGTTTTTTCCACAGATAAAATCAGCAGTTGGCAAAGGTGTGAAAAATCCTCCGGAATTCATTCAGGCATGCACTGAAAAAGAGATTGAAGATGTCGTGGAAAAAATTTCTTTGCAGGGAGGAGATTTTGAACCTGCATTCTTCAGCACTTTTGATAATATAAACATAAAAAATTTATGCTATACTGCACAATATTGTGCACTTTGTTCTATTCAAGAACCACAATTAAAGCCACACATTGAACAGGAAATAAAAAATGAAATTGAGGATGAAGTCCAGGATTGTTTTGATTCTTTAAAAGAAAATTATGAAAAAAAAGGATATGGTGTGGATTTAAAAAAAGGTCCTGTGAATGTAGAATTGCTTCCAGACAGAATTGTCTCTACATTTGATTATTCCTTGACACTGACAAAAGGAGAAACAGAGAAATATGATTCTTTCAGTGTTGTGCTTGACAATAATCTTTATGAATTGATTGCAGTTACAAACAGTATACTAGAATGGGAAGCGACTTATGGAGACACTGATGTAACAATTTACATGGATTTTTATCCTGATATTAAGATTGATAAAAAATTCTTAAGCGACGATACAAAAATTTACATCATAACAAACAGAGAAAAAGGAAATAAATTTGAATTCGCTTCAAGAAGTCTCGTGTTTTCACCGAGCGGATATTGTTAAAATGATTAAAAAAAGAGAATTTAAAAAAATATTTTTGAAAGGAATTTTATTAGGGATATTTATAATATTTTCATTAAATATTGTAAGTGCTATTTGTTGTGAGATGACGATAAACGGAGGGATTTGTTTAGATGTTGGGAATAGCCAGTATTGCAATCAAAATTATAGAATAGATGACACTGCATGTGAATCAACCCAGTATTGCTCAACAGGCACTTGTGTAAATAATGCACAAGGAACATGTATGGCTTCTTCATCAACAGCATGCAATCCTAATCTCGGAGGATATTGGTATGACAAAGATGCTGAAGAAATTGCTGAATGCCAGTATGGCTGTTGTTTTATTGGAGAAGGTGCTTCTTTTATACGGAGAACAACCTGCAATAAAGTATCAGCAGACATAGGAGTTCAGCCAAATTTTGACGACAGTATAACAACTCAGGAAGAATGTTTGCTGAGTGCAGGACCTGCTGCAAAAGGTGCTTGTGTTTTTCAGACAGATGAAGGGAAAAAATGCACTATTGAAACAAGAGAAAAATGCAATTCAGAAGGAAAAGAATTCCATGCAGGACTGTTGTGTAGTGCTCCTGAATTAGGAACAATATGCACCATGACTAAAAGAACAACCTGTGTTGAGGGGAGAAACGAGGTTTTTTTTGTTGATAACTGCGGAAACCCTGCAAATGTTTATAATTCTGGATTAGAAGATGATGTTCCTTATTGGACTTACATAAAAGACCCTGCTTCAAGTGAGATTTGTGGTTATGGAAATTCAAATGCAGATTCACCTAATTGCGGAAACTGCAATTATCTTTTAGGAAGCACGTGCAGAGAAAAAAGAGCAGGAGAAAGCGTTGATTCTGGAAATTATATCTGCGGAGACTTAAGTTGCAATTATAATGGAGAAATAAAAGCGCATGGCAGTGCGTGGTGTTCTGAACCAATAATCTCTTTTGAAGATGCAAAACCAGGAGATTTATCTTATAGACTTTATTGCTATGATGGAGAGGTTCAATGGGAATTATGCGGAAATTTAAGAGAAAAATTGTGCAAAGAAGATGTTCCTGGAGAAGCAAATTGTTTTATGAACAGATGGCAGGACTGCGTGTTCCAAAATAGTTCAAAAGTATGCTTGGATACAGACCAAAGAGATTGCAAAATTGAGATGGGAGTAACCAGAAAAGATGAAAACGGAGATGATATATTATTTTCAAATTATACCTCTAATTACAATTCAGCAGGAGAATTAATAAATGAGTCTATTAAATCTATAAAAGCTATGTGTGTTCCTAAATATCCTCCTGGGTTTAATTTTTGGGAGCCAGATGCTGCAATACTTGGAGTTGAGTCACAGATATCTCCTTCACAAGTATGCAGTGTTGGAAGTGCAAGTTCTGTTGCAGGATATTTTAAAAGTGTAACGAGCGGATGGGAGGCTATTGAAGGCAAATGCTATGCAGAATGTTTGGATAATTGCACAGCGGTTCTTAGAGATTGTCGTGCACTTTGTGCCAGAAAATGTCCTGAATCTGAATCTTTTATGGATAAGGGTGCCAGCGGAGAATTAGGGGTAGGCACTGTTGATTTAAAATCAGAATGGGCAGGAAACCAGGAAGAATTATGTATTGTCTTAGGAGATTGCGGAGTAAAATCAAATTATATCCAGCAAAATAGCTATTACTCATGGAAGGAATTATTTGTGGGAGAAAATGTCTCTAAAGCAAATATCCCAGAAGCAGAGAGTCATAAATAAAATGAAAAAGAATAATGGAAAAAGAGAAAAAAAATCTATTGCGTTAATTCAGATTTTTATTTTAATCACAAGCATCGTAGCATTTACAAACATTATTTCTGCACAGACATCGAGTTCTCCGTTATCAACTAATGTTATAAGAAAAGCAATAATAAAATCCAATGAATCCGACCAGGAATCAGAAGAAAATACAAAGGCTTCTATAACAGGTGCAATAATGGCAAAAGCAGGAGGGGGAGGGGTATTAGCAACAGTAGGGGAAGTAGAAGCTGGTCATTCAGTAGCATATTTTGTGGGCGAAAAATTGGGAAAAGAAATTATTAAGCTTTTGGGAAAAGTAAATATTAAGTTTGATATAATGAAAAGTGGATTGCTTTGGGCTGGTGTTGCTTGGGTGATAACTTTTGCAGCAGTATGGTGGGCTGGAGGGCATGATGTTGACGAAGCCCTTTTTTGGGCAAATGCTATAGGAGCTTCTATTGGTTTGGGTTTTACTGTAGGAAATCTCGCAGCAGGAATTGCAACAGGAATTGGATTGGGTGCAAATTTAGCTACATTGGTAGTGGGATGGCCGATTGGAATACTAACAGCATTAATCACTTTCTGGAGGATGACTTTGAGAACAGACCAAAGAGCAGTGGTATTTGACTGTAAGACATGGCAATCGCAGACAGGAGGAGCTGATTGTAACAAATGCAACGGAGGAGAATTTCCATGCACATTATACAAGTGTAAAAGTCTGGGGCAGGCATGTGAACTGATAAATGAAGGAGATAATGCGAGATGTATTTATGTAAGTCCGACAGACACGACTTCTCCTAAGATAACACCAAGAGAGGATTCTTTGTTGTCTGGTGATTATTCCTATGAGCCAATACCAGCAACAAACGGAGTTGAAGTAAAATACAAAGGCGGTTGTCTGCCTTCTTTTGAATCTTTTACTTTTGGAATTGAATTAGACAAAGAAGGAACATGCAGGATAGAAGACCACAGAACATCAAGTTTTGATGATATGCAACTTTCTTTTGGAAGCGGTTTGTGGGACAGAAACCATACTCAACTTATGTTTTTCCCTGGACAGGCAAATCTTGAAAATGAAGGAATTGAACTTCCGTCAGGAGGAAATTATGAATATTATGTGAGATGTGAGAATGTCAATGGTTATGCTAATGTAGGAGAATTTTTATTTAAATTCTGCATTGACCCTCTTCCAGATATTTCACCACCTCTGATTCAGGGATTTAATCTTTTAGATAACACACCTATAAGATATTTCGGCGAAACAGAAGCCCATGAAACAAATGTAAGAATTTATGTCAATGAACCTTTGTTAAGTGAGAATGGAGGATGCAGATGGAGCCACAGCGATAAATCCTATGAAGAGATGGAAGAAATGATGATATCGTGTGGTGATAAAATAAGTGAATTTACCACATTTAATGCCCAGATAAGCTACTCATGTTCTGGAACATTGACAGGACTTCAAAATGAGGAAGAAAATAAATTTTATTTCAGGTGCAGTGATTCAGCAGGAAACATGAATACTGAATCCAAAGAATTAACTTTAATCGGTTCCCGTGCTCTGGTGATTGATTCAGTAGAGCCAAGCGGAATTATCAAAGGCTCAAGTAATATTGTCAAGATCAAACTGCAAGCAAGAACATCAGCAGGATATGAAAATGGAATAGCAGATTGTTATTACAGCAGTACTGGAAACTACAACGATTATACTGAATTTAAAAATACACGTTCTTATGAGCACTCTGATGAACTTTATCTTTCAGAAGGAGATTATACTTATCATATACAGTGTTTTGATATGGCCGGAAATGTAGCAACTGCCACAACAGAGCTTGAAGTAGAAGCAGATTTTACCACACCTTTAATTACAAGAGCATATTATGAAGGGGGGGATTTGAAAATAATAACAAGTGAGCCGGCAGAGTGTGTTTATGATATTACCTCATGTTCTTATAATTTTGAAGACGGGCTTAGCATGATAAGCGGTGATGACATAGTTCATTCTGTGGCATGGGATACTAGCAATAACTTATACATAAAATGCCAGGATGAATATGGAAATAAGCCTGCACAAAATAAATGCAATATAATTTTACGTCCTTTTGAATTTTTTGAATATTGAAAGATTTATAAGTTCTAATCGCTTTTTTTAAGAATGAAAAAAAAGGGGCAGCTGAAATTATCCTTTGGAATGATTTTTTCCATTTTTCTTATAATTATTTTTCTTTCTGTCGCTGTTTATGCAATAATAAAATTTATCGACATGCAAAAAACAATACAGGTTAAACTTTTCATGGATAATCTGCAGGCAGACGTGAATCAAATGTGGCAGAGTCAGCAGGGAAGTCAGACAAAAGAATATTCTCTTCCAAACAGCATAAATGCGGTTTGCTTCATTGATGAATCTCAGAATTTAATGTTTGATTCAGAAAAAATAGTTGACAGGGGAAAAATTGAACATATCGATATTGGAAAAATTACATCCTCAGAAAATCCTTATTGCATAGATAATATTGGGGGTAAGATAAGAATGATAGTTATAAAAGAATATGGGGAATCTTTGGTTACAATTACCCGTTCGTAAATCTCTGATTGGAAAAATGAAAAAGAAAAGAGGTGCTTTACAAATATCTTTCGGATGGCTTTTTGCGATTATTGTAGGAATCTTTATAATTTTTCTTGCGATTTACGGAGTGACAAAACTTATGAAAACAGAACGAACAACGATTGATGCCAAAACAGGAAAAGAAATCGGGATTCTGCTTAATCCTTTGGAGACTGGTTTTGAATCAGCAAAAACAACATCATTCACAATACCGGCAGAATCAAGAATTTACAACAGCTGTAATAATGCAGGAAACTTCGGCAAACAACTGATTAAAGTTTCGCAAAAAAGTTTTAATACATGGACAGAGACAAATACCGATGTGGGTTTTTCAAACAAGTATATCTTTTCAAAAGAAATTATTGAAGGACAAACATTTTATATTTTTTCAAAGCCATTTGATTTTCCGTTCAAGGTTGCTGATTTAATTTACATGACTTCTTCCAAAGACATTTATTGTTTTGTTAATGCTCCGGAGGAAATTGAATATGAAATCGAAAAATTAAATCAAGAGAATCTTTTAACAGGAGGTTGCTCTGATGATATGATTAATGTATGCTTTTCAGGAAATTGTGATATTAGTGTGAATTATGATTATGGATATGTCAAAAAACAAGGGAAAAAAATGTATTTTGTGTCTGATGCACTAATGTATGCTGGGATTTTTGGAGATGTTGATGTTTATGAATGTCAGTTAAAAAGATTGATGCAAAGAATAGAAGAACTCTCTCTGATATATAGAGATAAAGCATTATTAATTAGAGAGAAAGGTTGTGAATCTGATATTGATAGTTATTTAACAGAATTATCTGAACTCGCAGAAGATTTTGATGATTCAAAGGATGTTCTTTTGTTAGAGGAAAAAATTGAAAATCTTGATTATAAAAATGAAATGGAAAGCAGATGTGGATTATGGTAATAAAAAAAAGAAAATCACATAACAAAGGACAACTGAAGGTTCAGCAAATGGCATTTATGCTAATAGCAGTTACGCTTTTTTTTATATTTGTTGGAATATTTGTATTAGTAATAAGATTTTCCAATCTAAAACAAAGTGCAAATATTCTTGAAGAAGAGAACTCTATGCTACTTGTTGCAAAACTTGCTAATTCGCCTGAGTTTGCTTGCGGAGATTCTTTTGGAAGCAGCAAGTTGAATTGTATTGATGCTGACAAAATCATGATTTTAAAAGAGCATATATCAAAATATGTTGGCTTTTGGGGAATTGCTGAAATAAAGATAAGAAAAATCTACCCGGATGAAGGGAATATCGTATGTAATTCGGGAAATTTTCCTGATTGCGGAGTTATTGAAGTTTATTCAAAAAATGTAAATAAATTGCCTGCTTCATCAAATTTTGTTGCATTATGCTGGAAAGAAAGTTCAGACACAGGAGTTTATGGTAAATGTGAACTTGCAAGATTGATGGTAAGTTCTGAGGATAAAACATGAAAAATAAAAAAACTCGCGCCTTAACATTGGGATTAATACAAAAAATTTGTCCAAGGTCAAAACGCTCTACTCCCGTTCACACTCGGGATTATTTTGACCATCTTGTCTCGGGCAAACGCTCGCAAGAGGAAATGGTTGGGTTTGTATTGATAATAATCATAGTATCTGTTATATTGCTTTTTTTCCTTAGTTTTTCCCTGAGAAGTTCTAAGATGGAAATTGAAAGTTATGAAGTTGAAGGATTTATCCAGTCATTTTTGCAATATACGACTGATTGTGAAGATTCCACAGGCTTTTTATCTGTGCAAAATCTGATTTTTAGTTGCGGAGATGATGAAATGTGCCTAGATGGCAGAAGTGCCTGTGAAACAATGGAAATTACTTTAAAGGAAATCTGTGAGAATAGCTGGAATGTAGGAGAGGATACTCCAATAAAAGGCTATGCCTTGAGAATTAGTTTAGAAGGAGAGGAACTTCTGTTGGTTAATAAAGGCAACATAACACAGAATTACAAGGGGGCTGCCCAGGATTTTACAAGAAGCAATGAAGATTATGAAATATCCTTTAATGTGTATTATTAAATTTTTACATTAATCGTGATTGTATCTACTACAATTTCAGGTCTGTATCTCGTCCGGTTTTTTGTTTTTTCTTCTATTAATTCTATAAAACCAAATCTTTCCAGTAATTTGACATCATCATTTACAGCCTTAAAACCTCTGTTTAATTTTTTAGCTAAATCATAAATAGACTGGGGTTTTCTTGTTTTTATCACATGTAAAATCCTTGCTTTTTCGTTGCTTAATAGCTGTCTCAAAGCTAAAATACCCGAAAAATCATATTTTTTACCAGAAGACCCTTTTTTGAAAATAGAAAATGCTTCTTTCTCTCCTTTTATTGTGATTTCTCTTATTGCCATTATCGACGGAAAACCATATGGTTAATTTTTGAACATATATCTGTAATATATATTATGTAGTTATATGTTTTTTTACTCAATATATTCTATTAAGATACCATATCTTAATAAATCTTTCTATTTTCAAAGATAGATGAATATGTGTTATAATACAATAGTGATAGCAAAGGGTTTATAAATAAAAATAAACAAATATATGTTTTCTAAAAGGAAATAATTGAATTAAGCAATAATCTTTTTAAAGGGAAATTCTTGAGAATTATACACACTCGACGAGAGAGTGTTCTAATAGGGGATTGTAAGGGGACTAATGTTCATCTCAATAAATGGTCCCCCTATGCCATTAGTTGAGAGGAGGTTGTCATCGACAACATGTTTTATAGAGTTGAAAGGAGGTTAAAAGAAAAGATATGAAAAATATTTTTAAGAAAATTTCTGCAATAGCTGTGAGTGCATTGATGATCGGTATGACTGCTGGCGTTGCTGCTGCTGCAAATTATCCATCACCTTTTGTTGTTGGAAGCACTGCAAATGTAGCAATTGTTTACGGAACTGGAGCTGGAGTAGATCCTTCAGATTTGGTTCAGGCAGGATTCATTGAAGATAACTTAGCATCTTCTTTAGGAACTACTGGTGGAACTCCGAGCGGAGATAATGTTTTGCTTGCAGAAGGTAGTGATAATCTCAATATCAACAATACTTGGGGTACATTTGTTGGAACTGTAGATGATGAGGATTTATCTACATTGCTTGCAGATGGAACATATATTGCAGGTGATAATGATGAGTTTAATTATGAACAAACCATTTCTCTTGGTACTCCAGAATTAACACATTTCAGAGATTCTGATTATGAAAGTCTTGTTGGATTAAGTACGAGAACGCCAGTGATAGGATTTAAAATATCTTCAAACACATATATCTTAAACTATACCATTGATTTCCTTAGTGATGTTACAAGTGATGTAGACGCTAATCTTAGAATGGAGGATATTGAAGGCAGTGATTTTCCGTTAATGGGAAAAACCTATTATGTTTCAGAAATGGCAAATGGGTCATCCAATAGTTATTTTGGGAAAACTATTTTATTAGACTCTGCAGCTATTGGGAATGTTAAAGAAGGTGAAACAGCAACTGTTTCAGGTAAGTCAGTGACTATTGAATGGATTGATGAGGATGAAGTAGTATTCATGGTTGACGGAGAAAGAGTTCCTGCAAGTGGAAAACTTGTTAAAGGAAATTCGTACAAGTTAGATGATGGTTCTTACCTTGGTGTTAGAGATGTAACCAAGTTAGCAGTTTCTGGTGAAGTAGGTGGTGCATCATTTAGTATTGGAACTGGTAAACTTGAACTAAACCATGGACAGGATATAAAATTAAATGATGATACAATCACTGGAATAAAAGGCCATCTGTGGAAATCATCAGGTAAACTTGATAAGATTACCATACAATGGAAAACAGACGAAGAATCTTTTTTATCTCCTCAATCAGAACTTACAATGCCTGGATTTGGAGCAGTTAAATTCTCAATGAATGAACTTGTGAGAGCTGCAGAAGAGAAAATAACTGTTGAAAAAGATAGTGATACAAGTATTGAATTGACTATGCCTTTGAAAGACGGCACAGTTAGTTTTAATATATTGTACTCTAATTCATCCGGAGAATTTATTGGAATTGGAAAAGCCACTGATGAGAAATTAGCAACAACAAATTATAGTGACTTGGTATTCTATGAAAAAAGAGGAGGAAGTGACTGGCATTCTTATTTTGTTGCAACTTATAATACCAGTAAAGAGGGTGAATCTTATTTGCTAAGAGCGAAAGTTTCACAAGATACAACTGCTGGTAGAAATGAAACTACCATCCAAAAATATGATGGAAGTTCTTGGGTAGATGTTTGTACAGAAAAGAAACAAACAGATACTTGTAGTATTGGAGATGTATCCCTAACTATTGGTTTTATTAATTATACCTCTGGAGGAGATGAATCAGTTAATATCACAGCTGGAATTCCCAGCGATAATAAAGATGTTAACTTTCATACTGCACTTACACCCGGAGGATTAATGGTATTTCTGCCATATGATAACAATTTTACTGGGGTTTATGGTCAGGCAATGACTAATAAAAGTGCTAATCATACTACCCTTGGAGCAGTTAGCTTTGTGGGTTCACCAGGCAACACTACTTTTAAGGGCCATGGTTGGTCAGAAGTTGCACTTTTTATGGTTGGTGAAGACAAGGATGAAAATCTCGGTACAGGTACAATGTTTAATCTTACCCTAAATGATAATACTGATAATAAGGTGTATGTAAGTGAAGTAGATAATGCAGGAACAGGAGGACCAAATGGTGAAGAACAAGGAGATACAAATATATATGAAACATATATTAGAGATGAGTGTGCTCCAAGAATATTGCATTATACAGCACCAGATGAAGATTGGGCTGAAGTGTATTATCCTGGTACTGATGATTCAGAAACTTATGCAGAAGTATTCCTTACAGAAGAAACTTCTGTAATGGAAGGTGGAACTGGTATACTGGGAGAAGTTCTTGTAAAGGACAGCGAAGTTAGTTCTGTAAGCTCAAAGAACCTGGTTGTGGTTGGTGGAAGCTGTATTAATTCAGCTGCTGCTACTTTGGTTGGCGGTGCTAAATGTACTGCAGACTGGACAGCTGCGACAGGTGTTGGTTCAGGAGAATTCTTGATACAGAGCTTTGGTGATGCTTACACAACAGGAAAGATTGCATTATTGGTTGCTGGTTACAGCGCTGATGATACAGTAAATGCTGTTACTTATTTGAGAACTCAGACTGTTGATACAACAGCTGGCAAGAAATACAAGGGAACATCTTCAACAAGCGCGTCACTCGTGGTAGCGTAAGTTTAATTTTTTATTTTATTTTCTTTTTCTTTTTTTTAACATCATGGCAGGAGCTTTGAAAAAGTTTTTATATTATAATTTGATTTATCTAATATGAGAAAGATAACATCAAAAAGAAAAGAAGAAAAGAAGAAGAAAAGAAATCAGTTAATTGTTGGATTGGCTTTGGTTTTAATCCTATTTGCGAGTATTTTTGGGTATTCTTTTAGCAGAAGTAATTCTGAAGAAAATAAGATTACCTATAACGGGTATGAATTTATTGAAAAAAACGGGTTTTGGATTGTTGAAATTGAAAATTCTGAGTTTTCATTCAGATATAATCCAAATGAGATAGAAACAATTGATTCAGAATTAAAATCCATAAATAATTATTATGACAAACCTCTTTATATTTCGTCAGATGATATAGAATCCTCCAGCGAGATTTATCGTAATCTTGAGTCTATAATACAGAGAATGCAATTGGCCTGTTTGGATGGAGAAGTGTGTGAAGATGAAGAGCTTCCTGTAAAAACCTGCGAAGATAATTTTATCACAATTAAAGAAGCAGATGCAACCGAGATTGTTCAGGATAATAATTGTGTATTTATCAGAGGAAAATTAGAAGATTTGGCAAAGATTACTGATGGCTTCTTACTTAAAATAATTGGAATATAATAAAACTTATAAACTAAGATAGAAATTAAAGATAATGAAAAAAAGAGAAAGAAAAGGGAAGGAAAAAGAGAAGAAGAAAGAGGAAACTCGTGAAATTATTGATATTAAAAAAGAAAAAGATGACGGGGGGAAAATTATTGAAGATGGGGAAAAACCCGAGAAAAAAGTTGAAGAACAAATAAAAAAAGAGAATGAACAATTAAAAAAAATATTTTTGATTGCAGGAATACTGGCATTATTTTTTGTTGGAATTTTTATTTTAATTAATTCTATGAATCATTTTACTTATAAAGGGATTAAATTTGAAATTGACAGAAAAACACTTGTTGGAAAAACAATTTATAAAACTTCTTTACCAGTAGGTTCTGATAAAAAGGTTACTCTTGGAAAAGTAATTGCAGGACATTATAATTTTTATTTAAGAAATGATCCAAGAAAATTAGAAAAGATACCTTTCGACGTAGAAGAATTGGTTATGAGAAAACAAATTGTTTTAAATTTTACAGAAAATTTTAATTGTGATGGTGATGGAATTATCGGTGTTGCAAATCTAATGAATCTAATGGTTGCTTTAAAAGGTGAACCTATAAAAAATGAAAGTCTTGTATGTGACCCTGGAAGAGAATATACTTTTATACAATTACAACAGGGGAATGAAACAAGTATAGAGCAATTTGATAATACCTGTTACAATTTGAATATAAATAACTGTGAAGTACTCCAAGTCACAGAAAAATTAATGGTAGAAATGCTTGCAAGAGTTAATGAAGCGTTAGAGGAACAAAATGAAGATTAAATAAAATGGACTTGAGACTTCTTTATGCAGTTCTTCTTACGATAATGCCTGTAACTGAATTAAGGGCAGGTTTGCCTATTGCGATATTATATGCCACAGAGCACAATATTCCGGTATGGCTCATTTTTTCTCTGATAGTTTTGTTGAATATTTTCGTGATTTTTTTTGTATTTTATTTTTTGGACAATCTCCATCATATTTTTTTAAGAACTAATTTTTATAAAAAATTATTTGAAAAATATATTGAAAGATTTCAGAAAAAGGTTGACAGATTTGAAAAGAGATATGAAACACTCGGATTTTTTGCATTGATTTTATTTGTTGCAGTTCCTTTGCCCGGAACAGGCGCTTGGACAGGTTGCCTTTTGTCATGGCTACTTGATTTAAACAGAAAAAAAAGTATTTTAGCAATATCAATCGGAGTGTTGATAGCTGGATTATTTATTCTTTTTGGAACGCTTGGATTTCTTAGTTTTCTTTAAATATTTTAAAATTCCTGTATTTTTTAAATCCGAATAAAAGGGAATTTCTTTAATCTTAAAAATTTTAACGCCGGCAAACCAGATTCCTACGACAAAAATTGTGCTTCCCAAATACCAAAAAAGTTCATGCGTTATATCAAAAAAAGATGTTCCAGAAATAAACAATAGACTAAGCAAAAAAATTCTGAGAATGTTCAGTAAAAGGAGAGCTCCAAAAGAGAATAAGAACATCTTTAATCTTTTGTTTATTTTCATTGGAATTGCCAGATTAAGAATCAAGAGCAGGTAATATGCAGCACCTGCCACACATGCTTCTATTATTTCAATTTTGTCAGAAAGCAAAGGTATAGAGATAGAGTTACCCGCTAAAGAGGCTGTAAAAAATAAATTTAGAAGAAAAAAAACAGGGTAGACTGTCAATGGAGTGAAGATGAGATAAAAAAGCCAGAGATTTGGCAATCCTAATAAAATCAAGATTATGTATCTTATCAATATTGAAAATAATGTTTTTGAACCTTTTTTCATAAATATTTTAGTGGAAACGTATTTAAATAATTTAATGTTTATAGAATAATGGATAAAAAAAGAGGGCTTATCTGGGGCTTGTTGCTGTTATTAATAGTGACAGTAAGTTTATATTTTGATTCAGACATAGTTTATGGGGTTTCTTTTTTAAGGAATGATATTCTAAATGATTTTTTTCTTGGCATAACTTCCCTCAGCTCTTCAATCATAATTTTCTTTTTTCTGACAAGTTTATTTTTGTGGAGAGAGCATAAAAGAAAGTGGATTCTTCCTCTATGGACCACATTGGGTGTTTCAGTATTGGTAAGCTTTGTTTTAAAGATAATTGTGCAAAAACAGAGACCTTTCCAATTAGGTATTGTTTCTGTTTTGCCTTTGCTTGAAAAAGCCAGTTATTTAACATGGAATTTTTCTTTTCCGTCTTTTCATGCAATGCTCGCCTTTTGTGCTGTTCCTATTTTATCAAAACAATTTCCAAGATTCAAATATATATGGATTGCTTTTGCTTCGCTAGTAGCATTTTCAAGAGTCTATTTTGGACTTCACTTTTTAAGTGACGTAGTGATTGGCGGATTAATAGGTTATGTATGCGGAATGCTAATAATAAGATTGGAAAAAGAATATAAATTCGGAGAAAAAATTTACAAGAAGATTTTCAGGAAATGAAATTCTTTATCTCTACTTTTTAGCAACTTTTAGTGCTACTAGAATTATTATGAATATCAGAACAACATTCACTGCTCCGATTACCCAGATTGGCCAGTTTCCTTCTGAGATTATTCCGCCTGTAATTCCGCCAAATCCGCCTTGTTTTTCTACCATTACTGCAATTGGCTGTGAAAATACTTTTGTTCCTTCTGTTACTAAAACATTAAAGTTCTTGTTGCCGGAAACATCTGAATTTATTTTTAGTGTTACTATAACGTCTTCTGAATCTCCTGCATTCAGAGTAAGAGTTCCTGGAACAACACTTTCCAAAGTTGCCCAATCAGAATAATCACTCAAACTTACATCAAATGTGCCTGTTTTTACACCACTATTTGTTACAGTTACTTTAATTATCAAATCCTCGCCTGCTTTTGCTTCTGATTCTAATGAAGCAGAAACTGTCACTTTTGGTTCACTTGAGCATAAACCTTCAACTTTTAAGTAAACTTGGAATTCTGCCTTGTCATCATTATCATTTTCAAATACTTCTCCATATTCGTCAAATACCTTCAAAGAAAATAGGTATGATTTTTCTTCTGCATCCTGAGGAATATTCAAAAGAACATCAATCTTTTCATCTTCAAAAGCATCAATATCTCCTACAACTATTTTTTTAGTGATTCCTAATTCTTCGCTTTGAATTACAACAAGAACATCTTCTTGATCTTCATCACCAATATTCCAGACATTTGCTGTTATTTGAATTGGGCTTCCGCAAGAGGCTGTTTCTGGAAATTGTATATTATTCAAAATTACAAAGTCGTTTTCATCTGCTATTGAAATTTCGTCTTCGAAAACACTCGCACAAAGATCTTTTTCTGTGTCTGCATCTAAAACAGCATTAGCCCAAACATAAAAAACATAATCTCCTTCAGCAAGTTCATCTATATCTTCATCAAGTTCAAAACTTACTGTTAAAGTTTTTTTATCATCAGATTTTAAGTTAAAATCATTCTCTTCTTCATCAACATACCAGTCTCCTGTTTCAGTATCATAAAGTCCCCATCCGATTGTGATATCTTTCATCTTATAATCATTATTATCATTCTTTACCTCAATTTCTACTTCAACTTTGTCAAAAGGGAACCAATCTGTATCCTCACCAAATCCAGATACAACAGATATGTCTTTTATTTTAAGTTCTAAATCATCATTATCTGCTCCAGCATCATTTCCTGTTAATATACATTCCTGAACTTCTTCAGGTCTTGGTTTTTCTGTTACTGTCACTGTAAGAGAAATTTGTTTAGGATCTGGTGAACCAGTTGAACCTTCATGCTCCCCACTAATTTCTATTGTTCCTGTGTATACTCCTGCTGCTTGAAATTCATCAATATTTATTTTAACAGTGACATCAGAACTATCTTCATCATCTCCAACACTTGTTGGAAGATTTGATATAACAACATTATCTGAAGAAATTGTTCCAGCAGAACCTGTTAAATCAGAAACATCTGCACTTATATTAATTAGATTATAATCTCCACCTGCTCCATCATTATGAATCACAAAAGTAAAAGAATCTGAAGCATCTTGTTGTATGCTTGTTGAATATGTATCTGGCGTAAGAGTTATTGCTGCACTTACCACTCCAGCCATTATCACCAAAGCTAAAATGCTTAAGCTCAATAATGTGAAGATTTTTGTTTTCATTTGTAATCATTTCGGAGTTACTATGGTTTATAAATATTTCTGTGTTGTAAAATATTTATTAAATACATGGAGTTTTCCTATATTTTTGTTATTTTTATGACGACAAAAACATTTATATATTTGACAGAAGTATTTTTATTAAGAAAAAATGGGGATAAAAGCTAGAGAAAATTCAATTGGTGCATGGGCATTTCTGATAGGAGTTATACTCGCTGTTTTAATCGGAATTTCTGCAAGTTTTTTTTCAATACCCTCTTTGCAAACATATAGTTCTATAATTTATGGTATATTGGTAATTATTGGGTTAGTCGTTGGATTTTCAATAAAAGTGGCAAGAAAGGACTCTCAGACATTTTTAATTACTGGTGCAATTCTTGTTGTTGTAAGCAGATTTGGAATGGAAAGTGTTCTTGGTTCGCTTCTCGGATTAGGGGTTGGAAATATAGTCTCTTCAACTTTTGCTGCTCTTTTGGCTTTGTTTGTTCCTGCAACAATTGTTGTGGCTCTAAAAACTCTTTTTGGACTTGCTAATGTTTAATTCTCTTATATTAATAATAGGAAAATCCATGTCTAATCTTGGGCATGCTGTATTTATCCAAGAATCAATTGAGAAATTTTCAAATTCTAAACTATTGATTTCATTCCCTATTAATACATAAGACTTTTTATCAAGGCTTTTTTTTAACCCAAGAGCTTTTTTCAGATTTTCCTGTCCTGGTTTTGTTGATACTAAAATCCCGACACAATCTGCATTTAGAAATTTCAAATAAGCTGCTTTTTGTTTTTTCTTAAGGGATATTATTTCTTCTTTTGAAATCTGTTTTAATTCTTTATTTCCCAATATATAAATAGGAAGATTGGATTCAATTGCAAGAGACATTGCATGAAATCTTCCAGAGGTTATCAATAATACTGCCTGTGTTTGGCTTGAAAAATCCGGCTTTGAACATCCTAAAATTTGGAAAAAATCAGTTATATTATGGTCTTCTAAGAGGATTTCTTTTATATTTTTAGCTATTTCTTGATACTGAACAGAATAAACAATTGCTATATTTTTCGGAAGTTTCTTTGAAAGAAATTTTATTTTCTTTTTGTTTACTCTTGCCTTGATTTTTGCAGGGATAAATATGGATTTCATGATTTTGGAAGAAATAAACAGGTTTTAAAGTTTATGATTCAAACTTATTTCTTGATTCTCTTGGTTTTGGACTTTCTTTATAAATTTTGGCAAAAGAAGGAGTTACTATCACGATATTTTCACCAAATCCAGCGATATTGCCTTCAAGAGCATCTGTTGTTTTTTTGATTTTGGCTATAGCCCTCTTTAATTCAATTGGGTCTTTTTTTCTCAAATCTCTTATATCAATTATAGTTATAGTATATCCTTCTCTTAATGCATTTAAAATATCATTAACATCGTCATATTGTTTTAGAGAGAAAAGTTTTACGAGAACTTTGTTTTCTTTTTCTTCCTTGTCCAGGTCAATTTCTATATATTCTTCTCCAAGGTCTTCTTTATCTTTGAGTGAGCCTGAAACAAATCTTTTTATCTTATCAAAAACCATAGTAAAATTATAGATGAGATATTTATAAAGATTTCTGTGATTTATCAGAATAGATATCAAATAATATTATTTTTTCATTACTTCCTCTCTTAATTCCTCAAGTTTTTTTGATAATGAAGTTTCTTGGTTTTCAAGTGTCTTTATTCTTAGTTCAAGTATTTTTTTCTTGTTTTCAAGTTCTTCTTTGATTTTTGATTTTTCTGTTTTTACCATCAACTGCCCGATAATTTTGAAAACTTCCTCTCCGGAACTTTCAATTGCTGTTAATGCTGATTCTGTTTCAGAAGATTCCATCTGAAATGCCTGTTTCTGAAAAAGCAAATTTTGCAAATTCTGTTCCAACATCTGTATTTCCTGAATTTTTTGTTCTTTCATCATTCTATTTTCAATTTTCTTATTCTTGTCCGGGGTTTATAAAAAATCTTACTTCCGCAATACGGACAGATGAATCTCTTCTCAAGATTTTTAACAATCACTTTCTTCCCGCACTTGAAACACTTATAGGCTGTCATTTTATTTTAAATAATATACATCTGATGTAAATTTTTTATTGCATTTTGGGCATTTCCAAATTCCCTTAGACAATCTCTTTATTCCCATTTTCCCACAATAAGGGCATTTTTGTTTTTTTCTTTGTTTTGATTCTGTTTCTATAAGCTTTGCTCTCACAGACCTGCCATATCTTGCTCCAAACCTTCCTGCTGATTTTGTTTTTTTTAATTTTGTTGGCATTTTGCATGACTTCCTAAATGGGGCTGCCCGGATTTGAACCGGGGTCGTCAGGTGATTTGGAAGATCTCTCGGGATTTGTATTTCTACTCGTCTCGAGCTAATCCTCACCCAAACCTGAAAGGCTACCAAGCTACCCCACAGCTTTATGCTCAAGGAACTATTGTCGCTCCTTTGAATCCCATACAAGAGGTAACTTATCAGCCCCGTATTTAAAAAATGGTGTAAATTTATTTATAAACTTATTGTTATGCTTAGTGATAACTCTAAATCTTAATTCTTTAACTTTAACACCATCGGATCTAATTTTAGCATTATAGATTCCTATATTAGTGGTTTCTATATCATTCTTCTTTAGAATATTTCTAATAGACTCCATAAATAATAATCCATTCTTCAACAATTGTTGCGCCTTATTTATATTAAGTTTTATTCTAGGATTTTTTCTATTTTCTTTCATCGAACCTTCACAAAAATATGCTATTTTTATAAATTCTTTAGCAAATTTTTTGTTTTTAATAATCCACTTTGGAATTGTGAATTCTGTAATTGTTTTCGAACCTTTTGGCACTCCAAGATTATTTAATTCTGTACAGATTTTTTTATTAAATACTCTATACTTATGCGTCTTTATCCTTCCTGCTCCCCCATCATTATAATAGAATCTTCCTTTAATTCCAAATTTTCTTTGAACAATTTTATCAAGTTCTTTTAGAATTTGATCATCTTTCGATGAAAAATAAAAACAGCTTAAATCTTTATATAAATGTCCATCAAAAAATAAATAAGTTATTATTCTCACCAAATCTAAATCTTTTTTCATTAACTACTAAACAGACCCAAATTTATAAATTATTTCTTTTCAGATTCTGGCTCTGGAGCTTTTTGTTCTTCCTGTTCTTCCTTGGATTCTTTCTCTGCAGTTTCTCCGCCTTCCTCAGCTGCTTCAGCAGCTTCTTTCTCTGCTTCTTCCTGTTCTATAGCCTTTTCCTGCTTAGTATGAAGTTCAGTAAAATATCTATCAAGTTTTTCTTTCTTTTCCTGGAATGTTTCTGTTCTTTCTTCCTGGATTTCCTTGTCATATTTTCCTGCATCAATTAATTTTTCAACATCTGACGCTGGTTTATTTTCTATTAAAATTCCCAGACTGCCGCAAGTCCCGACAATAGTTTTAATAGCTAATTTTAAATCATTGCAAAGCATGTTTGGAAGTTTTGTTTTTGCTATAGAAATTATCTGCTCAATTGAAGCATTTGCCACCTGCATTCTTGACTGGATTCCTGAACCTTTTTCTATTCCTAATTCTTTTTTTAAAAGTTCTGAAACAGGCGGTGAAAAAACATTAACATTGAATTCTTTTGTTCCTGGGTCAATGTCCAACTCAACCGGAACCTTAAGTCCTTTGAAATCTTTTGTAGCATCATTGACTTTTGAAATTATTTGACCCATGTTCAGACCTAAAGGACCAATCTTCTGGCTTAAAGCAGGTCCTGGCTGCATTGCTCCGCCTTCAATCAAAAGTTTAACTTGCATTTTATGTTAATGCCTCAACATTTTTTAGGATTTTCCTTCTTTTATAATAAAGATTTAATAATTTTGGTGTTAATCTTCCACTTTCTTCATTATCAAATTTGCCTGTAGAAGGCAATACTTCTACCACCAAGTACATTAATTGTTCTTCAAGATTTTCTATTTTTCTATTAATTCTGATTAGTTTTTTCTCATTAATATAGTTGATTAATTTATTCATTTTCTTCCTCCTCACGTCTTACAACTTTAACATTATCAATTTTAACTGTTACAGGCAAGGGAACAACTGCTCCTAACAAACTTACCACTACTTCCCCTTTTTGTTTGTCTATTCTTAAAACTTTTGCTTTTTCTTTTTTGAAAGGTTCTGCAATCATTTCAATTATATCTCCTTCTTTTATTGAAATTTTTTCAATTGATGGTTCAATCATATTTTTTATTTCTTCATAAGTTATCGTCTTGCCGATTATTCCTTTTACATAAGGAAGATTGTATGCCACTTCTTCTGCACTTTCCCTGTCTTCTGCTTCCAAAAGAATGTATCCTCTAAGCCCATGCGGACGGGAAACTGAAAAAATATTGAGACTTTTTTTCTCTGCTCTTTCAGCTATCATATCAACTGCTTTCTCTTCTTTGTTTGTCGTGACTTTTATTATGAAAATCATTTTCCCTCTCGATGCTGATGGACGATTTTTTTAATTGCCTCTGATGAAAATCGCGTATTCATTCAGCTCCATCTAAGACATAATATCTTAGAAAGATATATTTAAGTAAAAAAGGGAGTTTATAAATCTTACTTAACAAAAATTTTCATAAGTAATGAAATTGCAAAACCAATGAATCCGAGAATTATAATTCCAACTGCAGCAACTTTTGTGACTTTTATAAATTCTTCTTTTGTCGGCTTTTTCAAGATAAGCCAGACTCTTTTGCATTTAATTACAAAAGATTTTATCTTTCCGGGAAATGCTTTTAAATTCATGATTTAATTAAAAAGAAGGAGTTTTTAAAATTATTCTTAAAGATTAAATAACTCTTCAAATTCTTTTCTCTCTTCTTGGATTTCTTTCTTATCTTCCTCGTTATCTATTCTCTTTTTTATCCTATTTAATAAAGAATAAAGACCTCCTCTTTCATCAACTCTAAAAACTTCTGGATATTTTTGCATTTCATTTATGTTTTTAATCAATCTTTTATAAGCAATCTTCTGACTTTCCCTTTCCAAGCCACGAATTATGATTCCATCTCTATCAATTCTAATTATCTCTTTAATCTCTCTTAAAGAATATTTTCTTTCTTTGTTCATTTTATCACTCAAAAAATTCTATTCCTAATTCTTCTTCAATTTCCTGGTGTTTTATGTCTTCCAAAGTCTCTTCTCTTCCGAGAATCTGAGAACTCTTAACTCCAGTAACTATAAGTAAAACTCTTATTGACTTTTCCATGTCTTCTGAAATCTGGGCTCCCCAGATTAGTTTTGCATCAGAGTTTAATTTATTTGCAACAGTCTCTACAATCTGCTTACATTCTTCTAAACTCATATCAGAACCGCCAATAATATTTATCAGTGCTCCGCCAGCATCTGAAATATCAACATCCAAAAGAGGATTTTGTATTGCTTTTTCAACTGCTTCTATTGCTCTTTGAGCAGTATCTGATTCTCCCATGCCAATCAAAGAAACACCTCCATTAACCATAACTGTTTTTATGTCTGCAAAATCAAGATTAACCAAGCCAGAAGTTGTTACGAGCTCTGTCACTCCTTTCACCGCATTTGTCAGTATTTCATCTGCAATTTTAAATGCTGTATGCAACGGCAATTCAGGAGCTAACTCAAGAAGTTTATCATTTGGAATTACAATCAATGTGTCAACGATAGATTCCATTCTTTCCAAGCCATCCATAGCATTCTCTATTCTTTTTCTTCCTTCAATTGTAAATGGCAGGGTTACGACTCCGATAACCAAAGAGCCCTGTTTTTTTGCCAGCCCTGCTATAACAGGAGCTCCCCCTGTTCCTGTTCCTCCGCCCAAACCGCAGGTAATAAAAACCATATCACTTCCGGCAATTTTCTTTTTTATTTCTGATTCAGATTCTTTAGCAGCTTCTTCTCCTGTTCTTGGATTGCTTCCTGCCCCTAATCCCTGTGTCAGCTCTTTTCCGATTAGTATTTTCTGGTCAGCATTGGTATATAATAAATCCTGGGCATCAGTATTTACAGCAATGAGCTCTCCTCCTTTAATGCCTATTTCCCTCATTCTGCTCAGGGAATTTCCGCCACCACCTCCAACACCAACAACCTTAATTTTAGCGGATTGTTTTTTCAAAAGCTCCTCGAGTTCCCTGTCAATTTCCTGCACTGAAGAACTCAACGATATGTCATTAGAAGGTCCTATAGGATTGTAAATATCTTCCATTAATAAAATAATTAATATCTCTTTATAAGAATTATTGTGATTTTTTAGGTGAATTATCAGTCTCCTGAATCTCCAATTCAAGCCCAAGAATCTCTTTAAATTTATCCTTGAATATTTTGGCATAATCGCTCATGGATTTTTCAACCTGAAATATTATTTTCTTGTCCTTTATCTGGAATTGCAATTCTTTTCTGAAAAAGAAATCCATTAGTGCCTTTATTTTTTCATTTAAATCATCAACTTTTCTTTTTACATTGATTTTATAAACAACTGTTTTGCTAGCCAAAGGATTATTAAAATCTGCAATTACTCTGCCGCCAGAAACTGTCAGTATTTTTGCTGGTCTTCCGTCAAAGTTAAACATCGCTCCAGGAATTGGATTTATTTTCTGCTCTATAAAAACTTTCATCGGAATAAGCTGGATTAAACTGGGATTTCTTTTTCCAAATGCTTTTTCAGGAGACAACTCGATTTCATATTTTCCAGTTTTTTTATTTATTAAAAAATCGTCAATTGCTTCTAAGAACATTCCCTCACCCAAACAAAAAACAAATGGTTTTACAGGAGCATCAGGATTTAGCTTTTTCAGGTCTTCTTTTATATTTGAATCAAAAACATCTCCATCCTTGATTTTTCCTGTAAATTCTATTTCAATAAAATCTTTTTTCTTGAACGGCATTAAAATTGAAGAATTAATATGTTTAAAAAATTTGTCTAATCTGCTTTGGTATTTAATCTGCGAGCATTAGCAGGTAATTTTATAAATCTAATTTTTCTTTTTAGTTTATGGTTTTGAAAATTATCAGTGCCACAGATGCAAAAGTGGGTGCAAATATTTTGATTGATGGTGAACCCTGCACTGTAAAAAAAATGGATGTAAGCAAGACAGGAAAACACGGACATTCCAAAGTCAGAATTGAGGCAGTGAGCATAATATCAGGACAGAAAAAAGTCTTTGTTGTTCCAGGGCATGATAAATTTGAAGTACCATTAGTAAATAAAAGAAAAGGGCAGGTTCTTTCAATAGGAGATAAAGTCAGTATTATGGATTTGGAAAATTTTGAAACAATCGAGGTTGCATGTCCGGACGAAATAAAACAAGAGCTGACTGAAAATTCC
The DNA here is from genome assembly GCA_964495875.1 of Candidatus Woesearchaeota archaeon. Taxonomy (GTDB): domain Archaea; phylum Nanobdellota; class Nanobdellia; order Pacearchaeales; family GW2011-AR1; genus JAGLWP01. Next base: position 44,879 of record CAZBWB010000002.1, on the reverse strand, counting down.
AATGTTGAGTACTGGGATGTTGAAGGACAGAGAATAATCCGGAGGAAATTATAAGATGGGAGACAAATTTTTTGCTGATTTAAAAGAAAAAATCAGTTTATTAGAAAATGAAAAAGATAAAGAGAAGATGAGAGAGTTAATCATAGATGTTATTGTTACCTTAGAAAAGTTTTGTCATAGAGATAATGTTCAAATTCATGGAGTATTAGCAGATGCTCGTGAAAGATGTAGAAATGAAATAAATAAATCCTACAATAAATAACATGGCAAAAATACAGGAAGCATCAAACAGACTTTTCAAGAATGTTTTTGTTTGCAAAAAATGCCACTCCAAAATCAGGGCTGAACCACAAAAAATTTTAAGGGGTAAGGTAAAATGCAGAAAGTGCGGCAGAAGCTCTTTTCGTCCTTTGAGGAAAAAATAGAGGTATAAAATGAAATTCATGATGTATGATATTGGATTATTGGTAATTTTTGTAATTTTTATTGGAATTTTTCTTTACAGAAAGAGGAAAAATCTCAAAAAAGAAGGATTCTTACTTTTATACCGGACGAGTTGGGGGATGAAGATTATTGATAAAATCGGGAAAAAATTCACAAAAACATTGAGTTTTCTAAGTTATGTTGTGATTGGTTTGGGATATTTGTTAATGGTTTTTATTATTTATATGTTTGGAAAAATTGTCTGGGTTTATGTGCTCAATCCGGAGATTGTGAGAGCTATAAAAATTCCTCCGATAATGCCGCTTATACCTTATCTGCCCCAGGTTTTCAAACTGGATTTTTTACCTCCTTTTTATTTTACATACTGGATACTCATTATTGCTATTGTTGCAATTCCGCATGAATTCTTTCATGGAATTTTCATGAAGCGACACGGAATTAAAATAAAATCAACTGGTTTTGGATTTTTTCCTTTTTTCCTCCCTATATTCTTGGCAGCATTTGTTGAGCAGGATGAAAAAAGTATGAAGGAAAAAAAGATTTTTCCACAGATGTCTGTTCTTGCTGCAGGCACTTTTGCAAATATTTTAACAGGAATTTTCTTTTTCATAATCATGTGGCTTTTCTTTTCTTTGGCTTTTGTTCCTGCAGGAATTTCTTTTGATACATATACATATTCTGCAGTTGCTATTTCAGCTATTTCTTCAATAAACGGAGTTCCTCTAGAGAATGCGAGTTATGAAAATTTAGTCAGTTCAATTAACGAAACAGGGCTTAATGAAATTACGGCAGATGGTGAGAAATTCTTTCTTACAAAAGATTTTTTAGAACAGCAGCAAGACGGTGAAGAATATGTTTTATTATATGATAATACGCCTGCTGTAAATGCAGGTTTAGAAGGCGTAATAACCCACCTCAATGGTGTGAAAATAACCAGTATGGAAAAAATTGAGGAAGAATTAATGAAATATTCTCCTGGAGATGAAATTTCAATAACTACTCTTAGTGATGACGAAGAAAAAGAGTATCTGATTATTCTTGGAGAGAATCCTGATAATGAAAATATTCCTTATATAGGTATAGGATTTATAAATCAAAAAGCTTCTGGAGTATTGGGCAGGGTTGTTTCTGGATTGTCTTCTTTTAAAAAATCAAATGTTTATTATGAATCCAAATTTGAGGCAGGAATATTTATCTATAATTTGTTGTGGTGGATTATTTTAATCAGTTTCAGTATTGCATTAATCAATATGCTTCCTGTTGGAATTTTCGACGGCGGAAGATTCTTCTACCTGACAATTTTAGCAATAACAAAAAGTGAGAAGAAAGCCAAAAAAGCATTTTCCTTCATAACTTATTTCTTCTTGGTATTGCTTTTTGTAATCATGGCTTTTTGGCTTATAAGCTGGTTTAGGTAAAGTTTAAAATTCATTTTATTTTGAAAGTTTTATGATACCCCAAAAAGTCAGGGAGGTTTTGGAGAAACAACATTATGCAATTGTCAGAAAGCATTCTGCTGTGCAAATTTGCAATTGGACGAAGAAATCTCTAAGAAATGAAGATGTTTGCTATAAAGAAAAATTCTATGGGATAAAATCACATTTATGCTGTCAGATGACTCCTGCTGTCATGTGGTGCTCCAATAAATGTCTGCATTGTTGGAGGGCAATTGAATTAACAATCGGAGATAAACTAATTGGAAAAACAGATTCTCCAAAAGATATCATCGATGGTTGTATTAAAGCACAGAGAAAGCTACTGATTGGTTTTAAGAAATCCTCATACAAAAAAAATTTGAGTAAAGCAGATATGAAAAAATGGAAAGAAGCACAGGAACCAATGCAGTTTGCAATTTCTCTTTCTGGTGAGCCAATGATTTACAAAAATATCGGAGGATTAATCAAAGAATTGAGAAAAAGAGGAAAGACGAGTTTTCTTGTCACAAACGGACTTTATCCTGAAGAAATAAAAGAATTAGCCAAGAACAAACAACTGCCTACTCAACTTTACATATCAGTTAATACTCCCAACAAAGAACTTTATGAAAGATTTCACAGAAGTGTGATGAAAAATGCTTGGAAAAAACTGAATAAAAGTCTGGAATTAATGAAAAACCTAAAATGCAGAACTGTTTTCAGAATAAATTTAGTCAGGGATTTGAACATGATTGAGCCAGAGAATTATGCCAAACTTATCAAAAAGTCAAATCCTGTGTTTATTGAAATAAAAGGATTCATGTCTGTGGGTTTTGCACGACAAAGATTAGGTTATGAAAGAATGCCTTCTCATGATGATATTATTGAGTTTTCAAAAAAGATTCTGAAATTTATCCCAGGATATAAATTTCTCGACGAGAAAAAAGAGAGCCGTGTTGTTTTGTTGGGAAAAAGCAGAGAGGATATGTGGATTAAGAAGAATGAGATTTAATTATTTGATGTAATCTAATAATCCCAAATAATCAGAAATAACAGTTAAAATTGCAAAAAATTCTTGGGTTGAAGTAATATTATGGCTTATATATGAATTCTGAGATGGGAAAAGATCTAATCCTTTTCTGTTTGGTAAAGAGATTCCAGTTAGCCCATATTCTTTTTCTGTTCTAAGTCCAATATGATCTTCTAAATATCTCTCTGCTAATTTTACGGGCGATTCTAATATCTGTTCAATTCTTTCTGTAGGAAATTCTTTAGCTACATCTCTCCATCCATCTATTAATTTTATTTCAATATTGATTCCAAATTCATTTTGAGAGATATTTAATTTATCTACGTACTTCATTTTACAAATCCACAACACCTTCCCTTGTTAATGCAGCAAATCTTATTCCGACAGGGAGATTAATCAGGGCAGAAATAAGAGCCATGTGCTGTTTGCCGTCTCCAGAAGCAATACTTAATGCGACTTCTGTTCCATTAATTTTTCCCTTGAGTTTTTTCGAAAACTCGTCTCTCAAATCCTTTAATTTTTTATTTAAATCTAATTTAATAAATTCTGTTATGTCTGCTTTGTTAAGAATCTTGAACTGTGAAGAGAATTCGTCTCCCAAAAGAATAATTTTTTCCCAGTCTCCGTGTTTCATTAATCCTGCCACCTGCGCCCATGTCCCTTTTCCAGAAGATAATAATGCCACGAGTTCCATATTAAGAAAGAACTATTTCACTTTTTAAGAATTATTGTGATAAGATTTATAAACCCAAGATATTTCAAGATCTTACCGTAGAACTACATCATCAGGAAATATTTTCTATGTTCTTGATGCGTAATGTAGAAGGTAATTAGAATGGAACTAAAAGAACAACTGCAAAAAGCTCTATCTGAGTTAAGAAAAGGAAAAGAAAGAAAGTTTGACCAAACCTTAGACTTAATTATAAACCTGCAAAAATTTGATGTAAAAAAGCATTCGTTCAACTTAATTATTCCTATTCCTTTTAAAATTAAAGATAAGAAAATATGTGGCTTCATGGAAAGTAAGAAAAAAAATATTGAGACAATCACAAAAGATGAATTCAAAAAATATTCTGATAAAAATGAATTAAAAAAACTGGTTAAAAAATTTGATTTTTTTATTGCAGAGGCAAAATTAATGCCTGTTGTTGCTACAACTTTTGGTAAAGTTTTGGGACCTGTTGGTAAAATGCCCTCTCCACAATTAGGAATTTTAATGAATGTCAATGATAAGGAGATTGAAGATTTGAAAAACAAGATAAATAATTGTGTAAAGATAAGGGCAAAAGAGGCGAGCATAAAACTTCCTATCGGCAAGCAGAGCATGAAAGATGAAGAAATCATTGAAAATATCCTGGCAGTTTATAATGTAATTGTTAAAGAATTGCCGAGAAACAAAGAAAATATCAAGAATATTGAAATTAAATTTACTATGACTAAACCTCAGAAGATAAAAATATAAAATGCCAGAAGAAAAAACAAAAGTCTCATCTGAAAAGAAAAAAATTGTAGAGGAGCTTATGAATTTAATAAAAAACAAGAAAACAATTTTAATTGCATCTATAAAAAATATTCCTGCATCCCAGTTTCAGGAAATCAGCAAAAAACTCAGAGGCAAAGCAATTATAAGAGTGCCAAAGAAAAATTTAATTTTCAGAGCCATGGATAATTCAGGAAATGAAGTTGTAAAAAAACTAAAAGAAAAAATCAAAAGCGATATTGCTGTTCTTTTTTCTGACATAGAGGCTTTTGAACTTGCAGTAGAATTAGTGGAGAATAAAAGCCCTGTTAAAGCAAAACCAGGACAAGAAGCCACAGAAGATATAGAGATTCCTGCAGGTCCTACTGATTTAATGCCCGGTCCTGCAATAAGTGAACTTGGAGCATTGGGAATTCAGATTCAAATTGACAAAGGAAAAATAACTATAAAGCAATCAAAGATAATAACAAAAAAGGGTGAAAAAATTTCAGCAAGTGCAGCAGATGTGATGAATAAACTTGACATAAAACCTTTTTTAATCGGCTTTGTTCCTCTGGCTGCTTTTGATTCTCAAGATAATAAATTATATACTGAGATTAATATTGATAAAGAAAAAACAATTGAAGAACTCAAAACAGCATTTGGACAGGCATTGCCATTCGCAGTTGAGATTGGTTATGTCTGCAAAGATACGATTGGATTTTTACTTCAAAAAGCAGAAAAAAATGCTAAAGCTTTAGAGAAGTTTGCTGCTGACGCAGGTATTGAAAATATTAATGAAAAAATGCAGGAGGAAGGTAATGAAAATGAAGAAGAACCTAATAACCAAGCATCACAGGAAAATAGTGGATTAACTGATAATGAAGGGGTGGTGGCTGGGGAGGTGGCGGCTCAGAATACTCAACAAGAAAATAAATCTGAAGGAGAAAAATAATGGAAAATTTATATGCGGCACTTTTGCTGCACAAACTTGGAAAAGAAATCAATGAAGAGAATTTGAAAGCTGTAGTTTCAGCTGCTGGTGCAGAGATTGATGAATCAAAAATCAAATCTTTAATTGCCAGTTTGAAAGGTGTTGACATTGACAAAGAATTAGCAAGTGCCAGTTTGGTTGCTGCTGCTCCTGTTAGCGGAGCTGGCGAATCTGGTGCTAAAGAAAAGAAAGCAGAGACACCCCCAGAAGAAAAGAAAGAAGCTGCGGCAGAAGGCTTGTCTGCGTTATTTGGTTAAGATTATTAATTTTTAGCAGACAGGTCATTTTTCTAATTGGAAGTTTCAGAAAGCCTCTCCCGAACAATCTCTTCATCTTCGGGATTTGTAATTCCTACCCAAGATTCCGGTGTGTCATAAAGTTTCATATTCAATTTCCCTGCTTTTATTAAATTTGAAATTTCTTCAGGAATGAGACACTCTATTCTTCTGTCATGTTTGTGTTTTTCCTTAAATGATTCTATCACAGGTTCTAATAATTTAACTGTTTCTGGATGCAAAGCAAAAATATTCATACTGCATAGGTCATCTTCTTTTAATCCTTTTTCCCAAAGATTATCTTTTGTTATATCAAATATTTCTTTAATCTCTTTTACATTATTGTCTGAATCTTTTTTAAAAATACCCCTATTAGTCGTTCCTTTTTCAGGAATAACTTTACTTAATCTATATCCTATGCTTGCTCCTGAATCATTATTTTTAAGATGATTTATTAAAATTTTGAATGTCTCTGCTCCATAAAGGTCGTCTCCGTTGCATACAACAAACGGGCAATCCAGTAAATGTTTTGCAGAATATAATGTATCTGCAGTTCCCCAAGGTCTGTCTCTTGCTTTTTCATCATATGATTGTAATGCATAATAAATCGGTATTGTATTATAACTGTTCCCAAATTTTTCTTTGAAAGGCTGTTCAGTTTTATTTCCGACAACAAAGATTATCTTGGAAAAACCAGCTGGAATAGATTGTGTTAAAGAATATTCTATTAAAGTTTCTCCATTCGGACCTACTTTAGCAAATTGCTTAATCTTTCCTCCAAATCTGCTTGAAATTCCTGCAACCAAATATACTATTGCAAAATCTTTTTTTACCATAAAGAACGCCCCCGCCAGGAATCGAACCTGGTTGCCCAAAGGGCCCTGCTCTCAAGGCAGGTGCACTACCATTATGCGTCGGAGGCTCAATATTTCGAATAAAAGAAGGAATTTAAAGGTTTTGTTAGAATCCAAACATCCTTTTCCACCAGGATTTTTTTATAGTAACAGGATTATCCTTTTCATCAATAATTTCATATTTTATGACTGGTTTTTCCTTTAATACAGGAGCTTTTTCTGCAAGTTCAGCAGTTGCTTTTTTCAGGGCTTGTTCAACAGAAATTCTTGAATAACCCTGCTTAATTAGTGCGACTTTGAGTGCATTTGGAGTATAACCTTTTTTCAGATTTTTCTTAAAATAATCAACTAAATTTCTTATATAATCTTCTGGCATGCCAAAAAAAGAAAATAAAACTTTAAAAAGATAATTGTGAATTATCTCAATTTTATCGGATTATTGGATTTATAAAAATTAATTGCTTCTTTAAGTCTTGATTTTGATTCTGAATAAATTGTTAAAATTTTTCCTCCTTTTTTGATTTTATCTCTTACAGAAACATAAATATAAAGTCCTGCAAATTTATCCACAGGACATCCAGCAACTCTTGCTAATGAGTTTATTTTTTTATTATCTATTTCTGCAACAACGCCTGATTTTGATGAAAGAATTTTTTTTCTGAATCTTGCGAGTTTAATTTTTTTAAAAGAACCTTTTTGTGCTTTTATTATCTCTTTGAATTTAGCAAAAGCTTTTCCAGAGGCCAGAATTTCTCCAGCCATTTCTTTTCCTTTGCCCTTTTTTGCCCTCCCCGTCATTTCTAAAATTTCTCCTGCTAAAAATAAAGATTTTTCTTCTAAATCTCTCGGTCCATCTTCTGCTGGGTCTAAAACTCTTATAACATCAATCAATTCAAGAGCAGACCCAACCCCGTTACCCATCGGCTCTTTTCCTTCTGTGAGAACCACCTTAAGTTTTTTGTGAAAAACTTTTCCGAGATATTCAAATTTCTTTTTTAATTTTAAAGCCTGTTGTTTGTTGACTTTTGCAGATTTCCCATAAGGAATATCAATTAAAATGTATTTGCTTCCCATGGCAAGTTTTTTTGACATTATGGAAGCGAGCAACTGGGATTCTGGGTCTATTTTTAGGATTCTTTCAATCATTATTATTTTAGAATCTGCTGGCACTATCCCAAGCGAACCTCCCCATACCAAGCAGGCATTTGTTTTTTCGACTATTTTTTTTAATTCTTCTGTTGAAAATTCAACTTTGGCAATTGTTTCCATGACATCTGCTGTTCCTGCCGCACTCGTGATTGCTCTTGAAGATGTTTTTGGGAATGTCAATCCTGCTGAAGCACAGATTGAAACAACTATCGGTGTTGTTCTGTTTCCTGGAACTCCTCCGATAGAATGTTTATCAACGATATATTTTTTTTTGAAATTCATCTGATTTCCTGTCTTTGAAATCGCCTTTGTCAGATAAACTATCTCCTTCATATCCATTTCGTGCTCATACATTGCTGAAACAAAAAGTGCGATTTCTACCTCAGACAAAGAATTATTTACTACATCCTTGATAATTTCATTTATTTCTTTTTGTGAAAGTCTCTCCTTGTTCATTTTTTTCTTGATATAAATTAAACTTTTCGGAGTAGGAGATAAACTAACTTTAACTCTTTGTCCTGATTTTAAACCGAGTCTTTCCCTCAATTCAGAAGAGACAGCAAGTTCATTTTTTCCGATGAATTTTTTGATTGTATCAATTATCGTTGAAATTTCCATTGGTTTTCGTGAAATTGTTTTGATAGAAATACGGTCTTTTGTATGCACCCCCATTCTTTTTGCAGTTTCTTCGTCAAGCATAGCAACCGGAAGCCCAGCAGACCAATCAAGAAGTTTAATTTTCAATTCCATCTTTTTTAATAAATTAGAGAGATTGATTTTTATATTTATCGAGTTTCAGGCTGAATTAAAATTCCTTTTATTTTTCTGTCTCTATAAAATTCAAGAAGAATTAACAGATATGCCAAAATCAGCGGACCAAGGATAAATCCAAGAATTCCGAACATATACAATCCGCCAATCATTCCAACCAAAAGAATTGCGGGATGTATTTTTGACCTCCTTGCAACGATTATTGGTCTTAAGAAATTATCTGCTACTGATGAAACGACTCCAAAAACAGTTACTCCTAATGCAGAAAGCGGGCTTCCACTTACGAGAAGATATATTGCTGCCGGAGCCCAAACTACTGCTGTTCCGATAATCGGAAGTATTCCTGCCAAACACATAAGTAGAGTGAATAAAAGGGCATTAGGAACTCCAAAAATAAAGAAACCGAGTCCTGCAATAATACCCTGAATAAGCCCAATTATAACCTGTCCATAAATAACAGAAACTGTAATGCTTTTTGTAGAATCGAGTATCTTTTTTTCAGTTTCTTTTGAGAATGGCAGTAGGCTCTGGACATAAGAAAAGAACTCTTTCTTATCCATAAGCACAAAATAAAATGTGAAAAGAACAACAACTAATTGCAGCATCATATTCGGAAAGTTGAGAATTAATGTTGAAAAATAATTTATTACGGCATTAATAATATTTGTTACAAAAGTATGAATCATAGAACCAATTTCCTCTGAAACTGTGTCTGACATAAAAATAGAAGGGAAGATATTTTCTATGGGTGTAATAAAATCTATCTGCTGCGAAGCTGAATAAAGTTTAATTGACTGATCTACAACAACAGGAGCTATAAAATAAAATGGCAGAATAATAAGTATTAATAATAATATACAGATTATAATTGCTGGAAGATTTCTGAATTTGGTTTTTTTATACAACCAGTTATAAATTGGAGCAAAAATGAAAGCGAGAATTACTCCCACTATCACAGACATTAAAATCGGCTTGATAAGAAAGAAAGACAAAACTAAAAGAGCTACTAAAATCAATACAGTGGTAATTTTTTTTATATAATCATCCTCCATTTATTGCTTAAGTAGTTAAAATTTATAAAGGTTTGTGAATAAAATTTGTAAAGAGAAACGAGGATAAATATGAATTTTATAAGAAAAGTTTTTGAGGGAAATGTTGATGAGTCTGTGCATCTGCAGTTTCAGAAATTCAGCAAAGGAGAATTCAGAGACAGGGGTTTGATTAAAGCAAAAAAATCCGGAAGAAAATATACAATCAATACCAGTTATGAGTTTGCAAATGAATTTGTAAGGGTGGTTTCTGAAAAACTTGGAGAAGAAAAAATCAGAGTTACAGGTGCAGTTATTTCTACCACTAATTTGAAAGGAGAACTGGAATTTAAGGAAATTAAGCAGTTTCAGGGAGTTAAGAGATACATGATTGATGCAGAGATGTCTGGAAATGAAATTTTAAGTTTGCTTGAAAAATTGCCGAAGGCTTTTTTTGCTTTGAGTTTTGAATCCGGAGAAAACAAATTAAAAATAAAGCCAAAGGCTCCTAAGTCAGCCAAGCCAAAAAACAAGGAAGAGGCGCCTAAGCCGGATTTTTGCAAGCTTGTTACGACTGATGCAGAAATTGCAAGGGATTTTGTTTTTGAAAAGCAGGGTTTTAAAACAGCAGAAATTAACCATGTTTTTCTGATTGATGAATTAATTCTTCCAGAAAGCGAGAAAGACTTTGCAAAAATGCGTGAGCTTGCAAAGAGAAAAGGCAAAATAATCCGAGATGCGAATATAGATGGCAATGTCATGAAAGAAGAAAAGGAATTTGTTGCTTAATGAGTTTTCAAAAACTCCCCCCATAACACTTAAAAACCTCTATTTTCTCTCTATTTCATTCCAGGGATTAAAATGTTATCCGCTATATTAAGAAATGCCCGCGAAAAAATCACCGAGAAAAGGAAGTTTGCAATTTTGGCCGAGGAAAAGGGTCAATAAATTTCTGCCTAGTGTAAACTGGGATGCGATTAAAATTGATTCTGTAAAAAATCTTAAAGGATTTATTTGCTATAAAGCAGGAATGACTTCTGCAATTGTTAAAGACAATACTGAACATTCTATGACAAAAGGGAAAAATATGGCGATTCCCATAACAATATTGGAATGTCCGAATATGAAAATTTTTTCTGTCAGATTTTACAAAGATGGAAAAGTGATTAAAGAAGTTTTGGCTGAAAATCTGGATAAAGAATTAAAAAGAAAACTGAAACTGCCAAAGACAAAGAAAGAAAAAATAGAAGATGTTAAGGAATATGATGATGTTAGAATTATTGTTTATTCTCAGCCCAAAAAAGCAGGAATAAAAAAAGTTCCTGATTTATCTGAAATCGGATTTAGAGGTAGCAAAGAAGAAAAACTTAATTTTGTCAAGGAAAATCTGAATAAAGAAATTTCTGTTCTGGATGTTTTTGAAAAAAATCAACTTATTGATATAAGAGGTTTAACAAAAGGAAAGGGTTTGCAAGGACCTGTGAAAAGATTTGGAATAACATTAAAATCACATAAATCTGAAAAAGGAAGAAGAAAACCCGGAAGTTTAGGACCATGGCATCCTGCAAGAGTTACATTCAGAGCTCCGTTGGCAGGACAGTTAGGAATGTTCACAAGGATTGTTTATAATAATAAAATACTTGATTTGGGAAAAGCAGAAGATAAAAAAGAATTCAGGAATATGACAAATTTCGGAGATGTGAAAACAAATTATATTATTGTTTTTGGAAGTGTGCAGGGGTCTGCAAAAAGAGCATTGCTCGCTACTGCTCCTTTAAGACAAACTAAAAAACAATTAAAGAAAAATTATGAAATTTTGGAGTTGAAATGAACGCACACATAATTTATATGAAATTTGAAAATGGAGAATATGTAATTGATAGATGCCCAAAAAGATCATTAAAACAGGATTTATTAGACAGGTTTAGTGAAGACGCATGTATGAGAGACTTAATTAATAATATATTTGATTATCAAGATTATGCTGAACAGTATCCAGAAGAATTAGCTGAACGTCTTTTAAGTAAAAATATGAAAAATATAACACCAAGATGAAAACAAAAATATATTCTGTAGAGGGGAAAGCGGGCAAGGAGATTGAATTGCCTAATTGTTTTTCTCATCCAATCAGGGAGGACATTGTTGCAAAAGTTCTGGAATCTAAAAAAATCTGGCAGCCTTATGCTCCGTCGCCTGTGGCCGGCAAACAACACTCTGCAAAAGGAAAGATGAGACACAGAAGGCATGTCTGGCAGACACATTATGGAAGGGGTATGTCAAGAGTTCCAAGAAAAGTCATGTCAAGAAGAGGAAGCCAGTTTAATTGGGAGGCTGCTGAAGTTCCTCAGGCAAAGGGGGGAATGCGGGCACATCCGCCAAAAATAACAGGCATGGCACCTGGAAAGATTAACAAAAAAGAAATGAAAATAGCATTAATTTCTGCCTTAAGTGCCAGTGCTGATGAAAAATATGTCAAAAGAAAATATTTGAGCATTGATAAAGCTAAAGAACTGCCGTTGGTTATTGAGACAAAATTATTATCTTTGAAAACTAAGGATTTATTATTAATCCTGAAAAAAATTCTTGGAAATTTGTATGATATTGCAGTAAAGAAAAAAGTCATAAGAGCAGGGAAGGGAAAATCAAGGGGAAGAAAATATAAGAAAAATGCCGGAATGTTATTTGTAATCGGAGAAAGAGAGAAATTAAAGACAAATGCTTTTGATGTTAAAAATGCAAAAGAGGTTTCTGTTATGGATTTAGCAAAAGGCGGGCTTGGAAGATTAATAGTTTATACTGAACAGGCAATTAAAGATTTAGGAGAAAGGATAAAATGAATTTTCTACCAATAGTCTTAGATATTGAAACAAGCGGATTAGATAGAGTAAAATGCGGAATCTGGCAAATTGGAGCATATGATTTGACAAGCAGGACAGAATTCCTTGAAGAATGCAGAATTGATGACAAAGATGAAATTATAAATACTCCAGGGACAAAACCTGTTCTGGAAGTTATTGGAAAAACAGAAGCAGAATTAAGAGACTCTAAAAAACAGTCCCAAATACAATTATTACATCATTTCTTTAAATGGGTGGATAAAAGAAGTATGAAAAACTTTTTGTGCCAGAATCCTCAATTTGATGTTACATTTATAGAAATAAGAGCTAAGAAATACGGATTAGAAATTCCATTTTACTACAGAAGTTTTGATTTGCATGATACTGCCCAAAACAGATATTTTGATTTATATGAAAAATTTCTTGTGAAAGATGACCACAGCGATATGGGGCTGTCAAATATATTAAAATTCTGTGGAATGGAAGACAATAGAAAAGCCCATAATGCTTTAGAAGATTGCAAATTAACTGCAGAATGTTATTCCAGATTAAGGTTGGGGAAAAATCTTTTTCCAGAATATGCTAAATATCCTGTGCCAGAGGTGCTTAGAAAATGAAACCAATAGTAACTGAAAAAGCTGTTATGATGATTGAAAGAGAAAATATTTTGACATTTGCAGTGGAAAAAGAGAAAACCAAACCAGAAATTAAAAAAGAAATTGAAGAGCTTTTTGATGTTAAAGTTGAAAAAATAAGAGCCTTGATTAGGGGGAATAAAAAATATGCTTATGTTAAATTAAAGAAAGAATTTCCTGCAATTGACATTGCAACGAAGTTAGGACTGATGTAAGATGGGAAAAAGAATAATCCAACAAGCGCAGGGGCATGGAAGTTTCAGTTACAGAGTCAGAAGAAAAGCATTCAAATATAAATTAAAATATCCAAGGCAACTTGAAGGAGAAGGAACTGTTGTCAAATTGATGGGTTCGCCAGGACATACTGCTCCGATAGCAAAAATTAAGTATGACAAAGGAATATTTTATATTCCTGCATTTAAAGGAATGATTGAGGGGCAAAAGATAAAATTCGGGGGAAAGGAAATCCAGGATGGAAATATTATGAAATTAAAAGATATTCCTGTAAAAAAAGCAATTTATAATATTGAATCACGTCCAGGAGACGGAGGAGTATTCATTAAAACTTCTGGAAGTTCTGCGGTTTTAAACAGAATTGTCGGCAAGGATATTTTTGTTTTAATGCCTTCAAAAAAAGAAAAGAAATTTAATATGAACTGCAGAGCGATTCTTGGAGTTGTTGCAGGAGAAGGCAGGCTTGAAAAACCCCTTGTAAAAGCAGGAAAAAAACATTATATTAAAAAAGCAAAAAATAAATTATGGCCAAGAACATCAGCAGTAAAAGTAAATGTAATAGATCATCCTTTTGGTTCTGGCAGAGGAAAAAATCCTAAAAGCAAGATTGCGAAGAGAAATGCACCTCCTGGAAAAAAGGTTGGATTAATAAGACCAAGAAGAACTGGCAGGAGAAAAAGATAAAATGGCGGAAAAAAATGAACTTAAGAGAAAAGAATTTACATACAGAGGAAAAACTCTGGAAGAATTGAAAGGAATAGATGTAAGGGAATTTGCAAAATATGTCGGGTCAAAAGAAAGAAGAGCCATACTCAGACAATTCAGAGAAATAGAGGATTTTATCAGCAGAGCTAAAGAAAAAATAGCAAATAAAAAATCAATAAGAACACATCAGAGGCATTTGGTTATTGTTCCTCAAATGGTTGGGATGAAGGTTCAGATTCATAATGGAAGAAATTTCATTTCTTCAGAAATTACAGGAGAAATGCTTGGGCACAGGCTCGGAGAGTTTGCGCCAACAAGGGGAAGAGTAAAGCACGGAAGTGCGGGTATAGGTGCAACTAAAGGAACAAAATCTCAGGCTAAGAAATAAAATGGAAAATAAAAAAACAGCAGAGAAAGAAAAATTAACACTTAATAAAATGAATGAAAATCTAAAAGGACATCATAAAAAAGTAAAAGAAAAAATTGGAACAGAAATGATAAAACGTCAGGGTGCTCCCATAAAGGAAGAAACTTCTAATGAATTATCCAATAAAAAAATATCTGAATCAAAAAAAGGAGAAGGAAAGGAAACAAAACAAACTATAAAAGAAAAAAAGAAAGAGCAAAAGAAACCGAAAAAAACAGAAGCTATTGTTAATGGAAAAAGCCTGCCAATATCAACAAAAAAATCAGCTGCAGTTTGCAGATTCATCAAAGGAAAAAACATTCAAAGAGCCATATCTGATTTAGAACAGGTTTTAGCCCATAAAAAAGCTATTCCTATGAAAGGTGAAATTCCTCATCAAAAAGGAAAAGGAATATCTTCTGGAGGATATTCCAAAAAAACAGCTGAGAATTTCATTAAATTGCTGAAAAGTTTGCAGGCAAATGCAAATGCCGGTGGACTGGAAGAGCCAGTAATTGTTGAAGCAATTGCAAACAAAGCATCAAGTCCTTATGGAAGATTCGGAAGAATCAAAAGAAAAAGAAGTCATATTCAAATAAAAGTTAAGGAGAAGAAAAAATGGAAGAAAAAAGCATAGTCAAGTTCAACAAAGATGAGTTTAGTATCCGGGAATATATTAAGAAAGAACTCGGAAAAGGAAAAATCAGCAAAGTCAGAATAGAGTATACACCCATAGGTGAAAAAATAATAGTATCGACAAATAAGCCTGGCTTGGTTATTGGAAGAAAAGGAGAAAAAATCGAGGAATTGACAAGAACTCTGAAGACAAGATTCAAACTCGAGAATCCAAGAATTGAAATAGATGAAATACTGCAGCCTAACCTTGATGCCCAAATAATTGCTGATGAAATTGCACTTGGATTAGAGAGGTCGGGACCATTAAAGTTCAAAGTAATTGCTTACAGGACTTTGCAAAAAATCATGGATGCTGGAGCATTAGGTGCAGAAATAGTATTGGGAGGGAAATTACCCGGGGCAAGAGCAAAATCCTGGAGATTTGCTCAGGGATATTTGAAGAAAACCGGTGACAGTGCAAAAGTTGTTGACAGAGCAAAATCAATAGCTCAGACAAAACCAGGAATAGTCGGAGTTAAAGTAAGCATACTCTCTCCAGAAGCAGTACTTAAAGATAAAATAAAAATAGACAAGCAAATCATTGAAAATTTAAAACATGCTTCAGAATTCATAGAAAATAAAAAGGAGAAGAAAAAATGAGCACACTAAAAGCAAAAGATATCAGAAAGATGAGCAAGGGAGATATAGAAAGGAAAATGAAAGAATTGAAAACTGAATTAGTCAAATCTCGTTCAGGAAATTCAAAAACAGGAAATAAAACAAAAGAAATTAAGAAAATCATTGCAAGAATACTCACACTCAATAAAACCAAGGAAGAGGAATCTTCTAAGGAGGTTGAGAAAAATAAGTAATATGGAAATATGTCCAAAGTGCGGCCTTCCAAAACAGGCCTGTGTGTGTGAGCAAATCGTAAAAAGTTCACAGAGAATAAAGATAACGACAGAACGTAAGAGATACGGTAAAATAATGACTGTAATAACAGGATTTGACAGCGGAATAGATGTAAAGAAAATCGCAAAAGCTCTGAAAAATGAGCTCGCCTGCGGTGGGACTTACAAAGACAACACAATTGAACTTCAAGGAGACCACAGGAAAAAGATAACCGAACTGTTGGTTAAGCTGGGATTCGACAAGGATTCGATAGATTAAAGCACACAAAAAATAGAAAAAAAATGAAAGAAAAAAATCAGAAGCAAAAGGCAGAAAAGGAGAAACCAATAGCCGAAGCTGGCTGTAAAGATAAAAGATGCCATATTCATGGAAAACTAAAAATCAGAGGAAAGACATTTGAAGGAAAAGTCATTCGGAAATTTCCAAAAAGAATAGTCATAGAATTTGAAAGAATGGTTTATGTGAGAAAATATGAAAGATACAAAAAATCAAAAACAAAGATTCATGCTCGGCTTCCGGATTGTATGGCTGACAAAATCAATATCGGAGATTTTGTGAAAATTCAGGAATGCAGACCATTAAGTAAGTTGATTCATTTTGCAGTCATTGGGAAAGTCAAGGAGGAAGGAAAATGATGACACATGAAGAGAGATTAAAAAATTGCAGAAAAATAGGAACAGCAATATTAAATCTTGATATAGAAACTGCTCGAAGAGAAATAGATTCACTCTACGGAAAAATGCTTGAAAATTATCAAATCTTATTAGAAAGTAAAAGAAGAATGGAATTTTTAAGACCAATTATAGGTAATGAATCTACTGATTTTTATACTAGTGATATAAATCAGATGATAGAAAATGAAAGAAAACATTTGGAACTTTTAACTGATTTATCTATGATTGTTAATCTTGATCTTGAAAATTTAAAAAATAATTTAGAAAATGATAACAATTAAAGAATTAGGGGAAGGTTATAAAAGACTGGAAAAAATGATAGTTGAAGAAAATGTAAATGCTGCTTTGGAAGAAATAGATTTTCTTTATGAAAAAATGCTTGAAAGATACCAAAATTCATTGAGTAATCTAAGATATGTTAAAGAAAAAGTGGTGGGATTAGAAAAAGGACTTTTTTTAGATGATTTAATACGAGAAATTAAACTAGAAAAAAAATTTCTAGACAGTTTATTGGAAATGTCTGCTGGTATTGAACTTGGAGGAAAAAATGAAAGCAATATCAGCTAAAGGAACATTGGGAGTGAATTTGGGAGCGCAGTTAATTGTTGCAGATAACAGCGGAGGAAGAATTGCCAGGCTTGTCTCTGTAAAAAAAGCAAAAGCAAAAAAAGGAAAGCAGGTTGGAGCAAAAATAGCTGATTGGGTCAAAGTCAGTATAAAGAAAGGCATTCCGGACATGAAAGGAAAAGTCTTTGATGCTGTAATTGTAAGACAGAAAAAACCATACAGAAGATTAAACGGAGAAAGGATTTCATTTGAAGATAATGCTGTTGCAATACTCAAGGATGAAAAAGGAAATCCAAAAGGAACTCAAATTAAAGGACCAGTTGCAAGGGAGGTTTCAGAGCGATGGCAGCAAGTTGCAAAAATCGCCAGCATAGTTGTTTAAAATGGATGAAAAAAATTTAGAAAAATCACCTGAGACAGAAAGATTGAATTTATTTTTAGCGAAGCGAGGATATGATTTGACAGATTTGAAAAATTTTCTCCAAAAATCTTATTTTGAAAGGTGCATCTCTTATTTAAA
The DNA here is from genome assembly GCA_964495875.1 of Candidatus Woesearchaeota archaeon. GTDB lineage: Archaea > Nanobdellota > Nanobdellia > Pacearchaeales > GW2011-AR1 > JAGLWP01. The sequence continues at coordinate 27,355 of CAZBWB010000002.1, read as the reverse complement.
CAGCATAGGAAAATTGTTTAAGGAAATTGAAAAATGCGCAGTGCCAAGAGTTGGAATAAAAAGAAATATTGAAATCGAAGAAAAAATGTTAAGAGATGCTTTGGAACATAGGAAACTAATAGATTTGTCTTTGATGTTTACTCTTGGGGAATCCACAAGATATGTTGAAAAAGAACTTTATGAGGGGGAAATAACTGTTTTTAAGACTCCAAACCCATTGGATATTCTAAAAAAAATTGAAGAAGAAAATGGAATCACAAGAGTATTCAGAAATTATATTGCATATAGATTTGATGGAAATTATATAAATCGTGGACTAGCCTCACAAGGGAGGTTTAATTAAGATGAAACGAAAATTTAGCACTAAATGGAAATCAAGCAAGCAACCTCGGAAGCAGAGGAAATACATAGCAAATGCTCCGCTGCATCTGAAAAGAAAATTATTATCTGTTAATCTGTCCAAAGAACTGAGAAAAAAATACAAAAGAAGGAATATTCCTGTAAGAAAAGGAGATAATGTAAAAATTATGAGAGGAAAGTTTAAAGGCAAGCGGGGCAGGGTAACTGAAGTTAAGATAAAAACAGAAAAAATATTAGTGGAAAAGATTCAAATTAAGAAAAAAGATGGTTCAAGCGTTAATTTTCCGCTAAATGCTTCAAATCTGCAGATTGTTGAATTGGATGCAGAAGATAAAAAGAGAATGAAAAGATTTGTAAAAGAAGAAAAGAAAACAGAAAAAAAGGAAAATAAAGAAAAGGAGAAAGAAAAATGAGCCATTTGAAAAGACAAAAAATTCCTAAAAACTGGCCGATAAGAAGAAAAGGCACGGCTTATGTAGTCAGGCCTAACTTCAATATTGGAAAAGGAATTCCTGTTCTGATTGTATTGAGAGATATTTTAAAAATTGCATCAAAAAGAAAAGAAGTTAAAAAAATAATCCATGCAAAGCATATTTTACTGAATAACAAGCCAGTAAAAGATGAAAAAAATAATGTTTTATTGTTTGATGTAATAAATGTTGTTCCAGCAAAAAAATTCTACAGGATGGACTTGTCGGATAAAGGAAAGTTCATGATAGATGAGATTAATGAAAAAGAAGCAGAAAAGAAAATTTCTAAGATAATCAATAAGAAAATATTAAAAGGAAAAAAGATTCAGTTGAATTTAAGCGATGGAAGGAATTTTTTATCAGATATGAAATGTGATGTTAATGACTCTGTCCTGATTAATATTTTAAAAAATAAAATAGAAAGCATTATTCCTTTAAAGGAAAAAGCAGAAGTTGTGGTTTTTGAGGGCAAGCACGCAGGAGAAAAAGGAGTTTTAAGCAAGATTAAAAACAAGACAGCCCAGGTAAAAATAGGAAAGAATGATATTGAAATTTTAATTAAACAATTAATGGCTATAAAATGAATCTAATGAGAGAAATAAAAATTGAAAAAATTGTGTTTAGCATAGGAGGGACTGGCGATGATTTGGAAAAAGGAGTCAAACTTTTGAAATTGCTTACTGGAAGAAAACCTTCAAAAAGAAAAACACGAAAGAGAATTCCTTCGCTGGGCGTCAGACCAAAACTTGAAGTTGGTGCAGTTGTTACAATAAGGCAAAATATAAATGAATTTTTGAAAAAAATGCTGAGTGCTATTGATAACAGATTGTCCAAAAAGCAAATAAGTGAAAATAATTTTTCTTTTGGTATTAAAGAATATATTGAAATTCCTGGAGTGGAATATCAGAGAGATATAGGAATTATAGGATTGGATGTAACTGTTGTTTTCAAAAGAACAGGAAGAAGAATCATGTTTAAAAAAATCAAGCAGGGCAAAATCCCAAAAAGACAGGCTATAAGTCCTGAAGAAATAATTAAATTTATGGAAGACAACTTCCAGACAGAGTTTGTTTAAAAATGACATCGAGTGATTGGAGAAAAATACTGAAGCAGTTAAAAAACAAACCTGCAATCAGAGAAAAATTTTTGAAACACAACAAGCCAAAAGAAAGAAAAATCGGAATTGCTGCTAAGAAATGTGAAAGATGCGGAAGATTTGGCGCTCATATCAAATCATATGGATTAAATTTATGCCGACATTGCTTTAGAGAAATAGCAAAGGAAATCGGTTTTGAAAAATATAGTTAAAATGTCACAAGATATTATTGCTGATGCTTTGAATATGATAAGAAACAGCAAGAAAGCTGGAAAAGAAACTGCGAAAATTAAGAGAATATCTAATTTGTTAATTGAAATTCTGAAGATAATGAAACAAGAAGGAGCGATTAAAAAATACAAGATTGATGTGAAAAAAAGAAGCGTTGAAGTCACAATCGGAGAATTATCAGAATGCAAGGCAATAAAACCGAGATTCAGTGTTGATAAAAGCCAGATTGAAAAATACAGAAGAAGATATTTGCCTGCGAGAAATATGGGTGTTATGATTATCTCTACAAATAAAGGGCTAATAACCCATGAAGAAGCATTAGAAGAAGGAATAGGAGGATGCTTGATAGCATATTTTTACTAAAATGAAAAACATAATACCTACAATCATAAGTGAAAGAGAAAGTGTTCACAAAATTAAAGTATTATTTGAGAGAATAGATTTGTTAGAATCACTTGGAGGAGCCAATATTCTAGAAAGGAGAAATAATAATCAAAGATATCAATATCTAAGAAGAAATATACTTTCTAAAAGAGCATTGAATAAATATGATTTAGGAATGTTAAAAAGAACAAGTAAATATGATTTTTGCCTAATTTAAAATGAAAAAAGAATTGTTCCAAACAATTGAAATTCCTGAAGGAATTGAAGTTAATGTAAATGGAGATATAATTGAAGCAAAAGGTCCTGCAGGAGAGAATAAAAAAGAGTTTGACACTACAAATCTCATACTGGAAAAAAAGGACAATCAAATAATTATCGGAAATAAAAAGGCTACAAAGAAGGAAAAAAAGAGAATAAACACTCTTGCCTCTCATATTAAAAACATGATTAAAGGTGCTCAGGAAAAATTTGAATACAAATTAAAAATTTGTTTTAGTCATTTTCCGATAAGTGTGGAAGTGCAGAATAATGAAGCATTGATAAAAAATTTTCTTGGAGAGAAAGTTCCTAGAAAAGTAAAAATTCCTGAAGGAGTTGAGGTTAAAGCTGATAAAGAAACAGTCAGTGTCAGCGGACTGGATAAAGAAGTTACCGGACAAGTTGCTGCAAATTTTGAAAAAGCCACGAGAGTTCCGATGAAAGACAGGAGAATTTTCCAGGACGGAATTTTTATCACAAATAAAGCAGGGAGGGAGATATGATGAAAATCTATATTGCCTATAAATTTGTGGGAGAAAATCCAGACGAATTAGAGATAACTTTGACAAAAATATCCAATATCTTAAAAAAGTTGGGACATGAAGTATATTCTGCCTTTATGGATGAAGATTTATTTATGAAGAAGAAATTTACCTTGAAACAGATATTAAATCATGTCTTAAAAGAACTTGATACTTGTGATTGTATTCTTGTATTTGTACGTTCAAATGAGAAAAGTGAGGGTATGTTCATAGAAATTGGTTATGCATTAGCAAAAAGGAAAAAAATTATATTAGCAATTAAGAAAGGAGTTAATCTATCCTTTACAGAAGATATTGCAAATCAAACGATTTTGTTTCAAGATACCGAAGAATTAAATAGAAAATTAGGGGAAATAAAAAATGACTAAATTTTTAAGAAGAACATACAGCAGGTATTCAAAACTGGGAAAAGGAAGAAAGAAAAAGCAAAAATGGAGAAGACCTACTGGAAGGGATAACAAGATTAGAGAAAGAAGAAAAGGTTATCCTGCCAGAGTTGGGATTGGGTATAAAAAAGGCAAGGATGAATCTAAAAAAATTTTTAAAATTGACAGTTTGAAAGATTTGGAAAATGTGAAAAAAAATGCGGTTGTTATTCTCGGGAAAATAGGAAAAAAGAAGAAAATAGAAATAGCAAAAAAGGCAAAAGAAAAAAAAATAGAGATTAGTAATCTGAATATTAAAAAATTTTTGAAAAAGGCTGAAAAGAAACAAAAAACCAAGGAAAAGAAGGAAGAATCAACTAAAGAAAATAAAAAGGAGAAGAAAAAATGAATTTAGGAAAAAAGAAAAAATTAGCGGCAAAGGCATTGAAGGTTGGAGAAAAAAGAATCATATTTGTAAAACCAAGGCTTGATGAAATTAAAGAGGCTATCACAAAGCAGGATATAAAAGATTTGAAGAAAGACGGTGCAATAATGATTAGAGATGTTAAAGGAAGAAAAAAAACAACAATCAAAAGGAAGAAGAGGGGTATTGGAAGAATTAAAAAGAGAGTGAATATCCGGAAAAAAATATATGTAACATTAACAAGAAAATTAAGAGCATATGTTGCTGAATTAAAAAAGGAAGGAAGATTGAACAGAGATGAAGTAAAGGATATCAGGAACAAAATAAGGAACAGGGTTTTTAGAAGCAAAGCGCACTTGAGAGAATATATCAGGGGTTTGAAAAAATGAAAATCGCAAAAAGAAGAAGAAGGGAACATAAAACAGATTATGGAAAGAGAATAAGATTTTTGAAAGGTGGAAGTCCGAGAATAGTTTTCAGAAAGAGCAACAGATATATTTCTGCACAATACATAATGAGCAAAGAAGCGCAGGATAAAATCAAATTTGGAGTGAATTCAAAAGATTTGATAAAATACGAATGGCCAAAAGAATCTATGGGAAGTTTAAAATCAATTCCGGCTTCATATTTAACTGGATTTTTAATTGGTAAAAAAATTATTAAAGAAAAATTAGAAAATCCAATACTGGATTTTGGAATGCAGAGAGTTTTGCACAAGACAAAAACATATGCCTTTTTGAACGGACTTGTTGATGCAGGTATCAAACTCAAATATGACAAAAAATTTTTTCCAGAGGAAAACAGGATAAAAGGAAAGCACATGAAAAAAGATTTTTCAGATATTTTTGAACAAATTAAATCCAACATAGAAAAAAATGCCTAAAGAAGAAAAAACTGCCGAAGAAATTAGTGAAGAATTATTAAAAGAAGAATTGGAGAAAGAGATTAAAGGAGAAAAAGAAAAGATTGAGAAAATTAAGGAAGAGGAACAGAAAAAGGTTCCTGAGAGGAGAGGAAAAAAAACTGAAGAAGAAATTAGGGAAGAAGCATTGGCTGGCTGGGAACCAAAGACAAAACTCGGAAAAGAAGTGAGAGAAGGAAAAATAAAAGAGATTGATGAGATTCTTGATTCTGGAAGGAAAATATTGGAATCACAAATTGTTGATACATTAATTCATGTTAAGTCTGATTTGATTTCTATTGGACAATCCAAGGGAAAGTTCGGGGGCGGTAAAAGAAGGGCATGGAGACAGACTCAAAGAAAAACAAAAGCAAAAAATATTCCAAGTTTTTCTACAATGGCTGTTGTCGGAGATGAGAACGGGCATGTGGGAATCGGAACAGGCAAAGCCAAAGAAACATTACCTGCAAGAGATAAAGCAATAAGAAAAGCTAAATTAAACATCTTCAAAGTAAACAGAGCATGTTCTGGATTTGACTGCTCTTGTTCAGAACTTCATTCTATTCCGTTTAAAGTTACTGGAAAAGCCGGAAGTGTAAAAATAACTTTAATTCCTGCACCGCAGGGAACAGGACTTGTTGTTGCAAGTGAATTAAAGAAGATTCTAAAATTAGCGGGAATTAAAGATGTCTATAGCAAGACTTTTGGAAAAAAAAGAACTTCATTTAATTTAATTAAAGCATGTGTTGATGCTTTGAAAAAGACGAATGTGGGAGGAAGAAAATGATAGCTGTTATAAGAATCAGAGGACAGGTTGGAGTGGAAAAAAGCATAGCTGAAACTTTCAACAGATTAAAACTCAGAAAAAAATATTCCTGCATTGTAATTAAAAAGCCAACAAAAGAACAAATGGGAATGATAAAAAAATTAAGGAATTTTGTGGCATATGGTGATATAAATGAAGAAACTCATAAGGAGCTTGTTAAAAAAAGAGGCGGAAAGATAAAGAATTTTTTCAGGTTGCATCCTCCGAGAAAAGGGATTGACAGCAAGAAACATTTTGGAGTCGGAAAGGGTGTTTTGGGAAATAATGGTGAAAAAATAAATGATTTGATTATGAGGATGTTATGAAAACACACAAGAGAAAAAAATCATCGAGAATGCATGGAAGGAATATGGGCACTCATGGGGGCGGAGCCAGAAAAAAAAGAAAGGGTTCGGGACATCGCGGAGGAAAAGGAATGGCTGGAAGTGGAAAAAGGGCTGACCAGAAAAAAACTCTGATTACAAAACTATATGGAAACAAATATTTCGGAAAACAGGGAATAACGAGCAAGAAAACACAGAAAGATAAAAGGAAAAGAATAAACCTCGGGCAAATTCAGGCAAATGCTGAGAAGTACAAAAATTCAAAAGGAGAAATTGACTTGCATGATTATAAGATTTTAGGAGAAGGAGAAGTTAAAGACAAATTAATTATAAAAGCAAAGCAGGCTTCAAGACAAGCAATAGAGAAAGTTAAGAAAAAGGGTGGTGAGATTTTATTAAAATGAAAGGGTTAAAAGAGTTTGAGTAAAATGAATATCAGAAAAATATTCAACTTTGTACCTGAAGTGAGGAGTCCTGAAGAAAAAAAAGTCAGTTTCAAGGTTAAGCTCAAATGGACACTGATAATTCTTGGTGCGTTTTTTGTGCTTGCGAACATTCCGCTTTTTGGAATGTCTAATAATGCTCTTGAGAGATTTCAGTATCTTGCGATTATTATGGGAACTGATTTTGGTTCAATAATCTCTCTTGGTATTAGTCCAATTGTAATGGCTTCTATTATCCTGCAGTTGCTCACTGGTGCAGGAATAATAAACATTGACACTACAACTCCTGACGGAAGAAAATTCTTTCAAGGAATTCAAAAACTTTTGGTATTTTTCTTTATAATTTTAGAAGCCGTGATTTATGTTTTGATGAAAGGATTAGAAGCAATGCCTGGATTTGCTCCTTTAGTTATAATTCAGTTGATACTCGGAGGACTGGCAATATACTATATGGACGATGTTGTAAGCAAATGGGGATTTGGCTCAGGTGTTTCATTGTTTATCGGAGCAGGAGTTTCATGGAGATTAATCACAAGTGCATTTCAGTTCATAAACCAGCAAGGAAGAAATTGTTTATTTGATTTTGCAAATACAGCATGTTCTGGTAAGGTTTTTGTTTTAATACAATCAATAATCAACAAATATCCTATAGAACTGGCATCTGCCCTTGGAGCAATTCTCGCAACAATTATAATTTTCCTGATTGTTGTATGGGCTCAGTCACTGAAAGTTGAGATTCCATTATCTTACGGAAAAATCAGGGGTTATAGCGTGAAATGGCCATTGTCATTTTTTTATGCATCTGTAATTCCTGTAATTTTAACTGCTGCATTAATTGCCAGTCTGCAATTATTCGGGGGTATGCTGGAAAATGCTGCTGCTCCGTGCCTTACTGGTGCTACAGAATGTGTGGGTGTAGCAAAATTCGCTTCATATTTCAGTTTTTTAGGGCATTTTGTTGACGGACAGGCAGTTTCTGGGTTGGCATTTTGGATGGGCTCTACTAACTTATTAGAATTAACTATCAGGGGAGGATTTATGCTTCGTTATTTAATTCAGGGGCTGACACATATCTTGTTTTTCATGGCTCTTTCAACTTTGTTTGCTGTATTCTGGGTTAAAACATCTGGCATGGATGCAAAGACTCAGGCTCATAAAATTGCTTCATCTGGTTTGCAAATAGCAGGATTTAGGCAGGATGAGAGGGTTTTGGAAAGCATTCTTGAAAGATATATCATGCCTTTGACTGTGATGGGAGGACTGGCGATTGGATTTTTAGCATCTTTCACCAACCTGCTCGGAGCTCTGGTTTCAGGAACTGCAATATTATTGGTAATTATGATATTCTTCCAGTTCTATCAAAACATTGCCCAGCAACACCAGATGGACATGGCTCCTGCAATGAGAAAGTTCATGGGAGGATAATTACAAACCTTTTAAAACTAATTTTGTTTTTATAAAAAATGGATGAAGAAAACAAAGCAGAAGATGCAAAAGAAAATACAACTGAAAAGATAGACAAGAAAAAAGAAGGGAGTTTTTTTCCGATAATTTTTGTTATGGCTGTATCACTAATAATTTTTTCTTTATGGGATAAAATTACATTCATAAAAGATTCTGTGCATGCTGCTTTAGACCCAAGTGTAGGAGCATTGTTAAACTGGAATCTTACTTTTGGCATGCTCTTTGTTGTTCTTATTATTTCAATTATAACAACACTAATACAAAAATATGCAACAGACCAGAAAGCACTGCGGGAATTAAGAAAGGAGCAAAAGATTCTCCAGGAAGAGATGCAAAAATATAAAGAACATCCTGAAAAAATAAAAGAATTATCCCAGAAACAGATGCAGTTTATTCCGAGAACATTTAAATTAACAAGCAGGGCTGTTATGTTTACAGGCATTCCGTTTATTTTATTTTTTAGATGGTTCCGTGATTTTTTTGAAATATTGGGAGAACCAAAGTTTTTCGGATTTTTGAGCTGGTTTTGGTTTTATTTAATCTTTATCATGATTTTCAGCACGATTTTAAGAAAAGTGTTTAAGGTTGTTTAAGATTTGACACTACCGCGTGATTGATAATTCTGTTAATGTAAAATGTAGTTTAGAAATCAATAATCCTAATAAATGGGTTGAGCTTCTTCTGAATAGTTTGGGAAAATGTTAAAGGAAATTAAAAGATTGATTTTTGGTAAAGATTTAGTCATTTACAAAATTAGAAAATATTTGAGAAAACTTTATGAGGGTTATCCAAGCCATGCTTTTCATGGGTATGAAAATTCCCAAGAAATAAGGGATAGTTTAGTTGTTTTACAAGAAGACAAAATTATTGCTTATGCAGGAGTTGATAGGGAAACTCAAAAACTACCTCATTTTAGATTAACTGCTGATGGTTTGAGATTAATAGAGTTATGGAATAATGAAAGATTAACTTTCTTTATAATTATTCTAACCCTTTTAGAGATTTTACTTATAGTTAATTTAGCAATTCTATTTTAAAACACCCTACATTTGACAAAAGAAGATAATTTAATCAAACTCCCTATGTTTTGACAATCTCAATACCCAATAATCTTAAAAACCTACTTCTTCTTCTCAAAACATGGCAGAAGAAAAGCAAGAGCAATCTGAAGATAAAGAACGAGAACAGCAGGAATTAATATTCAAGCTAAGCATGTATGAGCAACAGATTAAGCAACTGCAACAGCAATTGCAGGCAGTTGAGCAAGGAATTGCTGAAATGAATACATTAAGTGCAGGGCTTGATGAATTAGTCGGAAAAAAGGACAGAGAGATTTTTGCTCCGATTGGCAGAGGCATATTTGCAAAAGCAAGACTTGAGTCAGAAGACCTGAATGTTGATGTTGGCAGCGGGAATTTGGTGAAAAAAAGCATTCCTGAAACAAAAGAGATAATTGCAGAGCAGATTACAAAGCTGGAAGATGTCAAGAAAGAACTTGAAAACGGCATGGAGAAAATCGGACACGAGTTTAATGCAATGATAACAGAAGCGCAGGGGAAGGGAAAATGAAAATACGAAAAATATTTGCACATCCTGTATGGTTCTTGATTGGAAGTCTGATATTTGGAATCGGAGGAGTCAGGTTTCTTTTAAGAGAAGATTCAACAGGAGCAGTTATTTATCTGATTGCTGCTGTGTTATTCTTAATTGGATTTTTAGGGCAGGTTTTGTTTAACAAGAGGAAATAAAATGGAACTAATAACTATTATTCTAATTATTGTCTTTTTAATTGGCTTGGCTGTTGCTTATTGGATTGGGCATAAGGCAGGAGCATTTAAGAGAGATAAATACTGGGAGGCAGCACTTCCTGATCACAGAAAAGATGCTATTCTAAAATCAAGGGCAGTTTTAGGCGGGCATTTTTCAGAGCAGCTGGCACCTTATCTGCCTGATTTTCAATATCTTCCGACAGAATGCAGGTTTATCGGAAAACCCATAGATTTTATCTGCTTTAAGGGAATGGATGAAAAGAAAATTGATGAAGTTGTTTTTGTTGAAATCAAAAGCGGAAAATCGAGGTTGAGTCCGCATGAAAAAAACCTGAAGGATGCCATTGATAAAAAAAAGGTTAAATGGGTTGAATATAGAATCCCCGAAGACCTCACAAAGCACGGCAATGTTGAGGATAAATTGAAGGGAGTGTTTGATGGTGGGGAGGAATAGTAAGGGAAAAGCGAGGAATGATAATTTCCAAAAAATAATTATTTTCCTTTTTCCATGATTATTTTTGTAATATGCTTCTATTATTTAAACTTACTTTCGATTATCTGGGAAATTGGTTTTCCTGTCTTTTGTTTGATGGCTTTTAATTTATTGATAGTTTTCACTGATAAAGTTATATCAATTCTTTTTCTCTGAAAAGGCAATTCTCTTGTTTTGTCATAATTTTTAAGAGTTTCAAATACATCTTTGTATTTTTTCAGAATTTTGTTAATTTGTGATTGTTTTAATGTCATCTTATACAATTTTTAAGCCTCCATTCTATTTGTCTTATATTTGTTATGTTATTTTTTGCAATTGAAAGAGCATGATGAATAATTAATTCCCTGTCTATTTGTTTTTTATTTTCATCTGCAAACTTTAAAGCGAAAAAAGTTGCTGTTCTTTTATTCCCGTCTGAAAATGGATGATCAACTAAAATTGCCCTCCATAAATAAGCTAATTTTCTATATGAACCTAATTTAGGGTTATCTTGTATGCTAATTGCAAAGTCCAAACTAGAATCATTTCGAAGATTTCCTCCAAACCCATGATTAATTCTTAACAAATCTTCCTTACTAATTTTCATACACATAAATATTGGTTAGAAGTATTTAAATCTTTCTATTTGCTTTTTTCACTTATTATTTTCTTTATATATTTACTATCCACAAACTCAAACGCCGGGTTCTTGAGTTTTATGCCTTGGGGTGCTTTGCTCCAGACTTCATTCAGTTTTCTTTGTTCAATCGGCACTTGCTTTTTCGTTGTTTTCCAAGAATCTGCTATTACATATACCGGAATCTTTTCCTGTTTTGCAATTCGTGCGATGACTTCACTTCCAATCTTGTTTATTATTCTGTTTTTCAGCAGGGCATCTGCTCCGAGAAAAACCTTGTCTGCTTTTTTTGTTCCTTGTTCTTTACTTAAGGCGACTCCAAAAGCGCTGTCAACAAACATTGTAACTTTAATCCCTGCTCTTCTCAATTCCTTTGCAGTCTGCCTTCCCTGATATAACGGACGAGTCTCTGTGTTATAAACTTCAAACTTCTTGCCTTTCTTTTTTGCATAAATCAGGGCATTGACAACATTAGTGCTGTGGCAGTGCGTGAAAATAACATCATTATTTTTTATCAGCTTAAACACTTTTTTATTTATTTTATCCTGCGCCTCTTTAAAGTGTTTATGTATCTCTTTCAGGGATTTTTCTTTTTCAGCCATGTCCAGAACATTCTCCATCATTGGCTCTGTCGGACGCAGAGACAGGAGTTTTCTTTTTGTTGCTTTGCCAGGAAACAGAAAATATGCCTCTAATGCTGCCTTTGCAATATTCCTTGCTCCTTGTATTTTAATATCTCTAATATCTTTTAGTATCTTGTCAAACCTCTTTTTCTTGTTCATGTTTGGAATAAGAATTAAGATTATAAAAAGTTACTGCTTGCTAACGCTCGCAGATTGATGTATAATTAATATAAACTGTTAATGTAAAAATAACTGAAGAAATATAATTAAAATATCTGCAAGTTGATGTATAATTTTTTGGGTAATAATTTATATCAATTGTGAACGAAGTGAGCATAATTCAGGTGGTGGTTGGGGGGGATGGCGGATTTAAAAATTTATCACATCACAAATATTTAAAAGTTATATTTGCCTTATCCGAACATGTTAGAGTCCTTGGTCAATCCAAAAAGAGTTGAAAAGGGGGAATGGAAGATGTTTTTCATCGGTCTGCTTTATGCATCGCTCTCACTTTTGCTCGTTCACTGGTTTTTCTCAACTGATGCTGTACTGTCAAAATTCTCTGGCATGATTGTTGTAACCTTTTGCGTGATGTTCTCTCTTCCTTTCATGTATTTTATAATCAAAAATGAAGAAAAACAGGATGAGGAAATAGAAGGCTTCAGGGATGTCTGGAAGGTTCATAAAGATGCCATCTATGCATTTATGTGGCTTTTTTTAGGATTTATAGTTGCGTTCTCAATCTGGGGGATTATATTACAGGATTCAATTTTATTCAATGCACAGATAGAAACATACTGCAATATAAACAGCCCTGGGAATATCGAAGATTGTGTCTCACAATACTCTTTTGGCAATATACTCATGACAACAGGTTCTGCCACAAAAATTATGAGATTCCTGTCAATTTTAGAGAATAATATGTATGTGATGATTTTCACGCTCATTTTTTCATTAATCTTTGGAGCAGGAGCCATCTTTGTTTTAGCATGGAATGCCAGTGTCATATCTGCAGCAGTAGGAATTTTTACAGAATACAAAATTATGGAAGTGCCTTTAGGAATAGCGAGATATATGATTCATGGTTTTCCTGAAATTGCCGCTTATTTTATAACTGCTCTGGCAGGAGGAATATTTGGTGTTGGGGTAGCAAGACATGGATTTAGAGACAAAAGATTTTTCAGGGTGTTGGGAAATGTCGTATTGCTCCTTTTCATAGCAATCATTATACTGATTATTGCTGCTGCAATAGAGGTCTATCTCACTCCTGTTCTTTTCAGTTAACAAAGAAATATTTAAATAAGACTCAAATTTGTAAGAGATTAAATGGAAGAAGATAAAAAAGAGATTGAAGACATTAGCAAAGAAATTGAAAAAACAACTCCTGAACCTGCTATCACAAGAGAGGTTGCAGAAAAAGAAGAAGAGATTGCGAAAGATGTTGCAAAGATACCTGTGAAAAAGGATGAGTTGGGAGCAAGGAAAGATAAGATAATTAATTTCCTGAAAAAGAAAAAAGACTGGATTTATTACTTAATTTTGTCATTTATTGTTTTTATTGGAATTTTTATCCGGACTAGGAACATTCCTAAATTAAAAGACATCACCACAGGAACCTGGACTCTTGGTCCTGATTTAGATCCTTTTCTTTTCCTTCGTTGGGCAAAATACATTGTTGAACACGGAAAACTTTTTTTGATTGATACTATGCGTTCTGTCCCTTTAGCAGAAATTTGTTCTGGAACAGTTTGTAATCCAATAAACACTTCTAAAGAAATGATATTACTCCCATATATGATAGCCTGGTTTCACAAATTCATTCATATTTTTAATAGTGATATCAGTGTCACTTTTTCTGCTATAATATTTCCTGTAGTAATGTTTGGATTAACAATAATTGCATTTTTTCTTTTTGCAAGAAAGATATTTTACAGAGAAAACAAAAAAACAAGAAATATAATTGCTCTTGTGTCAACAGGATTTTTTGCACTTATTCCCTCGCTGCTTCCAAGAACAATTGCCGGAATTCCGGAAAAAGAGTCTGCTGCATTCTTTTTTATGTTCATGGCTTTTTATTTTTTCTTAGAAGCTTTCACATCTGATAAATTAAAGAAAGGAGTAATCTTTGGACTATTAGCAGGAATCATGACTGCATGTATGGCTTTGGTTTGGGGAGGAGTAATTTTTATTTTCTTTACAATTCCTGCAGCATTCTTATTAGCATTTATTTTTGGAAAAATAAAAAATAAAAAATTTTGGATTTATTCTTTATGGCTTTTTGTCTCTTTAGCATTGATGATGTTATTCTCTTCCAGATATCTCCTAAAAAGCATAATCTCTTCTACTTCCACCGGAGTAGCTATTGGTATCTTCATAATTGTTGGAGCAAGTTTATTTTTAATGAAAAACGATAAATTAAAAAAAATAAGAAGCAAAATAAAACTCCCAAAGAGAATATTTTATTTATTATTCTCTTTTTTAATCTTATTTATTATTATCTTAATTTTCTTGGGGCCGAAATTTATCCTTAATCAGATAACTAACGTAAAAAATTCTTTAATACATCCAATGATGGACAGATTTAGTATGACTGTTGCGGAAAATAAACAACCTTATTTTGCAACTGATTGGAGAAGTAATTTTGGACCAATTATCCTAAATATTCCTTTATTCTTTTGGCTATTTTTTACAGGGTCTGTATTATTGTTCAATCATTTAATAAAAGAATTAAAAAAGAGAGATAAAAGATTTTTAACATTTAGTTATTTTATTTTTCTTACATGTTTAATTTTTAGTCGATATTCTTCTGATAGCAAGTTGAATGGGGAAAATGCATTAAGTCTTGTAATTTATTTTGGGGGTTGGTTATTCTTTTTAGGAAGTTTTGGATATTTTTATTATAAGAATTATAGGGAAGGGGATTTTCATTTATTCGAGGAATTTAATTTTGCTTATATATTGTATTTTATTATTTTAACATTAGGGATTATCGGTGCACGGGGAGGAATAAGGTTAATCATGGTTTTAGGTGCAATAAGTCCTGTAGCAGTAGCATTTTTATTTTTCAAAATTCCAAGAAATTATCTTAGAGAGAAAAATGATGTAAAGAAATTTTTTATTGGAATCATTGCCATTATAATTATCCTTGCTTCTATTTTTACATTATGGACATATTTCCAGCAAGATAAATATACCGCAGAGAATATGGCTCCTGGACAATATCAGTGGCAATGGCAAGAAGCTATGGAATGGGTTAGAGAAAATACGCCAGAAAATGCTGTATTTGCTCATTGGTGGGATTATGGTTATTGGTTACAATCCATAGGTAATCGTGCTACAATTTTAGATGGTGGTAATGCTATTGGTTATTGGAATCATCTAATGGGGAGATATGTTTTAACAGGCACAGATAAAAAAGCTGCTTTAGAATTTCTATATGCTCATAATACTACTCATCTCTTAATAGATTCTACTGAGATTGGGAAATATACTGCATATTCAAGTATTGGGTCTGATAAAAATTATGATAGATTATCTTGGATTTCACCATTTTCTATGGATGAAAAACAAACTCAAGAAACAAGTAATGAAACAATTTATGTGTATGTTGGAGGAACTGCTGTTGATGAAGATGTAATTTGGGAAGAAGAAGGGAAAGAAATTCTTTTTCCAGAAAAGGAGGCAGTTGTGGGGGCTATTATATTAAAGAAATCTGGAGAGAAATTCCTACAACCAGTTACAATCTTTATTTATAATGGAAAACAATATTATATCCCATTAAGATTTCTTTATATAAATGAACAACTGATTGATTTTAACTCTGGTTTGCATTCTGGAGTATTTTTATATCCCAAATTAAAAGAGATTTCGGGAGGTATAAATGTTAATATAATTGGAGCAGCATTTTATCTAAGTAGAAGGACTATTGATTCACAAATAGTTAGATTATATTTATTTAATGAAAAATCAGATAATTTTGTCTTAGCGCATACACAGGAAAATCCCCTTATTAAAAATCTCAAACAGCAAGAGCTAAACATCGGGGATTTTGTTGAATATAAGGGATTTCAAGGACCAATTAAGATTTGGGAGATTAATTATCCTTTAGATATTCAGTTAAATAAAGAGTATTTAAGTACAGAATATCCTTCTGAATTAAAAATGGCTGATTTGGGAAAATATAGTTAAAATGAATGTTATTTTATTATTACCTCTGCTATTAAGTTTTTTCACAGTATTATTCTTAACCCCGATTTGGATTAAGAAAGCAAGAGAGATTGGACTTGTTTGGGAAGACATGAATAAAAAAGGACATCCGAAAAATATTGCTGGTTCAGGGGGAGTAAGTGTTTTTTTGGGATTTATACTCGGAACAATGAGTTATATGGCTATAAAAACTTTTTATTTTAAATCAAGCGACAATCTGATAGAAATATTTGCATCATTGAGTGTTATTTTAATAATTGCTTTTGTAGGTTTTATGGATGACCTTCTTGGCTGGAGAAAAGGAGGATTATCGAGAAAATCAAGATTAATTCTGTTGTTTTTTGCTTCAATACCTCTTATAATTGTTAATGTTGGAGAGTCAAACATGATGGGAATTGAATTCGGACTTTTCTATCCCCTCTTTTTTATTCCGGTAGGAATCATTGGAGCATCTGCGACATTTAATTTTATCGCGGGATATAATGGATTAGAGGCAAGTCAGGGAATCATAATATTATCTGCATTATCAATAACAACATTCATACTTGGACATAAATGGCTGAGCATTATTAGTCTGTGCATGGTTGCATCATTAATCGGCTTTTATATTTTCAATAAATATCCTGCAAAAGTTTTTCCAGGTGATGTAATAACTTATTCGGTAGGTGCATTAATTGCAGTTATTGCTGTCTTAGGAAACATAGAAAAAATCGCAATTTTCTTTTTTATTCCTTATATCCTGGAAACCGGATTGAAAATAAGGGGGAAATTAAAAAAAGAGAGTTTTGCAAGAGTAAATGAGTATGGGAGTCTGGAAATGCCTTATGAAAAAATTTATGGTTTGGAACATTTGGCAATTAAAATTCTTAAGAAAATTAAAAGAACCAAGAAAGTTTATGAGAAAGATGTTATTTATCTTATCAATGCTTTTCAGATTATGATAATAATCTTGGGATTTGTTATATTCAAAAATAGCTTATTCTAGTCAAAAAGTCCTTTAGTATCTATTTTAAAGATATTTTGGCATAGGGAAAAATTTATAATAATCTTCATTTAAAAGCAATATATGAAAATTCTCATTGGTTATCCTCCGACAGAATCCAAAAAAGGAATAGCGTTACTTAGCCAGAACAGGCAGTTTCAGTGGTTTTCTAATCCAAGTTATTTATTTCCTGTTGTTCTCGGAAGTGCAGCAACTCTGCTGAAAAATAAAGGACATAGAGTTATTTGGATTGATTCTGTGGCTGAAAAAATTTTCTGGAAAGATTTCGTTAAAAAGATTGAAAAACAGAAACCAGACTTGTTTGCTTTTGAAACAAAAACTCCTGTCATTAAACAGCACTGGAAAATGATTGATAAATTAAAAGAAAAATTTCCTGAAATGAAAATTGCAATTTTGGGAGACCATGTTACATCTTTTCCTAAAGAAAGCATGAAAAATTCAAAAGTTGATTTTGTTTTGTGTGGGGGGGATTTTGACTTTGCTCTTTCTGACTTGTGTGATTGGATAGATGAGAAATTAAAAAAAATTCCAAAAGGAATTTATTACAGAAAAAATAAGAAAATTTTAAGTTCTGGGCAGTTTCAATTAATACATAATTTGGATGACGTTGGATTTATTGACAGAGATTTGACAAAATGGAGACTTTATCAAAAAGAGTATAATATTTCCAGAAAACCGTATTTTTATATTATGTCTGGAAGAGATTGCTGGTGGGGAAAGTGCAAGTTTTGTTCCTGGCCAAGGATGTATCCTAAATTTAGGGTTAGGAGCACAGAAAATGTTCTTGATGAAATAGGCATGTTAATCGAAAGATACAATGCCAAAGAAATTTTTGATGATTCAGGAACACTGATGGTTGGAAACTGGTTGAGAGAGTTATGCAAAGGATTAATTAAAAGAGGATATAATAAAAAAATAAGATATTCGTGCAACATGAGGTTTGGAGTGTTAGAACAAGATGATTATGATTTAATGAAAAAAGCAGGATTTAGGTTATTAAAATTTGGATTAGAGAGCGCCAACCAGAAAACGCTTGATAAACTGAACAAAGGAATAACAGTTGAGGACATAGTTAAAGGATGTGAAATGGCAAAAAAAGCCGGGCTCACTGTTCATTTAACCATGATTGTTGGTTATCCGTGGGAAATGAAGGAAGACGCCATGAAAACCTTTGAACTTGCCAAAAATTTAATGCAAACAGGAAAAGCAGATTTACTTCAGGCAACAATATTAATTCCTTATCCCGGAACCCCCTTATGGAATGATGCTAAAAAGAAAAAGGGATTTTTATTTTCTCCAGAGGATTATGAAAGATATGATATGAGAGAGCCTGTTTTAAAAACAAAAGATTCTGAGGCAAATGAAATTGCTGCAATTTGTGGAAAGATTTATACTATATTTCTGACACCGAAATATGTTTTAGCAAGATTTATTAGTATGAAAGACTGGGATGATTTAATGCTAAATTTGCGGGGAGTTAAAGCAGTCTTCGGTCATTTGAAGGATTTTTGGAGGAAGGAATGAAAAAGGGAATATTTATAAAGTTAGCAGGATATGAGGAAGATTCTTGGACTTCTGAATTTGAATTTGCCAAAGAATTAGGTTGTGATTGTATAGAATTTGTCTTGGATTATCCCTTACTTGGACCTTCAACATACAAAAAAGAAACTTTAGAAAAGATAAAAGACATAGCAGGAGATTTAGAAATAATACTCCATCTTATGCCTCACAGATATAACCAAGTAAAAGAATTGGCTGGGAAGGTGTTTGATTTAGCTTCTTTAGATACTAATATTAGAAAATTTAGTATAAACGAAGTCAGAAAAAGTTTTGAAATGGCTAAGCAATTATGCTCTAAAATTGTAACTGTTCATGGAGGATTTTGCAAAAACCAAAATCAGTATAAAGAAAATCTAGATGCTCTTAGAAATTCTTTGAAAGAATTGAATGTTTATGCCAAGGAAGTTAAATTATGTTTGGAAAATCTGCCTGTAACAGACCATTTCGGAAACAAAATTGCAGAAATCCTAAAATCTCCAGAAGATTTAAATTATGCTGTAAAAGATTTGGAAAATATAGGTATTACTTTTGACACTGGTCATGCAAATACAATAAAATCTCCAAAGGAATTTTTTAATGAATTATATAAAGTCTGGAATATCCACATTCATGACAATAAAGGAGATAAGGATGACCATCTGCCATTAGGTGAAGGGAATATTAATTGGGAAGAATTTTTGAATTTATTAAAAGAAGATAATTATCAGGGTTATTCTTGTTTAGAATTAGATATTAATTGGGAAGAATCAAAATTAAAAGAAATGCCTTCAAAAAAGCAGAGAAGAGAATCTTGGAATTATCTAAAGAATCTTTGATTATTTGTTTTTTGAAGATAATCTGAGATATTTAATTTTAAGTCTGTGTTATTTCTTTAATCTTTTTTCTATACCAACTAATCTCATCACCTATGTTGGCTAGTGCTGAAATTGGTTCAGATTCTCCTGGGGGTCCAACACTAGACATTGATGCATACATTCCAAGCAAAATACCTCCTAATACCCCACCACACAAACCTGACAAAAGATAATTTCCTATTTCATGTTGCCCAATCAAATGGGCTATTCCTCCTGCTAGTCCAGACAAAAATCCCAAAGGGATGGAGCTAATCAAAACACTTTCTATTGTGGCTCCAGGAACATTTTTAATTATCTCCCAAACGTCTAATTTTACTTTTTTTATTTCCTCTGCACATAATTTTGAATTAAATCTCTCATCTATTTTTGACTCTCTTCTTCCTTCATAAACCATTTTCCTTTTTCTCCTTTCTAAAACTGAAGAATTTTCTCTTAAAACGATTTCAGTTAAATCAGAATTTAATTCTAAACAAGGATCCATACAACTAGAATAAATAATATCTCTATCATTTTTTTTATTCTCTTCAATAAGATGATTGACAATTCTTTGCTCTTGTGTTTGTTCCATATATTCGAGATTTATATGCAGTTTTTAAATCTTATTATAATGTTGTAAATAATCCAACACATTCAAAAACAAATATCCTCTCTTCTTGCAAAACCTGATATAGTCCTCTAATTTTTTCAGTAATTTTTTATTTTTTCCTTTTATGTAGTTTGGTATGTTTATCGACGATAAATCTGCAAATTCCCATGGGTGAAACATGAGAAGAGTATAATCATCAGGCAAAAAATTAATGCGGGTGAAAATTTTGGAATAGAATGATGGCATATTTTTAAATGCAAGCCAAAATATCGGCAACCGGATTATCGGAAGAACTGAAATTGGAATTTCTATAATTTCACTGATTTTATGAATTTTTCTGGATTTGTTCAGATTCATATATCTTCCTGGAATAAATGTGGGGTGTATTGAAGAATCATACAAAAAACTTAAACCAGATAATAAATGAATATTTGTAATCTCAAATCTTGGAGCCCTAAATCCCCTGACTTCCTTTCCAATTATTTTTTCTATTTCTGTTTTAGCAGATTGTATTTTTGAAATATCCTGTATATAAGAATCAGAGTGTGTATATCCATGACACGCTATTTCATGTTTTTCTGAAATTTCCTTCAATAACAAAGGATATTTTTTTGCAAAAGCTGCTGTTGTGAAGAAAGTGGCTGTAATGTCATATCTGTTCAGAAGAGCAACAAGGTTGATTAAACCTTGCTTTGAAGTTTCAAAAATTTTCTCCCTGGAAATTGACTGTCCGAATTCTAACGGCAAATCAAATTCTTCAAGGTCAAAAGTGAGAAGAATATATTTCATTTAAACCTCATTTTTAATAATCTGAAAACCATTCCTGGAAGATATTTAAGTCTAACTGTGCTGAATTTTTCATATTTTAACTGGGGAAGATAATACTCCAAAATTTCAAATTTAGCTTTGTAAACTTTATATAAAAATTCTATATCAAAATCAAATCCCAAGCAAAGAAAATCCCTGTCAATATTTTCCCATATCTTCTTTTTGAAAAACTTTGCCCCTGCCTGCGTGTCTCTGAGATTTAAATTGAAAAAGAATTTGGAAAAAACCCCTCCGCCCAGAGAAACTAATCTTCTTAAAAGTGACTCCTGAATCCTCGCCTGTCCTTTAAGATATTTTGTTGCTATGATAACATCGTACTGATTCAGATATTCTATCATTTGCGAAACCTTCTGTAAATCAAATGGGTTATCAGCATCCAAGAAACCCACATAATCAAACCTCGCTTCACCAAATCCCCTCACCAATGCATAACCTTTTCCTTTTTGAGGAATTTCAATAATTTTTAACGGGAATTTTTTTGATAATGTTTCACAGATTTTTATACTGTTATCTATACAGGCGTTACATACAACGATTATTTCAAAATTCCTGAATTTCTTTGCAAACATCTGATTGTATTTTATTACAGAATCTTCTATCACCCTTGCCCCATTATGATTGGGGATTATCAAAGACAAACCTCTCATAAAAATCTGTATAAGAACTGAGTATATAAGAATAATTGTAATAGAAGGTAGAAATTGCTTTATGCAATGATTACTGAGAATTTCTGTAGAAAGATTTTTATCTGTCATTTCTTAGTAATTTTATGCTATGGAAAAAAATTAAGAAATATCTTCCTTTTATCGGTGTCGCTCTTTTTGTATATTTATTAATAAAATTAAATATAGCAGAAATTTTGAAGGAGATAAGCAAGGCAAATGCTTACCTAATTGTGGCTTTCTTTCTTGTTTTATTCTATCTTTTGTTTCAGACATTAAAATGGTATGTTTTAGCAAGAAAGCAAAAAATACTTGTGTCTTTTGGGGAAAGTTTTAAGATAAATTTAATGGCTGATTTTTACGGACTTGTGACTCCCAGCAAGTTAGGAGCAGTAATGCGGGCAGAATATTTAAAGAAATATGCTCCTTTTGGCAAAGGACTTAGCAATTTTGTTATTGATAAGGTTTTTGATTTAATCTCTCTTTTCTCACTGGCAATAATTCTTGGATTCTTTGTTTTAAGAGAAAAATTAAATTTAATGATAATGAATTATTTAATCGGATTATTTTTTATACTGCTTGTGATTTTTTTCATATTTTATAGTAAAGAAAGAAGCAGATTTTTTTTGAAATTTATTTACAGAAAATTAATACCTGCAAGCATAAAAGAAAAAGCAAGAATAACTTTTAACTCTTTTTATGAAGATTTGCCAAAAAAAAGATCACTCTTGGGTGTTTTTATTATTAACCTCATTGCATGGATCGTTAATTATACCGTAGTCTATTTTGTTGCCTTGTCTCTGGGAATAAATATAAATTTCCTTTATTTTATTGCTATATATCCTATTGCTACTTTGGTGGCTCAAATACCTATTACAGTCAGCGGATTAGGTACAAGAGAAGCCACATTAATTGGATTATTTGGATTATTCGGAATAGAAAATGTTAAGGTTTTTTCAATGTCCTTAATAGGTTTATTTATAATGGCTGTTTTCCCGGCATTAATAGCAATCTTTTTAATATTGAAAGAGAAAGATAAAAATAGAAAGCAAGAAAATAAAAATGAAATACACCACATCGAAGAAGGCGGATAAGACAGTAGAAAGAGATTTAGAAATAATTAAAAAAATAATTGTGAAAGAATTAAAGCCGATTTCTGTCATACTTTTTGGCGGACTAGGAAAGGGCGAAGGGAGTCTTTACAAAGGAAGATTATTTAATGATATTGATATCTATGTTGTTACAGGAAAACAGATTTCTGAAAAAAGATTAGAAGAAGTTGGAATAAAATGTTCAAGAGCAATTGGTTTTGGAGGAAGAGAGTTCATTGAAAGTTCTGAGGAGATTTATGATGCTAAAAAATTTTTTCATGTTGATTTAAGATGCATCAAATATTCCCGTATTCCAAATTTGAGAAAAACAACAAGAACATTTGAAATAAAAAATAGCACTAAAATCTTATATGGAAAAGATATAAGACCAATGATTAATATTCGAAAAGAGGAATTGCATTTATCTGAAGGAATAAGGCACTTGTTCAACAAAAGCTGTTTTTTGCTGATGACTGTTGATGAGAGAAGATTGAATGGGAGATTTCAAAAAGATGAAAAAAAATATTTGATTTATCATTGTGTGAAAACAATTTTGGGGTGCGCCGAGGCTCTCCTGCTTGCAAAGAAAGATGATGCTCCGACTTACTCTGAAAGGAATGATTTATTCAAAAAATCTTATGCTGAATTTCCTGATTTAGTTAAAAAAGTAAACTTTGCTACAAAATTTAAATTAAACTTGGAATTTGAAAAAATAAAAGAGCCTTTGGAATTTTGGAAAGAAGCCCGAAATTTTTTGGATTTTACATTAAAATATATCAGTGAGAATAATCTGGGAATTAAATTCAAAGACAGAAAAGATTTGGTGAAAAAATTACACAAAAAACTTCCCTATGTTTATTTTGAACCTTACATTCCGTTTAATAAACTGACTTTTCCCTCGCAATATTTTCTTAATCTATTGTATTTCAAAAGGGGGGGCTACTGGAAAACACTGCTTACTTGGAGAGATCCTGGGATTCGGATTTTTTTTCCGGCATATCTGCTCTTATTTGCTCTGGAAGATCCTTCGCTGTTAAAAGAAGCTGAAAAATATCTCGGAAAACTTACAAAGATTAAAGGCAATTCCTGGGAAGATATGAGAAGAGGAGTCTTAGATGCTTACGGAACATATTACTCCCAAAAACTGTTGTAAAATGGAAAATAAAATCAAAATAATAATGATAGACGCATTCAAGCCAGAATACTTAAAATATGCGCCTTATTTGACTTCATTGACTAAAAGATACCAATGGGGGAACCTGGAGATGCCTCCAGGACATAACGGAGGGATGGAAATTTTCTTTAGAGGGAAATCAGATAAATTAGCTACTTTTTATAAAAAAAATAAGTCCAGTTTATCATGGATAAAGTATTTTATCTGGCTTGAAAGTTTTGGAAAATTCGGAAGATTAATTATCGATTGCCTAATTAATTTTTTCAGATTAATAAAAGAGCAGAATTTGCACAGAACGGGCAAGATTCCCTTAAAAAAATTATATGGGTTTGAAATCAGCGATGATAAACTTCCTTATGGAGGTTTGCCTGTAAAATATATTTACTTTGGGAATTTGGACAATACTGGACACAGATATGGAACAAAAAGCATGGAAATTATAAGAGAGATTGGAAAAATAGACAGAGCTATCTCAAAAGAAGATTTTGATATAATATTATCAGACCATGGGATGATAGATGTAACGAGAGTCATTAATGTCCCTTTCACAAAAGATTGTTTTATAGATTCAGATATGGCCAGATATTGGGGGAGCAAAGATGAATTAGAAGATATAAAAAAGAATCTTCCTCTCAAACAAGGAAAAATACTAAACTGGCCCAACAAAAGTTACGGAGATTTAATTTTTTTGGTTAATCCCGGAGTTCTGATTTCTCCTAATTATTGGTATGGAAAAAAGATAGTAAAAGGTATGCATGGATATGACGGAAAACACAAGGAAATGAACGGGATTTATATTTTGAAAAAAAAGGGAAAAAAAGAGAATCTTAAAGTGAGAGAGTTACACGAGATATTTAAGGAGATGCTGAATAAATTGTGACGGAAATCTATCATATAAAAATTTAAAAATCCGCAATTTTAATTTTAAGAATGAAAGTTCTGCTCATACAGCCAAATTATCGCAGGATATATGCTTATGCTCAAAGCAAGAAAATAACTCCTATTTTTCCTCCGTTAGGATTGGCTTATATTGCTGCTGTATTAAAACAAAATAATATTTCTGTTAAAATATTAGAGGCTAATGCTTTTGATTTAAATCATGAACAGATTAAAAAAGAAATCAAGGAATATAATCCAGATATTGTTGGAATTACTGCAACCACTTCCCTTATAGAAGAAGCTCATGAAATTGCAGAATTATGTGATGAGAATATTAAAGTAATTATTGGAGGGATTCATGCAAGTTCTTTGCCTGAAGAGACATTAGAAAAATTTCCAAGATTTGATTATCTCATCCAGGGAGAAGGGGAGTTTTCTTTTTTGGATTTAGCCAAGAAAAAGAAGATAAATCAGATTAAGGGATTATATTATCGAAAGGAGAAAAAGATAATAAAAAACAAGCCAAGAGAACTGATAAAGGATTTGGATAATTTGCCCCTTCCTGCAAGAGAATTATTGCCAATGAACAAATATTTTAGTGCAGGAGCAAAGCAGCAACCAAGTGATTATATTTTAAGTTCAAGAGGCTGTCCTTACCAGTGTATATTTTGTGCAGACCATCTGGTGCATGGGAGAAGATTTAGATTCAGGAGTCCTGAAAATGTGATGGAAGAGGTAAAAGAACTGTATAAAAAAGGAGTGCGAGACTGGGATTTTGTAGACGATAATTTTACCTTTTTTCCAGAAAGAGTGGATAGATTTTGTGATTTGATGATAGAATCCGGATTAAACGAGAAAATGAGCTGGAGATGTGCAAATGGAATCAGAGTTGACAGAGTAAATTTAGAATTGCTGAAAAAAATGAAAGAAGCAGGATGTTATATGGTATCTCTGGGAATAGAATCAGGCAATGAACAGATTTTGAAGAATATGAGAAAAAATATTGATTTGAAGCAGGTGAAAAAAACAGTAGAACTGTGCAATGAAGTGGGAATAGAAACTCGGGGGTTGTTCATGTTTGGCAATCTTGGAGAAAATGAAAGAACGATGGAAGATACTATAAATTTTGCAAAAAGTCTTGACCTTGATACAGCTACGTTCCATATTACAATTCCTTTTCCAAAAACAGATTACTGGGAGATTGTAAAAAAAGAAGGAAAGATATATCCCAAAAACTACAGAGATTATATTGCCTATGGAAGTATTATATTTGAACACGGAGAGTTAACTAAAAAAATGCTTATAAAAATGCAAAAAAGAGCTTACAGAGAATTTTATTTCAGACCCAGTATTTTATTAAAAGCAATAAAAAGTGTGGATAATCTGAACAGACTAAAATTATACATCAATGCAGGAATTGCGTTTTTGGGATTTAAATAATTTTTAATTAGCAATGGAAAACAATCTGCTTGAAGATACCTATGAAAGTAAAAATCTTATTACGAGAGTTTATTTTAGAACAAAAGTTTGGTTGGCAATAAAACTGGCTGAATTGAAAAAGGGTGATGTAATTCTTGATTTTGGCTGCGGAGGAGGCTGGCTTGAAAAAAAGTTAAAGGATTATGAAATATATGGATATGACATTAATCCTGAAAAAACATTTATAAAAGATTATAAAAAAACAAAACCAGATAAGATTTTTGTTTTGGATGTTTTTGAACATATCCCAATAAAAGAAATACAAAAAATTATTGATAATTTTAAAAAATTAAATAATGGACTCAAAATAATCGTTTCTGTTCCGACTGAAAATTGGCTATCCCGTAAAATTAGAAGATTTGTCGGAAAATCAGAAGTTCCAAAGGAACATGTTACACGATATAGAGAAATATTAAAGATTTTAAAAGAAAATTTTGAATTTAAAAAGAAAATTAATTTTTTCAGCGTCAGTTGGATTTTGAAATTTGGATATAATAATCCTTAGATAACCAAAAAGATTTATAACTAATAAAGTAGTTGACAGCACACATAATTTAACAATTGATTATAGTGTGGATATTCCAATCAAAGCAGGATATTCTCTAGGAGCATATTTGCCTGTAAGAATTGGTTATTGGTTCTTGGATGAAACAAATACAACTTGTTATAATCAGGGAGACAAACCAACAGGAGTTGAAGAACCATATTGCCAACCATTGATTATTGACACACTTGGACCAATGGGTGGAAGTATTAATTTCACAGTTAAGTTGCATCCAAGCCTGCCTGCTGGAGATTATAGTATAAAACAGATGATTGATATTGACCCGAATAATATTTGGATTAATTATGGACAGGATATTATTGGAAGTTTCACAATGTTAGAAGGATTAAGTGAGTATGGAATTAGTTTAGAAAAGACTGGAGAAAATAATCCCAGCACAAACAATCAACAAAGTTCTCAACAGTCTTCAAGTTCTTCGTCAAACAATGGTGGAAGCACAACAACCATAATAAAAGAAAAAGAGATAATAAAAGAAACTTCTAAAGAAGACGGTCAAGAAAGGAGCGATGATAAAGAGTCAGATGCAACTAGTTCTGGTATTACAGGAGGGGCAATTAAAGATTTATTATCTGGAGGAAATATTGTGATTATCTTAGGAATCTTGGCAGGTGTCTTTGTAATATTTATAATTTCAAGAACAATAATTAACTTAAAGAAGAAATATTAGACTATTTTCTTTTCTTTCCTGTCCTCTTTAATCTTTCTAATAAATTAATTCTTTTTTCAAGTTTCCTTTCTTTTCTTTTTATTTTTCCTATCTCCTTTTCTTCTCTCCCCTTAATCAACCACAAATAAAAGAAAATTCCTGCAACAATTAACACAAAAACTCCAACAGCAATTATGATTTCATAATTCCTGTAAACCCTGAACTCTCCATGTC
>CAZBWB010000001.1:286291-401355 GCA_964495875.1 Candidatus Woesearchaeota archaeon | reverse complement strand
ATCCCAATCAAAATAAGAAGCGTGATTATTCCGACTTTTATCTTCCCCCTTTTATCCATTGTCACTTATAGTCACTAATAATCACTTACTTATAAATGTTTTCTTTCAAAAAACTGAAATGATTTTATCCCTCTATTTTTTTAATTATATCAGCAAAAGCCGGGCGGGTTATTAAAATTCCTATTGTAATTCCCAGTATTGTCGTAAAAACAAAACCTTTTAATAAACCTGCACCTGCCCACCACAAAGGAATTAATGCCACTAGTGATGTAGCATAGGCTCCTAAAATAATTTTAAATGCTCTCTTCATCCTTTGTTTTATATTTAAAAATTGAGTCTGTTTTGCTTCATCTAAAACAATAATTTGACTGTCAATTCCAGTACCAATAGCAGCCAGAATTCCTGCAATACTCGGCAAGTCCAGGTCCCATTTTATCATAGATGCAATTCCCAAGATAATTATTATCTCTGATATGCTTGTCATTACTAAAGCCAAAGAAGATTTTATATTTCTGTATCTAATAAAAACTACTAAAGAAATAGCAAAAAGAGCTGCTAAGGCTGCAAAAAAGATATATTTCACAAAATCAGTCCCTAATGTTGGAGAGATGGTATCTAATTTCACGATTTCTAATTTATATGGCAGGCTTCCTGTAATTAGTATTGTCTGAAGTTTGTGCATTTCCTCTTCTGCAGCAGAATAGGCGTCATTTCTTGTTGCTCCCTCCCCTGCTCCCTGAATCTGAATTTGGGTAGTGACTCTTCCTTTAAGTCCTTCGCTTATTAACAAACTATTGACTAATTTTCCATCAATGAATAAATCTAATTGCTTTGAAAGATAATTTCCCTGGGCAGTTGAGTTTACATCAAGGGCGGAAGTTATATTCGCATGTCTTTGTGCTGCTTCTTCGCTAAGATAAACAACAAATTTGAAATTACAGTAATAACCATCTTGGGATTGAGAACAGGAATAAATTCCGGCATCCTGTCCAGAACGGGCTACAGAAGTTATGTCTCTCTCTCCGCCAATAAAAACAATTTCGTCTCCAATTTTTGCTTCAAATTCTCCTTGCTGGGAAATTAATTCTCTCAAATCTTCTGGAGTTGCTCCTGCAATTTCAACCAACATGAAATAATTTCCTTCTAAATCCCGAACAGAGCGGATATTCATATCTGTAATTCCATAAATGTTTAACCTGTTACTGACAACATCAACAAGATTGTTAACATCTTCAAAAGAGAGTTTTTCATCCTGAGCCTGAACTAGTGCCCTTGAACCTCCAACAAGGTCAAGTCCGAGTTTTATATTTGTCTTGGGAATTTCTGAAACTGTTATTTCTGGGGGGGTGCTGGTATAGAGAATATATTCTTTTTCTCCTATTGTAAAAATAGTTTTTACTTTTTCTCCTGAAACAAATTTTTCTTTCATTAATTCTGAAAAATCTGCAACAGAGAGTATTTTTTGGGTGTCTATTTCATTTATAACCTGTCCTTTCCTTAATCCCATCTCAAATGCAGTTGAATTGCTTTCTACAGAAGTTATTAAAACTCCTTTTTGGAGAAAAGTCTGACTTATAAAAATAGAAATTAAGGATAAAACTAAAACAATTATCAAAAGCCAGATTTTCCAGGTTAATTTGAGTTTCATTTTTTCCTTGCCATGTACCATTTAATTATTGAAGCATTGGTTATCCAGGTATTGAGAAGGTCAAAGCCAAGTCCTATTGACAGAATTGTGAATATCTGTGTTAATACAGAAGAGAAAGATTTGGCAACAATCAAGGCAAAAACTACAGCAAGGAGAGATGTCAGAGTCATTGTCATTCCTGTCTTAAAAGCTCCAAAAAGTCTCTGATTTAATGAACCTTCATCTCTTTTTAAGACTCTCGTTGTAAGCAGAATATCAGTGTCTACTGAATAACCTATTAACATTAAAAGTGCTATTATTCCTGCACTCGATACTCTTATTCCAAGAAGATTGACAACAATCAAAGTCATTAATATGTCTGCGAAGGCAGAGATGATTATGGCAGCCGAAGGAACAGGAGTCCTGAAAATTATGAAGACAACTATGGCCATAAAGACAAAAGCGACAAGTATTGCGAGCAAAAGTTGCCTGTAAAAATTTTCACTAAGAGTTGAACCAGTAAATTCAAAACTGCTATTATCATCAGTTAATTCATAGCCTAGATATCCCTCTAATACTTGCTCTGTTTGCTCTTTAGAAGATGTGGTTTCAATTATTACTGCTATCTGTTCTCTTGTAATTAAATCATAAATTTTTCTTGTAGTTATTTCATCAAGTTTTCCAGAAACAGCCTGCTCCAAATCTTCCAAATTAATCTTGGCATTAATTGTTACAGAAGTGCCTCCTTTTAAGGAAATATCTTTTCTTATAAAATCCTGGTTTTGAGAATAAAATGAAGCCATATATACGAAAGAAAAAATAAGTATTACTAAAGGAATCAATAATAACAATTTATAATTTTTATCATGAAAATTTTTCAATTTTGTTAACATGCTCATTTTTGGTTTTTGTTCTTCTTCCATTTTATATCTGTGATAAATTTTTTAATATTCTTAAAGCTTTTTTGGATTTTGAAGAAGGAACAAATAAATGGTCGTGATAATATGCTGAAACCACATTAACACTAATTTTCTTCTCAGCTAAAACTTGGGTTATCTTAGAAAGAAAACCAACAGCTTCTAAATCTAAATTTACATTCAAAATTATCCTGTCCCACGTTCCCTCATAGGTTAAATTATTTTTTTTTGCTTCCTCCTCTTTTAGTATACAAGTAAATCCTTCTTTTTCTTTGAAAATCATTATCGAATCTGTTTTAATAATTTTATTGCTGGTGCAAAAAACAAATCCCTTTCCAGCTATTTCAGGCTGCATATTCTTTATTAATTTTTTAAGATTTGTAATTGCCATTTTGCTAAAAAATGCGCCGACTGGGAATCGAACCCAGATGATCAGCTTGGAAGGCTGGCATTCTACCATTAAATTATCGACGCTTAGTTAAAGTAAGATAATTTTGATACTTTTTTAAATGTTTAGTGTTAGCAGGTTTTACCATAATAAAAAATTTATCTATCTCGTCCTGCCTGTATAGATTAAGATTTTTATTGCTTAGTGATGGATGAAATCCTAAGGAAACCAATAAGTCTCTTACTTGACTAAGAAATATTTTATCTGCACTTCTTATATTTACAACTAAATCTTTCCCCCGCCTGATATAAATAGAACCCTCTGTATCAAAAAGTCCTCTCAAATAAGATAACATAAAATTCTTTGATTGAAAAATTGGTTTGGGAATTTTTAATCTTCCAATTTTATTTCCTATTGGAAGACCATATTTTTTATTTAGTAAATAAGATAATTCAATAGAATAAGTTCTGAGTTTAATTCGTGTTGGTTCTTCAAAAAAATTAAAAGATATTTTAAAATTATCCTCAAGAAGATTTTTCAGATAACTCAAGTAAATTTTTTCTTTAGCATCTCCCACAACACAAATTTCATTACTAAAATTAGAAAGATGTCCATCCCCATTTAATACTCCAAGAATTTCTGCAAAAAGATTACTCATTTTAGGTTCTACTATCTTCTTTTTTACATATTTATTTTGTTTAATTTTTTCATAAGCATTTATTTCTATTTCCGCTATTTTTTTAAATTTTAAAAATAATTTTTGGGGCAGATTATATCTTCCTGAAAGATAATTAAAGAACATCGTGCGACTAATTCCTAGGGTTGGATAAAAACTATTCCAAGAAATATTTATCTTTTCCTTAATTGAATTGAATAATTTAATTCTATCTTTACTTTTTAATCTTATAAAAATAGGCATATTAAATAGAAGACAATAAACATTATAAATCTTTCTTTTTGTTCTGCCACTGAACTACCCACGCATAAGATTATTACTAAAATATCTTTTAATAAAGTTTACTACGCGCCTGACAGGATTCGAACCTGTGACACCAACCTTAGGGGGGTTGTGCTCTATCCAGACTGAGCTACAGGCGCATATAAGGCAACCAAGGTTTCCTTGACACTTACTTTCCTTTACAATTGTTCAAGGCTGATATATTTTTAAATCGTAATTTGATTTAAAAAACATGTTGGTTAAGACTTTTGGAGCAATAGATGTATTATCCGGATTAATACTTGCCTTAAGTGCTTTAACAATAATGCCAGTTTATATATTAATTTTTTTTGGTGTGGCACTTTTGGTTAAATCTTTAATTGGATTTCTGAAAAATTTAGGAAGCTGGATTGACTTTTTAACCGGAATAGTTCTGATTTTAACTGCCCTTGTCTCAGTTCCTTTATTCATAAAAATTATTTTTAGTCTGCTGATAGTTCAAAAAGGAATCTCGAGTTTTCTGTGATGCGGGAACAAGGATTCGAACCTTGGTAGGCACTAAGCCAACAGGACCTTAACCTGTCCCATTTGACCACTCTGGCATTCCCGCATAGAAATATCATTAATTATTGATATAAAAAGGTTTTCAGAAAATATTAAATATACAAAAGGAAATTTATTCTTATGAAAACAAGAACTTTTGCCTTTGATTTTGATGGAGTAGTCTCTGAATATGATGGGATATTTAGGGGAGATGAACATGTTGGTAAGCCTAGATATGAGGTGGTTAAAGCTATCAGGGCGTTAAAAAAGCAGGGGCATAAAATATTGATTTATTCCACCAGAAGCACAAAAGTGTTAAAAAAATATTGTAAAAAGCATAAAATTCCGGTGGACTATCTTAATATAAATCCAGAATATAAGACGGGAAATCCTGGAAAACCTGTCGCTTCTGTTTATGTAGATGATAGGGGACTTTGTTATAGAGGGCAAAAGGCTGAAACACTAATAAAAGAGTTAAATAGTTTTAAAGCCTATTACAAAAAAGAAAATAGTAAAGTTTAAAAAATACAACAATTACTTCATTCTGAAGACGGCCATAATAGGTTGGAAACACCCGATCTCATTCCGAACTCGGAAGTTAAGCTTCCTATGTTGATGGCAGTAGTGCCCGACAAGGCGCCAAACCTTCAAGCTGTCTTCTTTGATATTTTTATAAAAGAATCTTTCCTTTATTGTATATGAAAAAACTCTCTAAAACAGAGGCTCAAAAGGAAATTGAAGAATTCTTTAAAGATATTGAAAATAAAACTCCGAAAGAAATTAAAAAAATAAAGAGATTAGCAATGAGGCATAATATCAAACTTGGAGACAAAAGAAAATTATTTTGCAAAAAATGTTTTATGCCTTATAAAAATTCAAGCATAAGGATAAAAAATGATATGATATCTATCACCTGTGAAAATTGTGGATATGTCGGCAGATGGAAAATTTAATATAATAAACTATATAAAAGAAACTTGATATTAGGATTAATGACTAAGTCTGTTCTTGATAAACAAATGCAGGAATTATTTAGTGGTATGTTGGATTTTTGTTCAGCTCTTCCTTTAAGGGAACCTGTTTATTTTTACTCGGAAATGCCTAATCCAGATGAATCTGCAAAATTTGGAATTGAGATGACTAATGGCAAACCGTCTTTCTGTTTTCATGGAAGCTGGTTCAATAACAAACCTTATCTCAAAGAATATAAGAGACCTTTAATTAATCCAGATATTGTAATAAGGGAATTAGATAAATTGGGGAGATATATGTTTAAAGATTATACACCCAAAAACCAATTTCTTGAAATTCAGAATTTCTATTTTAATCTTATAAGGAGAAAACCTTTAAGAGTTTAACTTTTCTTAAATTTCCCAACTAATTCAATTAAATCAGTTTGTCCCAAGAACATTGACCTGCAACAAGGTCTCTCCAAACCTAATTCATCCAGCACTTTTCTGGACTTTTCTCCTTGTCCTACTCTTTTCTTGTATTCTTCCCATAAATGCCCTATGGGTTTTCCGCAACTAAAACAACGAATTGGAATTATCATATTAATATCTCTGTAATTTAGTTTTTAAAAGTTACTATAGATACTTTTATATACTAAATTTTTCTCTAAAAATTTAGAGGTGCGGTGCCTCAGAAACCTGATTCTGAGAAAAAAATGAAATGCATAAACAAACAATAATACAGCTCAAGGATGTTCATAAAAATTACGAGATGGGAGATTCTGTAATCAAAGCTGTCTCTGATGTTAATCTTAATGTCAGAAAAGGAGATTTTATTGCAATTATTGGCCCTTCTGGGTCTGGAAAATCTACAATGATGAATTTGGTTGGAGCTTTAGATATTGCGACAGAAGGAGACATTTTTCTAGATGATATCAATATAGAACATTTACAGGAATCAGAATTAGCGCAGATTCGGGGGAAGAAAATAGGATTTGTATTTCAAACGTTTAATTTAATTCCAACATTAACAGCCATAGAAAATATAGCTATCCCAATGTTATTTCAGGGAATTGAGAGAGAAGAGAGGATGAAAAAGGCAGAGGAGATACTCGAACAAGTTAAATTAACACACAGAAAAATGCATTTTCCAAATGAACTTTCTGGAGGAGAGAGACAAAGAGTCGCGATTGGAAGAGCATTAGCAAATGATCCTGAAGTTATTTTAGCAGATGAACCCACTGGAAATTTAGATACAAAAACAGGAAAAACAGTGTTAGAAATACTTAAAAACCTGAATAAGCAAGGTAAAACAATCATAATGGTAACCCATGATTTAGAAATGGCAAAATATGCCAATAGAGTTATTAAATTAAAGGATGGAAAAATAATTAACAAGATAAAATGAAAAAACAAATTTTTGCAATGATTTTGGTAACTTTAATGAGTTTGAGCTTTATTTCAGCATTATCAATAAAAGATGTTGAGAGCTCTCCGCAGGAAATCATTCCGGGAGAAACAGCAACTATCTCTATTGAAATAGAAAATACCTTGGGAGAAGATGTTACTAATATGAATGTAAAATTAGATCTCTCTGGAGAAAATACTCCTTTTGCACCATATCAATCGAGTTCTGAAAAATATCTGGAAGAGTTAGATGACGGGGATGAAGAAACATTTAGATTTAAATTAATTGCTTTGCCTGAAGCAGAGTCCGGAATTTACAAGATTCCTGTGAAAATAACTTACTATTTGGATGAAAATGAAACCGAGCAAAGCAAGGAAGGGTTAATAAGTTTAATTGTTAATTCAGACGTTGAATTAAAGGTTTTCTTTGGAGATTCAATGCTGATAAGAGGAAAAGAAAATACTTTTTCAATAAAGATTGTTAATTCTGGCTTGTCTGACATTAAATTTACTTATTTAACAGTTAGTGATACTGCTGGAATAAAATTTATTTCAGAAAAAGAACAGTATATCGGAGATATTGACAGCGATGATTTTGATAGTGTTGAATATACTGCATATATAAGTGAAAGTGCTCCAAGTTTAATCAAACTTCCTGTTATACTAAAATACAGAGATACGACAAACAGGGAATTTGCAGAGCAGGAAGAGGTTTTGCTGAGGATTTATTCCTTAAAAGAAGCGCAAGAACTTGGATTTATTAAAAAACCAAATTATTTTATTTTTTTGGGAGCAGGAATTTCAGTTTTATTTTATATCGGTTACAGAAGAATCAGAAAGAAAAGAAAATTAAAGGCAAAGAAATAAGATGAAAGACTATTTCTCATTAGCATTAAATAATCTTAAAAGAAGAAAGCTTAGAAGCTGGTTAACTATGATTGGAATTTTCATAGGTATTGCTGCTGTCGTTGGTTTGATTTCTTTGGGACAGGGTTTGCAGAATGCAATTACAGAGCAGTTTGAACAATTGGGTAAAGACAAAATAATCATTATGTCTGGTGTATTTGCACAGCCAGGAGCAGTAACGACAGAATCATTAATTTTAACTGAAAAAGATTTGGAATTTATAAGAGAGATAAGGGGGGTAGAGGATGTTGGAGGGTATGTTACTAAATACAGTCAGGTTGAATTTAAAGATGAAAAGAAAATAGTTTATGCTGCAGGAATTGCAGTAGAGGATATAGAATTATGGCAAGACTTTGATTTCTTTAAAATGGAAGAAGGAAGGGAATTTGAAGAAGGAGAAAAATTCAAGGCAGTTGTCGGTTATAATAATGTTTATGGAGATTTGTGGGAGAAATCAATGAAACTCGGAAGCACAATTGAAATAGAGGGTCATGAGTTTAAAATTGTCGGTGTGATGGAAAAAACAGGGGACCCTAGTGATGATAATGCGGTTTATATTCCAAAAGATACTCTTAGAGAAATATTTAATGTTCCAGAAGAAGAAACAATGATGGTGGTGAAAACATTTTCTGGATTTGAGCCAAATGATGTTGCTAATGAAATAAAAAGAAAACTTAGAAAATTCAGGGATGAAAAAGAAGGACAAGAGACATTCAGTGTAAGCACTTCTGAACAGCTTTTAGAATCTTTTTCAAATATTTTCGGAATTGTGCAGGCGGTTTTAATTGGTATTGCAGGAATATCATTAGTTGTTGGGGGAATTGGAATTATGAATACCATGTATACTGCTGTTTTAGAAAGGACGAAGGAAATCGGAACAATGAAGGCTGTCGGAGCAAAAAATTCAGATATATTATTAATTTTCTTGTTTGAAGCCGGTTTATTAGGTTTAGTAGGCGGTGCGATTGGAATTATTATTGGGATTGGTTTGGGAGAGGGAACAGGATATATTGCAACACAGGCATTAGGAACTGATTTTCTTCAGGCTGCATTTCCGTGGTATTTAATTGCTGGAGCCTTGGCATTCTCATTTGTTATTGGTTGTGTTTCCGGAGTTTTGCCGGCATTACAGGCTTCTAAATTAAAACCCGCAGATTCATTAAGACATGAGTAACTTCAAAAGAAATACAAATCTTTAAAAAATAATTTTGGCAATAATTATTGAAGATGAAAAAATGTATTTATTGTGGCGGGGAAATTCATGAAAGTTCTGTCATTGATTTTTGTGAAAAATGCGGAGTAAATGCATTTGGAAGGAAAATGTTTGACACAATATTAAAAAGAATGACTGATGCAAGAGAAAACGGAGACCTTGCTTAAGATAGTTTTTTAAAGAGTATATTTCTCGATAAAATATGGTTAAAAGAAAACCTATCAGGACCAGAGGGAAGTTGCAACTTAGCAGATGGTTTCAGAAATTAAAAAAAGGAGACTTTGTATCAGTTATCAAAGAACGCTCGGTTGAATCTAATTTTCCAAAAAGACTTCAGGGGCGGACAGGAATTGTTGAAGGAAAGAGAGGAAAAGTATATATTGTAAAAGTTAAAGACCAAGATAAAGAAAAAGAATTCTTAATTGAGCCAATACATTTAAAAAAAATAAAACATCTCTAATTAAAATGATAATAAATAAAGAACCACTAAGTATGGCTGAAGCTCTTAAATATTTGAAAAAAGATGAGCCGAATGAGACAGAGGTAATTGGATTTATAAAAAAATTCACCAAAATAAAGAAAGAAAAAGCAGAAGAATTGAGAAAAAAATTAAAAACATTAGAATTAATGAAGATGAAAGATGAGTATATTGTAAAAATAATTGACCTGTTGGCAGAAAGTGAAGCAGATTTAAATAAAATTTTTAGTGATGTAAGTTTAAATGAAGATGAAAAACAAAAGATTATTAATACCGTTAAGGAGTTTAAATAAAGAAAATGGAAAAAGAAGAGCAAGCAATTATATTAGATTACCTGCCAAATGGGTATCCTTTAGAAAGGAAGATGATGCCGATAGCCCAGGCTATAGGAAAAAAGAATTTAATATTATTAGAATTAGTTCCCAGGAGAGGTGTTTCTTTGCAGATTGGAGAAGAAGTTTACATTGGTGAAGGAAAGAGGGATAAGATATACTATATTCTTGGAAGGTTACACAGAGAAAAGATGACAGAATCTGCAAAAACAGAATTAGAAGAATTCATAAAAAAGACAGTGAAAGAAAGAGAAAAAGAATTCATTGATTTTTTTAATAAATCAGAGGCGATAAACAAAAGATTGCATCAGATAGAATTGCTGCCCGGATTTGGGAAAAAACACATGCAGGAAATTATAAAAAAAAGGCAGGAGAAAGAATTTGAGAGTTTTGAAGACATGAAAAAGAGAATCCAAAATTTACCAGACCCTGAAAAGGCAATTGAGAAAAGAATATTAAATGAATTAATCGTTTTTGAACGAACCAATTTATTCGTGCATTAAAATGGAACAGATACAGGAAAACAAAGAAAAAGAATACAGGGAAAGAGTAATTAGAATTTTATCCAGAGACATAGAGGGAAAGATGAGCCTTTATGCTGGTTTAACAAAAATCAAAGGCATTTCCTGGACACTGGCTAATGCTATTTGTAAAACATTAGGAATTGACAAAAAAAGAAAAATCGGCTCTTTAAGTAACGAGGAAATAAAAAAAATTACAGAATTTGTAAAAAATCCCAAAATTCCGGGTTATATTTTAAACAGAAGAAAGGATTTCAAAACAGGCGAGGATATACAGCTCGTTGGAAGCGACCTTGAATTGCAAAAAGAGTTTGATATAAAGAGGCTAAAAAAAATCAAGAGTTACAGAGGTTACAGGCATAGTGCCGGATTGCCTGTCAGAGGGCAGAGAACCAGAAGTAATTTCAGAAAAAACAGAAGAAAAAGAGCCGGAATTAAAAAGAAAACCAGAGAAACAACTAAAAAATGAAACGAAAACATAAAAGATATTCAAAACCTAAAAGACCTTTTGAAAAGACAAGGATTGATGAAGAAGCAAGGATAATCAAGGAATTTGGCTTGAAAAACAAAAGGGAGATTTGGAAAGCTGAAGCAAAAATTAATTCAATAAGGGAAAAGGCAAAGAAACTTATTTCTGCAGAACCTCGGGAGCAAGAGGCATTATTTAATAGATTAAAAAAAATTGGCATAAATGTTAATTCTATCGCAGATGTATTGTCATTAAATAAGGAAGATTATTTAAGAAGAAGGCTGCAGACGATTCTTGTAATAAAAAGACTAGCAACAACCATGAAAATCGCAAGGCAATTGATAACACACAAAAAAGTTCTGATTGATGGAAAGGCTGTAAACAGTCCTTCGTATATTGTTCCAACTGAGTTAGAAAATAAAATTTCATTAAAACCAGCAAAGAGAAAGGAAAATCAAAAAGAAAATAAATCAGAGGAAAAGAAAAATGAGTGAAAAGAAAACAAAAGAAGACATAGAAGCTGTTGTTAATATTTATACTTCTTTTAATAACACGATAGTTCATGTTACAGATATGTCCGGAAAAACAATATCAAAAATTACAGGGGGAATGGTTACAAAACACGGAAGACTTAAAGCAAATCCCACGATAGCCATGTTCATTGCAAAAAGAATAGAAGAAAATCTAAAAGATTCTGGAATTAAATTATTATATGTGAGAATAAGGTCAAAAACAGGAAATCCTGTTCCTGGACCAGGAGCACATGCAATAATAAAAAATCTAACAAGATCTGGGTTTAAGATACTCAATATTCTTGATACGACAAAATTTCCAAGAGGAGGTCCGAAGAAGAAAGGAGGAAGACGTGGAAGAAGACCATAAGTTTAAATAACATTATTTTAATATTTTATAAAATGGAGATATTAAGCGAAAAAAAAGACAAACTGGTATTTAAAGCAGCAATAGATGAAAGTTTAGCAAATGCTATCAGAAGATATGTTGGAGAAATTCCGGTGCTTGCTGCTGATGAAGTTGAAATTTCAAAGAATGATTCCCCTCTTTATGACGAGATAATTGCGCACAGAATCGGTCTTATTCCAATAAAAACAGAGAAAGAAGTTGATGAGAAAACAACCGGAAAGCTAAAGTTAAGTGTGAAAAAAGAAGGGATGGTCTACTCCGGAGAATTAAAAGGAAATGTTAAGGTTGTTTATGATAAAATTCCAATAACAATGCTGACAAAGGAGCAGGAAATTGAACTTATAGCGCATGTAAAGGCTGGAAAAGGAGACGAGCATGCAAGATTTTCTCCTGGACTGGTTTTTTATAGGGGGGCAGCAGAAATAACAATGGATAGAAAATTCAAAGAAGAAATTCAGAAAATCTGTCCAAAAAATGAAATAAAAGAAAGAGGAGATAAGATTATTATAACGGATGATAAGGAAAAGGAAATTTGTGACATCTGTGAAGGAATTTGTGAAAGGGCAAAAAAACCAGCAGAGACAAATTACACTGATGAGCTTATAATTAGTATTGAATCATTTGGACAAATGGATGTCAAAGATATTTTCAAGAAATCAATCACTGCTCTGAAAAAAGACTTGGCTGAAGTCGGAAAGAAAGTTGGTAAATAAAAAGAAAGATTGGGAATTCTAAAGCTTTTTATATTAAAGATTTTTGTTAATTTTATTCGAGAAGCGGGCATGCCGGAGCGGTCAAACGGGACAGACTCAAGATCTGTTGGCTTAGTGCCTACAAAGGTTCGAATCCTTTTGCCCGCATAATAAGTTTTATAAATCAAAAATTACTCGAACTTTTACCTGCGAGCGCAAGCAATAGTGGGAAGTTATACTTCTTACTATTTTAAGGGAAGTTGACGGTCAAGAAACCGTAAGTGTCTTACCATGAAAACAAAAACATTGATTGAAAAACAATTAGAAAGAAAGATAAATCCAGAGTTAGTTAAAACCATAATTGCTGCAAAGAAAAATGAAGCATGGCTTGATGTTGCTGCTGTTCTTTCAGGACCAAGAAAAAATTTGGCAAATATAAATCTTGAAAAAATAAATAAAGAAGCAAAAAAAGGTGAAACTATCATTGTTCCTGGAAAGATTCTTTCTCAGGGAGAAATAGACAAAAAAATAAAAATAGTTGCTTTAAATTTTTCTGAAAAGGCAAAAGAAAAATTATTAAAAGCAAAATGTGAGGTTTCAAATATACTTGATGAAATTAAAAAAAATCCTATGGCTAAAGGAGTTCAGGTATTGAAATGAAAATAATAGACGGAAAAAATGCTGTTTTAGGAAGACTTGCGAGTTATGTTGCCAAGGAAAGCTTGAAAGGAGAAGAAATAGTTATTCTCAATTGCGAACAGATAATAATAACTGGAAATGAAAAAAATATCAAAGAAGATTTTGCAGAGAGAAGAAGAAAAGTCGGAAGCGGGCAAAAAGGTCCAAAGATTTCAAGATTGAGTGAAAAAATAGTGAAAAGAGCGATAAGAGGAATGTTGCCAAATCATCGTAAGGGAAGAGGAAAAGAGGCATTAAAAAGAATAAAATGTTATCGTGGAATTCCAAAAGAATATGAAGAAACCAAAAAAATTTCAGCTGGAAGAAAACCCAAAGTTCCGAGCAAAAGTAAAATTTTGAAAATAGAGGAAATATCAAAATGACAAAAATAGTAACATCTGGAAAAAGAAAAAGGTCTGTTGCAAGAGCAATTCTTACAGAAGGGAATGGAAAAATTACAATTAATAAAAAGGATTATAAAAATTTGCAAGTATTTGACAGACTAAAAATTGAAGAGCCATTACGAATTGCTGAAAGATTTCTTGGAAAAATAAATTTTGATGTTTCAATAAAAGTCAAGGGTGGAGGAGAAAAAGGACAGGTTGAAGCTTCTAGAGTTGCTCTAGCCAATGCAATTGTGAATTTTGCAAAGAAAAAAGAATTAACAGAAGCATTTTTGTCTTATGACAGAAATATGCTTGTTGCAGATGTCAGGCGAAAAGAAGCATACAAACCAGGAGATAGCAAAGCAAGAAAAAAACGGCAGAGTTCTAAGAGGTGAATTCTATATTCTATCTTCATAACTTATAAAAAACAATACTCTATTGTATTTTTTATGTCAAGAACCGTAGTTCTTATATGCGATCCAGAAGAAAGAGGTTATTGGATTTGTGCTGAAGGATTTCAACGACCTGTGGGGATAGAACTTTTTAAAAATAAAGATGAAATATTAAAAGTAATATGTCCTCATTATACCGAATCTACTGATAATGGAAGGGGATATTGTGAGATTAAAAAACAAGTAAAAGTAGATCCTTGGCATGGTGAAGATCTTGGAGATCGGTGTGAGTGGGATTTGAGTGTAGAAGAAAGAAAAGATCTCCCTAATTTATCTGAGCATATTGAATCTATTATGGAGAGTAATTTAGGAAGAGGATCAGATGAAGCGAAAGAGATTCTTAGAATATTAACAAGAAGCAAATATCAGGAATATAGAGATGCTGGTGTTGAAGTATGGCATGAAAATGATCTGCCTTTAAATGAGGATGATAAAAGAAAATTAAGAGAGGAGGGTGTTGAAGTATTTTAATAAAAAGATTTTATTTTACCCCCAACTTCTCCAACTTATTCTGAACATGATTAAACAATGTTGTTGAGATTATCGGCTGATGATTGCCGTCGTAGATTTGATTATTAAACTTCACTTTTCCGACATAGGTGAAATTTTTCAGAATTTTCTTTAATCCATTAACAGAGAAATGATGTTTTCCTGCAAGCTGTCTTAAACTGATATTATTATTTAAAAATTCTTCAAAAATTTCTTCAACTTCCTTATAATATTCTGCAGGTATGAGTTTTCCGTTTTCTATTTTATAACCAAAAGGAACTCTTGACATCACGCTTCCCTGAGAAGCTTTTTTTATCATTCCTTGTTTTTGATTTTCTTTTAATGATTTAATTCTTTCAATTTCTTTTTTCAGTTCTTCGTTCTCTTTTCTTAATTTATTTAATTCATCCATTATCTGAATCTGAATAAATATTTATCCAAATCAATTTTACCTTTTTTTATTTCAATGCCTTCTTGTTTTAATAGTTTTATTTTATTTTTTGTTCCTGATGCAAAACCCCCCACCATGCCATTGGTTTTAACAACCCGATGACAGGGAACCTGCGGAGCATAAGGATTTCTGTTCATGGCATTTCCTACTGCCCGGTAAGCTTTGCTATTCAAGGCATGAGCAATATTCTTGTATGTAGTAACCTTTCCTCTCGGAACTTTCCTCAGGATTTTGTAGCATTTCTCACTGAATGATTGAGGGTTTTTCATTTTACAAGGTATCTAGTGGACTTTTTATTTTTTTCAATTGTGCTGCAGAAATATGGGCATATAACTGTGTGGTGCTAAGATCTGAATGCCCCAATAATTCTTGTATAATCCTTATATCTGTGCCGTTTTCCAAAAGATGTGTGGCAAAGCTGTGCCTCAATGTATGCGGATGGACATTTTTATTTATTCCTGCTTTTTTTGTTGCCTGTCTGACTATTTTTTGAATATTTCTGTCTGAAAGTTTTCCCTTTGGTCCTGTAAAAAGATGTTCTTCATTTTTTTCTTTTTGATTTTTTACTTGGTTTTTCAGGGATTTTAACAAAAATTTAGGAATATTGAAGATTCTGTCTTTTCTTCCTTTGCCCATCCTGACATGCCCTATCATTTCATCAAAATCCAAATCATTTGTCTTCAGGTTTATTAGTTCTGAAACTCTGAACCCGCAGGCATATGTTAAAGATACCATGAGTTTGCTTTTTCTCGTAGAAAGTGCATTGAGCAGTTTTTTTAACTCTTCTTTTGTCAAAACAGCAGGAAGTTTTTTCTCTCTTTTTGGACGTTTTATACCTGCTGTAATATCCCTGCTTAAAATATTTGAATATGCAAATCTCAATGCAGATAAAAAAACAATGATTGTTGAGGCTGCCTGCTCTGTCAATTTTTCAGACATGAAGAGTTTTACATCATCTGTAGTCACATCTTCAGGATTTTTTCCAACAAGATTCAGGAGTTCTGAATTTGCCCTCAGATAATTTCTTATTGTATAATCTGAATTCTTTGATATTTTAAGTTCAACCTTTAGTTTTTCCAAAAATTCCTCTTTCTTCATTTTAACTTTCTGTTTAATTGCTCCATAACATCAAAATAATTGTCAACGTTTCCTTTTTTTCCTTGTTTTTTATATTCTTTCCAAGCCTTTTCTTTTTCTTGCCAGAATTTTTTTATTTTAGGATTTTCGTTAAAGTATTTTTTAACATCTCCAAGATATTTTTCAAGAATTCCCTTGGGATCATAAAGTATTTTATAATTTAACACAGCATAATGCAA
Source organism: Candidatus Woesearchaeota archaeon (assembly GCA_964495875.1). Classification (GTDB taxonomy): domain Archaea; phylum Nanobdellota; class Nanobdellia; order Pacearchaeales; family GW2011-AR1; genus JAGLWP01. The sequence goes on along the minus strand of CAZBWB010000001.1, from coordinate 385,282 downwards.
ATAAGGATTTTTAGAAAAATCTTTGATAAATTGGCTCTCACTATATTGACTTAAATCAACATGAATGCCTTGAATTATTTTCTTTTTTAATTCATAAGGTTTGCCTGTTTTCTTAAAAAGTATTTCTATATCTACATCTGATTTTGGTGTAGCAGTGCCTTTAGCCAAACTTCCAAAAATATAAATCCCCACAACATTTTTGTCTTTTGAATATTTTTCTACAAGTTCTCTGACAATTTGATAATGTGGTAAGTTTTTCTCTTTTTTCATTCGATTATTATGCCTTTTTCTTTTAATAAATTAATTATTTCTTGCCTTAAATCTGCGCGATGAATCATTTTATGGTGATTGGGACAAAGTCCAATCATATTTTTTTCAGAATTATTATTCCTATTTCTATCTAAATGATGTAAATCTACAATTTTATCAAATCCGCAAATAACACATTTTTCAGTTATCTTTTTGTATACTTCCACTGAGATATTATGTCTTTTCATATAATTCCAGTTTTTGTTATACTGCAAACGAAATTTTGTTGTATAACATCCAGGACAAATCCCTTTTGCATGAAGAGGCATTTTTCTTCCACAGATTTTACAGATGCCTATCTTTGGCTTCCATGAAAATTTTCTATAACAGGTATAACAATAACCTTTGCCATGATGTTCTTTTTCTTTTCCGCATCCCTTACATTTCTTGATCATAAAATATTAAACAATTTAATTTATTTAAAGAAGTGTTATAACTTTATAGTACGTTCGGACGTTAATGAAGCGAATTACGCCCAATATAGGTTGTACGAAGTATTTATGTGTAGAAGTGAGATTTTAGATTAATTTCATAATTTGAGTCTTAAGATATCCTCTGGATCTGAGGGTTTAAGATTTTTCAAATCTCTAAAAGTTGTATACTTAGGTGAAGTTTGTGAATGAATATATCTTTGTATTTCTAAGCGCCCTAATCCTAATACTCCTTTTAAAAAACTGAGATTGCCCAAGCATAATTTTTTTGTTTCTAGTGCATGATAATATGATTGCCGTATTCTTAAGGGTATTCTGTGATTTGATTCCACACAGGCTTCTAAATATAACGGTGCAACATGTTCCTGTAAAAACCTTCTGATTTTATTATTTTTTCTTCCTTCAAGAAGAACTTTTTCTAATGCTTTTGCATAATATTCATCCCTGTATGAACTCATAAAAATTTAAGAGATAAAAACTTTTTAATCATTTCTGTAATTAAAAGCTATTATTTTCCAGGAAATTTTTACATCAATCTTATTTTGGGTGGAGGTTGTGCACTAAGGTAAGGTTAGTTAGATTTATAGGTGTTTAATCTTTAAACAGCTGTTTATGGCTGTCCAAACAGCCTGTTTGTGGGTGTTTTTTGGTGTTTAAACAGCAAACAGCCTTGTTTTTGCTGGGAAAAATTAAGAAGATTTTGTGAAATTTTGTGCTTATTTTACGGATTTTTATGAAATTTTATCGTCGGTAAAGAGATAAAATCAAAAAATATTTAAAGTTTAATTTACAAATTTAGGTATGTTTGGTTGGTTTTTTAGAAAAAAAGAGGTTGAACAGCTAAAAGAATCCACAAAAAAAAGTTTTGAAGATGTTAAAAAAGATATTAATTCTGTCAGTGGATGGATTAGACATCTTGATTCTGAAAAAAATTTGCAAAAAAAAGAGCTGGATGAGATAAAAGAAAATTTGTCGTCGATAAAAGAAGAGATTGAAGGAATAAAAAATGTGATATCTTTTATTGGAGAAATGAAAACAACCAAGGTGTTTAAAACACCCAAACAGGTGTTTAACAAACAAACAGCTGTTTATGCTGTTCAAACAGGTGTTCAAACAGGTGTTCAAACACCAAATTTAAGGCAATTTTCTGTAACTGAAAGAGCGATTATCTGGGTATTGTTAAATACTGACATGAAGCTCAGTTATGATGACATAGCAGCTATGTTGGGAAAAGAAAGATCCACAATAAGGGGGCAAATAAATGCCATAAAACAAAAAAGTGAGGACTTAATAGAGGAAATAATTGAAAAAAATGGTAAAAAGAGGGTGTTTATTCCTGAAAATATGAGGGAAAAACTACTGAAAAAGGAAAAAGTGAGAATTAAAAAGAGAAAAAAGGCTAAAGAATAGCTATTTTGAGTAGTTATTCGGTAAACGGAAAAAGTGAGATTTATTTGATTACAGCTCTCTTAACTGCAAAATTGTAGGGAGTGAGACAATTTTTTTGAGTTTTGCAGAAATATTTAATTTGACATACTTATTATTGACTTTAGTTTTATCGACGGCAATTCCTTTTTTTATTAATCTTCTGACATAATCTCTAATAGAGCTCTCAGTGAGATTTAGCCTTTCTGAAAGAAGTTTATAGTCAGAATAACCTAATTCTTCATCGAATTGATATATAGATGAGAATACTAAAAACTCCTGTTCTGTAAGCCTTTTGAATTTTAACCTTATCTCTTTTTTTATATTGTCTAATGAATCAAGTATATCTAATGCATTTTCCATAGAATTTTCTGTAGTTCCATAGGAAACAGGGGTGTGTCTGTTTGTCTGTTTGTCTGTTTGTCTGTTTGTCGAAGCCCCTTGATTTCCAATGGAAATATGCAATTTTTGGGGTTTTAAAGCCTTAAAGGGGTATGGATGTGTCGAAGAAGTGTGTCGAATTGTTGGAATTTTTAGGTTATTTGTCGAAGGAATTCCTCTGTTATTCTGACTTATTTTGTTGTTAATTTCAGATAAATCTGACTTTAAAGAGTTTAGTTCCTGCTTTAATGATTCTATATCTTCTTTTACTTTTTGAAAAGCTTCTTTTACTAAATCCATAAAAAACATTAATAGAAAGAATATAAAAATCTTACTGAATTTGATGTTGTTTGTAAGCTTGATAAGCAATATCACTTATCCTCCATCTCGACCTTCTCAAATAAGGTATCCCTTTAGGATTTTTTGTTATCTCAATAACTAATTTCTTTTTCTTTAATTCCAGAAGAAGTTTTTTAACAAATTCTTCATCTCTAGCAATTTCCTGGGCTATATATGAAGGAAATAACATTTTAGGAGAAACTGAATAAAGAAGAGCAAGAATCTGTTCAGATATTTTCTCCTTTTTTTTATCAGAGATTTTCATATAGGCAATAACAGATTATATCTTTTAAAATTTTGCAAGAATCAGCTTTCTTTTTTATGGTCTATTCTTAATGGTGGGAAAGGTATATGAAGCGGAAGATTCATTTCATCCTCTAACTCAAGAGCCTTAATATTAGATTTTCTTAAAATAATATTAAATAAACTTAATCTTAACTCATCAGGCATTTCTTTTTTCTTCCAGTTTTTTAGAATTTCTTTTGCAGTTTTTGAATCAAGAGCCACGATGAGATTTCCAATAAACTCAATTTTAGCAAAATTTGGTTCATAATCAACAACATATGTAAAATCAATTTGAAGAAGTTCGTCTTTGGTTTTCAGGAATTCCGGTTTTAAACTTTTAATAACCGGAATATCAATTTTAGTGTTAATTTTTATATTTTCTTTTTTTCCATCTAATCTTTCAACACTAATTTTTTTAAAATTAAAACCTGCTATTTTCATCTTAGTAAAATAATATACTTGTTTTTAAATATTTATATAAAATCAGATTAAATCTTCTTCTGAAACAATAATGAAATCTCCTATAGCAATTATTGCGCTATAAGGTATTAAGAGTTCATTTGAATTGGTCCTTTCAAGATTTAGATTTTTAGTATATGGTGTTGCATCTTTAACAACAAGATTGATCAATTCTCCAGATTTAGTCTCAAAAGTTATATCTTTAAAGAATCCTAATCTTTTTCCTTCTTTTGTAACAATCATTTTTCCAAGAAGAGCATTAAAAGTAATCTTATTTTCCTGCATAGTAAAACTAAGAGGTAAATAATTTATAAACTTTTCTGAAGTAGAATATAGATTTTAACATTTTAACTATTTATTCGGAAATTTTTAAAATATTGATACTCCCCTACCCTTTGGTTTCTTATAGAAATATTTAAAAAAGAATTTCTGTTTTATTTTGATTTTGTTTTATTTAAAAAAATTTATATTATATAGTATATATATTATAATTAATAATATAATAATATAATAATATAATAATATAATAATATAATAATATAATAATATGTAATTTTGAATATAAATAAATAATAAGACCCAAATAAATAAACTAAATAATTATTAAAGATAATTCTTCAAGAGAGCAAAAAAAGAATTATCATAATTTTCCACTTGAAATAGAGGCGTTCTTCTTTTTTAGTAGTTATAATCTTTTATATAATCAATAATGTTCTTATCGTTGAAAAAATATAAATTTTAGATTTTTCCATAGGAAATAAAAGTGGGGGGATTATAATGAAAACAGAATTAGATAAAATTTTTGACTCTTTCAATAAAAATAATATCTTTAAAGATAAATCTTTATTACAGAATAGTTATCAACCAGAAGATATTCCACACAGAAATAATGAAATCAAACAAGTTGCTTCTATTCTTGCTCCTGCTTTGAGAGGTGAAAAAACAAGTAATCTTTTTCTTTATGGTAAAACAGGAACTGGTAAAACATTGACTATTAAATATGTTAGAGAAGAGCTTTTAAAAAGATTCAAAAAAGAGAAAAATTTTGATTTAAAAATTGAATATCTAAATTGTAAATTGAAGAAAGTTTCTGATACAGAATATAGAATCTTAGCAGAACTCATTAAAAAATTAGGGGGAGAGGTTCCTGCAACAGGATTGCCTACACAGTATGTGTATAATAAATTTATAGACACTATTGATTCTGATAAACAACTCATTATTTTGGTTTTAGATGAAATTGACCAGACAGTGAGAAAAATTTCAAATGATTTTTTATATAATCTAACAAGACTTAATACCGAACTTTCTAAAACACAAATTTCAATTGTTGGGATTAGTAATAATCTTACTTTTTTAGATGAACTTGACCCAAGAGTTAGAAGTTCTCTTTCAGAAGAGGAGATTGTTTTCCCACCTTATAATGCCTTGCAATTGCAGGATATTCTGACTCGCAGGGCACAGAGTGCTTTTAGGGAAGGGATTATTAAGGAAGGAGTTATAGCAAAATGTGCTGCTTATGCCGCACGGGAGCACGGAGATGCAAGGAGAGCTTTGGATTTGCTCAGAATTGCAGGTGAGCTTGCTGAAAGAGGTAATTCTAAAGAAATTTATTTAAAATATATCGATGAGGCAAATGAAAAAATTGAAAGAGATAAGATTTTAGATGTTATTAGTTCAGAACCAAAACAATTTCAGCTTGTTTTAAGTTCAATTATAAATTTGTATGAGAAAGGTAAAACCACCCCTTTTTTTACAGGTGATGTTTATAATTCATATCAGGATTTGTGTTCAAAAAATAAATTAGAAGTTCTGACTCAGAGAAGAGTGAGTGATATAATTCAGGAATTTGATATGCTTGGAATTATTAATGTCAGAGTAATTTCAAAAGGTAGGGGGGGGAGAATGAGGGAAATTAAATTGGCTATTTCAAATGATATAATAAAAAAAGCAAAAGAGATTATTGAAAATTCTTTAAATTATGTTTAATTTAAAATGAACACACAGGAGATACTTAGGTTTTGTTTGGAGAAAGGTCTTTTATTAGACAAAGAAGTTTTGAATTTATTTAGTGAAACAGAGAATATTGAATCTGTGAAGTTAATTATTGAAAAAATTAAAAATTATACTCAGAGCAGGATTATTACAAAAAATCTTTTTGATGAGCATAAAGAACAAGTCTATAAGGTTTTTTCAACTTTGCCCGAAGAGAGACAAAAAGAATTAGAAACATTAAAGATAAAATTAGGTCTGAGTATTGAAATTTCAAAGGAAACTGAAAAATCTAGGAAATTAGAGCCCAAATTTTCTGTTAACGGAGTTAAAATTGTTTCAAAGATTCCTGATTTCACAAAAAAATTAGAAATAGAGGATTTTGTTAATTATTTTAAAAACAGAATTAATGAAATGAAAGTTTTTTTACAAGACCATCCCAAATTGACAAATTTGATTTCAATAAACAAAATTTTAGGAAATAAACAAGGTGTGTCCATCATAGGTATTGTTTCTGATAAGAGAATTACAAAAAACAAAAATATTTTACTTGAGGTTGAAGACCTGACCGGGAAAATCAAGGTTTTGGTAAATCAAAATAAACCAGAACTTTACAAAGAGGGGATGGAAATAACTCTGGATTCTGTTTTGGGATTCGTGGGTTCAGGAAATGAGGAAATATTTTTTGTAAATGATATTATTTTTCCTGATTCTTATTTATCAGAAAGAAAAAAATCACCTGTTGAAGAATATGCTTTGTTTATCGGGGATATTCATTTTGGAAGCAAACTTTTTTTGAAAAAGAATTTTTTGAAACTTATCGATTATTTAAACGGAAAATTTCCAAATACTCCTGAATCACTGAAAGTAAAATATTTGTTTATAGTTGGTGATTTGATTGCAGGCGTCGGGAATTATCCGACCCAGGAAAGAGATTTGGAAATTAAGGATATTGAAGAACAATTCATGGGATTTGCCGAGCTTCTAAAAAAAATCAGAAAAGATATAAAAATAATTATTTCTCCTGGAAATCATGACGGCGTTAGACTGATGGAGCCACAACCTTTGCTGGAAGAAAAATATGCCTGGGCTTTATATGATTTGGATAATGTTATTTTAACTAAAAATCCTTCTTGTGTTAATATCGGAGCAATGGAAAACTTTGGTGGTTTTAATGTCTTGACTTATCATGGTTTTTCTTTTTCTTTTTATGCAAACACAATTCCAAGTTTAATCACTAATGATGCTCTTAATTCTCCTGATAAAATTATGGCTTATTTGTTAAAAAACAGGCATCTGGCTCCGACACATGCCTCTGTCCAGTATTTCCCCCACGAGAAAGACTATCTTATAATAAAAAAAATTCCAGATATTTTTGTTTCAGGACACACACACAAAAGTGCCATTTCTTATTATAATAATATTTTAATGATTTCAATATCTTCTTGGGAGGCTAAAACAGAATATCAGGAGAAAATGGGCAATGAACCTGATTTTTGCAAGATTCCCATGTTTAATCTAAAAACAAGACAAGTAAAAATTTTGGATTTTGAATGAAAGTCGATATTGTTGAAGAGATTAGGAAATTTGTAGAAGAGGAATCCAAGAAACCTAGTGCTAAGTATGGTTGCGAACCTTATAAATATCATTTTATACCTGTAGGAGATCGTGCTGTTATTTTGGCAAAGAGATATAATGCAGATATTGAAATTGTTCATTTAAGTGCACTGTTGCATGATATTGGTTCTGTAGTATATGGAAGAGAAAACCACCATATAACCGGAGCTCAAATTGCCCAGGAGAAATTGAGAGAGTTAGGATATCCTGAAGAGAAGATAAGAAAAGTGAAATATTGCATATTGAATCACAGGGGTTCTGTAAATAATCACAGAGTTAGTTTAGAAGAGCAGATTATTTCTGATGCTGATGCCATCAGTTCTTTTGATAATATTCCTGGTCTTTTTAAGGCAGCATTTGTTTATGAGGGACTAACTCAGGGAGAAGCAAAAATTTCTGTAAGAGAAAAACTTCAGAGAAAATGGAATCAACTGTGCTTGGAAGAATCCAGAAATATAATCAAACCAAAATACGAAGCAGTCATGCTTTTATTAAATTAAATGAACACACAATTATATTTCAAAAATCTTGAGAGAGGAATTAAGAAAGTTTATTCTGTGGCAAATGAGGCAAGAGCCAAGGGACTGGATCCTGTCAATAAAGTTGAGATTCCGCTGGCGAAGACAATGGCAGAGAAGTGTGCTGAATTGATTGCCACGATTTATCCGCAGATGAGCGGATGCGGGATTGATAAGAGAATTTTGGAATTAGAGAAAGAATATGGGAAGCTGGATTCAACGGTTGTGTTTAAGATTGCTGAGGAAGTTGCAAGACAGAAATTTTGCAAATTCGCGAGTTTACTTGAAGCAATTGGGGCAGGAATAAGAATTGGTTTTGCATATGCAACTTTAGGGGTTGTTTCTTCTCCGATTGAAGGATTTACTGAACTGAAGTTAGGGAAGACAAGGGACGGGAAAGATTATTTTATTGTTTATTTTTCAGGACCGATTCGGAGTGCAGGAACAACTGCATCATGTGTTGTTTTAATGCTTGCAGATTATCTTAGGGAAACTTTTGGTTATGCGAAATATGACCCTACAGAGGAAGAGATTAAGAGAATTGTTACTGAATGTTATGATTATCATGAGAGGATTACTAACTTACAGTATATTGGAACAGAGCAGGAATTGGATTTTTTGGCGAGGAACATGCCGGTTCAGGTTTCCGGAGACCCAACAGAAAAATTAGAGGTTTCTAATTATAAAAATTTGCCCAGAATTGAAACTAATTTTATTAGGGGAGGGGCATGTCTTGTCTTTTCAGAAGGACTTGCGCAAAAGGCGGCAAAGGGATTGAGATTGCTGAATAAATCTAAGGCAGATGGAATCCAATCAACTGGTTTTGATTTTTTAGAAGACTATATTAAATTGCACGAAAAGAGGGACGAGGGAAAGACAGATGATTCTCCGACATATATCAAGGACCTGGTTGCCGGCAGACCTGTATTCGGACATCCTTCAAAATCAGGTGGATTCAGGTTTAGGTATGGCAGGGGAAGAGTTTCTGGGTTTAGTGCCGCATCATTGCATCCCGCGACAATGGCTATTACAGATGGTTTTATAGCAATAGGAACTCAGCTTAAAATAGAAAAACCCACAAAAGGGTGCGCTGTTACTGTTTGTGATTCTATCGACGGACCGATAGTAAAACTTTTTAATGGAAGTGTTAAAAAATTGAAAACAAAAAAAGAGGCTAAGAAAATCTATCCGGATGTTGAAGAAATAATTTATCTTGGAGATATTTTGTTTCCTTTTAGTGATTTGGTAAACAGGAATTTCAATTTGCTAAAGCCAGGTTATGTTGAAGAGTGGTGGGGGCTAGAGCTTAAAGAAAAAGGAATTAAAGTAAATCCTTTTAAGATTTCATTTGATGAAGCTGTTGAATTTAGCAAGAAATATGAAGTTCCGCTGCATCCAATATTTATTTTTTACTGGACACAAATTTCAAAAGATGAATTTTTAGGTTTAATCAAATGGCTTAATGAATCTGTCGTAGCAGATAAGAAAATTATCTTTCCATATTACAAAGAAATTCAGGAAAAGTTTGAATCAGGAAAGAGAGCGCTGGAACTTTTGGGAATCGAGCATTCTGTTACAGTGGAAAATGTAATCATTAATGAAGAAAATGCCAAAGCACTGTTTTCTAATTTGGGAATTGATTTGAGGTTTTTGAATAAAGGAGGTTTGCTTAAGGATATTATTGATGAAAAAAAATATAATTTAGACAAGAATGTTTTGGAGATTATTAATTCTGTTTCAAAGTTTAAAATCAAAGATAAAGCAGGTGAGTTTATCGGTGCAAGAATGGGAAGACCTGAGAAAGCGAAACTCAGAAAATTGGTTGGAAGCCCGAATATTTTATTTCCTGTTGGAAGAGAAGGCGGAAGGCTGAGAAGTATTCAGGCTGCTTATGAAGAAGGAAAAGTAAGAAGTGCTTTTCCGGTTTATTATTGCGAACAATGCAAAAAAGAGACGATTTATTTAATTTGCGAAGATTGCGGGGGCAAGTGCAAAAAATTCTTTTATTGTCCTGAATGTGGTCAAAATTATTCTGGAAAATGCCACCAACACAACATTGGCATTTCTTTTTACACCAGAGATATTGATATAAAACATTATTTTAATAAAGCTGCTGAAAAATTAGGGCTGAGTGAAAATGAGTATCCTCTTTTAATCAAAGGGGTTAGAGGAACCTCTTCAGAAAATCACCAAATGGAGCATCTTGCTAAAGGTTTTTTGAGAGCAAGTTATGATTTGCAGGTGAATAAGGATGGAACTATCAGATTTGACTCAACTGAGTTGCCGTTAGTTTCATTTAAACCAAAAGAAATTTCAGTAAGTATAAATAAATTAAAAAAATTAGGCTATGATAAAGATATATATGGAAATGATTTGATGAGTGGAGATCAGATATTGGAATTAATGCCTCACGATATTATTTTACCAAGTTCTTTTGAGTCTCTTGATGAGAGAGCAGATGATATTTTTATTAAGGTGTGTAATTTTGTAGACGAACTTTTGGTTAGGTTTTATGGACTGAATCCATTTTATAATGTGAGAAAAAGAGATGATTTAATCGGACATTTTGGAGTTTGTATGGCTCCGCATAATTGTGCAGGAGTTATTTGCAGATTTATTGGTTTTTCAAATACTCTTGGACTGTTTGCTTCACCTTATATGCATGCAGCAATAAGAAGAGATTGTGACGGAGATGAAGCGGCAGTTATGCTGCTGGGAGATGTCTTAATTAATTTTTCAAAGGAGTTTTTGCCAAATCATCGGGGAGGAACCCAGGATGCTCCGCTGGTGTTGAATGGGAAAATTGATGCCGGAGAAGTAGATGACCAAATTCTGGATTTTGAATTTGTAAATGAATATCCTCTGGAACTTTATCAAGCAGCTGAGCAAGGGAAACATTCTTCTGAAGTTAATATATATAATGTCAGGTCAGTTTTAAATGAAGGAAAAAATCCTTTTGTCAATTTTGGCTTTACTCATGATACTTCTAATTTTAATGACGGGATTATTTGCTCTTCTTATAAACTTTTAGCAACAATGCAGGAGAAAGTTCAGCATCAGATGGAATTGGTTGAAAAAATCAGGGCTGCAGATACTTCTGACACTGCTAAATTAATTATTGACAGACATTTTATTCGTGATATGAAAGGTAATTTGAGAAGATTTTCTATGCAGGGTTTTAGATGCGTTGTTTGTAATGAGATTATGAGACGCCCTCCTTTGAAAGGTGTTTGTCCAAGATGCGGAGGAAAAATAATCTTTACAATTAATGAAGGGGGGATTAAAAAATATCTGGAACCTGCACTGGATTTGGCAAATAAATATAATTTGTCTCTTTATATAAAACAGAATTTGCAGTTAATCAAAGATAACATTGACAGTATTTTCGGGAAGGAACTTGAGAAACAGGAAAAACTGGAGAGTTGGTTTTAGAAAATTCATTCATTTATTAACATACCTTCTCCTTCTTTTGTTGTATCAATTCTTACCTTTTCTCCTTTTTCAACTAATAGTATGGTTTTTTCTTTTGAGGATTTGTCAGCTGTAAAAATAGCCCGAAAATAATGATAATTGGGATTAAAAGTTTGTATCATATATTGGGCATTTTGTATTGTATTAAATGAGATAGTTTGTCCTTCTATTTCATATTTTTCTCCTTCTGTTAAACATTTTTTGACATACTCTTTTGCAATATTATATAGCATCTCATCTTGAAATTCCCTTTTTAATTCATAAAAAATATCCGGAGAATTAACACATTCAATCTCAATTTTTGAACTCACGGGGAGATGTGTGATTTGATCCTTGCTATTTATAACTGTCAAAAAGATGTTTGAATTAATTTCTGAATCAACAAATTCTCTTATAGCTTCTTTATCTGGTTTATGTTCATAATTTACTTTTACCTCCCCTATTTTTACTGAGTTTCCAGTAGAGTAGAGATAGGTTTTTTCAGGTATTTTTGTATCCTCTCTGCTAACTTTTGCCCTTACATCCAATTGATTATACCAAAGATTATAATATCTCCAAGATTTTGGTTTTTTTAATTTCGGATGGGTAATCACGGTTTCAAATGAACCATCTGCATTTACCATTGCTAATTTTCCAGGATAATTAAGCCCATTAATATAAACCTCAAGAAGCGATGGTGTATCTTCAATATGCTTTGTTTTTATAGGACCTGCTTCCTCTCTTTCTACTTCTCTTTTTGCTATGATACCATATACATGATAATCAGTAAATTCCCATATTTCTGTCCATTTTTCCCATTCAGTCAAATCATAAGAACATATAGCATTCCCTTTTATTTTTACGTATCCTTCTGACGTTTCTTGTTGTACACTGAGATTGTCAATTATCAATTCTGCATTTTTTATGTTTGAACATTTTTCTGGGAGAGAACTGGAAATTATTTTTGATTCTGTTGGTTTATTCCCGAAGAAAGATCCTCCAGTAATACATCCCGATATGAGAGACATTGAAGCTATGAAGAATGCTGTTCTGAATATTCTTTTTAGATTAGTCTTCGTTTTTGTTGTTGTATCCTCTAAATTCATAATTTTTTACATAATTTTTTAATTTATAAAATTATCCATTCTAGACTAAATACAAAATTATTGTTGGGATGAGAAGGCATCCCATCATATTTGTTCTTCTGACATTTGAGGATATGCAGTAAATTCCCGTCAGTGTTGATGCAATGAGGATAATTAATCCCGAAAATCCAGAGACAAGAAGAATTGTTATTCCGAGGATTATTAATGTTATTACTGAAAGAGTAGTGTATTTTATTTTCGTTATTTTTTGGGAGAAAAACTTTGCGAGATAAGCTGTTAAGAAAAAAGAGATTATTCCACTGATAAATATAACTATCAGGATGAGTATGAAAAATTTTAACGAAAAAGTATTAATCAGTTCCTGAATTGCCACTGCTGCTCCTGTTCTGGTTTTTGAAATTGCATAAAGCGAGATAAATGAAAATCCCATGACAAGAGTGTTTGTTGCTCCCAGCAAAACAAGAAAGCCTTTTCTGTCTGTTTTTGAAATCGTGTTTCCTATAATCGCTGCTTGTCCGCTTCCGAGTCCTGGAAGAAAACTGCATAAAGGAGATGCAATTATTGCTCCGAGCAGAGGTTTCAGGATTTTTATTTTTGGTTTTATTATTTTTTGTTTTGGAATTTTGGTTTTGTTTTTAATGCTGGTTATTAGCATTGAACCTCCGAAAAGTCCTGTGAGCAAAGGCAGTAGAGGCTGGTTTAGTGAAGGCAAATTTAAAACACACAAACCTAGAATTCCTGTGAGCAGAAAAACAAACAAGGCAGGCAGTTTCTTTTTTTCTGTGGATATGATAAAAAGCGAAGCAACTATAAGCAACCCAGGAATCAATACAGGCAGGAAATCAGGGATTTTTGAAATGAATAAAACAGAAGGAAAAGAGATAAGGACTAAGACAAAGACAGAGGCTAGGCTTCCGTAGCATGTTAAGATTATTGCCTGATATCCATTTCCTTTTTTTAAAAATTCATGTCCAGGCAAAATAGAAAGTTCTGTATCTGTATCAGGACAGCCCAGGAATATTGAAGGGATAAAGTCAAGAAAAGTGTGGGTAATTGCCATGGATGCAATGAAAACCACGAGATAAACAGAATTCAGTGAACTGAATAAAGAAACAGATATAGAGACAAGAAAAACTCCAACGAGATTTATATGGATTCCCGGGATTAAGCCTGTGACTGTGCCTGCCAGAATGCCAATAACTAAGGCAATAACAATCTCAAGCAGCATTGACAAAGAAACATTTAATAATTAATATTTATTTGTGTGGTTATGAATACAAAAGAAAAAATAGATTTGGTAAAAAGGAATTTACAGGAAATTGTGGGGGAAAAAGAATTAGATAAGAAGTTAAAATCTGGAAAGGAATTTTCTCTTTATTGGGGGACCATGCCTACCGGGGCTGTTTCTTTTGCATATTTTTTTCCAATGCTTAAGATTTCAGATTTTTTAAAAGCAGGAGTAAAAGTAAAGATTTTATTGGCTGATTTACATGCTGCATTGGATGGAGTTCCATGGGATTTATTAGAAAAAAGATATAAATATTATGAAAGAGCAATTCAACTCATTTTACAAACAATTGGAACAGATACAAAGAAATTAGAATTTGTTAAGGGAAGTGAGTTACAATTGAATAAAGATTATCTTCATGATTTGTTAAAGTTGAGCACTTTTACAACAATGGCCAAAGCAAAGCATTCTGCTTCAGAAGCCGTAAAAACCGCAAGGGAGAATCCTAAGTTAGCAGGATTAATATATCCCTTAATGCAAGCGCTTGATGAAGAGTATCTTAAAGTAGATGCACAATTTGCAGGTCTTGATCAAAGAAAAATATTAGTTTATGCAAGAGAGTTTCTTCCAAAAATAAATTACAAGCAAAGAATTGAATTAATGACTCCTATGATAAGGGGGTTGGTTGGTAAACAAATGAGTTCAAGTGTTGAGAGTAGTAAAATAGATTTATTAGATAGTGAAGAAATAGTTAAAAGGAAAATTAAGAAGGCAGATTGTATTGCAGGAAATCCTGAAAATGGGATAATGGAATTATTAAAATACTTGATTATGGTTTTGAAGGAAGATAATAAAGAGAAATTTGTTATCGAGAGAGATGAAAAATATGGGGGAAATTTAGAATATTCTAATTATAAGGAGATTGAAAAAGATTTCATTTCGAAAAAATTACACCCTTTAGATTTAAAAAATGCTGTTGCTAAAGAAATTAATTTTTTACTAAGAAAATTTAGAAAAGATAAAAAGTTAAAATATCTTTATAGGGCTGCTTATTCTTGATTATCTCTATTAGATAACTTGAAAGTCACTATTTTTCTCGCTGTCAAATTACCTCGTCTTAAACTCCACAACATCTAAATCTTTTAATTCGTGGCTTAATCCTACTTTTTGTCCTGGGAATTTTGAACTCGGGCCCCATATCTTGGTTTCTTTGATTTTGTCTGAAAATCCATGCAGAATTTTTTCAGCAGCATCTTTTACAGTTTCTCCGGAATTAAGGACTATTGGCTTGTCTTTTTCAACATCTTTTCCAGGCTCTTTTGTGTAAATCCTGATTTTGTCAAAACTCTGAAAAATTTTTTCTTTTAATTTATCTGTCCTTCCTCTACCTCCCAATCCTCCCTCCCCTGAAGATAAGTTGATAATAACAAAATTATATTTTTTGCTTCTTAATGTTGCTTCGAGTTTTCTTTTGTCCATAGGTTTTTTTAAATTAAAAACAATTATTCTTTTTGCCTTGCTTGTTTTAGTTTCAAAATTTATTTTTTCTATCTGTTCTAAGTCTGTAACAATAATCAGCAAAATATCTGCGCTGTTTGTTAAACCTTTGTCATAATATTCTGATTCTATTGCAGGATTTTCAATAATTTGTATCTGAACTCCCTGGTAATCCATCATTCCTACCACTGGCTGTTTTGTTGAAAAGTTTGTTGGAGAAATATCTGGTTTTGCATTTGTCAGCATAGAAAGAAGAGAAGATTTTCCAGTGTTTGTTTCTCCGATAATTACTGCCTGCATATCTTCCTTTTTTATTCCTACTTTCCCTCCTTTTTTTTGTTTAATCTCTTTTTCTTTAGTATATCTTAATTTTGCAAGTCTTCTTTTTAATTGTGCGTTTAGATTTTCAGCTCCCTTATGTTTTGGGGCAAGGGATAGCATTTTTTTTAAGGCACGAATCTTTTGCTCTGTTGTTTCTGCTGCTAAATATTCTCTTTCAGCTCTTTCATAATGGGGAGAGGCGTTAATTGGCATATAACTTTTAAACATGAATAGATTAAAAATATTATGAATAAACAAGAATTAATAAAAAAAATAACTGCAAAAAAAGAGTATTCACAACTTTTGAAAAAAGATGTTGAGGCTGCATTTGAAAATTTTCATGCTGATAAATATCTCGATGAAGAGAAAGTTAAATTAACCCGTGATTTATTGAGAAAGGTTTTTTCGAGTTTTATAAGCCAGAAGCTTTTGTCTCTGAAAAACAAAAATGAGGAATGGATTTTAAGAAAGCATCTTTCGACAAGAGAGAGACTGCCTTATTACAGGAATATTTATGCAAGGATTTTGAAAGGTTTGGGTAAAAAGATAAATATTATTGATTTGGGTGCAGGAGTCAATGGATTTAGTTATGAATTTTTTGAAGGAAGAGCAGGGAAATATATTGCAGTAGAGGCAATAGGACAGTTAGTTGATTTAATGAATGATTATTTTAAGAAGAAGAAAATTCTTGGAAAAGCATTTCATTTTAGCTTGTTTGATATTAAAAAAGTTAAGGAATTAATAAGAAAACAAAAGAAACCAAGGGTTATTTTTTTATTTAAGACGATAGATTCTCTGGAAATGCTGAAAAAAGATTATTCCACAAAACTGATTTCTGAACTTGTTCCTTTAGTTGACAGAATTGTTGTGAGTTTTGCAACCAGGAGCATGGGAAAGAAAACAAGATTCAGGGCAAAGAGAAGCTGGCTAATTAATTTTATTAATGAAAATTTTAAAATAACAGATGATTTTGAATTTGGCGGAGAGAATTATATTGTTTTTGAGGAAAAGCAAGATTTATAAGAAAAAGATATTTATTATTTTATATAAAAATGGCACAAGAGATGAAAGAAGAAACAGCACAGAGTTCTACTCAAGAACAGCAGTCAACTGTACAATCCCCGCCTAAGAAGAAAACAAAATGGTGGTTGTGGTTGATAATAGTTTTAGCAGTTATTCTTGTGGGTGCTGGAATATATTTTTGGCTTCTTTAAAACAGACAATTTAAAAGAAGATTAATAACTGTAGTTTGAACAGGTTATCTTTATATACTCTTTTGAATTTTATAGAAAATGGCTGAAAAAATGACATTTCATAGAAAAGTTCTGAAAAATGGAATGACAATCTTATTTGAAAAAAGAGACATTCCTGTTGTTTGTGTGGCTTTTGCTGTAAGGCATGGAGGAATTAATGAATCTGAAAATGAAAAAGGGATTTCACATTTTATTGAGCATATGCTTTACAAAGGAACTCCTACAAGAAATGCAAAAAAAATTGCAGATGAGATAGAAGGAAACGGGGGAGAATTAAATGGCTTTACAGATGAGACACTAACTGCTTATTGGTGTAAAATGCCAAGCAAGCATCTGAATCTTGCTCTTGATGTTTTATCTGATATGGTTAAGAATCCTGTTTTTGATGAAAAAGAACTGGAAAAAGAAAGAAAAGTTATTTTTGAGGAGATTAAGATGAGGAAAGACAATCCCAGGATATATGTTCTTGATAAAATTCAGAGCTATTTGTATAAAGGTTCTTTGGGAATGAATCTGATTGGAACCTATGACACGATGCATTCTATTGACAGAAAAAAAATCATTAAGAAATTCAGAGAAGCATATCAGCCAAATAATTTGATTTTGGGAGTTGTTGGTGATGCAGACTTTAAAGAGATTATCAGATTTGCTGAAAGAAATTTTGGGGATGTTCGTGGGAAAATCAGAAAACCAAAGATTTCGATTAAAAATGAATCAAGACTTGAAAAAAGAAAAGGAATTGACCAGGCAAATTTGATTTTTGCTTATCATGTTCCTCTTGCAGGAGATAAAAAAAGTTATGTTGCAATGGTTTTAGGAACTTTACTGGCTGGTGGAATGTCTTCAAGACTTTTTGCAGAAATAAGGGAAAAGAGGAATTTGGCTTATGCTGTTAAAGGAGAATCTAATATCAATAAATATTTTGCCCATAATGTGATATATGTCGGGACAACCAGAGAAAATGTTGAAAAGATTAAAAAAATTATCTTAGATGAATTTAAAAAAGTTGCAGAGGGATTGAGAGGAGAGGAATTAGAGCAGGTCAAAGAGCAGTTGATAGGCAATTATCATATTTACATGGAAGATTCTCAGATACAACTGGTTAATTTGCTCTTGTATGAAATAGACGGAAATGCAGGAGAGTTCTATAATTTTGTGAAAAACATCAGTGATGTTAATCTTAAAGATGTCAAGAATTTGGCAAAGATAAAAAATTACAGTTTTTTTGCTTTGGTTCCTGAATGAACTCTCCTTTAAATTTGAGTCATGCCCGATAAAAAGAAAAATTTATAAGTAAGGAAATTCTTACTTTTTTATGGAAGCCAAAATAATTAAAGTTACTAACAAAGGGCAAATTTCTCTGCCTGTTGTAATCAGGAATTCTTTAAATATTTTGAAAGGAGATAATTTAATCTTGACACACACAAATGAATCAATCATCTTGAGAAAAATAAAAAAAGATGATTTTAGCGATTTATTAAAATATTCCGAGGATGTAGCAAGAAAATTATGGGACAATAAGGAAGATGAAATTTGGGATACAGTATGAACAAGGTGAAATTTTAATAGTTCCTTTTCCCTTTTCTGATTTAAGCAATATAAAAAGGAGACCTGTTTTAATTTTATCAAATAACAAAGATAATAAAAATTCAAAAGATTTAATTATTTGCGGCATTACTTCTAATTTAAGAGATAAAGAACATTCTGTAGCAATAGAAAACCATAATCTCCTTTTTGGACAAATTCCAATTAAAAGTTTAATTAAAATAGACAAATTATTTACTATAGAAAAATCAATTGTTATAAAGAAAATCGCTAAATTGAATCAAGAAATTTTTAAAAAAGTAAAGAAAGAATTTTATTCTATTGTTTAATTATTTGGCTTCGGGTGTATAAATAATCTTAAAAACTTCTTTTTTTAATGATTTTTATGTTTATCGTAAAGATTCCTGGAATAAACGGGTTAGGAAAAACAAAAGGATGCGAGAAAGCAGCTAATGCTGTTTTAAATGAGATTAAAAACATTCATGCAAATGAGCAGGGAATCCCGATTGACATAAGACTTTTGGATTTAGAAGAGATTCATTTAGATAACAACAATATTGAAGAGTCTAATAATTTAATTTATAAAAATTCTTTGAAGATTTTTGAGACAAAACCAAAAACAATTTTTCTGGGAGGAGACCATTCGATTAGTTATTCAACTACAAAGGCATTTTTAGACTACTGCAAAAATTCAGATAAAGAACCTTGCTTGATTGTTTTTGATTCTCATCCAGATTGTATGCAACCCATGAAAGAGCCTACACATGAAGAATGGCTGAGCAAGTTAATTGAAGAAGGCTTTCCTGCCAGAAATGTGTTAATTGTAGGATTGAGAAATGTATGGAAAGATGAGATTGAATTTTTAAAAAAACATAATATCAGAACTCTTAACATTAATCATTTTTTATCTAATATAGAAGATGCTTGTGATACTCTTATGGAGTTTGCATCAGGAAAAGAGCTTTATGTTTCAATTGACATAGATGTCATTGACCCAGCTTTTGCTCCTGGAACAGGTCACAGAGAACCAGGAGGGCTGATGAGTAGACAATTTATTTATCTCATCCAGAGAATAAACAAGATTAAAAAATTAAAAGCAATAGATATTGTTGAAATTAATCCTGACAAAGACAGAGATAATATGACTGTTCAGTTAGGAGCTAAAATTTTAGGAGAATTATTATGATAAACGTTGTTTTTAGGTTATCAAGACTATATTGCAAGACTAAAAGAGTATTTTGGAAAAAAATTGAAAAATTTAAAAAATAGCGAGGGTAAAAAATATAACCTTAAATAGTTGTACTACCTTTTTTTATAAATTTAAAAGATAGAGAAGATAAAAAGTATAAAAACAATAACCTTAAATAGTTGTACTACCCTTTTTATAAAAAATAAGAGGGTGTGATGGTATACGAGAAGTATGTAAAAAGGGGGGATAAGCTTTATGGCCCATATCGTTATCATAACAGAAAAGAGAATGGAAAGGTAATTACAGAATATCTCGGAAAAGCAGAAAGTAATCAAAATAAATGGAAAAAATTTTTCAAAATATCTTTTACCTTACCCATATTAATTGCTATTTTAGCTTTATCTTTAGTCTTTTTTCTTAATTTAAACTTTACAGGACAAACGATATTAAATATGGGTGATATCAATACTACAAATGTAACAGCAGAAAAGGCTTTTGTTGAAAAACAGGCGGAAATTGATGAAACTCCTGAAATTAAAATAGATACAATTCAGTATGGAGCAGTGCTTGGAAAACCTGTTCAATGGAAGAAAAATATAAAATTATCAGAACCTGCAAATATTTCTGTTGAACTACCTTCTATTGCAACAAATATTTCTGTTGTGAAAATTACCGGAGATGAAAAAGAAGGGATTAATGTTGCAAAAGAAGAGAAGTCTGAAAAAACAACAGAAATTACAGAAAAGATTGAAGAACCTGAAGATGTGATAGAAAAAATTAATGAAAGTACTAACGAAAAAGAGAGTAATATAACAGAAGAAGTTAATATAACAGTTCCTGGAAATGTAACAGAGGAAAATGAGTTTACAAAAGAGATTAATGATACAAAGGAAAGCAAGATTAATGTTACAGAAGAAGTTAATGAAACAGCCGAGATTGATGTTAATGAAACTGAAGAGATTGGAGAGAAAGAGACTAATATAACAGAACAAGGAATCAAAATTGATATTACAGGAAATATTGTGGGAGAAAATACAAAAACATCTTCTGTTATGGGGTGGTTTAGGAATATAATAAGATTTACTGGATTATTTCTTGTAGAAAATATTGAAAGCAGAGAAAACATTGTTGTTGATGTTGAAGGAGCTGTTGAAGAAGTGGAAATTGAATATGAAACTCCTGCACCTTATTCAGTTGAAGAAGAGCAGAAAGATAAGAAGTTAATAACTATTGTTGGTCCTGATGATATCCATTATGAAAATGTTCTGGCATTCACAGAGCTGCCAAAAGAAGCTCCCAAAAATGCTGTTAAGCTGTATAGAACTACTGGAGGTATCAAAGAATCAGTTGAGATTGTTGATTATATAGATATTAACAACAATTCTTTGATTGATTCTATTGAATGGATTATTCCTAGTTTGAGTAGCCAGAGTTATGAGTTGGTTATAGAAATAACAAAAGCAGAGCATCTCGATGAGAATAGAGTATTTATTTCAGATATTTATGATGAAGTAAAAGCCAAAGATGACATATGGAGTGAACCAATCAAAGAAGGAGAATATGTTAGGATTGTTTTTGAAAAGAATTTAACTAGCGAGGGAGATATAACCCTTTATGCAAGAGCTGATCAAAGTTCAAGTATTGAAGTTTATGAAAAGGATGAAGATGAACTGATAGCAACTTTTGATAATATAAATGATGAAGCATGGTACAAGGTTTATCTGGCTGATTTAATGGGAACACAGGATGTTTTTGATTTGAAGATCATTGGTGATTCAATAGAGGTTGATTATATTGTTGATCCCGCATCAGCTTATAATCTTAGTTTTGTTCCACCAACACCAAATAATGGAAGCTCTCAATCAGAGACGAGTGTAGAAATCAATGTTTCAATAACAAATGCTACTGATGTCGGGAATATAACATTCAACTGGAATGGAACCAATTATTCTGTTTTTGATAATTCTCTGGTTTTAATGATGAATTTTGACAATGTGTCTGCTATTGGAGAGAATGATACTAATTTTGCTGATATCAGCAGTTATGGAAATGATGGAGTTTGTTATGGAGCATCATGCCCTAACTCTATGCAGGGAAGATATGGAAAAGCATTAAATTTCACAGGTTCAGGAACATATATTAATTGCTCAAATGATACAAGTCTTGATTTGATCACTAATCTGACTATGGCTGTCTGGATGAAAATTAATAACCCCGAAGATAGTAGTTGGACAGATATAATTTCAAAAGCAAATAGTTGGGAGGATGCAGCAGGATTCGGATTTAATCATGATCCAGGAAGTGATAATATCGCATTGTATGGGGGTGGTTCTGATTATGCTCTCGCAACTTATAATTTAGATACAGAGTGGCATTTTATTGTAGGTGTAATTGAGGGGACTACAGCAACTATTTATGTAGATGGAATAGATTACACCACAGAACCTACAATCGGGCAAGTGATTTCTAATCCAAATCAGCCAATGCTTATCGGAATAGAAGGAAATTCAGGCAATGATTTACAGGATGCCTTAGATGAAATAATGGTTTGGAACAGAAGTTTAAGTGAAACTGAAGTTCAGCAACTCTATTTCATGAATCTCAGAAAATATGATACAGACAAATGGAGTTTGTATGTTAATCAATCATTTAATTCAACTCAAGGACTCTCAAATAGCACTTATACATACCAGGCATATGTAGTGGATAATGCTTCTAATATGAATTATACTGAAAAGAGGAGTGTTACTATAACAAGTGATACAACAGCACCCAGTATTTATCTAGAATCTCCTGCAAACGATACAACGAACTTTACGGATGACACTCCTGATTTTATATTCAATGCAACAGATGAAACAGCTTCAATACTCGATTGTTTGTTGTGGTTGAATAATGGAAGTGATATGGCTTATGGAAACAATTCATCTGTTCTTAATGCTACTTCAACAACAATTACTGCAAATGCAAGTCTGGGAAATGATGATTATACATGGTGGATTAATTGCTCAGATGGAACTAATACAAATATTAGTGAGATTAGAAGTTTGAGTATTTGCACAGGGAATTTTACTAGGATTAATTCAACGCATTTGCAGGCATGCAGTTGTTCATATGAAAATGTGAATATTACTGTAGCTAATGCAACGAGTGGGATGACAGTAATGGTTCCTGCTGGAAATTGTACGTGGAGTAATACACTAACTATTGACAAGGGAATGTATCTTACCGGTAGTGGTGTAGCAAATACGATCATCACAAGCGGCATAAACAGCAAAACTAGTGCATTGATTTATTATTATCCGTCAACGCCAGCCAATGATGAACTATTTGTCTTGAGCAATATTAGATTAGATGGTGCGGATATTTCGAAGTGTATAAAGTTATATAATCCTACTACTACTCCAATTACTCAAATTAGAGTACATAATTGTTATATAACACGAGGGAATTTTCAAGGGATTGATGTTGTTGGTTCAATTTATGGCGTGGCTGATCATAATCAGTTTGTTAATAATACGGATGATTTACAAGTGCTCGGACTTGATCAAACTACATATGACACATTTACTCCCGAATATGGTACTTCACATACCTTCTTTTTTGAAGATAATACTTACAGCGGAGCATCAACATTATTCCAAAATAGTAATGGTGCTCGATATGTTGTTAGATATAACACGTTTACGGGATTAACTGAATCAGTTATCATCAACCAACATGGAAATAATCATGATCCAGTTATTCCAGGATATACACAGGCGCGTGCTGTCATGACTGGAGAGATATATAATAATATTTTCGAAACAAACCGTCCATCTAGTCACGTATGGATAAATATGCGAGGTGGACGGCTGTTGATGTATAACAATACGCTCACCGGAGGATCGCCAGCATCATATGTGTTGCTCAGTGAATACGATGTCTACGATGACTATCTGATTCCGGCTATTTGTACTCATGGCGGCGAAGAGTATATTTGTCTACAGGATCACACATCAACAGCAAATTCTGAACCAGGGACTGGTGCAAATTGGACTGACTATTGGGAAATTACAGAAATTGTTCCTGATGTCTACATTACATGGGAGACAGGAATAGATTTCCAATATTCAACTTCTTATGATCCAATTGAGGATACATATTTTTACAATAATACGGTAAATGGTGATCCAGTGACATTTCAGTTAAATAATGAATCATGCGCTTCTTATATCGTTGAGGATACTAATTATTTTCTTACTAATCCAATTGGACAAACTATTACAGGAAAATTATATCAACCTTATTACTATCCACACCCATTGATTTCAGGAATACCGGGAGTAGATTTGGATTCTCCGTCAAATCTGAATTCAACTAACAGTACAACTGTTGCATTCAATTGTTCTGCAATTGATAGTTCTGGTTTGGTGAATATAAGTTTGTATGGAAATTGGTCAGGAGCGTGGGGTGTTGAGGGAACTAATAATGTGACAGGAACAACTAATGAAACAAATTTCAGTGTTGGTGGCTTGTCAGTTGGAAATTATGAATGGAGCTGTTATGTTTGTGATGATGAGAACAACTGCAGGTTTGGAACAGCTAATTATACATTGAATATAACCGGTGCAGGAGACACAACAGCACCAAGTGTTTATTTAGAATCTCCTGCAAATAATACCTTGAATACTACTGACAACACTCCTGATTTTGTATTTAATGTAACAGATGAAACAGCTTCAATCCTCGATTGTTTGTTGTGGTTGAATAATGGAAGTGATATGGCTTATGGAAACAATTCATCTGTTCTTAATGCTACTTCAACAACAATTACTGCAAATGCAAGTCTGGGAAATGATGATTATACATGGTGGATTAATTGCTCAGATGGAACTAATACAAATATTTCAGAAGTTAGAAATATTAGTCTGCTCACTTTTAGTGCTGGAGATTATTTCTCATGGGATGATCGTATTGATAGGTATGGAAAACCTGCAGGGATTTTTAATGCAACTCCTTTTCCAATAAATGAGAATACAACTAGTTATAGTATTAAAAATGATGAATATCCA
This sequence comes from Candidatus Woesearchaeota archaeon, assembly GCA_964495875.1. GTDB lineage: Archaea > Nanobdellota > Nanobdellia > Pacearchaeales > GW2011-AR1 > JAGLWP01. The sequence goes on along the minus strand of CAZBWB010000001.1, from coordinate 360,883 downwards.
AATGGTAAAACTTATTATCTGGGAACAAAATATTATGTTGACGGGAAAGATGGGGTTGATACAGGAGATTGTCAGACTTTTGGTTCTCCTTGCGCGACTATTGGGTATGCACTAACTCAAGCAGTCTCAGGAGATAAAGTTATTATAATAAGAGGAGCACATGGTGGTTGGGATGGAATTTATAATGAATATAGCTTTAGTTTGCCCTCTGGAACTAATGACACTAGTAGATTTATTCTTGTTGGTTATAATCAAGAACGGCCAATTATAAATGCTTCTGAAGGGGGAAGTATCTGCTTTAGTGCTACTCAAAAAGAATACGTGACTCTTCAAAGATTAAGAGTTCAAAATGCTGGTGGTAGAGGGTTCTACAGTGGGATGGGCCAATATTTAAACCTTATTGACATGGATTTTTATAATTGTTCTGCTGATGGTGATGAAGATGGTAATATTCATATAAAAGGATATAATGGAACTCCAGCACAAAGTGCTTGGCTTTTTCATTGTAATTCAAAACATACTTATAACAAAGGAATTAAAATAGCAGATGATTCTGATAATGCAATTGTTGAATGGTGTGATGTTGATGAGTGTGGATATTGGAATGGCATATCAAGCAACTTTAGTTGGGGAGGGAATAATTATTGTTTAGATTTTGCAGCTGATGATGCAAGTCAAAATAATGACAACTTAACTGTTAGATATAATATTGTTGGATATGCACATAGGGGAAATGAACTAAGATATTCTCCAAACTTCTCTATTCACCATAATGAGTTTCATCATTCTATTCAACAAGATTATTTTTCTGATGATGCTGGTTGGGATCACAATGCTCTTCTTCAAATTAGAGGCTCATCTAGTTATGGGAAAATCTATTCAAACTTAATACGAGATAATCCAGATACCAGAAGGCCGTATCTTTTAACAGTTAATGGTATGAATAGTACATCAAATTATATAGAGATTTATAACAATCTTATATATAATTCTAGTATACCTATATTTTTCTATTCTTCTGAAGACAATTTAAATATCAAATTTTATCATAATTCCATTTATGCTGATAATAGCAATTACATTTTAGGGACAAGCCTGGCTATGACGTCTAATGAACTTGTAGATATGAAAAACAATATATTTTACCAAGCAGGCAATGGATCATGTTTGAATGTAGATGCAAATTATGCAACACATATTTATAATCAATATTATTTCCCCTCTGGTTCTAGGGGCGTAACTTTGGGAACTGGTGAATTTGATGGAAATCCTTTATGGCAAGCTATCCCTTCTGGAGAATATAGTTCAACTGAAACAACTTTAACAGTCAACTCTCCAGCAATTGACAATGGAACAGACCTTTCCAATATTTTTAATACAAGTTTTAATGGTGTGGTTAGACCAATAGATGGTGATAGCAATGGAAGTGCAGAATGGGATATAGGAGCATATGAATATAACCCAGTATCTCAATATACTGTTGTAACACTAAATTCCCCAGCTAATGGAAATTCAACTTCATCAACTTCAATAACATTCAATTGTTCAGCAATTGATAATTCTGGTTTAGTGAACATAAGCTTATATGGAAACTGGAGTGATGGATGGCATTTGAATGAGACAAGTAATGTTACAGGGACATCTAATGAAAGTACTTTTATTAAGAATTTATCTACAGGAACTTATATTTGGAATTGCTTAGCTTATGATAATGATAGCAATAGTGATTGGGGAGATAGCAATTATACTCTGAGTATAACTGATGCAATAGCACCAAATGTAACAATCAACACTCCTGGTAATACAACATATACAAATGCTACAATCACATTCAATGTTACTGCTGTAGATGAGACAGGAATGAGCACATGTTTGTATTCACTTGATTCAGGAAATACAAACCATACTATGACAAATGCTTCAACTTCACCAACATACTGGAATGCGACAGGAACAGCATCACAGGGTTCTAATACAGCAGTCTTTTATTGTAACGATACCTCAGATAACATAAATAATTCAGAAACTGTTACATTTTTTGTAGATTCTTCAATTCCTTCAATGACAATAGCATATCCTGCTAATCAGACTTATAATGTAAATATAACTAAACTAAATTATACTTATGTTGAGACAAATCCAGGACATTGTTGGTGGAGTCTGGATGGTGGAACAACCAATTCCACCGCTGTGGCAATGGGAACCAACTTTACAAATATCAACTCTGCTGAGGGTTCAAATAATTTAACTTTATATTGTAATGATACTCTGGATAATCCTGGAATTACAAGTGTAACATATTTCCAGGATAATTTTAATCCTGATATCAATATTATTTATCCAATTAATAATACAAACTCTTCTAATGTAAACTTGGATATCAATTTCAGTCGTTCAGATACAAACCTGGCATCTTGCTGGTATACGAATGATACAAATTCAAAGAATACAACCTTATCAAGCGGTGCAAATGTAACTTCTGTAGTATGGTCAGAGGGAGAGCATAATGCTACGGTTTGGTGTAATGATACTGCTGGTAATGAGAATAGTTCAATAGTGTTCTTTATGATAGATACAATTAATCCTGAAATTACCTTCGACTATCCTTCAAATATATCATATAATGCAGAAGTTACTGCCATTAATTACACTTATATTGAAAGTAATCCCGGATATTGTCAGTGGTCTAATGATAGCGGAGCTACAAAATCATCTCCTGTGGCAATGGGAACTAATTGGACAGGATTATCTTCTATAGAAGGAAATAACACTTGGACAGTATACTGCAATGATACCTTAGGAAATTCTAACTCGACTAATATGACTTTTAATATAGATACAACTAATCCTGATATTAATATAACATATCCAATTAATAATACAAACTCTTCTAATCTTAATCTTAATGTAAATTACAGTGTGAGTGATACTAATCTGGCATATTGTTGGTATCACAATGATACTAAGGAAGTTAATGTTTCATTGGCAGATTGTGGAACTAATATCACAACAGTAACATGGAGTGAAGGAGAGCATAATGTAACTGTTTGGGCTAATGATACTGTGGGAAATGAGAATAGTTCAATAGTGTTTTTTATGATTGATTCAGTAAATCCTGATATCAATATAACATATCCAACAAATGCTTCTAATCATTCTAATACTGGATTGAATGTAAACTATAGTGTTTCAGATACTAATCTGGCATATTGTTGGTATCACAATGATACTAAGGAAGTTAATGTTTCATTAGCAAATTGTGGAACTAATATTACTGGTGTGACATGGAGTGAGGGAAGTCATAATGTAACTGTTTGGGCTAATGATACTCTTGGCAATGAAAATTCATCAACAATATTCTTTACTATTGATTCAACAGCACCAACAATAAATTTAACTTATCCTGGGAATAATTCAGCAAGTTCTACAAGTACAGTCACATTCATCTATAACGTGACTGATGCAAGTTCTATAGACAACTGTTCTTTGATAATTAATAATATAATAAACCAGACAAATGTTTCTGTAACAAGAAATGTAAATCAGACATTTGTCCAGACTTTTGCTAATGGAAATTATAACTGGAGTGTCAATTGCACTGATTCCAATAATAATATAGGAACTTCTCTAGTTTATAATTTAAGTATCCTTGATTCTACTTCTCCTGTAGTAAGTCTGGTCTCTCCTAGTGGTGGGTCAAGATGGACATCAAGTTCAACAGTTACTTTCAGTTATAATGTTACTGATGAGAATAGTATATCTAATTGCAGTTTGATATTAAACAGCAATATAAGTTATACAGAGAGTTCTGTAACAAGAGATACAACACAGACATTGACAAGATCATTGTCTAATGCCCCCTATAACTGGAGTGTCAATTGCACTGATTTCTCAGGAAATATGGGAAATTCTTCAACTCGTAACTTAACTGTTGCCTATACTAGCCCTGTCAGTGGGGGAGGGGGCGGCGGAGGAGGGAGAGAGACAAAAATATCTGCAGCAGAAAACAATACTCACTTATTTCCATTAATTACTCCTGGAGATATAGAAATAATGAAGAATTTTGACACAGAAATCGGAATAAAACAGATTCAAATTGAGGTTAAAAATAAAACACAAAACGCTAGAATAACTGTTATCAGTCATGCCAGCAAATTGACAGAAGTTCAAAAAGAAATTGAGGCAAAAGTCTATAAGTACTTTCAAATTGAGACAGAAAATTTAGAAAAGAACTTGGAAAAAAGTGTAATAATCATCTGGGTTGAGAAAAACTGGCTTTCTGAGAATAAAATTGAGAGAGACAATATTGAAATATTGAGATTTAATGAATCTTCTCAAGAGTGGGAAGTGCTGGAAACTAATTATATTAGTGAAGATGATGGATACTATTATTATGATCTTGAATTAGATTCATTTAGTTATTTTGTAATTGCTGGAAAGATTATCGAAGAGCCTGAAAAAGTTAAAGAGAAAATATTTGAAAAAACTGGAAAAATACTAAACAGTTTTGTTGAGATAATTAAATCTTATTGGTTATGGATTTTGATTGGTATTGGAAGTGCTGTTTTAGTTATTACAGGCATCGTTGTATTGTTAAAAAGAAGAAAAGGAGAAAAAGTGGGAACAGGTAGGGGAGAAAAGTTTTATAAATGGAAAAGAAAAAAATAAAGTAAAAATGAGAACTTTTATTTCAATTGATATTCCTGAAGAGGTTCGTAGAGAGATAAAGAGAATTCAGGATAAGCTTCCGGAATTTTTTGGAAAGAAAACAGAATCTGAAAATCTGCATCTGACTCTGAAATTTTTAGGAGAAACCGATGAGGGAAAAATTGAAGAAGTAAAAAATAGATTAGGAGAAATCAGATTTAAGAAATTTGAAACAGAGATAGATTATATAGGGGTTTTTTCTGAAAAATTCATCAGAATCGTTTGGCTGCATCTTTCTGAATGTGATAAGTTGCAAAAAGAAATAGATAGAAAATTAGAGGATTTATTCAATCCAGAAAACAGATTTATGAGTCATTTGACTATTGCGAGAGTCAAGGCAGTTAAGGACAGAAAGGAATTTTTAGTCAAAATACAAAAAATGAAAATTCCTCAAATAAAATTTATAGTTAATGATTTTAGATTAAAAAAATCAACTCTAACAGAGCAAGGTCCTGTATATGAAGACATAGAGAAATATAATTCAGAATAAAAAATATGAATAAGAAAGATTTTCTCGTTTTATATAACTTTTGTGATGTAAAGAATATTTTGCAATACAGTATTTTTTAAAAAACATTGATATTTAATACTATTTTAATGGATGAAGCAGAAATAAAGAAACTTATCTCTAATTTTAAAGAGGTTTATAATAATCCCAATCCGGAAATAGACGTGAAATATCTTAAGAGCAGGTTTGTTGATCCATTTATTGGAGATGAGAAAGGAGAAATTGCCAGATTAATTTATGATTTTATAGACAGGAGAAATACGAAGCCATCAACATTTATTTTTAGTATAGATAATTTTATTGAAAAAGAAATTTTGAGACATATCAATACTCGTCCTCTATGATTTTTTTTATAATTTCTGCTTTTTTTCCAAGAGTTTCCCTTAAATCTTCTTCTGAAGCATTAATTATGTTTTTGATTGTTTTAAATTTTTTTAGAAGTTTTTTTGCAGTTTTCGGACCTATTCCTGGAAAACCTTCTAAAATAAACTGCAGTCTTTCTTTTTTATTCAGTGATTTTTTTGAAACATTTAACGAGAGTTCTTTGGATTTTCTTTTTGCAAGAATAGAGATGAAACTTGCAGTATCTTTGTAATTTTTTGTAAAAATTATCGGAATCTTATGTTTTATTAGTATGGAAAGCAGGAAGCCTCTTATTGAATTTGGATGGACACCCTGAAAACAACCTGCGGTTTTTTTCGATTTTCCCTCTTGATGCGGAAAAGCGTTTTCTTTATTTGCCTCTGAATGAAAACGTTCTTCTCTTGCATATTCTTCTGAATAGAGTTCCTGTTCATCGATTCCTTCAATGATCAAAAGTTTATCTTTATACTGCTGCAATTCCTCTAACTGTTTTATCAATCTCCTGTTTATCATAGAGGAAATAAAATCAGAAACTGTTTTTCTTTCTATAGCAATATCATTTACAAGATAGTCCGCAACTTTTAGTTCTCTGAACTCTATTTCCATCCCTAAATGAATAAGTTCTGAAGAAACAAGACAATTTCTTTCCCTGTAATCTGCTATGATTTTTGTTTTCTGAATTTGCTTTTTACTTGAGCTTCCTTTTTGTTTTAGAAAAATGTTAAATATCTCCTTCATTTTAGCTGGATTTGTCTTTCTTTTGTGTTTGACAGTTCTTCTTTTATCGAATGTATTGCAGAATGCATCTTTCTTTCTTTTGCCTTGGATACATAATAAAATGCTTCATCTCTGGTGCCTTTTGTTACCAGTATAATTAATTTTCCTTTCATCAATCTTGCCGTACGTCCGCTTCTCTGGATTTTTCTTATGGCTGAAGGAACTGATTCGTAAAAGATAACAGCATTTACTTCAGGAATGTCCAGGCCTTCTTCTCCAATACTCGTTGCACAAAGGACATTTATTTTTCCGCTGGAAAAATCTTCTATTATTTTCTTTTGCTCTTTTTGACTCAAGCCAGTGTCAGCCTTTTTTGCCTGTCCGACAAACACTTTTGCATTTATTTCAGGAATCTTGTTGAGTTCCTCAGAAATTATTTTTGCAGTATCCCTGAATTGTGTGAAAACAATTATTTTTGTTTTTTCATTTTTTGATTGTTCTTTTTCGATTATTTCTATCGATTTATTGATTTTAGGATGTTCGAATCCTTTTGTTAAAAGTTCATTTGTCCTCATGAAAATAAAATTAAATTCTGATTTGGATACAAGCCTGACAACCCCCCTGCTTTGTTTTTTTTCTGCCTGTTCGATTAGATTCTTTAAATATTTGTTAAAGCCCGTTAGTGTCTGTGTCTCTAAAAGTTCTAATGCATGCTGAATTTTTATCGCCTGAGCACATGCACTTGCTCCAAGCATATAATTAAAATTACGATTTCCTCTTCCTAATGCTGCTGTTATTTTTTTTTGAAGATTAATAAGCCCTGTTTTTGAGGGAGATTCCCATAAGATTTTTCTGTGCTTGAGTTCATCTATGTATGAATCAAAAATTTTTTTTAATACATGCCTGATTTCTTCAAATTCCAGAGGAAAATCAATTATTACTTTTTCAAATTTTAATTCCTGCAGATAATCCTTTACATCATGACTGTCCCGAGTTCTTAATTCGACTTCTTTGACAAAAAGATTTTCGCATATTTTTTTAATTTTTGATTTATCACTTCCAGGAGATGCCGTGAGTCCTAAAATCCGCTGATGTTGTGATTGTTCTTGGTATTTTCTTGCTATGAAATTATAATCGTAATTTTTAATGCATCTGTGGGCTTCATCTTCCACGAGCAGGCAGACATTTTCTAAATTATAGAGGTTATTCCTTAAATCATTTGCAACGCACTGGGGAGTTGAAAAAATTATGTCTGAGGTCTTCCAGATTTCCTGTCTTTTCTGGGCAGGAACTTTTCCTGTGAATAACTGCATATCTGCAAACAATTCCGGTAGGTATTTTATAAAAGTTCTTAAATGCTGTTCTGCCAAAGGGCGTGTCGGAGCGAGAAAAACCACTTTCTCTTTTGGAAATTTTTTCATTCTGTCTATCGTGAGCATCAACGCTATCAGAGTTTTTCCCAAGCCTGTCGGAAGCACAACTAAGCAATTTTTCTCTCTGCATGTTTCAAAAATTTTTTTTTGATATTCTCTGGGACTAATCCCTGTCAAAAATTCCATATTATCTTTTTTTTACAGAATATATAATCAGAATAAAAGAACATATAATCAACAGCAAGCCGATTATTGATAATAGACTAAAATTTAGATTGTGCTCTGTAATGACTCTGCCAGTCATACTATTGCCTAAAAAATAGAATCCGCCGATTAATGCGATTATGCCAATTATTCCTGCGGGAAGTGGCTTTTTGAAGAAATTTTCTTTTTCCATAGGTTTTTTTATGAATTGTTTTTTAAATAGTTTTAGATTATCAGGATTGAAAGTAAAAATCCTATGAGGGTAAGGGCTGCGAGGAAAATCCACAAAACGATGTTTCCAAAAAATATTTTGTTTCCGTCTAAATCAGATATGGGCAGCATATTAAAAAATGCATAATAGATATTCAGCTGTGTAAAAGTGTGAAATCCGAGGAAATAACCAATTACTGCCAGGATTAGATTAATTACAATTCCTGATGCTGCTATAATCCCGATTTGTCCTTCTGTTATTTCTGAAAATGAATAAGACCCGTGTCTTTTCGCAGCTCTGTAAACTTTTGGCTTTACATCAAATACCAGTGATGCCAGCCATATAAAATTTTTAAACGGAAAGAGCAGAGCCTTGGAAATAATCGGAAAAAATATTCCTGCAGGAAAAACCCTTTTAAAATGCTGGCTTGCCTTAAATCCAAATCTTCTTATTCCCCAGAGTTTTATTTCTATTTCTGAGTCGAGATAATATGCAAGAATTTTTTTCATAAATATATTTGCCACGATAATAATTGAGACAGATGACAGAATCAACAGAAATGCATTCCAGTCTTCCAGTAAATTCAGGGTAAAAGATAGTATTAAAATTACCAGTAAAATAAGAATTATTTCTTTCTTATTTATCATAAAATGTTGAGGCAGGGGTTTTTTATAAAATTTGTTATTGCTTTTAATCATGGAAAATTATTTAAAGAAGATATGGTAATTTTTATTACAGAACAGAGGCTCAAAATGAGAATAAAAAAAGTAACAGAAGTGATTGGAATTAAGGTTTATACAGATTCTGGAGATTTTTTCGGAGAAGTTGAAGAAGCGAATTTAGCTGAAAACAAGATTGAAGGATGGAGAATCAGGGTCGGAGGAAGCATCATTTCATTGATCGGAGGGGCAAAAGGAGTTATAATTCCGCACCATTTTGTGAAGGCAATAAGCGATATTTTCATAATAAATAAATCTGCTTTGCCTAGTCCTGATTCTGAGGTGGAAGAAATCCCAGAAGATTTGATATAACAAGATGGCTGATGAAGAAACAATATTACAAAATCCAGTCTTTAGCAGATTTATTCTGCCTTTTTTGTTAATCTTTTTTATAGTTTTTGCAATTCTTGAAAAAACGAAACTTTTCGGAGAAGGCAAAAAGCAACTGAATGCTCTGATATCTTTTGTTATTGGTTTGATTTTTGTGAGTGTTCTCTATCCAACCTTGGTTGTCAGTAATTTGGTTTTATTTTTGACAGTGGCAATTGTGGCAATTTTTGTTATCCTTTTGTTTTGGGGATTTATCTTTGGAGATAAAGAAGGATTTAAACCAACGAATTGGATGAAGATAGTCTTGGCTGTGGTTGCGGGTATTGCATTTATCATAGCGCTCGTTTGGGCAACAGGATTTTATGAGAATATTGGAACATTTTTATTTCATCAGTCCTGGAGCAAAACCTTTTGGACAAATTTCTCTTTTATAATCGTTATTGCAATTGCTCTAGCATTAATCTTGGCACAGAAAAAGAAAGAATAATTTTTAATTTTTAACGAAACATATTTAAACATATTTGCATAATTTCTCTTATGATAAAAGGGTTGGTATTTCTGGCTTCTGTTGGAGAAGTAGGAGAAGGCTGGTTAGGAGATATGTTCAGCAAATGGGAAGAGATTGGTTTTTTCAGTTATCTTCTGCCTTTTCTGTTAATCTTTGCCCTGATTTTTGGAATTCTTACAAAAGTCAAACTCTTTAAAGAAAATAAAGCGATAAATGCAATCATTGCCTTGGTCGTGGGACTAATAGCAATTCAGTTTGAGACAGTCTCGACTTTTTTCTCTGCAATATTTCCGAAAGTAGGAATTGCTCTAGCAATTATACTTGCACTTTTTATTCTTGTCGGACTTTTCATAGATCCAGAGCATCCTGCTATGACCTGGATTCTTGTGGGGATTGGTGTGATTATTTTTGTAGTTGTTTTAATTCAGGCAGCAGGAAGTGTGGGCTGGTCTACCGGAACCTGGTGGCAGGATAATTGGGTGACAGTTATCGGAGTTGTGATTATTATTGCATTGGTCATTGCAGTAATTGCAGGTTCTGCAAAAGGCAAAATGCCGATTCCAAAATCTGTCTGGGGCAGAGAATTTGGCGGAGGAAAATAATTATCTTCTTCTGGATGTCTTTCTGGTTCTATGAGAAATTTTTTTAGCACCAGGAATTATTTTTGAAAAAGAATCTTCAATCATTTGCATTTCTTTTTTTATACTTTCCAAATTTCTTCCATAAGAACCAACCCTTTCAAGAACAGCGACTTCTAATTTATCAATTATTAATTCAGTTCTTTTTAGTCTTTCTGTGATATGTTCTGTTTGAGTTTGAAGGAGCGTCATTGTTTCTTCAATATTATCAATTTGTTGTTTCATTTTTTTTATTTTTTCAGCAAAAACCTGTTCTGCTATCTCAACCATCATTCCAGAATCATACGTTTCTTCAGGATATCCGTATCCTTCTTGATGATAGACTCCCTGGGGAGCAGCATATTCTTCTTGGGGTTGGGGGGGGTAAAATTCCTGTGGCTGAGGAACAGGTCCTGGTTGTTCTATATCTCTTGTTTGTGGAATATATGCGGCTTCTTCTCTTTCTTGCATTGGAATTTGCTCTCCTGATGGCGGTGCCACTTCCTGCGGAGTATAAACAGCATTTTTTATTTGTGACTGGCTTAATGCATCATTGATATCTTTGGGAGAAATTCCCTGTTGTCTTAATCTATTGATAATTTCCTGTTCTGGCACATTCTGACTTTTTAATTGTGAAACTTGTTCTAAGACGCCCATGCGAAGACACCCCTTGTTCTTCTCTTCTCGTCCATTGAAAAGTCGTTATTAGTTTGGTATTTTTGTCGCTTTCCAATAACCTCGCTCCTTCCTCTAAGCTCTGAAGGGTGGCATCTTTTCGTGCAATCCGATGGATACCACACATTTAATTTAATTTTTGTCACCATTTATACTTTTTTTAATCTAAGAATGTTTATAAAAATTCCCTTTTATGTGAGTTTATTCTTCTTCTTTCATATATTTTGATGGCTGGAACATTTTTGCCTGTTTGTAAAGAATTTCCAAATCTTCTTTTTTTGCAAATTTGGAAAATTCTGCTGACGCAGATTCTAAAAATGAAATCATTCGTTCCATGTTTTGTTTTAACAGTTCAATATCTTTTTTTATTTCCAGTATTTTTTCAGTCGTTCGTTCTCTCGTCTCAATAAGATTTTGTCCAATCAGAATCAATCTATCTTTGAGAATTCTCTGCTTTTCTTCCAAATCCCTCAACTTTACATTTGCTTCTCCTAAAAATTGCCCCTCATAAGGATTTGTTCCGTCTGGCATGCAAGGAGAATGCTGAAGGAGTTTATTAATTTTTGGGATTTTGCTAAAAATTTTTACCAATAAATGGATAAGTTTTAAAAGGGAAAATCTTTAAAAGAATTAAATGGAAGTTTTGTATTTATTAATTTTTGCAAGTTTTCTTTTGTCCTTTTTTCTATTTGTAATTGATGTCGTCAAGGTTGGAAAAAAATTTAGCAGAAAAAAATTGTTTTCTGTTATTAGTGTGATTTTTCTTCCTGTTTTGTGGCTTTGTGTTTATTTTATTCTTGATGTAAGTTGTAAAAATCCTTTGTTTAATCCTTTTTTATTTTTAGTTTTTCCAATTTTCTTGGGGTTTATTATCTGGAGTTTTATTTATTCAATTAAATATAAAATTTTTCTTGGAAAAATTATCCCTATTTTTGATGTTTTTATTTTTATCATTTCATTTTTTTTAAGAAAAATTCCTGTATGTGTTGATTTAACATAAAATGGACAAAGATATTAAGTTGCTTTTAAAGATTATTGGGATTTGTTTGTTAGTTACTCTTATCTTGTTTATTATTTTTTTCAGTTTTTTGTTTCTTAATAAATTTAATTCTTGTTACAAAAAATGTGGGAGATGGATATTTGAGGAGATTGATAGTGAAGAATGTGCAAACTTGGAAATATTGGGAGAATGTCAGAATAATTCCAAATGTTTTATTACAGGTTCTTCTGACGGCGGGATTTTTTGCGAGACATGTTCTAAATGTCTTTCTTTTAAAAATATTAGATTAATTTGGTCTTGATATGAGAGTTTTGGGATTAATATCAAAATTGAGGAGATTTTTTAAATGATAATTCCATTAATTAATTTATGAAAAAAGGGGTTATTTTAAGTGTGTTATTATGTTTGATTATCATAAGTATGCTTTCTTTTATTTCTGCAAATCCATATAGCTATGATGATAGCATGGATTTGAAATACAAGATTATTGATGGAAAAATAATCTATGGTTATGGTGATGGAGTTAAATATGAGACAAGTTTAAGACCAAAAGGATTAAACTGGAGCGAATGGAGAGATAGTGATGTTGAGATTTCTAAGAGAAAAGTTGTTGATAAAACTTGGGCAGAGATTGAGGCAGAGGAAAAATCAAAAGACGACAAAGAATCTGATAATGTTTTTACGAATTTAATTAATGGAATTAGTAATTTCTTTTTAAGATTATTTGGTAAAGAGCAAGTTTCTGAAGAAGTTAGTGAAAATTGCGGAGGATGTAACGAATAATTCAAAAATGTTTGAAGTTATAAATATGTTTAAAAATATGAAAGGAGGTGAGAAGATATGAGAAATAAGATAATATTTGGTGTATTGATGGTTTTGGTAGTTGTGAGTGTGTTGGGGATTATTAGAGCTGAAATGTTGGTCAGTGATGCTGGTGTTGAGTATGATGATGAGATATTAGAAGAATTGAATAATTCTAATTGGGTAGCTGTTCTTATAGATTTGAAAGATATTTCAGAGATGGATAATGTATTTTCTAATTTTTCAGTAAATGAAATCAGAGATTTATATAAATCACCTTATTCATCACGGATAGATGCAGAGATAACTGAAGAAGGATTTGAAAAATTGATTAATGATAGCAGAGTAACTGAAATCTACTTTAATGCTCCTGTTAGTGGAGGTGATAACGGAAGCGGAAGGAGAAACAGAAAAAAATATTATTGGTTATTCTTATTAATGATTATCCCTTTAGCGATAATCTTGTATATTATAATTAGAAGAAACAAGAATAAGTAAAGATAAAATGCAGAAAAAAAGAGGCAGAAAAATTGGATTAGTTGTATTTGGTATTTTTATATTGTTTTTTATTTTTCAAATCCAGATGATTTCTTCGGAAGAAGCTAAGATAATTGATCAGGGAATTATAAAAGAATTGAATAATTCTAATTGGGTAGCTGTTCTTATAGATTTGAAAGATATTTCAGAGATGGATAATGTATTTTCTAATTTTTCAGTAAATGAAATCAGAGATTTATATAAATCACCTTATTCATCACGGATAGATGCAGAGATAACTGAAGAAGGATTTGAAAAATTGATTAATGATAGCAGAGTAACTGAAATCTACTTTAATGCTCCTGTTGAAGGGGCTCTTTCTCAAAGTGTTCCTTTTATTGGAGTTGATCCTTATGTTTGGAATTTAGGATATAATGGAACTGGGGTAAAAATTTGTGTAATTGATTCAGGAGTAAATAAAACTCATGCAGATTTGCAAGGAAAAATCATTGAAGAAGCATGTTTCTGTTCTGCATCTGAGGGGGGAAGTTCTAATTGTTGTTACAATGGAAATTCTGAGGAGTATGGTAATAATTCTGCTTTAGATAATTGTGGTCATGGGACCCATGTAACAGGGATAATCGCATCACAAGATTCTGTCTATAAAGGGGTAGCATATGGTGCAGATGTTTATGCTGTTAAATCACTTAATTCTGATAACGAAGGAACTTTAGGAGATATTGGCAAGGCTATAGAGTGGTGTATTAGTGTAGGTTCCAATGTTATCAGTATAAGTATATATGATCATGGAGAATATGGTCCGTTTGGTAAAGATGGAATTTGCCCAACTCTAATTGATGAAGATATAAATAACGCTACGTTTTATAATGTTTCAATTATATCTATATCTGGGAATGATTATTATGTCAATGGAACAAGTTATCCTGGTTGTTCAGCAAATGTGACATCTGTTGGTGCATCTTTTAAAGATTATGATATTTTAGCATCTTTAACAAATAGAGGAACTAACTTAGATCTATTGGCTCCTGGTATGAACATATGGTCCTTGAGATGGAATCCTAATTCCTGTTTTGGTACTTGCACTTGTTCTGGAGACTACATGAGATGTTCTGGCACTTCAATGGCAGCCCCCCATGCATCTGGAGTAGCAGCATTACTTTTGGATAGAGACCCTACATTAACTCCCAAGGAAATTAGAGAAATTTTGCAAGATACGGGAAAACTTATAGGAGATCCTTATGATCCAAGCAGTGGTTTGAGTTTTCCAAGGATAAATGCTTCAGCAGCGATTGATACTGTTTGCACCTGCACCTCTTGGTCCTCAGGTTCATGCGGAGGAGGAAATTGTTCAAGTATTCAGAGGCAATATACTCGTAGTTGCACCCCTTCTGGATGTGATAGTGAAACTAAATGTGAATATGATGAAACCTGCGTTGGAGGAGATGAGATAACTGTTTGTTCTTCTGGATGCGATTATACAACAATCCAAGATGCAATAGACAATGCTCTTACAGAAGATATAATTAAAATTACTGATGAAGGAACATATGATGAGAGGGTAAATATGAATAATACCCCTGACAAAGTATTTCTAAATTGTCAGGGTGCTACAATAACAAGCGATTATGAGGCAATTCACATTCATAATACTGAATATAATGTGATTCTTAATTGCATATTCAATTCAACGAAGGGGATATATATTACTGGAGATAGTGACAGAAATGAATTTTTGAATAATGTTTTTGATGTAGAAGAGAAAGGATTGGAATCTTATGGCAGTGCAAGTGGTGATGGAGGAAGTTTGTATGTCAAAGACAGTATTTTTCTTAATGCAGAGGAAGAAGGATCTTATTTTCATAGCACAGAAGAATATTCCCCAAATAACAATGTGTTTGATAACGATAGTTTTTTTAATAATGAATATGCCTTGCGTTTCACAAGGAGTAGTATAAATGAAATCTCTGACAGTCTTTTTGAAGATAATACTTATGGCATATATCTTAAAGGGTCTAATTATGATTTGGAGGAAACAATAAGTTGGAACAATTTTTCTGGAAATAACTATGGAATTTACATAGATGACCAAGATGGCATCCAACTTTATGATAATAATTTTTGTCCATCAAACACTAATTATGATATTTATATGTCTGCTACAACTGATGAACATGGTTCTGGGAATGTATGTGAAAAACCAGACGGTTGGGATGACCTTTATGTTACTGGTTGCACATATTATTGTGACACTCCTCCAGAAGTGACTCTGCTTTATCCCCCTGATAATTCAACATACACCACACAAGGAGATGTTGATTTAGTTTGTCAATCTGACGATAATTATGAACTTGTGAATGTTAGTCTATATCATAATATTGCTGGAAGCTGGCAATTAAATCAAACCAAAAGTATAAGTGGAACATCCAATATCACAATTTTTACTCTTAGTAATATTCCAAATGGTACAGTCTTTGATTGGAATTGTTTTGCTTATGATAATAAATCAAGAGGCAGTTTTGCTGATGAAAACTGGAGTCTTAAAGTTATTGTGGATAATATTGCACCGAATGTGAATATAATCTCTCCATTAAATCAAACATACAATGTTTCTTCAATTGATTTTAATATAACCTTAAATGAATATGGAATTTGTGAATATTCTCTTGATGGTGGAGTAACAAATAATACAATGGGGACAACAGACAGTAAAAATTTCAACGCAACTAATTCAAGCATGAGTAACGGAGATTATTTTGTTAATTATTATTGTGAAGACAGTATTGGAAATAAGAATTATAGTGAAGTAGTTAGTTTTAATATAAATATAACCGTTCCTCCAAACGACACCTACAAATTTTACCACAAGAGCTCATCAGGAGATGTTGTTGCATGGCTTGGAAATGAGGGCAATATCGTCCTGAAGGGAAGTTGCTTTTCAGGAGGAAGTTGTGATGCTCCTGGATCAAATAGTTTTATTGTAAAAAACTCAACAGGTGATAATGTAGCATTCATAAATTCATCAGGAGATATGTGTGTTGAAACAGGAGATTGCTCTGATTATAGTGCAACCTGCAACACAAATCCAGAAGACGCATTTATTTACAGGAATTCATCCAATGATAATGTTATTTGTATAGATAAATATGGAGATTTATGTTTAGTTGGTGGGTTATTTGAAAATTCAAATCCATAAATTTATATAACATAAAAGTTTAATAAAAATATACAATGAAAAGAAAAAGAGGGTTGAAGGTTTTGGATATATTAAACAGCAAACCAGTAATCGGTATTTTGATTTTTCTTATACTTGGTTTGTCAATGGCTATTGCAAGCGATGTTATTGTTAAAGAAGGAGCTTTAGAAGTCGGAGATAATTTCAATGCGAGCGGAGTATTATTTGTTAATTCTACAGTAGGATATGTGGGTATAGGAACTGTGAGTCCAAATGATTTCCTTGAAATAGAAGGGAATTTGGCAGGCAATGGTTTGACTATAGATTCTACGAGTGGGGCAGGTATCAATATTGACAGAGCAGGACAAGGTAACCATTACAGAGTTATATTTAAGACTGCAGGAACTCCTGAATGGTATATTGGAAATGCAGCAGAGAATAATGGAGACCTGATTTTTTATGAAGATGATACTTCAACTCCAAGAGTAACCTTTGAAGAAGGTGGAAACGTCGGAATTGGGACAGACAGCCCAAATCAGTTGTTAGATATTTCAGGTGGAAATATTATTTTCGATAATGCCAAATATTTTTATTTCAGAAATTCAACAGGAGACAATGATGCGGTTGGCATTTGGAGAGCGGCTGGAAATGCCTTAAGAATCCGTTATAAGTTAAATTCTTTAATTTTTGATGCTTTGGATAATAAAACCATCATAATAAAAGATGCTGAAGATAACAATAGAATTCTGTTCAATGTTGAGGGAAATTCTTATTTCAATGGCGGAAATGTGGGTATCGGGACAACAACACCAACAGCAGATTTACAAATTGGTGATGCATCCACAGGAAAAAATCTTGGTTTGAATGTTCAGTATTTATCATGCTATAATGGTGCGGCTTGTGATGAAGATGGGAGTTCATCGATCGTTCAAGATAGCTGTCCATCTGGTTATATTCTAACAGGCGTTTCTAATGAGTGTTATGATATCCCTTCGAATCTAGAAATATGTTCTAGTTATCCTGTTGATTCAGATACAGCAGCATCATCCTGTAAAGATGGTGCTAGTGGTGATTGCGCTATTAATGGTGTTCACTTCATCTGCATGAGAATCACAGATATAGGAGATGCTTAATAAAGTTTAAAATTGTTGTGCTTGGGTAGTGTTAATCTTTATAAATTCTTTTCTTCATATTTTACTATGAAAAGAGGTATGAATCCAGTAATTGGATCTGTTTTATTAGTTATGTTGGTTATGGCTGTGGGGTCGATGATATTTCTCTGGATGAGATATTCTGTGACAAAAGCTGAAGAAGAAGCATTAATACAACAAGAATGTCAGAAGATTGAATTTGTTGTTGAAGATTTTTGTTATGAAGATGTAATTGTAGACAATATAAATACTGGAGAGTCTGAAAAGAAAACACACATAAGATTTAATGGAAGAAACGATGCTTCTGAATTAGAATTGGAAGGTTTTCTTATTTTTATAGATTATAAGGGAAGCACTATTTCTATTCCAAGTTCTCCATACAGTGAGATTGAGGGACATAATTCAAAGAGTGTCACTACAGATTTTATTACAGACATAGAAAATATAAATCGAATTAGAGTGGTTCCTAAAATTAAAAAAGAAAGGGATATGTTTATTTGTGAGGAAAAAGAAGTGGTTATTTACTGGGAGGATGTAGGAATATGCTGATAAAAAGAAATTTAATTATTTTGATAATTTTATTGCTTTGCATAAATTTTGTTTCTGCAGGTGTTTCAATCAAGCCTGTTCAGGTAAAACCAGACAATTATATCAAGATTACAATTGATATTGAAAGTTATGGACAGTATCTGCATTTTTATGCACAGGATTCTGAATCTGCTTTCCATTCAATTGACCTGGGCTGTGGAGAGACATGTTATGGAAAAAAGAGTTTTGATTATATGATTAATTCCAGTATTTTTAATCCTGGATTCTATAACCTTGCTGTTTATTCTGTCATTGATAACAAATGGTTATTTTATGGATTTGAAGTTATTGAAGAAGGTGAAGAAACCTGCACTGATTCTGATGTCACAGATGAATATCCTGAGGGAAAGAATTATTATGTTAAAGGAACTGTATGTTTTGGAGGTGAATGTTTTACTGATTATTGCAATATCACAGCAGCAGAGACACCAAGATATATCAATGAATATTCTTGCGGGAGAGATAGCATTTTATCTGAAGTTCATAAATGCCCTGAAAATTATATTTGCAGTAACGGAGCCTGCATTAAAACAGAAATTGAAGAGAAAAATATTACAAAAATTTTCTGTAACGACGGAACATTGGCAAATCAATGCTCTTCAACAAAACCACTTTACTGCGACAGTTCTGGAAATTTAACTAACATCTGTTTATTATGCGGATGTCCTGAGGATTATGGATGCCAGGATGACGGAAGCTGTGCTCTTCCTTTTGTTCCACCAATTGCACCAAATAAAAAACTAAAATCATTATATTCTGATAAAGAGGTTTTTCTGATTTCAAGTAAGGATTGGCGTAATGTATTGCAATCAGTTTCTCTTACCACATGGACAGAAGGAAACAAAATCAATAAATATCCTACTCTAGTTTTTTATGAGGGAAAGAATAGTTTTTACACAGATTCAATAATTTATTTCATACAGCAATATAATCCCACAATGGTAACTATAATCGGAGAAACTCCGCAGGGGATAGATGACTTCTTGGTATTGATTCCTGACTTGGGTGCAGGTTTGTCTTTAGAACAAATTCAAAGGATAAATGTTAATGATTATATGAATTACTGGGATTCTTTTGACACACTCGTTTATGTGGAAGATAATTATGAACTGGCTTTGATGGCTTCAACCTATGCTTCTTTGATAAATGCGCCTCTGATTATTCAAGGAACAGCAAAAGATTCAGCAGATGTGTTTTCGGGAAGAGAGGTTCTCTGTGTCGGTTCTGTAACCCCTACTGGAACCAGTTGTACTGAGACATATAATTTAGAGCAATTACAAAAAAAATACAAGAGCAAGACAAATACAGATAAGATTATTTTAGTGAATAGCAATGATTTGAATTGGAGTCTCCAAACTTTCAGAATAAAAGCATCATTAATCTCACCAATACTGGCTTCAGCAAAACATGAACTGATTATAAGCACAACGACAAATAACAGTGAAGAAATAAACAGTCATCTGAAGCACAAAATGCAGGAAATATTTAATTACAAGGTGAAATATCTGACAATTATAGCTCCGGATGAGATTATTCCCCACAGTAGTGAAGGGAGGGGATTATCTGATTGGAAAACAGCACTTGATGCTAGTCTCTATGCAGATTTGAACAATGATAATAAACCTGATGTTTTAGTAGGTAGAATATCGGGTTTTACAGTTACTGATGTTTCAAGTTATATTGCAAGGGCTTTGTTTTATGATAGTTTTACAAAAACAAATAATGCAAAATTTATGGCAAGTTCTTTTAATGGCTTATTGAAAGATATGACTGATAGAATTTCAACTTATTTTAGTAATGCAGGCTATAACTCAGTTCCTGTTACAGTTAAAGAATCGTGGTATGATTTTAATCCAACTGAATGGGAAAATCAGGATTTAATTTATTATACAGATCACGGGAAGTCTGGTTGGGCAGGTATAGAGAGTTATGAGATACCAAATTTGGATAATTCTCTGGTAATTGTAGCAGCTTGTGACACAGTAAAAACACTGGGTCCATATTCATTCGCTGTGTCTGTTTTAAAAAACGGAGCAATTGGTTATGTGGGATGTGTTAGCACGACTTTCTTGTCAACAGAATATACCAAATACTTAAATGAAATTTTTTATTATGGGAGAAGTTTAGGAGAGGCTTTTAAAAATGTTTATGAACCTACTAAATTTCACGGAGGAGATATACTTCTGGGTGACCCAACTTTAAATATAAATCCAAAACATTTGCTCAAAAAAGAAATACCGATTTTAATAATACCAAAAAAGTGCAAAACAACAGGTGATTGGTGTTGCGAAGGCACTCTTTGTTTGCTTCTCAAACAAACCTGCTGCTCTCCTCTCACATGTGAAGGAGGTCTTCTTATTAAAGAATGCAAAGATACAAGATGTGAAGGCACAGATACTAGTTGTGGATTTAATGAAGCAACAGGCAGTTGCACTAACTGCGATGCTATGCCTCCTGAAAGTTTAGTCTGCAATCTGTTGAAAACAAAAGTAAAAGGGTATTATTTTAAATGTAACAATGACCAATTATGCATGACAAAAACATTCAAAACAGTAATTGAAGACTGTCCTCAATATTGTGAAGATGGCGAGTGTAAATGTTATACAAAAGGCACTAAAGTAACTATCTTTGACCAGGGTAGATGCTGCGAGGGATGGGAATGGGTTACAAAAACAGTGCATAGATGGCCGGAGTGCGGCATTGGTAAGGGTTCTGGTTGTGGTAAATGGACTCATGACAGAGGATATAAAACTGTAAATGACTATAAAGTTTGCAAATAAAATGAAAATAAAAAAAATAATTCCGGTTTTTTTGATTTTAATAGCCTTAGCTTCGTCTTTATCAGCAACTTCTATAAATATAGATATGAAAGAATCTTTTGGTCTTGGTGAAAAAATTTCCTTTGATTATACAATTGTCTCAGAAACTTCACAGGAGATAGAATATATAGTTTCAGTTGATTGCCCGAACGCACCTCTGCCTTTATTAGATTTAAAAACAGCGAGTTTAGAGCCAAATATTCCTTTAACTAACAATTATGTTTATATGGATGCTGTCAATGAGAGAATAGAACCCCAAACCTGCAAAGCAATAGTGGGTATTTTAAATCCGGAAATTTCAGAAGAAAAATCTTTTAGCATTACCACTAATCCTGGTTTTGAATTTAATATATTAACATGCAAAGATGCAGAATGTACAGAACAGGAAAAAGTGTTTGTTTTAAATGAAAATATTTATCTTGATTATATTTCAGAAGTTTCCAATCCTCTGATAACAGCTATTCTGACTTATCCAGATAGTTCAACTAATCAGTTTGTTTTCCCTACATCAATAAAGGCAGAGCAAACCGGCATTTATACACTAGAAGTAACAGCTTCTAAACAAGGTTATAAAACAATAACAAAAAAAATCAAGTTTGGGGTTATAGAAGAAGAAGCAAATATATCTTACACAACAGTAATACAAAAGGCGAAAGATAAAGGTAGTCTAGGTGCATATATGTTCTTTGTTATAATTTGTGTATTACTTATTTTAATCGTGTTTTTATCTATTAGATTTTTTGGAATTCTTAAAAAAAGAAGAAGGAACAGACAATTAACTAAAAAGAAATTAGGATTGCAAAAAGAACTCAAAAAAGAATTTATGAAAAAAGAAAAAATTATTGAGAAAAAAGAAAGAAAATTATTCAGAAGATTATTTCGTAGAAAAGAGAAATTGCCAATTGGAAAAAAACAAGAATTAAATAAAAAAATAAAGCAAGAGAAGAAGGACTTGGGCAGGGAAAAGGCTGATGTAAAAAAAGAATTTAGTGAAAGATTAAGAAAAGAAGAAGAGATGTTGGAAGAAAAAGAAAGAAAGAAAATTAGTAAAGAAAAACTTAAAGAAATTAGAAAATTATTATCTAAAGGAAGAAGGCAGTTGTCAAGAAAAAATAAGGAAGGTGCTGCAAATACTTACAGAAAAATTAGAAGCTTATATGGTTCTTTGAAGCCTGATGAAAAAAGTAGAGACTTATATAATCAGATTTTAATTTTTCATGGGAGATTGGATAAGGCAGAAAAAAGATAAATACCATTACTTATTTTTTATTGTTGTTGGAGTTATACAAAATATTTTAAACTGCAGAGCTCTTTTTTAGTTATGCAATTCAGACAAGGGACACAACTCTATTCTTATGAGATGCAGAGAGAAGGGGGGGAGGATGTTCTTTATATCAATTATTTCGGAGCACCCTATGTTCCTAGTCTAGCTGATTCTTCAGAAGTTATGGGTAGGACTGTTGATGCACTGATAGAAAATCCGAGCGTTGCTAGAGTTGTTTTTGTTCAGCAGAAAAATTACAATTATGATTTTAAAGAAACAGCATTGCTTTTGGAAATAGCTCAGCTTTATGTTTATTTTTTAAGACAGGAAAAAGTTTTGTCTCAGGCAAAGCTAATAACAAATCACCCAGAATTTTTCACACAGCGTTATAATGATATTTTTTCTTTTTTGTTTCTATTAAAGCAGGACCCTGTTGCAGCATATATTGAATTGAAAAAATTAATTATTGAAGCGAGAATTTTGCTGGAAAAACTCGGAGCAGAATACATGTTAGACCAGGAAAACCATGTTTATTTTCTGGAAAAACTTCTGAAAATGCTCGAGGAAACAAAACTCATCCAGATTGCCATTCCTTATCTTGAAAATTATCAAAGAGGAAACAGGGAAATTTATACTAAAATTTTCAAGCCCGACATAATCCCTAATTTTACTTTTACTAGACTTGTTTCTGATTTGCCTGAAGATGTAGAAATTATCGACCAGTATGAAATATCAAATGATAAATATGACAAGTCCTTTGTTACGATTCTGAAAAGAAAAAATGAATCAAAGTTGATATATCATCTGAATCCGCCGGAAAATTCTCTTGAAAAAGAACAAGACATGCTTCTTAATCTTGCAAGAGGTGTTTTGATTGAACATCAGCCTCAGGCAGAGGAATTTACTGATGTTGAAAGAACAAGGCAGGTTTTTTTTAATATTTCTAAAGATTTACTTCAGGACTTGGCTCAGGCTAGAGGGGTAAGACTCAATTATGGAGAACTTAACAAATTAGCGAGGATATTAGTTAGGCATACTATTGGTTTTGGGCTTATTGAGATTTTACTTCAGGATAAAAAACTGCAAGACATTGTTTTAAATGCTCCAATCCCAATGGTGACCATTTTTGTAAGGCATCAAGATCATGATGAATGTTCAACAAATATTCTGCCGAGCCAGGAAGATGTTGATGCCTGGGCTGCAAAATTCAGAATGATATCTGGCCGTCCGTTGGATGAGGCAAATCCCATCCTTGATACTCAGTTGGAGATTGGAAATATCAGGGCAAGAATTTCCATTATACAAAGACCATTATCTCCTGATGGTTTAGCATATGCGATTAGGAGGCACAGAGAAGAACCATGGACTCTGCCTCTTTTTATACAGAACAAAATGATAAATCCTTTTACTGCGGGTTTGTTCAGTTTTTTAATCGATGGTGCAAGGACACTTTTGATTGCGGGAACAAGGAGCTCTGGAAAAACTTCTTTGCTTGGAAGTTTGATGCTCGAAATCGTGCCAAAGTCAAGAATTATTGTAATTGAGGATTCTCTTGAACTTCCTGTTGAATCTTTGAGAAAACTCGAATATGATATTTTGAGAATGAAAGTCCGGTCAGCTCTTCTTAAAACCACAACAGAAGTTTCTGCTGATGATGGCATAAGAACGAGTTTGAGACTTGGGGATTCTTGTCTGGTTTTGGGCGAAGTCAGAAGTGTGGAGGCAAAAGCATTATACGAAGCAATGCGTGTTGGAGCCTTGGCAAATGTTGTTGCAGGAACAATCCATGGCGCTTCTCCTTATGCTGTTTTTGACAGAGTTGTAAATGATTTAGGAGTTCCGAATACAAGTTTTAAAGCTACTGATATAATTGCTGTTTGCAATCCTATTAAATCTCCTGACGGACTGCATTCATGGAGAAGGGTTGTGCAGCTTTCAGAAGTCAGAAAACACTGGCAAAAAGACCCATTGGCAGAGAAGGGATTTGTTGATTTGTTAAAATATAATATTGAAAAAGATGAACTTGAGGCAAGTGATGATTTGATTAATGGAGATAGTGAAGTGATAAAAAATGTTGCCGCTAATGTTAAAGGATGGGCAGGAAATTGGGATGCTGTTTATGATAACATACTTTTAAGAACAAAAATTAAAAAAGAATTAGTCGATGTTGCAGAAAAAACAAAGAATTATGAGATTCTTGAAGCAAAATTCAACACACTTTCTAATCATATTTTCCATGAGATATCTGATGAAATTAGGGAAGAGGTTGGGCTTCCGTTAAGTGAAAGAGTTTTTCCAGAATGGCAAAAATGGTTGAAGGAAGAGATTAAGAAGAGAAAAATTTAATCAAAAACATTTATTAAGCATTTATTCTTAAAAATTTTAAGAGGGTTGATATGGAATTAAGCTGGGTGAATTTTGCATGGCAAATTGAAATTATTGCGGTAGCAATTTTGGTTTACGCAATAATTGTGTTTTTGAAAGCAATAATAAAATTAGATAAGGAATTTAAAATCGCTCTTTCACTTGTATTGGGTTCTGTTATTATTAATGTTGCCTTGGGAATCATGATGGGTGTTTTTTTAACTTCAGGTTCTGACCAGGAGCAGCTTTTGGGACTCTGGATAATTCGTCCTGTAGTCACGCTCGTTGTAGCAATTTTGGTTATGTTTGGTGCAAGAAAATTCTTTTTGGCATTGCAGCAAAACAGAGAGTAAAAAGTTTTAATTCTAAACATTTATTAATTCTATTTTTATTTTATTTAAAAAGAGATAATGAAAGCAGGGGAAAATAATCCAACAGTCGAAGAAGTTCTTAGAAGGCATGGCGGAAGAATAGAAGAACAAATGAAAACTATTCCTAAAGGCTTAAATTACAGCCAGGAATATATCAAATTTAAAAAAGAGAGATCACCACAGTTTAACAGATATGAGAGATGGTGTCATAGTTTGGGAAGTCTGATTAAGCTTAAAATTTCCAAAAAAGATGAAGAAAAAATAAAAAGACATATAGAAATCGCCCATTTAGAAATTGAACCATGGCAGGCATCGACTCTTAGTGTGATGAGTTTTGTCAGTGTTTTTTTAATCGGTTTAATAATTTCTGTTGCACTGACTTTAATGAAAGGGGGTTTGGCTGACTTTCCTTTTTTGTTTTTTATTTTAATATTAATCTTTTCAATTTTTTTATTTTATTTTGTTAATGGTTATCCAGCAAGACTGGCAAACAAATGGCGTCTTAAAGCATCCTCTCAAATGGTTCCCACTATATTATATCTCGTTGTTTATATGCGGCACACCCCTAATTTGGAAAGAGCCGTTGCCTTTGCTTCTCAGCATCTCGAACCGCCCCTTGCACTTGATTTGAAAAAAGTATTTTATGATGTTGAAGTAAGGAAATTTTCAACAATCAAGGAAAGTTTGGATAATTATTTGGAAACATGGAGAGATTACTCTATCGAATTTATCGAGGCTTTTCATTTAATTGAGAGCAGTTTGTTTGAGCCAGATAATAACAGAAGGATTTCAACACTTGAAAAAGCCCTGCAAGTCGTGCTGGATGGAGTCTATGATAAAATGCTGAAATTCACTCATGAAGTTAGAAGTCCTTTGACTAATGTTTATATGCTTGGAGTTGTTTTGCCAACTCTGGCTCTTGCTTTATTGCCTCTTGCTTCTGCAATGCTCGGAGGATTGTTAAGATGGTATCATGTTCTTATTTTATTTAATTTAATTATTCCTTTTGTTGTATTCTATCTTACTGATAAAGTAATGCTTCTAAGACCAGGAGGATATGGGGAAACTGAGTTATTAGAAAAAAATCCTTTTTATCCAGAATATAAAAGTAAAAAGCATTATGTGAAGGCATTTTTTATTTGCCTTCCATTTTTTATTATTGGATTTTTGCCTTTGATTTTTCAGTATACTCCTCTTCCGGAATTTTTTGAATTGCAGCAGGATTATAGTTTTTCAGAATTAGGGATTGATTTGTTTGGGGGGGAAAAGGTTTTTGATTTTAAAGAAACTACCTCAGGTCTTACAGGGCCTTTTGGGGTAGGGGCTTTGCTGTCCGGAATGTTTCTTTCTCTAGGACTTGCTTTATTTTTTGCAATTTCTTACAAAGACAAAACAAAATATTTGATTGAAACAAGAAATAAAACAAAGCAGTTAGAAAATGAATTTAATAATTCTCTCTTCCAGTTAGGGAACAGGATTGGAAATGGCGTGCCTCCTGAACTTGCTTTTGGAAAAGTCGCAGAATCTTCAAAAGGATTAATGACAGAAGATTTTTTCAGAAGAGTTAATTACAATATAAGGCAGGCAGGGATGAGTGTGGAGAGAGCTGTCTTTGACAGAAAAATCGGAGCACTTGTTCTTTATCCTTCAAATATTATTGCAACGAGCATGAGAATTTTAATAGAATCTGCAAAAAAGGGTTTGAAGATTGCTGCAGTAAGTTTAATGAGTATTTCCGAATATGCAAAAAATATCCAGAAGATTACACAGCGGCTTAAAGATATGCTTGCTGAAATAATTTCTGATATGAAGAGCAATATGACTTTTCTCGCCCCTCTGCTTGCCGGAATTGTCGTCGGACTGGCAGCAATGATTACTTCAATATTAAATAAGTTAAACTTGACTCAGTTATCTGGGGCAGAAACAGGAATCGGAGGTTTAGGGAATATATTAAATATTTTTGATTTAACAAAAATGATTCCCCCTTATTTTTTGCAAATAATAATAGGTATTTATATTATTCAGATAATTTTTATTCTTACTGGAACACTGGTAACGGTTAGTTCTGGGGAAGACAAACTTCAGAAAACCAACAAGACAGGAGAGAATCTTAAGAAAGGAATAATGCTCTATTTTATTACAGCCATCATTTCAACATTTGCTTTGTTTATCTTAACCACAATTGTTTTAGGAAATTTAGGATAAATTTATTAATCATATTTCTCTTTTTGATACATGAAAAAAAGAGGGATTGTCGCAGATTATTTACCTTGGTTGCTTATTGCAATAGCTGTTCTCGTAATTGTTACGACAACAATTTTCATATTAAGAGGAGAAGGGAATTCATTAATTGACAAAATTAAAAATTTATTAAGAATAGGATAATGGCAGAATTAACAACTGGGCAATTGATTAAAATAATCTTAGGAGCTTTGGTTTTTGTGGCTGTTGTTATAGGTCTTTTTTTATTTTTTAAGGGTTCTGTCATAGATTTTTTTAAGGGTGTTGTTGGAGGAGAAGAACCTGAAGAAAACGGAGAAATTCCTCAGGAAGGGGGCGAAGAAGATGAAGAGCAGATAGGAGAGCCATCTAGACTTTGCGAGGATTGTAAAGCTGGATTTTTTGATACTTGCAGTGAAGAAGAATGCAAGGAAATTAATGATGAATTATTAGTTTTTAAGAAGAAGTGTGAATTCACTCCTAAGACCTGGTTTGGAGGGGTAAATAAGTGCGTTACAATAAATATTTAAAATGAAAAATAAAAAGGCATTTTTATTAGGCGAGGAAACTTTGAAAATTATTTTAGCAGTGATTTGTATTGGATTTTTGGCTTTTCTTTTGTATTCTATATATAATGCTGGCAAAAAAGACAAAGATTTGGAACTCGCAGAATCTTCTCTTGAACATTTGATTAAAGAAATAAATGCCGGAGCAGAGCAAATTGAGATGTATAATCCAGAGGGTTGGTGGTTAATATCTTGGCCCTATGATGATATTATTCCAAATTCTTGTTCTAATCTTGGTTGGAAAAATTGTATTTGTATTTGTAATAAGAAGAATGTTGAAAGTTGTGAAGATTCAGTTTGTTTAGAAAATAATTTTGTGATTACAGGAGAAAAAGGAAATTATATTAAAATAGAAAAACCTCCATTAGTTTTAATAATCAATCATGAAAATAAAGCAATAATGAAAAAATGAATTTGGAAAATTTGATAAAATACATGGTATGGATTGCGTTTTTTTTATTAGTTTTAGGAGGCTTGTATCTCATGCTCAGAAAATTTGGAATACTCGGAGGTTAAATGAAAAGAAAAGGAGAGATAACATCACATCAGTTAGTAATAATAATTATTTTGATAGTTAGTTTTGTAGTGATTTTATTTTTGCTGTTCAGATTAAATCCAGGAGAAACCAATAACAAAGAAATCTGTCATAATTCTGTTATCTTGAAATCTACTGGCAAAGGACTTGCAGGACAATTGAATTGCAAGACGAATTATTTGTGTATTTCAGGAGGAGGGGAATGCGAGGGAATAAATCCGACAGCCACAGTTGAAGTTAATCCTGATAACAAAAGGGAAATAATGAAAGCAATAGCAGATGAAATGACTGCTTGCTGGTGGATGTTTGGTGAAGGAGAGTTGGATTATATTGATGTTACGGCTTTTGATAAAAATACTGCCTGCGCACTGTGTTCGATTGTTAAGTTTGATGAGAAAATTCAGGAAGTGCAGGAAGAGGGAATAACTTATGAAGAATTTTTGAATTATTTGACTAACAAGGTAGAAGATAAAGATGAAACTTATTTGCATTATTTTTATAATGTTTATACTATAGAAGATTTGTTAGACAAAGATGAAGTTATGAAAGAAGATTATCAAACAAGAACAATCTCTCTAACAGACAGATACATGATTAGGACAGGAGAAACAAAGAGGAGTATTGCAGGACGGATTTTGCGGCTTGGAATAGGAGAAGAAATTAAATATATTCCTCCTTATTTTTTTGAGACAAGCAGAGATATTGAACCAGAATGTGATAAATTTGTGACTAAGTCTTAGTAATCTTCAAAGGAATGGTCAATTGAATTTCTTTCTTGTTTTAGATATGATAAAAGTTCTTTTTCACTAATCTCCTTTCCTTCTTCCCCATGTGCTATTGAAACATCTTTGGGAGAAATTCTTTTAATATAATTTGATAAACAATCAATATAAGAAATTGCCTGTTGTTTAGTTGTTACTTCTCCTAATTCCATACTAGCCCAGATATCTCCTTTTATTAAATCTATTTTTTCTAATCCTCCTGCTTTATTATGATATATTGTTTCCTGTCGTTTATCAAAAAATTCTTCAGCGAATTTTTCAGAATCAAATCTGGAAACAGTTATCATCATTTGTGCTATTTTAATTTTCCCAGACATTACATCTTCTCTGATTTTTTCAAAATCTTTTGGAATAATATAGCCTTTATCTGAGGGAATGTAATAATAAGCTATCCCAACTCTTTTAACATCGTCTTCCCATATTTTTTGTATTTTTTTTCTGTCATCTTCAGTATAAGGATTCTTTTCATATGGCAATGTTGCAAAACCAGCATGTGCTTCAGGAATCAAAGATATTCCTTCCAACTCTTTTCCCTGCAGAAAAAAATCTTCTAAGGGATGTGATTCTTTTACAAGGACTTTTTCAACGACTGCGTCTTTTTTCTCAGGTTCAATAGGCTTTTCAGTAAGACTTTCCCTTGCAAATTTGCCGGGATTTTTAGCAATTTCTAATGCTTCATTATAAGCATTTTCTTCTCCTGTGACTGCCTCGGTTGTTTTTTCCGGTATATTGTCTACTTCGCAACCAGGAAACAATAGAGCTACTGCTGCACTAAGCACAGCACCTCCAGCGAGGTTTAATAGTTTGTTTGATAGTGTTTTTCCCATAAAAAACTACATTTTTGTGGTTATTTAAACCTTGTTATCAGTCTTATTCAGCCTTTTTTTCTAAACATTTATTAATCTCTTTTAACTTTTTTATGCATGAAAAGAGGTTTTAAAAAAGGAACAATTTTAATTGGAAATGTTATTTTTATCGTCCTGAATTTGATTTTTATAACTATTTTAATTGTATTTTTGTGGTCCAAGATGACAAATGCCGCTGTTCTTGAGGAAGTTGCTGCAAAGCAAATAGCCTTAATGATTGATTCAGCAAAGCCTGGGATGAAGATGCATCTCAATATGGAAAGGGCAATTGAAAAAGCAAAGAAAGAACTAGGAGAGGATAAAATAGATGAGATAGTTAAAATTAATGATAATATCGTAACAGTAAAATTAAGGGATAACGGAGAGTATTCATATTCTTTTTTTAATGATATAGATGCAAGTGCATATTTAGATAAAACAAATAACAAAGAATATGTTTTTGTTATAAATGAAAAAAATGAATACAATGATTAAGATAAAGACGCGTTTGAATAAAAAGGGAGATAAAATAATTTCAGTTTACTGGTTTGCCATCTTGTTCATAGTGGCTGGTGCAGTTGTTTATATGGCTATTATTTTTTACGGACAGCCAAAAAATGTGAGGGAAATAGAAGCAAATGTTTTAATAAATCATATCGCTGATTGCTTGGCTCAAGGAGGTTATCTTAAGCAAGGGGTTTTAGACGAAGGTTTTGAGGAGAATTTTTTAGAAGAATGCAATCTAAATTTTAATGTTGAAGATATTTATGACTGGAAAAAACAAGAACAGTATTATCTGGAAGCGGGTATTTATGAATTTGATGAAAATACCCTGGATGGTCTTGGAGATAAAATTTTTGATGTTGCTGAAGGAAATGAGAATTTGAAAACTATGTGGCAGATAACAGGCAGTTCGGTATCTGAAAAGAAAACTAACAAAGAATATGTCATTATCCATTATACTGCAGGAGGAGGAAATATTCAAAATGTCTTTAATTCATTAAAGAATAAAAAGTGGGGAGTTCAGTACATACTCGATAAAGACGGAAAAGTCGGAGAATGCAGGTTTGGTGGACTTGTTAGTGAATGTGTAGAAAAAGATGTTTTAGAAGTTACAGGACAGTGGGAAAATAAAAATCCAGGACATGTGGGCTGTGGTAGTGACAGACCAGAATGTCATTCAGAAGATGAGAGGCCAAATCCAAATGATTATGAACAAGACATCGATTGTTGCAGACCAACTGTAAATGACAGGGCTATTGGAATTGAAATTATTAATTATGGCTGGTTATGCGGGGAAACAGACTATGAAGATTTTTGCGGGGTCGGAGTTGAAGGAAAACATGTTTTTCGTAATGAAGAAACAGGAATTTGTGAAGAGCAAGTCAGGGTTTGGGAAAAATATACTGAAGAGCAAATAGATGCTTTGGTTGAATTAGTTTTTGGAATAGTTTCAAGAAATAATATCCCTATTGACAGGGAGCATATCATAGGACACGATGAAGTTGACACTTGCAGAAAACAGGACCCTGGACCTGCATTTCCATGGGAAGAGTTTATGATACGCTTAAAGGAAAAAGAAAAAACAATTCCCGGACTTACCAGAAGTTTTTATGTCTTAGACGAAAATGACAATCAGTATGTAATCAGAATTTCATCAATCATAGGGAAGGTGGAAAAAAATGCCGATTAATAGAAAAGCACAGATACCAGAAACTATAACATGGATAGTTGCAACCCTGATAGTGATTACTCTTTTGGTTTTATCTATACTTGGAGTTTCATTGTTGAATAAAAGAAGAGTTAAGATAGATGCAATAGCAAGGGATTCTTCTGATTTAATTCCTGCAAAATCTTTGACAGCATATTTATTGACTAAAGATGATTCTGGAGAAAGGG
The DNA here is from genome assembly GCA_964495875.1 of Candidatus Woesearchaeota archaeon. Classification (GTDB taxonomy): domain Archaea; phylum Nanobdellota; class Nanobdellia; order Pacearchaeales; family GW2011-AR1; genus JAGLWP01. The sequence continues at coordinate 329,076 of CAZBWB010000001.1, read as the reverse complement.
TATTTGAGCAAATAAACGAGAGTGGTGATTTAAATGAATTCAATGCTCCTCTGAGTTCAAAAATCTTTAAAGGTCTTTATAGTGATGATTATATTAGAGGTATTTGGTTAGACGTTAGAGGAGAGGGAGCAAAACTTTCTGCAGGTTCTGTTAGACAGGATTATTATCAGTATCCGCTTCCTACTGATTATACTATTGACGAGAGAATTTATTTTGGAGAAATTCCCGATAATTTTAAAACTAAAAATCTGGCTTTATTTTTGCGTAAATGATGGAATCAAAAATAATTAAAAATAAGGGGGGAGACATTCCGATAACAATTTTAGTAATTGGGGTTTTTGCTGTCTGTGCATTCGCAATCATAAGTTTTATTGTTTCGGACAACAAAATACACAGGGATTTTTACGGGACAGATGTAATAGAAGAAATAAATTCAAACATAGAAAAATATTATTTTTATCAAAATATCGGAGAGTTTAGTGAGGAAGAGATAGAAAAGATTTTAAAAATAGAAGAAGATTCTTCAGGAAGATATCTCAACATTACTACGAAAGATATTTCAGTTGAATATTATCTTCCAGGATAAAATAAAAACTTTTATAAATAGATTAGTCTTAAAATGATTATGTTGGATAAAAGAGGTCAAGGGTTGAGTACTAATGCTATTATACTGATTATTCTTGGAATAGTTGTTTTAGCTGTGCTTATAGTTGGTTTTACTGTTGGCTGGGGGAAAATTGCTCCTTGGTTGTCTACGGAGAATGTTGATGCAATTGCAACTCAGTGTGAGGTTGCCTGTTCAACGCAAAATGTTTATGATTTTTGTACTAAAGAAAGAGAATTAAAAGTGAGTGGTTTGCCTGGTGGTGTGAAATCTGTCAAAAACAGCTGTAACTTTTTTGCAACTAATGTTGATTATGAAAATTATGGAATAAGGGAGTGTCCTGGTTTATGTGTTGAAGAAGAGGGATCTGAAGGAGAAGGATCTGAAGAAGAATCTGAAGGATAATAATTCTAAATTTATTTAAATTGATTCTTATTTAATGTTTTATGGAATATGAATTTTCTCAAAAAAGAAATAAGAGGAAAAATAAAAAAAGAGAAAAGAAAAAATATCCTTATAAAAAGGGCGGGAGTGCGAGGACACGAAAACTAAAAAACAAGACAAAATAGTTTTATAAATTACTTTTTCCAATCTTAATTATGTTTGGGGTGATTTTTTTATGGAGTCTTGCTTTATTGTGGATTATATTTGCAACAATACAGGATTTGAGAAGCAGAGAGATTGCGAACTGGCTGAGTTTTTCTCTGATAATCTTTGCAATAGGTTTTAGATTCTTTTATTCTTTGTTTTCCTTGGAAAATTTTTCTTTTTTTTATCAGGGACTCATTGGTTTAGCAATATTTTTTATTCTTGGGAATTTGTTATACTACGGAAGAATGTTTGCAGGAGGAGATGCAAAACTACTAATTGCTCTCGGAGCTGTTTTACCTGTTTATGGAAACATTATTGAAAATATTCAATTTTTTCTTATATTTTTTCTAATCTTCTTTTTTTTGGGAGCTGTTTACAGTTTTATAGTCAGTGGAGTTCTGGCTGCAAGGAATTTTAAAAGATTTAAAAAAGAATTCAGTGTTCAATTTAAAAAAAATAAAAAACTTTTTTATTTTATGATATGCAGTGGATTAATAATAATGCTTTTGGGTTTTATTGAATCCATGATTTTTGTTTTTGGGGTTTTGATTTTTATTTCATCTTATCTTTATATTTTTGCAAAAGCAGTTGATGAATCTTGCATGGTTAAGGAAGTTAAGACAAATCAGTTAAGTGAGGGAGATTGGCTTTATAATGATCTGAAGATTGGAAAAAAGAAGATTAAAACAACATGGGAGGGACTCAGTAAAAAGGACATTAGAGCAATAAAAAAAAGATACAGGAAGATTAAGATAAAACAAGGAATTCCCTTTACTCCAGTCTTTTTGATGAGTATGATAATTTTGTTTTTGTTATATCTTTTGGGAATTAAATTATGGAATTCTTTTTGGTAACCAAAGTTTTTCTTTTATTTTTTTTACTTTAGGTTTTTTAATTGGTTTTTTGATTTTTTCTAAGATTTTTTTCAAAATTCTTTCAAGTTCTTCTGGATTTGCCTTATGTCTTTCTGATTCATTTGTTTCGTCTTTGTAAACCGGGATGATATTTATTATTCCATGTCCAAATAAACTGGACTGAGATATTAGTATGTCTTTTGGTTTTAATTTTTCTTTTAATAATTTTGAAATTTTTCTTGCGAATCTTTTGGTTTGTGGGGAAAATTCCTGAGAGTGTTTTTTTGGAACTATCAGTACGTGCCCCTGAGATATTGGATTGATTTCAAGAATAGCAATTGCATCTTTCTCCTTTTCAAGAATATATGAATTAACATCTCCTGAAATAATAGAGCAGAATACACATTGCTGTTCTTTCATAATATTATTCTGTTTTAGAAATTCCTCTAATTGCTCAGAATTCATCGCTTCAATCTGACTTTTTGCTCCAGGTTTCTTATCTTCTGGAAAACTGGAATTTATCTGGTTGATTATTTTCTCTTTTATCTGAGCAGTTTGTTCTGGTGATAACATTGTTTATAATTTGAAATTAGAATTAATAAAATTATTGATTTAAAGTTGTTGCATTCTTTTTAATAAATTTTGTTTTTCTGATATTTCTCTTTCGACTTGTTCAATGGCTCTCTTATTATAAATATAATAAGGTATTCCCCTTTTCTTAAGCAATTCTGCTGATTTTATTTCTTCTTCCAACATGTTGTTTCCATGTTCTGGAGAAAAACCCACTCTTATTGGAGGTTTTTCCCTTGTATCGTAAAAACCCACAACCTGCCTGTTTTTAGAATATATTAGACCTTGGTTCTTATCCAAAAGTTTGACTAATAAACCTGCCTCTTTTAATTCCTGCAAATAATCTTCTGACATTATTTTTCAAAATTATTTTATTTTATAAAAATTATTGTTCCTGATTATATTATTTATTATATTAGTCTTCGCATATCTATGATTTGAGCAGAACTAACTTCCTCAATTGTTTTTAATGCTTCTTCTATTTTTCCTGGTTCAATTTCTTCAGATAATTCAAAAAATTCGATTACAGCCTTTAAGCCAAAAGCTACTGCTTCTTCTTCAAATTGACAGTTTTTGCCTCCATTATCTTCAGTAATGACTTTTGCTTTTTGTTTTATCTTTTCCAAATTTTCTTCTGGAGATTTTGGCATAATTTTTATTTTAATTCCTGCAATTCCCATGATTTATTCTAATTAAATCAATTTATAAGATTTGTTATTTGATTTTCACAATAATACTTAAAAACATTTGGATTTTTTTCTTTAGATGATTGATAATTATGAGAGGATTTTGGAAAAAATTTCAAAGTCTTCTAAATTAGAAAAAGAAGAGGTTGATAGGAGAGTTGAGGCTAAAAGGGCGAAACTTTCCGGACTTATTAGTAAAGAAGGGGCAGCACAAATAATTGCCGCTGAACTTGGGATTTCTTTTGATAATGAAAAATTAAAAATTGAAGAATTACTCCCAGGCATGAGAAAAGTAAATGTTATTGGCAAGGTGATTAATTTATCTCCTGTGCGGACTTTTACAACAAAAAAAGGAGATGAAGGAAAAGTTGCAAACATATTCTTGGCAGATGATACATCAAATATCAAGGTTGTTTTATGGGATACGAATCATATCGCTTTAATTGAAAAAGGAGAAATCAAGGAAGGAGGTGTTGTGGAAATTTCAAATGCAGGTATGAGAGACAGTGAGTTGCACCTCGGGAGTTTTTCAGAAATAAAAACAAGTGACGAAACTTTTGAAAATGTTAAGACAGAAAAAATTATCAAAGAGAAAGATATATCTGATTTTAAGATTTCAGATAATGTGGGGGTCAGGGCATTTATCGTGCAGGCTTTTGAACCACGCTTTTTCAATATTTGTCCGGAATGCAACAAAAAAGTTAATCCTGAAGGAGAGAACTTTGTTTGTGCAGAACATGGAAAAATTATACCTGAAAAAAGAGCAATCTTAAATCTCGTTATTGATGACGGAACAGAATCAATAAGAGCTGTTTTTTTTCATGAGAGTATTTCCGGACTTGGAATAACAGACTTGGATAATCCTGAAAAAATGATTGAACAGAAGCAGGCAATACTGGGGAAAGAGATGTTTTTTTCCGGCAATGTTAGGATGAATAGTTACTTTAATAATCCAGAACTTATTATTGATAATGTGAAAGATGTGAATCTTGATGAGTTGACTGGGAAGTTAGAAAAAGAAATTCATTAGTATATACTCCAATATAATAACTATATCCTATTAAAATTTATAAACAAGAGGCAGTTTTCTTTGTTATGGCTAAGAAGTCTGACGAGAACATTCCTGATGAGCCTAAATTAACAGATCTGCCAGGCATAGGTCCTGCTGTTGCTGCTAAACTCGAGGGTGCGGGGATTTATGATTTAATGAGTCTGGCTGTTATGGGACCAACAGAACTCGGAGATACTGCAGGTGTTAGTGTCGCTGTTGCAAGAAAGGCTATTCAGGCTGCCCGTAATATGCTTGATTTAGGTTTTACAGACGGGGTGGAGTATGCTGCACGTCGCGAGAATATTTCTTACATTACAACTGGCAGCAAAAATTTTAATGAACTTTTAGGAGGAAGAGGAATTCAGAGCAGGTCAGTCACTGAAGCATTTGGTGCTTATGGTTCTGGAAAAACTCAATTAGGACTTACCCTTGCAGTTAATGTTCAATTACCTTTAGAGCAGGGGGGCGTTAATGGGAAATGTGTCTTTATCGATACAGAAGGAACTTTCAGACCAATGAGGATAAAGCAAATTACAGAACATCTCGGAGCAAATCCCGATAAAGTTTTGAAAAATATTTTTGTTGCAAGAGCTTTTAATTCTGACCATCAGATTTTGCTTTTGGATAAAATTTCTGAAATGATTAAATCAGGCGAGCCAATTAAACTGTTAATCGTTGATTCTTTGACTGCTCATTTTAGGGCAGAGTTTGCGGGTAGAGGACAACTGGCAGACAGGCAGCAGAAATTAAACAAGTATATGCATAATTTAATGAAACTCGCTGAGCAACACAATCTTGCTGTTTATGTAACAAACCAGGTAATGGCAAATCCTGCACAATTGTTTGGTGATCCAACGACAGCAATCGGCGGGCACATCGTCGGACATGCTTCAACTTACAGAGTTTATTTACGAAGAGGAAAAAAAGATTCTAGGGTTGCAAAATTAGTGGATAGTCCTGACTTGCCTGACAACGAAACAATTTTTTTCCTAAGCGATGCCGGAGTTATTGATGAATAATCATTCAACAAGTTCTTCTGGTTTGAACCATAATGCAATTTCTTTTTTTGCTTCTTCAGGATTTTCAGAACAATGAATAACATTTTCAAGAACCTGTGTTTCAGAATGGATTCTTCCGTATTTTCCACGAATTGAAATCGGAGAAGCTTTTTCTGGATTTGTTTCTCCTGCAAGTTCCCTGACTTTTTTTACTGCACCTTCTCCTTGATATACTAATGCCAAGACTCTGCTTGTGTGAAATTTCCCCTGAATATATTCAAGGGTATTTTCAAAAATTTGCAAACCCTTTTTTTCACCGTGTTTTGCAATCATTTTTTCTTTTAAGTTAGAATAATGTTTTTCTGCGAGTTCTCTGGAGACATTGATGACTTTTGCTCCGACTATTTTAAGTTTTGTCTCTGAAAGTGTTGTAATAATATTTCCTGTTAAACTTTTTATTAATCCATCAGGTTTAATTAAAACTAAAGTTTGCTCTTCCATTATTTTTTTATTTATTCTTAATTTAAAAAGATTAGCATTTTAATTTTTATCGATACAAAATCATCTTTTTTTCCAAAAAAAGTTTAAGTTGGAAAACTGGAGGTAAAAGAAAAAGATTTATAAATGATAAATTTTTATATTTATCATATATAGTTTGAGTACATAAAAAGATGGTGAATAAAAAATTTGATGCAAAGACTTTGATGAATATATTTTTTGGGACAATCTTAGTTATTGTTTTGGGTGCTTGGTTTATTACTGCAATACCTACTAGTGCTCCTATTCAGTTTAATGATAGTTTAATAGATGGAGGAAATTATTCTGGAACTATAGTTTTAAATCTTACAACAGCACTTAATTCTACAGCAACGAGTTTTAATGTAACGTGTTTCTATAATGCAAGTGGAGGACCAATCGAGAACCTTAATATGACTAATACAGCTAATTTTGGTAATTTAACGCCTGTTATGTGGAATGGTAGTGCTGGGGGAAATGGAACAAATTTTACTCGTATAATAGATATTAGTAGCTTATCTGGAAGACTATATAATGTTAGTTGTATTGCAAATAATGGAAGTTCTCAAAATTGGACATCTGTTAAAAATGTAACTTTTGATAGCATTCCTCCAGCAGTTAATTTTACAAGCACTACTTCTTCTGTAGTTAATAATGGAAATTATACTTCTGCGAATGCTGGAAATATTAACATAAATGTGAGCGCATATGATGTTGTTTATGGTGTTAATTTTACTTTTGTTTATATTAATGTTACTAATTCAAGTGGTGGGCGAGCACCAAAAGATAATTGGACAAGAGCACGAAACAAGACTAGTATTGGTGTTTTTTACAATACTACTATTAATGTCACAGATTATCCTGATGGAAAATATAATATCACTGTTTATGCTAATGATAGCATGAATGATACTCTTTCAAATGCAGTTCATCTTAATAATAGTGAATATATTCAAATAACAATTGACGATACTGCTCCATCTTCAGTTGTTTTAACTCGTGGAACGGGAAGTACAAAGACTCAAAATGTGATTACAATTACTGCTATTGATGCTGCGGCAGGAAATGGAAGTGGGATTGATCAGTGTACTGTTGGAGGTTCTAATATTGCTATTACTGGAAGAGGAACAGGAACTCAGACCTTAACCCATACTGGATTAAATTGTGGCACATCTTATTCATATATTGTTACTTGTTATGATCAAGTAGGTCATAGTTCGAACTCAGATTCAACTAGTTTTTCTACACTTTCATGTAGTGATAGTAGTAGTCCTGGTGTAGAAGGACCTTCTACAACAGTTGAAAAGAAAAATGTAATAGCGGCTGCAACTCCTGGTGAAGAAGTAGTGCTATCTAATTTCCAAGAAGATATGGGAGTAAAAGAGATAAAAGTTACAGTTAAAGAAGCAGCAAGTAATGTGAAAATTACAGTTAAGAAATTTGATACTCAGCCAGAGGAAATTACTGTTTCAAAGGCAGGAAATGTTCATAAGTATTTACAAATTGAATCAGAAAATCTAGGAGATAAATTAGATAAAGCTACACTTACAATTAAAGTGCAGAAGGATTGGTTATTGGATAATAATATAGACAAAGCTAATATTGCTCTGTATAGATTTGATGAATCTGCAGGAAAGTGGGATGAATTGTCAACAGTATATAAAGAAGAAGATGACAGTTATTACTATTATGATGTTCAGTTAACAAGTTTCAGTTATTTTGCTATTGCAGAGAAAGGTTATGAAGAAGAGGAAGAAGCTGCAGCAGGAAATCTTTTGTGGCTATGGATTACAATTGGTGTTATCTTAGTAGCAGTGATTGTTGGCGGTGGATTTGCAGCTAAGAAGAGAAAGAAATAATTATTTTTATTAGTAGCAAAATAGCAAAATCTTTTTAATTGTTTTTAGTGTTCTTATCTGATGGAAGAGAACTGGCTGATTGCTGACTTACATATACATTCCAGATTTTCAAGAGCATGCAGCAGCAAAATTGATCTTGAAAGTCTTGTTAAATGGGCAAAAATAAAAGGACTTAATCTTCTCGGCACAGGAGATTTTACTCATCCCATTTGGTTTAACGAGATTAAAGAAAAACTTGTGGAGAAAAATGGGTTTTATTATTTCCAGGATTTTCCATTTATAATTTCAGGCGAGATTTCTTTATTTTACACCCAAGATAAAGGAAGGAGAATTCATTTAGTCATTCTAGTTCCAAATATTGAGATTGCAGAGAAAATTAATTCTTATCTTGATACTAAAGGGAGGAGAGATTATGATGGCAGACCGATTTTTAAGATTCCTGGTGATGAGTTTGTTAAGGATATGATGAACATTTCTTCACAAATAGAGATTATTCCTGCACACATATGGACACCTTGGTTTGGCTTATTTGGCAGTATGTCAGGATTTGACAGTTTAAGAGAATGTTTTAAGGAGCAGTTTGATAATATTCATGCAATTGAAACCGGCATGTCTTGTTATGATTCAGAAACAGAAGTTCTAACCAATAATGGATGGAAAAGAGTTTCAGATGTAGAGATATATGACAAAATTTGCACCCTGAATGTTGATAAAGACTTTATAGAGTTTCAAAAACCAATTAAGTTATTTAAATATGATTACAAAGGTAAGATGTACAGGCTGAAGACTAAAAGGGTTGATTTATTTGCAACTCCCAATCATAATCTTTTAGTTAGTCATTGTGATTTTAGAAAAACTCCTTCTTTTATCTTGAAAAAAGCTGAAGAAATTATTGGAAAGTCTAAAAGATTTAAGAAAGATGGAATTTGGATTGGAGAAGATAAAAAATCTTTTATTTTACCTTCTGTTAAAATTAAGCATGGAAATAAGTATCATTTTGGGGATAGGAATAAAAAAGAGAAAAAATTTGAGATAGGTAAGTGGTTAAAATTTTTTGGGTTTTGGTTAGCAGAGGGATGGACTACAGAGGGAAAAAATGGTGATTATGGAGTTTATCTCGCAAATTCAGACAACTATTTAATGAAAGAAATGAAAGAAATTCTTGTTAGTTTTGGTTATCAACCTTATGTTTATATTAATCGAGGATTAAAAACCATAAGAATAAGAGATTATCAATTGTTTTCTTATTTGAATAAATTTGGGAAGTCAAGTAAAAAATTTATTCCTCAAGAAATAAAATTTTTGTCTAAGGAACTTTTGGAGATTTTTTTTGATTATTATATTAAAGGCGATGGGCATATATACGGAAGAAACAAAAAAGGATTATCTGCCACGACAATTTCCAAGCATTTGAGAGATGATTTGCAAGAAGTTGCTTTAAAGATTGGAATTTCTGCTTATTATAAATTACATAATAAAAAAGGAACCCAGATTACTTCTTTGCCTAAAGCTAAAATGAAAAGTTATAAACAATCTGAAGATTCTTGGAGTATTCATTTTATCAGAAAAAATATCCATACTGTTATGCCTTCCACATTGAAGAAAAAATATATTGAACGCTGGGAAAATTATGATGGTTTTGTTTATTGTGTTTCAGTTCCTAATAGAGTTATTTATGTTCGGAGAAATGGAATTCCTGTTTGGTGCGGGAACTCTGACCCTGAGATGAACTGGAGAATTTCTGAACTTGGAAGTAAAGCAATTGTTAGTTTTTCTGATGCACATAGTTTCTGGCCTTTTAGAATTGGCAGAGAAGCAACTATATTTAAGAAAACAGACTCTTATGCAGAGATCATAGAACAGATAAGAAACAAGACTTTTATATCTACAATTGAGACAGACCCTGCTTATGGCAAATATCACTGGGACGGACATAGGATTTGCGATTTTTCTTGTTCTCCTGCTAAAAGCAAAGAGCTTAATGGAATTTGCCCTGTTTGCAAAAAACCACTCACTATTGGTGTTGATAACAGAGTAGAACAATTAGCAACAAATCCAAAAGGATTTAAGTCAGAAAATGCCAAACCTTTTTTCAAGCTTTTGCCATTACATGAATTAATTTCTTTAGTAATAGGAAGCAGTATGCAAAGCGGTAAAGTATGGGAGGTTTATAACTCTCTCATTGATTTATTTGGAAATGAATTTAATATTTTACTAAATGTTTCAAGAGAAGAATTGATTAGGCAGGGAGTAAATGAAAAAATTGTTGAATTAATCATCAAAAACAGGGAAAAGAGAATAAGGATTAAGCCAGGTTATGACGGAGTTTATGGTGAAGCCTTATTAGAAGAAAAACAATCAACTTTATTTTAAATTTAGGATATATTCTTTTAATGTGGGGTGAAAAGAAGTTGTAAAATATTTTTCAAGTTCTTCTGGTTTAACCCATTTTAGTTCCTTAATTGAACCTCCTGCTTTCTCTTCCCCATTGATTATCTCACATAAGTAGTATATGACTAAGAAGTCTCTTTTTTCTTTGAATATTCTTGCATATACTGCACCAAGGCTTTTAACTCTAAGCCCTGTTTGAATTTTTATCTCTTTTTCTAATGTCTCTTCTAATTCTTCTTTATAACTTGCTTCTCTTCCAGGAAAACACCAAGTTAATCCAGAAACAAATGGGTCATTTTCTCTTCTTCCAATCAGAATTTTTCTTTTACTTGGGTCAAAGATTATTCCAACCAAAATCGGAACGAATTTTTCCTTCAGTTCTTTTTTCATCATAATTTTGTATCATAAACTTTGTTTTTAAACTTTTTGCTCTACTTTATTATAGTAAAAGGAAAAATATTTACTTCTCTCTGATTTCAAAATTTGCCCCTTTTTCTTTAGAGATTTTATTTACATTCAAAAGAATTTCTCTTAACTTGTGGTCTGTTTCTTTTGGGTCTGTGGATTCTTTTTTTATTGAATATCTGCCTGCTGAAATATATTTTATTTCTGCATCTTTAATTTTTGTGAGAATATCTTTTATCAGTTCTAAACCATCGGGCTTTGTTGTTGATAAGAATATTTCTTTTTTTATAGAAATCTTTTTTTGCTTTTGACTTTTTAATATTTCTAATATTCTTTTGGAATCTTTTTGTCCGATTAATTTTTCCAGTTTTTTTGAATTATCTTTGGTTTCCTGAAAGAAATCATAGATACTTTCCTCTTTTATTATTTTATTTATTATCTTTTCTGCCTTTTCTCCCAGGACACTTTTTAATATGCTTATGTAACTCTTTTCCTGCCTTTCTTCTTCTATCTTTTCTTTTTTCTCTTTTTGTGTTACTCTTCTTAAAGATAATTCAATATTTCCTTTTGGAGATATTCTTAACACTTTACAAACAATTTTCTTTTTCGGGACTACATAATCTCGCAAATTACGAATTCTTCCTGGAGCAATTTCACTAATTATTATACTTCCCTCAATTTCTTTTTCCAACATAGGTATTTTGACAAATACGACAGTTCCAACTATTCTTTCAACTGTGCATATAACTATATCTCCGGGTTCTAAATTTGTCATGTTTTAAGAAGAAAATTTGGAGTTTTAAAGGTTGTGATAATTTAGAGATAGATTAAACCTTAACTAATTCAATTTCAAGATTCTTTTTTAATAAATCAATAAATTCCTGTTCTTTTTCCTGTGAAATCATGCAGCCTGCTGCAGATTTATGCCCTCCGACTTCTCCGCCTGTTTTCTCTATGGTTTTTGTTAAAATTTCCCGTATGTTTCTTGTATTTTTTCCAACACTTCTGGACGAGACTTTTATTTTATCATCATAATATGCCATGGTTGTTACTATGGTTCCTTCTTCATATATAGAGGACTTTGAAAGGATACTTGCAATTGTTCCAATCATTGTGTCTCTTATATTGTCTCCTGCATTTATTATTACAAAATTTTGCCCCTCTATTTTTTCTGTTTCCAAAGCAAATTTTAATCCAGAAATTATGAATTGTTTGTATCTTGCATGAATTGCTTCTGCTTCTTTTTTTGCCTTTAAACTTTCCATGCAAAATTGTATTGCAGTATCAGTTTTTTCTAATCTTGAACAGGCATTGATGATAGCACTTAATTCTCTCGCATCTTCTAATTTGTTGAAAAATTTTATAAGAAAAATATCTCCGACTATCTTTCTGTCTCTGGCTCTTGGATTTCTGAGCATTATTGAAGTTACAAGCTTGGACATTTCTTCTTCGTTTAATTCTATTAAACTTTTGGATTCTTTTCCTGAATTTAATCCTGTTTCTCTTAATAATTCCAAAACTCCTTCTGGATTTCCTGTAACTCCGGGGATGTAAGGATTTGAACTGTATTCCAGAGTTCTATTTAGGGGTCTTGTTGAAGGATAAATGAGAAGCCCTCTTTTTCTTCTGATTTCCCCGTCATTCAATATTTCTTTGTTGATTTTGTTTATTTCATCCTCCATGCAGTCTCCAATCATTCCTAAAATGGCTAGTTTTGCCAGTTCTTTACTTTCCTGAATTATTTCTTTGCAAAAAAGATAACTGAGACAAGAACTGCTCATTTTTTGTTTTCCGCTTAATTCTGGATTTATCATATGGACATTTTTTGGGATTTCGTGAATTATTTCATGGTGGTCTATTACAAAAACATCTTCTAATCCGGATTTTTCAAGATGATGCAGGCTTCCTGAAGCCAAATCCAAAAATAATATTAGTTTATCTCTTGGCAGTTTGTCTATAAATTTTTTATCAAGCCTTTTAATTATCTTGACAGCAAATTTTTTATCAAGTTTCTTTAATGTCTGGATTATTATTGTAGCAGAGGTAATGCCGTCTGTGTCAAAATGACTTACAACATATATTTCTTTTTCATTGCTTTTTTCAATAAACTTTTCAGCAATTTTTTTAATTTCAGATTCTAAATTATTTGGTTCAACCTCTTTTTCCATTTTAAAAGAACTTATAATTTTTTGAAATATTTTTTAGCCCTTCTGAGTTGTGCAGCAATTCTCTCTCTTTCCCTCATTGCTCTTTTGTCTTTTTTGTTTTTTTCAAAATGCTTTCTTATTTTCCCTAATTTTGTTTCAATGTTTTTTATATCAGGAATAGTATATTTATCTTCCAGAATTTGAGATATTTTCTTTTTGTAGTTTTTTGGATGAATACCCTGTCTTCTTAACTCTTCTCCAATCTTTTCACTCATAAGTCCTTTCTTGGCTAATTCCAAAACTTTTTCCTCAAATTCTTTTTGAGTTAATTTTTTTGATTTTTCCTTGTTTTTGACTTGTTTTTTTACATTCATTTTAGTAAATCGCAATTTATTCTTTTAAACCTTCCTGTGCTGGTAAAACTATTTAAATAATATTTGTTTTTTTTATGAATGGGGATAACGATAGGAGTTTTGAGTTTGAAAGGAGGTGTTGGAAAGACATCTGTCGTGTCTGCTCTGGGAGATGCTCTGTCTTGTTTTGGACGGAGAGTTTTATTAATCGACGGAAATTTTTCTGCTCCAAATCTTGGTTTGCATTTGAATATTATTGACCCAGAAGTAACGATACATCATGTTCTTATGAGAAAAGCAAATGCTGCCAAGGCTATTTATAAACTTGAAAATTTTGATGTAATTCCTGCTTCTATTACAGGAATGCCTGTAAATCCTCTTAAACTCAGAAACAGAATCAGGTTGCTGAAGATGAAATATGATATGGTTCTTATTGATTCCCCACCTTCCTTGAATGAAGAGGCTTTTGGCGTGATACTGGCTTCTGACGGACTTCTCGTTGTCACAACCCCTGATTATCCCACTCTGAGAATGAGCATTAAAGCGATAAAGATAGCAAAACAAAGAGGAATACCAATTATCGGGCTGGTTCTTAATAAGGTTCATAATAAAAATTTTGAAATGAATATTGAGGACATTGAAAACATGGCAGAAATTCCTGTGATGGCAGTTATTCCTCATGATATCAATGTTTTGAGGGCTTTGTCTAATTTTACACCTTCTACGAGCTATAAGCCAAAATCAGATGCAAGTATCGAATATAAGAAACTTGCAGCAACATTAATTGGCGAGAAATACAGGAAAAAAAGATTCAAGGATTTTTTTAAGCAAAAACCAAAAAGACACGAGCTCAATCGAGAAGTCTATTATGAGAGGGTTTTTAAATAATTATTGATTAAATTTTTTGTAGCCCCGTAGTCTAGCGGTCAAATTCTATTGGGTTGTGAAAGATACATAGAAGACTATAGATACAGCCCCTTGGAGGCTGTGACCCCGGTTCGAATCCGGGCGGGGCTATTTTTAATATATATTTTTTAGGAAAATAATGTTAATAAAGAGATTTTTCTTTGTTTTATGATGAAGAGAGGAATTAAGATAACAACTTTTATGGGAGCAGGCGTATACCAACATAAAGTCTATGATATCAATGTGGGAAATAAAAGAGAATTGGCTGTTAGTGATGAGGTGGTAGAAATGCAAAAAAAAGTTAACGAAAAGTTATATGAAGAAATACCCGAAGGTTCAGGTCTTATAACATCAATAATTAACTATGTCGTTCCCAAGAAGTAATTCAGCCCTTATATCTTCCTCTTTTTTCAACTGCTTTTAATCTTTCAAGAACTTTTTCCGCATCTTTGAGTTTTTTATATCCTTTTAAAAATTCATTAAACAGCATTTCCCAGTGTTTGAAATGCTTGGCTTCTAACGCTTGTTTTAATAAATGAATATCAACTGCCTTATCTTCAAGTTTTCTGCTGTGAAATCCTAAACCGAAATCAATGAAATATACGTTTGCTTTACTCACTGATTGATGTTGCTCCAAATCAGACTTCGTCATGATTTTTCGCTTAGATTTTAATCTATTAACTTTTAAATAATCTTTTTGCAGAGCAGTATTTTTTCCTTCAACTAAAATCATATTGCTTGTCGTTAAATCTCCGTGAATTATATCTGCATCATGAAGTTTTGCAACTGATTCTCCTATCTGTCTGCAGATTTGTTTTTGTTTGTTTAATGGAAAATTATCAAGATGTTCTGAGAGTTTTTTGCCATCGATAAAAGGCATAGTTATTCTAGTTGCTCCATTAAATGCGGAATTATCCACCCCCCATGATTTATTAATTAATGGTTTAGGGGAGTTAATAATATCAGATGCTTTGTTGAGAAGTTTTGTTTCTGAGCGTGTCCTTTGTTTCCTGATTTTTTCATCGAGCTCTGGCAGGCGATATGATTTTGGAATTCTGTCTTTGATTACAGAACTGCCTGAAAGAATTATCTTTGCCTCTGCTCCTTGATAGAGGGTTTTGGGGGTCATTTTGATTTTAGATATTTATTCATTATTTTTATAATATTATCGAATTTTTTAACTCTGCTTAAAATGTCATCTCCATTTTCTTCTATATGTTCATATCTTATTAGGGGGGCATTTGATAAATAAATTAATGTTGTTTCTATTTTCTCCATTTCGTCCCCTTTTGGAATTTTAATTTCCCAGAACAGAACTTTTTTTGGGCAAATATCATAATTTACATTTAATCTAGACCAAATTTTTCTTAATTCTTTCTTTATATTGTGTATACTCTCTCTAAATTCATCTGAAATTTCTTCATTATCAAATTTATTAGTAAGTATGTTACTATTAAAATTTAGAAATATTTTTAATTCAATTAAATTTTTTCTTAAACTAAAATAAGGTTTAATATAATCTTCTTCAATTATCTTTTTTGTTATAAAAATTAATACAGTTCCAATAATAGCTATTAGTATAGTAAACAATGATTTGTAAATTAATTCAGTTCCTTGAATGAATAAAGAATTATTTGGATAAGTTTCATTTATCATCTTCTAAAACCTCAATTTTCCACCCTTCATGAACTTCTTTGCCATTTTCATGAGCTGCTTTTGGCTCATGCCCTGTGACATATCCATCTCACTCATTCCGCCTTTTACCATCTCATTCAGCATTTTATACTGCTTTAACAATGACCGAATGTCAGCACTGCTTACTCCGGCTCCTTTCGCAACTCTTGAAATACGGGAAGTTTGTTTTTCCAATAATTCAGGGTTTTCTTTTTCTTCTGGTGTCAGGGATTTTATAATATGCTCCCATTTTGCTATTTTTTCTTCTTGTCCTTCTATCATGCCTTCTGGTATTTTATTTTTTATATTAGCAAATCCAGGAATCATTGATTTAATTTTTTCAAAACCACCGAGAGAACCCATTGACTTGACCTGTTCAATAACATCTTCCAAAGATAACCTGCCCTCTTCCACTTGTTTTTGGAGTTTTTCCTGACTTTTCTCATCTGTTACTGATTTTATTTTTTCTATTAATGATTGCAAATCTCCCATTCCGAGGAGTCTGGATAAAAATGTTTCTGGATTAAATCCTTCTATATCATTAATTTTTTCACCTGTTCCTATAAAATAAACAGGAGCTCTGGTTTCTGCACATGCTGTCAATGCACCGCCTGCTTTTGCAGTTGAGTCCATTCTTGTTATAATTACACCAGAAATATTTATCGCTTCTGTGAATTCCTGAGCCTGTTGCTTTGCTGCCTGCCCGATATCTGCAGGCATTATAAGAATAGACTCTGTTGGACTTATTTCCTTTTCCAAAGCTTTTATTTCTTTAATCAACTCTTTATCCAGTGTATGACGTCCTGCAGTATCAATTAAAATTAAATTATAATCTCCTAATTTTTTCTCATATTTGTTCCAGATTTTTATCGGGTCTTTTTCAGAAGTATCTATGAAATAATCAAGATTATGCCTTTCTCCGAGTTGTTTTAGTTGTTCAGGTGCAGCAGGTCTGTGCGTATCCAAGCCGACTAAAGCCACTTTTTTTCCACGTTTTGCAAAATAATTTCCTATTTTTGCTATTGTTGTTGTTTTACCAGCACCATATAAACCAAGAAGCATGATTTTATTCTGTTTTTTTTCTAATTTTAACTGCTTTTGCTCTCCGAGAATTCTTATTAATTCATCATGAAGAATTTTTATAAGATGCTCTTTTTTTTCCACACCTTTTATTCTTTCGTCTAATCCGGTTTTCTTTATCTTTTCAGTTAGTTGTTTTACCAGAGAAACATTAACATCTGCTTCAATGAGTGCCTGTTGCAAATCCTTGATTACAGAATCAACAAGATTCTTATCCAAGAAAATAGCGTTGGCTATTTTGTTTGTTGCTTTTCTCAAAACTTCGCCTAATCGTTCGAGCATGAATTATTGAATAAAGAATAAGTTATTAAGTTTTTGGGTTAGTCTGTAATAATCCTTAAAAGGAAGAGATTAATTTTTTCTTAATGGATTTGAGAATTATAAATAATCTTGGTATTCTTCTGGACTCACAAAATGAGGTATAATTTCTTCATTAGAAATTATTTCTTTATATTGAATTGCTTCTGAAGGATTATCTTTATTATATATACCTAAAAATCCCTTTAGGCTTATTGATGTCCCTAAATTCTTTCCCTCATCCATAACAACTATTTGCCCAAGCCATACCATTAACTTTTTACCTTTTAGACATTTGTTAATTCTTTCCTTTAATCCGTTATTACTCATTTCTTTAGATGGAATTTGGTTATTTATAAAGATTTCTACAACCCTAACCTCTTGATAAACTTCTCCTTGTCAAATGAAGACAACCTACGTTTTTCTCTCACACATTTTCCCTTTTGGTATTGTTGGGAGATTTCTCTAATTGCTCTCGACAGAAATCACAAAGACTTCAGAAAAATTCATTATAGTCCAAGTCGTTTTATGAATTTCTCTTTGTCAAAGGGTTCGATTTTGTCATATGCCTGGCCTGTTCCAAGATAATAAATCGGTTTTTTTATCACATGACTTATTGATAATGAAGTTCCGCCTTTTTCATCAATATCTGCTTTTGTAAGAACGATTCCGTCAATTCCAATGCTCCAGTCAAAACTCTTTGCCTGTTCTAGGATATCATTTCCTGTAATGCTCTCTCCAACAAAAATTTTTAAATCCGGCTTACACACACGCACTATTTTCTCCATCTCTTTTAGAAGATTTTTTGCAGTGTGCATTCTTCCTGCAGTATCAATTAAAACACAATTAATGAAATTTTTCTTTGCATATTTTACTGCATCAAATGCCACTGAAGCAGGATCTGCACCATATTCATGAGAGATAACTTTAACCCCTAATTTTTCCGCATGTTCTTTTATCTGTTCTATAGATGCAGCCCGGAAAGTATCAGCAGCAGCAAGAACGCAAGAAATTCCTCTGTTCTTTAAATTTTCTGCTATCTTTGCTATTGTTGTTGTTTTTCCACTGCCATTTATTCCGCAAAAAAGTATGACATAAGGCTCTTTTGACTGGTCTGAAAGTTTTTCTTTTATTATGTCTGCCAAATCAGGAGGAGTAATTAAAATCTTCCTGATAATCTCTTTAAATGCCTCTTTTATCTCTTCTTCAAATTCTTTTTTCAGTAATTCTTTTCCGACTATCTTTTCTTTTAATTCCTGAATTATCTTTTTTGTGACTTCTAAAGCAACATTATTCTCCAAAAGCAGAGTTTCGAGTTCTTCAGCATAAATGTTAAACTCTTTTTCAGAAATTTTTATCTTGGATATTCTTTTGAAAAATGACTCTTTTTCTTTAATTTTTTCTTCTGATTCTTGTTCTGTTATTTTTTGAACCTCTTTCTCCAAATATTCTGTATCAGGAACTATTGAAGGATAATCGACTTTTAGCGGAACCTTGATTACCTTTTTCTTTTCTTTTTTTTCAGGCTTTGCTTCTGCTGATTTGGAAACCTTTTTTGTCCAATTTGATATTTTTTCCTTTAGAAACTTAAACATAATTCATTTAGTTATGAAGAATTTATAATGTTTTTGATTCATATAAATTTTTATAAAGAAGGATAGGCTTTTAAAAATATGAAAGCAAATCAAAGATTTCCATTCATTCAAAAAATTTTTGGAGGTTATTTTAAATGAAAGGGATTTTGGTTATCCTTGATGGAATGGCAGACTTGCCCTGTAAACAATTAGATAATAAGACTCCCTTAGAGGCTGCTCAAACTCCGAATCTTGATTTTTTGGCTACTCGTGGAGAAATGGGATATATGTATCCTGTTAGGCCGGGTTTTGTTCCTGAATCAGATGAGGCAATTGTTTCTATTTTTGGCAATGAGTTAATTTCAAGCACTCGTGGGCAGTTGGAAGCGAGAGGAACTAACATCAAATTAACGAGAGGAGATTTGGCTCTGAGAGTTAATTTTGCGACAATAGATT
This sequence comes from Candidatus Woesearchaeota archaeon, assembly GCA_964495875.1. Classification (GTDB taxonomy): domain Archaea; phylum Nanobdellota; class Nanobdellia; order Pacearchaeales; family GW2011-AR1; genus JAGLWP01. Next base: position 310,064 of record CAZBWB010000001.1, on the reverse strand, counting down.
CCCTGGAAGAAGAGAACATAATTGACAGAAGAGCTGGAAGAACTTTGACAACTTCTGAGGCAGAGATTTTGGCAAATGCAATTAATAATAATATAAAACTGCCTTGTGAATTTATTTTTCAACCAACTGTCAGGCACCGGGCTGTTCTGGTTTTAAGAGGAGGATTTTCTGATAATATTTCAGGTAATGATTTGACTTATACCCAAGGAAAGACTGTAGTTGCAGACAAGATTACTTCTTGCAAACCTCTAGATGATGATGAAAATTCACAATATACTGTAAATGTGCTTAATGAATTTTTAGAAAAAGCCTACGAGATTCTTAATAATCATCCAATTAATATAGAAAGAAAAAAAAGAGGACTGATGCCTGCTAATTATCTGCTTGTTAGAGGAGCTGGCATTGAACCTCCAAAATTAAAGCCATATAGGAAATGGGTTTCTGCTGTGTATATGCCTCTGGAAATTGGTTTTTCAAGAGTGTCTGGTATGAAAACTTTTCCATTTGAACAGCCAAAATTAAAAAAATTAGATGTTTATGCAAATCTTTATGAAAGTTTGGCAAAAGCCTGCAAATTTTCAATTAAAATTTTGAAAAAAAACCGTAAGAGTGCAGATTATGCTTATGTGCATATTAAAGAAACAGATATTCCTGGGCATGATAATAAACCGATTGAGAAGAAAATGATGCTAGAATATATCGACAAGACCCTTATTAATTTTTTAAGAAAATTTGCTCCTCCGAACAAAATATCTGTTGTTGTTACAGCTGACCATGCAACCCCATGTAAACTCAAGAATCATTCTGCAGACCCTGTTCCTGTGCTTTTTTATAACAATTCTCCTCCAAAAGAAAAAAAGTTCTGCGAAAAAGAAGCAAGAAAAGGAATTTTAGGAAGGATAATGGGAATTGAGTTATTGGAGAAAGTTGGATTTGTGAAATAACTGATTATCCATAACAATCCTTAAAAATTTCCGCTTCTTATTTATCAAATGATAACTTATAATGATGTTTATGAAGCAGCCAGAAAAGAGAGATATTCTGAGCAGTTACAAAAATTATCAAAGAATTTCATAAATGAGATTTCAGAATATCTTAAAGAGAAAAAAGAGATAGCTTCAAAGGAAGACGATTCTTTTTCTGATATTATTATTAAAACCAAGAAACAACTCGAGAATGCTATGACTCTATTTAAAGAAATTATCACCAGAAGAAAGAAAAAAATTCTGAATTTGGTTTTAATTGCTACTGAAACAGGAATTTCAAAGCAGGATTTTGATAATATGCTTGCTTTTGAAAAAGAGTTATTTGAGGAACTGATGGCTTGCACAGATATTTCTGACAAAAAGATTAACAGTATTTTAAACGGCGAACAGGAAAAACAGAAAAATGAATTAATTGTTTTTAAAGAAGATGTTGAAGAATTTGTCGGATTGAGCGGAGAAAAGATGGGTGGCTTTGAGAAAGGGCAGATTGTCAATATTCCAAAGGAGATTGCCGAGATTTTGATTGAAGATAAGAAGGCAGAAAAAGTCGAAGAATAGTTATGAATACTTATTCGAAACATTTATAAAGTATAATGAATAGATATTCATTACAGAAATTCATGAAATTTCTGCATGTTAGAAATTAAAAATGCGCCTTCGCGCATAATCTGTTAAAAATTTCTAACTTAATTAAATTTGCACATAAGTGCAGGAGAACTAAAATGCCTAGTGGAGATGGAACAGGACCAAATGGAGCAGGTCCAATGACTGGAAGAGCAATGGGATATTGTGCAGGCTTTAATATGCCTGGATTTATGAATTTCGGTTTTGGAAGAAGCTTTGGCAGAGGAAGAGGATTTGCGTGGAGAGCAAGAGCTATGTCAATTCCGCAAATGCAACCAGCAGTAATTACAGAAGAGCAAGAAAAAGAATTGCTAGAAGAAGATTTGAAAGCTTTGAAGCAAGAGATGGAAGAGATACAGAAAAGATTAAAAGAATTAAAGTAATTACATGAATATGGTAAGACCGCGAAGGATTAGGAGAATTTTTTTTCAGCCAGATGTGACTTATTTTAAACCGGCAGGAATATCCATGGCACATTTAAAAGAAACTGTGCTTAGTTTTGATGAATTAGAAGCAATAAGATTAATAGATTCTGAAGGAATGGAACAGAGCAAGGCTGGAAAAAAAATGAAAATAAGTCAGTCTACATTATCAAGAATACTAACATCAGCAAGAAAAAAAATTTCTGATGCAATAATAAATGGTAATGCAATAAAAATACAAGGAGGTGATTTTGCAATGGTTCGACCAAGAGGAATGGGTATGAGAAGAATGGCTGGAGCTGGTGGAAGAGGCCGAATGGGAGGTCCTTTAGCAGCAGGACCTGCAGGTTATTGTGTTTGTCCAAAATGCGGACATAAAGTCAGACACACAACAGCTGTCCCATGTTCTCAACAAAAATGTCCTAAGTGCGGAACAAGGATGACGAGAGAATAGATTTTCAAAATGCAAAAGAAGATTAAAGAAACTGTGTTTAAAACTGCGAGAGCTTTATGGAAAATGTTTCCTATTATTTTAGGAACAATCTTGCTTGTTAGTTTGATTTCAGTTTTAATTCCAAAAAATTTCTATCTAAAGATTTTTACAGGAAATTCTTTTTTTGATTCTTTTTTAGGAAGTTTGATAGGAAGCATTTCTGCAGGCACTCCTATGGTAAGTTATATTCTTGGCGGAGAACTTTTAAAACAAGGGGTGAGTTTTTTAGCAGTTACTGCTTTTTTAGTGGCATGGGTTACTGTTGGAATTATTCAATTGCCTGCAGAGATGATGATTTTAGGAAAGAAATTTGCTTTATTGAGAAATCTTAGTGCATTTATTCTGGCTATGATAGTAGCTATAATTACAATTTTAATCTTTCAAATAACATGAAAATAAATAAAATTCCAGGAAAATGGTACTTTTTTGCAGTTGTGATTCTTCTTTATTTATTTGTATTATTTTTTAAAACAGAACTTTTTATTTTAGCATCAAATTTTTTTCTGGATATTCTGAAAAAACTTATTCCTATTTTAATTCTTATATTTGTTTTGATGTTTTTGACGAATTATTTTTTTACTCCAAGATTTATCTCAAGGCATTTTAAGGAAAAGGGAATCAAGAAATGGATTTTTGTGATTATCGGAGGAATTTTATCTACAGGAGCAATTTATATGTGGTATCCTCTTCTTGCGGATTTGAAAAATAGAGGACTCAGTTATGGGCTTATTGCATGTTTTCTTTATAATCGAGCCATCAAAATTCCTTTACTTCCTCTGATGATTTTTTATTTTTCATTAAAGTATGTCATTATCCTTAGCTTTGTTATGATTTTTATGTCTGTTGTTCAGGGCATAATTATAGATAAAATTATCAAGATTGAAAAATGAAAATTGCTGTAGCTTCAGAAGGTAAAAATTTGGATTCAGAAGTTTCATTGAGGGGAGGGAGAGCCCCTTATTATTTAATTTTTGAAAAGGGAAAACTTCTTCAGACAATTAAAAATCCTTTTGCTGTTGGAGGCGGAGGAGCCGGGTGGAGTGTTGCTTATATGTTGGCAGATAAAAAAGTTGGTTTGGTTATTGCAGGAAGATTTGGACCTAACATGGAATTTGCTTTAAACCAAAAGAAAATAAAATTCAAAGAAGCTTCTGGAAAAATTGGGGAAATTATTAAGGAATTTTAGATAATTTTATTAATTCTTCTTTTATGTTTTTTATATGGCAATCAGCACAAAGATTACTGGAATCATTATAACTTTGATAGGAGCAGTCTTGAGTTTGGCATATTTATTTTCTTCTTTTGAAAAATCTTTTATTCTCTTGGTTTATGGGATTCCGATTCTAATTATAGGCATTATTATTTTCTTAAACAAAAAAGAAGATGTGATAGAGCAAATAAAACAAACAGGAGGTAAAAAATGAGCGAAATCATTGTTACAACGACCAATGAAGTTCCAGATAAAAAAGTTGCACAAATTTTGGGAATTGTAAGAGGGAATACTGTAAGAGCTAGAAATGTTGGAAGAGATATCGGTGCTGGACTCAAAAATCTTATTGGTGGAGAAATAAAAACTTACACTGACATGATATCTCATTCGAGAGATGAGGCTTATAACAGGATGGTTAATCAAGCAATAGAACAAGGCGCAGATGCAATTATTGGATTCAGGTTTATGACTTCAATGATAATGCAGGGAGCTTCTGAAATGCTGGCTTATGGAACTGCTGTTAAATTAAAATAAAAGCCTGAGATATTTTTATCAAATAAAAAACATTAAAGGGGTCAAAAGAGACTCTCACAAAAGAGTCCCTCTAAGCCTGCGGAGGGACTTTCGTATCTTGAAACTTTATTTTCAGAGATTTTTCGAACCCCCGACCCTCTGCTTACAAGGCAGACGCTCTACCACTGAGCTACACAGGCGTATAATTATGAAGAATCAATCGCTTTAAAAGATTTCTCATGTTTTATTTTTCAATCTCAAAAACTCTGATTTCACAGAGAGAAAGAGGGTAAATTTTTTTGAGTTTCAAACTTAAGGGTTTTTGCAGTTGATTTTTTATTATCTCATTGAAAATTTCTTCAGACTTTTTATCTTTGACATAATTGATAAGTTCTTCTCTTGCTTTTTCTCTCAAGGCTTTTCTTACAGCTCTCGAAACTTTTCTTCGTGTTATTAAAAATGGCTTTATTTTTACTTTACAATCCTTGCAATCTGTGGAAAATGAATCCTCGACATAATTTGTTCCTTTTCTCACCATTCTTCTCAAAAAATAAGGCATCAGGATTATTTTTGTCGGATTTGCTGTTGCTTTTTCTTTTTCAACTTTTACCTGCAAAGTTAATAACATGCTTTTTCCTTTAAGAAATCTTGTTAAATCATATTTCAAAAATTTTTTATCAAGTTCTTCAAGATTATATGCCTGCAGTTTTGTTGTTTTTCCAATTAGAGGGATGCTGATATCAAAAAATTTCTTTTTTCTTTTTGCCTTTGCCATTTTATTTTGGGTATCTTTTTTTATTTATTTCGCTTTCAAATATTTCTTCTTCTAATAATCGACAAATTATAGGAATCCCTTCTTCGAAGAAATTCGGATTCCCAGTAATAATCATAGGGACAACTGTTTTGTCATTAGTTATTTTTAATGCTAGTCCTGGATGTATATAATATATCTGTGATTCTTTTCTCCTTCTATTTTTTTCTTCTGTTGGTTCAGCAATGTAACTAACTAATCCCTCTTTTTGTAAACAATCCACAGTAGCATAAAGTTCATCTTTTTCAAATAATCTAAATAAACTTTTTGTTCTATCTCTAAAATCATAACTTCTTATTTCTATCATTTTATTCTTGTAATAATTTACTTATTCTTTTTCCTTTTTTTTGATATTTTGATTTACCACATTCATTGCAGGTATACATTATATTTGTTTTTTTGGTTGTTTTTGTTTTTCTTTTGAATTTAGATACTGCTGGTTTTGAGCCCCATTTGCCTTTGTTTCCTATGCCTCTTCCCAGCCCTCTTGCTTTTGCTCTTGCAATACTTCCTCTCGTTAATGTACCTCTCTTTGCTCCTGTTGACACTATCTTGATTTTCTGCTCTGTTTTTTTCTTACAATAAGGACAATATCTCCTGATTGTCTTAGGAATTTTCATGATGAAAAAAGAAGATTTAGGTTTTTAAAGTTACCCTCTGATACCTAAGAAAACTAGATAAGCAATGTATAATGCTATAAAAACAAACCCCTGCCATCTTTCCAATTCGTGCCTTTTTCCGATAAATAAAAATATAAAAAGCAAAAATGTTACTGACATTAAGATAATTATATCTATATTTATGAATAGAGGAATTATCACTGGTGCAATTATTGCTGTGATACCAAGTATCCAAAAAATATTAAATATGTTTGAACCGACAGCATTACCTACAGATAAATCCACATCTTTTTTTCTTGCTGCAGTTATTCCTGTTATTAATTCTGGCAGAGAGGTTCCTACTGCAACGATTGTAGCGGAAATTAAAAATTCACTCAATCCTAATTGTTGCGCAATGAATATTGCTCCTTCTACAACCCATTTACCACCAAAATATAATCCAACTAAACCCCCAAAAATCATAAGCGCAATAATAGAATTTTTGTATTTTGTTATCACAATTTTTTTATCTTCTAACTGTGCTCTATTTCTTTTTGCAAGTTCAATAGCATAATAAATGAAAATTGTAAAAAAACACAGCATAATTATTCCTCCAACCCTTGTTAGGGTCGATATATCTATTTTATCTATAAGGACATGATTTGAAACAACAAATAAAACGATTACAGCCAATAATGCAAAAGGTATTTCTTTCCATACAGTTGAATGTTGAATTTTTATCGGACATATAATTGCAGTTATTCCCAAGACCAACAATATATTTGCGATATTACTTCCAATTATGTTTCCAAAAGCAACTTCTGTTGAACCCTTTATTGCAGCGATTATATTAACTATTAATTCTGGCATAGATGTTCCAAAAGCAACAATTGTTAATCCAATCATTAAAGTTGGCACGCCTAATTTTTTTGCAAGAGAAGACGAACCTTTAACAAGATAATCAGCCCCTTTTATTAAAAGAGCGATACCAATAACAAACAAAATCACCTCTAACATATTGATTATTTGGTAATTTTTCTTTATAAAACTTTTTTTGAAATGGTCCTGCGCGGAATTGAACCGCGGTTACATCCACGTCAAGGATGCGTCTTAACCACTGGACTACAGGACCTTGTAAGAGATCAAGATTATTCCCTTGACATCAACTTTCCTTTAATAGCAAGAAATATTTAAATAGTTTGTTTTTTAATTTTTATAATGAAGAAAGGAGAGGGAATATTCTGGTTTTTGCTTAATTTAGTTTTTGGATTATATTTTATTAATTTTGCTTTTAATTTTGTAACTCTGCCAGAGGTTATAAATAATATTAACAAATGGATAATTCTCGTTGGAGGAGTTTTGATCATTATTGGAGGAGTGAATGCTTTAAGGGTTAAGGAAAAATTTTAACCCTTTACTTACTAACTTACTTAGTAATTTAATTATTAAGAAACATTTATATATTGAAATTTTCTTTTATTTTGGAGGTTGTTTAAATTCAGGAGAATTCAGGGTGAAAAAGTATTTGCTTCTTATAGAAGATGAGAAACTATGGAATAAATTTAAAGAGAGTATCAAAAAAGATATTAATACAGAAATTTTAGATTTAATAAAGAAAAAAATTGATGGGGTGAAAAAAAATGAAAAATAAAAGAGCCCAAGTAACAATATTCATAATTATTGCAATAATACTTGTTGTTGGCATTGTCAGTTTTTTTCTGCTTAGAGACCAGTTATCGATTACAAGAATCCCAACAAGTCTTCAACCAATTTACACAAATTTTTTATCCTGTTTGGAAGAAGATACTCTCGTTGGAGTAAGTGTCTTGGAAAGCCAGGGAGGATATATAGAATTGCCTGAATTTGAACCAGGTTCTTTACATATGCCCTTTTCATCTCAACTTAATTTTTTAGGAAATCCAATCCCTTATTGGTATTATGTTTCTGGCAATGGAATAGAAAAAGAGCAAGTTCCCACTAAAAAGAACATGGAGACAGAATTAGAGGATTTTATAGAAGAAAGAATTAGGAATTGTAATTTGGATGAATATTATGATGAAGGTTTTGAAATAGAATTTGGAGAGCCAAATGTATTGGTCAGTATTTCGAATAACGATGTTGATGTAAAATTAAATATGAGAATGAATATTAGAAAGGGGGATGATACTGCTTCAGTTAATGTGCATAAACTTTCTGTTAAATCCAAATTAGGAACACTTTATAATTCAGCAAAAGAAATTTATGATAAAGAGCAAAAAAATTTATTTTTAGAAAATTATGCTGTTGATTTTTTGAGACTTTATGCTCCTGTTGATGGGGTTGATATTACCTGCTCTCCGGAGATTTGGAATGCCAATGAGATTTTTGATTCACTGAGAGAGGCTATTGAGATGAATACTTTTGCTCTGAGAACAAAAAGCGCTTCTTATAGTAAAGAGAGTAAGTATTTTGTTGTTGATATAAATGTTAAGGAGGATGTTCGCTTTATTAATTCACAAGATTGGCCAAGTGCTTTTGAGGTTTTGCCTTCTGAAGGAAATGTGCTTTTGGCTAATCCTGTTGGAAATCAGCCTGGTTTAGGAATTTTGGGATTCTGTTATGTTCCGTATCATTTTGTTTATAATATCAAATATCCTGTTTTAGTACAGGTATCAAACGAGGCAGAAATATTCCAGTTTCCTCTTGCAGTTGTTATTCAGGGAAATAAGCCAAGAGAGGCATTGGAGACAACTGCCGGAAGTGCAGAAGTTGATTTATGCAAATATAAGAACACTCCTGTTTTGGTAAAAACTTATGATAATTCATTAAACCCTGTTGACGCAGAAATTTCTTACGAATGCTTTGGAGAAAAGTGCAATATAGGAACTACCTCTGAAGGAACATTAAATTCAGAATTCCCACAGTGTGTTAATGGCTATGTGATAGCAAGGGCAGATGGATTTGAAGATACCAGACAGATTCTTTCAACTACTAATGCAGGAAGTGTGGGCATTGTTCTTGACAGGCTCTACAAAAAGAATGTTAGATTAAAATTAGACGGGATTAGTTATAATAACGAAGCAGTGATTTATTTCGTTTCTGACAGGGGTACAAAAACAGTCGTTTATCCTGAACAAAACAGTGTGGAGTTAATTGAGGGAGAGTATGAAGTTCAGGTTTATATCTTTAGAGATTCTTCTATAAAATTGCCAGAAACAAGTTATGAGGAATGCATAAAAGTTCCAAGGTCTGGAATTGGCGGATTATTTGGTTTAATGCAGGAAAAATGTTTTGATGTTAGCATTCCTTCACAGATTATTTCTAATGCTCTTGCAGGAGGGGGAAAACAGAAATATTATATTTTAGAATCTGAATTACAAAGTTCAAGCAGTATTGAAATAAATGCAGAAAGTTTATCAGTACCAAGCACACTTGAAGAACTTCAAAATAATTATCTTGCGTTTGAGGATAAAGATTTGGATATATATTTCAAATGAGGCAAAAACAACTACTGGAAATTGGAATGATTTTCATATTCTTAGTTTTGACTTTGTCTTTTGTATCATCTGCCATGAGTTCAAATCCTCAATATACACAGTATATGGATGTGTTGACAGGTGGAGAGGTTGATGAATCAATGTGTCAGCAGGGCGGACAGGATTTTCTTGTTCAGATTGCCCCTTTTGGATGCACTCCTGCTATTGTGAGAAGCGACTTGCTCGAAGAGCAAAACGTTCCTGTTTTTTGCCAACTGAAAGCAACAAAGATTAACTCTTTGATAGATATAGAAGGAATTGACAGCATTAGTTTTTCAGGAGAATATCCTCCTGAAGTAGAAGGAATTGCTTTTCATCCTGCACAAGCTGCATTAGGAGTTGGCGAGGGAACGAGCAGTTCATTATTTAGCAATATTGGTTATGTTGTTATAGTTTTGAAAAAACAGGCAAATGCTTCATCAATGCCCGATTATGTTTCAGGAAATCTTACTGCAAAAATAAAATATGATGTGAAAAATGCATTCGGAATTGGCAAGGCGAACTTTTATCTTCCTGAAATGAGTGAGAATGAATGGGAAAAAGAAAAATACAAATACAGTTTTTGGAATGGCAAAGGCAGTTTGAGAGCAGAAGAGGTAGAAGCTGACAGAGCAGTAATTGCAGTTTATTCAGGAGACAGCAAGATTTCAAGTGTTTCTTTGGAAAAAGGAGAAACTTCCAAAAAGATTTATCTTCCTGGATTTGATTGCCTGGCAAGTTTGCAGATAAAACTTAATGATTTGGAAAATCCAGATACAAGGGCTTTGTTGAGCATTGATTCAAGTATTGTTGAAGTTGCAAGAGGAGAGAAATTTTTGGATAATAAATGTCAGGTTACTAGTTTAGAAAAGCAAGGGTTAGTCCAGAAAGTAAAGATAAGATGCAGAGAAGACAAAGGAACAAATAGTTTTAACTTGTTTATAAGTCCAAAAATAAATTTGAATATTAATGGCAAGGACAGGGAAGTTGAATTAGGGGAGAGGGTTTATGAGGATGCAGATGGTTCAAGGTCAGTTTATTTAGCTTATATCGGAAGCAAAGGAGATCCAAGAGATGTGGATAATTTGTTTGCTGTTTTTATTTCCATACCAGGACAAAAGAATAATTTAGCTGAATCTGAATTAGTTCGTTATAACACTTTAGTTGGAAAATTATTAAATGCAGGTGCTACGAGCAGCGGAATTATTGACACGAGTTCTGATTATGTCAAAAAATTTGCGGGGTTGGCTAGTATAATTACCCGTTTTATTGTGGCTGGTGAAAGAGGTCATTGGCTTAATCAAAAAGACGGGGCAGAGGATGTTTTTGGAACCCAGGTTGATTTGAGTGGATTTGCAATTCCTCAGGACAGTGCTGCTGTGGATGATATAGATTATTATTATGATGCAGTTGATGATTATGAAACAATTGTGGAAAGTTTTTCTGGAGAGAGATATCCTGAAGACAGAGAAGAGACTCTTGATGAGGAAGCTTTGTATAACGAAATAACTCTGGCATGGTATGTTGGACAGAAAGCCATTGTTCTTGAATTGTGCGATGAATTTAAGAGCTTATATCCGGACTCAGAGAAATATATAGAAGAATATTGTTCTAATAATTACAAACTTTCAAATCAGAAGAATTCCATGAATTATGTTACAATAAACGATGAGTCAAGGCAAATCAGTCTTGAGGGAATTTATGAACCAAGTGAAAAAGAGTATAGTGCCGAAATAGTAATCAGTAATGCCGGAGGAGATTATAATGGGAAAAGAGTTCTGCAAAAAAATGAAAAAGTTTATGTTTCTGAAAGCGAGTATTTCTTCTTAGAAGAGCTGGAAACTGATTATGCTGTTTTTAATATAGGAGGAATAGAGCAAACAACGATTTCAGGAGATGTAAAAATAGAATCAGGGGATTCTGAAGTTATTGGCAAGAACAAGTATGAGATTGATTTGACAAAGATAAATCTTGAGAAATCAGCAAAAGTTTCTGTTATACCCGGGTTTGACAGTGCCGGTGCAGAAGCGAGTTTTGGATTTAAGATTGGAATTGAGCAGAGATTTTTTGAACTCGCCCCTGATAAGATTAAAAGTAAGATTGAAAAATTAAATGGGCAAATAGGAAAATGGCAGAATTTTTCTGACAAGATTGGAAAAGTTGTCAAGGGACTTAAAACAGCATGTTTTGCAACTGGTGTTGGCTTGACTTTTAAAAATCTTTTAGCAAATGCCGGAGGAGGCACAGGCATTGCAAGAAGATATGTTATGAGGGGAAGCGGAGGATGGTATGAAAAATGTGCAGACTTGGTTAATGAAGGGAAGTATTCTACACAAGAGCAGTGTTTGAATGGAGAATCAGATAATATTGATGCTGATGTTGATGAACTTGCTGAAATAATAGAAGGACAGAATAAAGAAATCAAGGATTTACAGAAAGGTTTTACAGAAACGAAATTAGGGGGAGATGTTGTTGATACTGACGAATTCATGAAAGAGTATTCAGAAAAGGTAGTTTCTAAAGTTGATGATGAGGACATGAAAAAAATCTTGTCTTATGATGGATGGGAAAATGGAAATTATGATTATGAGCAATTGAGGGAGATTGAGCTCTGGACAGATGCTTTGGAAAATGCCGAAAGTGACGAGTTGAAAAAAATTGCCAGAGATGAACGCGATTCTTTATTTTTAGAAGTTAAGGCAAATGCTGATAATTATGTTCAACTTTCAGGTTGGGCAAAAGAGTTAGGAGTGGATACCAGTGATATTCCTTTTATAGAACTTGGTGATAAAATGGAGAAATATGATTATAAAAGTGGATGGACATATGGAAATTTAAAAACAAATCTTCCAGCCAATTTTCCAAAAATGGATGATGACACTCCCTTGGGATTTGCTTATGATTCAAACGGCAAAAAATATATTTTGGTATTGGATGATAGTGTTGGAGGGAAGAATCTTCCAATAAAAAGAGGGGATATTTCTAAAGACTATGCACCCCTTACAATTAATGAAGAAACTACCACATATACAATTAAAGATGCATTGCATATTTATGATTCTAACGGTAATTTATTAACTGAAAATATTCCTAGTGAAGTAAAGAATGTTTATTTTGTGAAATATGATTCATCATCTTATGAAAATCCATATAAGAAAGTTGAGCTGAATTATTATGAGACAGAGCCATACAAAGGGCTTCCTGCAATCGTGCCTTTTGATTTAAATGATGGCTGGTATGCTGCAACAAAGCAGACTTTATCTGTGTTTGGTAATATTGCTTCATACAGTGAATCCGGAGCAGTTAATAGTTTTTATTTGTGCAATGTCGGTGAAAATGGTTTAGAAGAGAATATCGGAGGAGATGATATTTGTCAGATGATTAATTTAGGATTAGGACAGCCATATGACCAGTTTTCAGGACTTAGTGAGAAAGAGGCAGAAAAATTAGCCAAATGTGCTGAGGATGCAATTAATGATGCTGCTGACCAGTATGGGAAAAAGACAGTTAAGATTAGTACGAGTTGCGGGGGGACAATTAATATTAAAGTTGGAGAGCCTGCTGTTGATATTCCTGAAATTCAGTGCACTGATTTAATGTCTCCTAAAGACTGTCAGTTATTGTTCAATGTTTGTGACCCTGTAATCTGTCCTTCAAGCAGGTGTAACTTTGGCGGTTATTATCCTGTCAGAGATGTTATTCAGTCAGGAATAATCGGGAGTTTGTTATTATGCTTTCCAAATATCCAGGAAGGAATTTTAATGCCAATTTGTTTGACAGGTGTTCAGGCAGGTATTGACGGATGGCTTTCTGTGAAAACTTCTTACAGAGACTGTCTGCAAAATGCATTGGATACAGGAGAGATGGTTGGAATTTGTGATGAGATTTACAGTATTTATATGTGTGAATTTTTTTGGAGACAGGCATTGCCTTTGGCAGATTTGGCAATTCCAAAAATTATATCTGCATTAGTCGGGCAAAATGCCAGAGGTGGTGGCGAGTATTTGACAGTTGCAAGTGCATGGGAGACTGCAAAAGATTCAGTTACTTATTTCACTCAGTATTATGGAGCAAATTCTGTTAGTGCCTTTAAAGCGAGAAGCACTGAAGAAGTCGGGACAGAGATTTGCAAACTATCTATATCTGCAATTTATGCCAATGGTGTGGATATTCTGGATACTCTGACAGAGCCAGATTCTCCTGTGCAGTTCCACGGAAGATTTGATGAAATTCCTTTCTCATCTGTGACAGTTCCTCCAACATCTCATTACAAAGTATTTTATCATATATATGCTGGAAAAGATTCAGGAGCTTATTATCAGGTTTATCTGAAAGGACTTCCTGAAAGCTCTTATTATCAGGGAGTCTCATCAACATTAATTATTGCTGCTGGTTATATTGAAACAGGAGGATATGCTACAGAAACAGTGGACAGAACTGCACCTTCAGGTTATCAGCAATTATGTATAAATGTTAATGGGCAGGAGGAGTGCGGATTCCAGGAAGTTTCAACTTCTTTTATAGTGGATTATATCAGTGACCAGTATGCAGAAAGTCAGGCTGAGAAATATATAACATCTGAATCAGAATGCGTTTCTGATTATGATTTGGGCATAGTGAGAGTTTGTGCTACAAAAAATCCTGGGGAAGGTTCTGACCCTTATGCAGGAGCAGAAGGTTCAAGATGGGTGGAGGTTGGGTATTGTGATGAAAATGTGAAATGCTGGCTTGATACAGATAGTTTGGAAGAAGCAATTGATTTTGAAAGTGTTGAAGAAGAGGCTTTGGAGAGTGTGACTGAAAATTATCTGGATATTTTGAGAGAAGAAGGTTATAATATGACTGGGGAGGAGTTTGCATCAAAACTAAGAGAGATTAATGATGAAAACGATAATTCCAAAAAATTAAGTTTGATAGAAGATATATTTGACAAAGCTTTCTTAAACAGAGAGAAAGCTTATTTATATTTGTTGAGAGGAAATGCTTATGCTGAGTTAGCTAAAATAGCATATAACGAGTATCTTGCTAAAATTGAAAAAGCCAAGGCAGAAGCAGAAGAAGCAGAGGAAAAGAGTATCACGAAGGAAGAAGAAAGTGGGGAAGAAACAGATGGGGAGGAAGAACCCAAAGAAGAACCTTCATCAGAGGAAAAAACCTACAAGATTGATAGGATAGGATTTCTGATTGATGAAGATACATACTGGGATAAAGATGCTTTGGCTGATGAAAATTCAGTAATTACAGTATTGGTTGATGATGAAGATAACTGTTATAAGGCAGATTATGCTGTGTTTTTGAAAGAGCGGCTTATTGATGATTTTTTCAGAAATATATGGCAAGCAGGTACAAAAGGAAATTACAATGAGATGATTTCAGGCGGGATAAGTTTAGAATATTTGAATGCTGAACTCATAAACAGTCTGTCTTTTGGGCAGTATTATGTTGAAGGTTATTGTTTTTATGAAGAAGATAAGTATAATAAAATAAAATCAAATATTTTAACTATTGCAGAATCAGAGACACAGCCATCTATTCTTATGAAATATAATGATTATAAAAGTCTTTTTCAAAAATATGCAGAAGAATATACTCCTGATGGATGGAGCATGATTGATTTTGAAGCACTTCTCGTGGCAATAGCAGACAGACAGAGTAATCTTGGTTATCCTAATGGTGACTGGATAATGGAATACGGATGGAAAAACGGAGAAAGGATATCTATATATAAAGGTGTTGAAACGCAGATTAAAAGTGCAGCAGAGACATTAATGTTGGCATTAAATGGAGATGATAGTGGTACTTCATATTCTGGTTGTAATAGAAACATAAAATGTGTTCTAAGTGTTTATCTTGTTGGAGGAAGAGGAAAAGATAACTGGAAAGTTAGTGAAGGAGGGGAATATGCACAGGAAGTTATAGACTTATGGGGATTTTGGAAGAAATGCCTTCAGGCAGTTGGAACAGGAAAAGATATAGATTTATTGTGCAGGCGTGATTGATCTAATAATTGTTTTTATAAATCCTCAAGATTATCGGACAGATGATCAATTCCTCCAAATTCCTTAACAGGTATTGATTTAATCTTTTTTTTAATCTTAGGTTTGATATGGGTTATAGTCATTTCATCAGTCCCGCCAATACTCTCACAGTCATCCTCAATTAAGATATCTGGGTTAACTTTCTCAGCAACATTGCTATATTCTTCGTTTTCCTTTCGATGTAATAATTTTCCTTTTGGAAACCTATAATTTTGAAGAACTTTTTGAATTTGTGAAATTTCTTTAGGTTTTTTGCGGGAAGTTAGATAAAAAATTTCTGCTCTTGCTTCCTTCCATATTTTCAATTTTTTAACAGCATTTCCAATCGGGATGTAAGATTCAAACTCATGTACTGTCTTTTCTTTATTTTTAACCTGTTGTATGGTCTCTTCTCTTTTATGTCCCAGAGCACCCTTATGCATGATTATTGTTCCTTCTGTAAAGATTAATATTTTGATATTTTTTAGCATATTCTAATCTCTTTTTAGAGACAATTTAATATTCTTCATGCGGAGACAAGGATTCGAACCTTGGTAGGCACTAAGCCATCAGGTTTCTTTTGAATATTTTCGGAATAATCACAACATCTTTTCTGCCATGACACCCCGGCCGCCCACCCCTAAAGATGGACGTATATTCAACCTAAGCCTGACCCGTTTGACCGCTCCGGCATCTCCGCATACTTCTTCTATTTTATGCAGGATTTTAGATATAAAAAGGTTTAGAATTTATTCAAGTTCTGGATACAAAACAGAATATCCTTTTGAAAATAATATAAAATCACTCGCTATTTTTTCTATAGTTGTTTTTCCTGAAGAAATGGATTCTTTTATGTAATCAGTATTTTCATTTATTTTTAATAATTCTTCACGTGTTGTTCTTATAATTATATCTTTATTCTGGATTTCTCCTTCAGTGATTATTATCTCTCCTGTTATTATTTCAATTGAATAAGTTTCTTGATTTAAATCTATTTGAATTTTTGGAGTGACTTTTGTGTAAGGGGTGGTATGCAAATTATATAGTTTTAAGAGTGTTGCCGCATATCTTATTAATTCTATATTTGGGATAGTTTGGTTTTTTATTATCCCTTCTCCTATTTTTGATTCATTTTCTTCAGCGTCTTTAAACTCCCCGGTTATTGACTCATTTTTTTCATTGCCGTTAAACTCTTCTGTTGATTCATCCTCTTTAGTGCTGTTAAATCCGAATTCTGTAAGAGGATTTTTTATCTCTCCTGTTGCAATTTTTTGAATGTATGCTTCTGTATAATTTGGTCCGTTAAGTGATAAGTAAATAAAAGACAGAACTAAACTTAATGTAACAATCCCTAAAAAAGTTAAGATTATTACTGGAACATTTGAACCCCTTTTTTCTTTCATTTAATTTTGAAAATTTTTATCTCGTTTCTTTTTCTTTTATCTTGTCTTCAAGTTTTAATTTTTCTATTAATTCTTTATATCTGTTTCTTATTGTTACTTCTGTTATTCCTGCTATATCTGCAACCTCTCTTTGGGTTTTCTTTTCATCATTTATCAAAGCCGCAACATAGAGTGCTGCTGCCGCAATTCCTGCCGGTCCTCTTCCTGATGTAAGCTCAACCTTCTCTGCCTGTTTTAATACATTTAAAGCATCATTTTGTGTTTTTGGCGAGAGTTTTAAGACAGAAGAGAATCTTGAGATATAATCTTTTGGCGAGCTTTGCTTTATTCTGATACCCAATTTTCTGATTATAAACCTGTAAGTTCTTCCTATTTCTTTTCTTTCAACATCAGAGGCTGTTGCCATTTCATCAAGAGTTCTTGGAATATTATAGCTTCTGCATGCTGCATAAAGACAAGCGGCAATTACTGATTCCATGCTTCTGCCTCTGACTAATCCTCTTTGCAAAACATAATTGTAAACTCTCGCAGCTTCATCTCTTACAACATTCGGCAGGTTAAGATAAGAAGAAATAACTCTTAATTCTGCCATAGCTAATCTGAGATTTCTTTCAATGCTCGTGGAAACTCTTTCCTGCCATTTTTTTAATCTTAAAAATTTTCGTGTTTGTCCTGGTTCTAATCGATAGATATCAGAAATCTCTCCGACATTTGTCGTTAGTCCTTTATCAAACTTCTGCATACTTATCGGAGCTCCGCCACGACCTTTTTTTTCATCTTTGTCAAATTTTCCCTGTAAATCAATGCCCCTATCAGCCATCTTTTCTTCAATTACAAGTCCACAATCATTACAGGTAATTTCTCCTAAATATTCGTCATATGTGAGATTAGTACTGCCACATTCAGGGCATTTTTTAAAAGGGGAATTCATTTTAGGAAAGGGAATTTATAGGTTTCAGCAAGATTTATAAATCTTTCGCATATATAAATCTTTTCATTTTTATAGTTATGATTCAATAGTAAAAAAATCAATAAGAATTATTTTAGAAAATTTTTAAATTTTAGAAGTTTTTTAATTTCTACTCATGGGCTAATTCTTTTTCGAGTTCCTTTATTCTCTTATTTAAGTTCTTTTCCCTATCAAGACATAGCGACAGGATTTCACCTACTTTCTTTTGGTTGTTCTTAATTTGTGATAATATGGGTGCACTAATTCTCATACAAAGATTCAATTCTTTCTCTTATTTTTCTGTAGACTTCTTTGGGATATTCTGTTATTCTCATATATGGATGTCACATCATTTTAATTAATAAATATTTGTGTTATGGAATTTTTATTCAATCAGAATACCATTAACAACAGCTTCCTGAGTAGGACGGTTTGTTATTCTTACTCTGCCGAATTCAGTTTGAACAATTGTTCCCTTGGTCAGGATATTTTGTCTGGCAAGAAACCTGTTTGAAGGAGTTTCAAGAACATTTTTTATTTCAGTTTTTTTATTTTTTCCCAATATATTCACAAATTTTGCTCCAAGCAAAATATTCTTCTCTTTTTTTCCTCTTATTTTCTGAATTTTTCTTTTTTCTTCACCTATCTTAACGATTCTTTTTTGCCCAGCTATCTCATAAGATTTCTTTTTTCTGTTTTTAGAATATCTTCCGCCTGTTATTTTTCTTCCTTTATCCATACTTAAAAATTCTGTTTTTTCTTTAAATATCTTTCTCTCTTCAGTTTTTTGAAAAGACGAAACTTTTATAAATAAATCATATTGATTTAACATATGGTTTAGAGATTAAATTCTCTGCACCACAAAATTTAAATATAATATTTCAGGAAAAATTTTATGGTTAACGGAATTGAAAGACCTTTGGATTTGTTAAATAATTCAAAAGGAAAAGAAGTCTTAGTGCATTTGAAAGGAGACAAGCAGTTTGTGGGAACTCTATTAGCTTTTGATATACATATTAATTTAGTATTGGATAATATAAAAGAAATGCAAAATAATGAGATAAAAAGAAACCTCGGCTTGGGTTTTTTAAGAGGCGATACGATAATTTTTATCTCTCCTGCTTCTACTGCTCTGAAGAAAGAATAGGGATATTCATAACTTATATAAATCATTTTTACTTTTTTCTTTTGGAGTTTAAACATGATAAAAATAACATTTTTAGGAACAGCAGATTCAGTGCCTAGTGCAAACAGGAATCATACAGCAGTTCTTTTATCTTATAAAAATGAAAATATCCTTTTTGATTGTGGTGAAGGAACACAGAGACAGTTTAGGAAAGCGAAATTAAATCCTTGTAAATTAACAAGACTCTTGATTAGTCATTGGCATGGAGACCATATTTTAGGAATTCCCGGATTATTACAGACTTTGTCTTTGAGTGGCTATAATAAGAAATTTTTAGTCTATGGACCAAGAGGAACAAAAAAATTTATGACCAGAATATTAAATACCTTTATTTTCAGAGGAAAATACTCAATTGAAGTTAAAGAAATCTCTGGAAAATTTTTTGAGAAAAAAGATTTTTTTCTTGAAGCCAGACCAATGGTTCACGGCATTCCTTGTAATGCCTATTCTTTTGTTAAAAAAGGGCAGATAAAAATCGACAAGAAAAAATTAAAAAAAACAAAACTTCCTTCTGGCAAATATTTGCAAAGATTAAAAAAAGGAAAAGATATAATCTATAATGGTAAGAAATATAGAGCTAAAGATTTGACTTTTACTGATGATGATAAAAAAATCTCTTTTGTTTTTGATACTTTAGAGAATAAAAATATTGTTCCTTTTGTTAAGAATTCTGATTTGCTGATTTGCGAGGCAACTTTTGGTTCAGAAATGAAAGAAAGAGCCAGAGAATATAAACATTTAACTGTTGAACAGGCAGCCCAAATTGCAAAAAAAGCAAAAGTAAAAAAATTAGTTTTAACACATATAAGCCAAAGATATGAAAAAAATCTGAAGAAGATTTTGAACGAGGCAAGAAAAATTTTTAAGAATTCTTTTTTGGCTAAAGATTTGGATGTTCTGGAAATTAGAAAAAAATAAATATCTGAGTGTCCTGTGAATACTATGGGGAAAAAGGTGACAAGCAATCTGACTGTTGAAATTTATTTAGATCATAAAGGAGATTATTATTCTTTATTCAGAAAAAGATTTTCAAATGAAGAAGGATATATGAAGGTTGATCCACAAATTTTTGTAAAAGATTGCACAAGAGTAAAACGTCCGGATAAACTTGTGAAATTTATAATTTCTGAATTCCGTAGAGCAGGAATAGATTTAAGTAGAGAGTTGGATAGAAACTTTTTAAACTGATTATTTCTTAATTAAATTAAATGGTTCAGCCCCTGTAGCTCAGCCTGGATAGAGCGACTGCCTTCTATCTCTTTTTGGAGGTTAGCAGTAGGTCGCAGGTTCAACTCCTGTCAGGGGCATGTTATTCAAATGAAAAAGAGAGTTGAAAATGTTGGAATTGTTAAATGCAAGAATTATAACCAAAAAGAAGTAGATAAGGCAGTTAAAAGAGTTCTTGAATTAGCTGAAATTGAATTGCCAAAGAGAAAAAAAGTTTTAATCAAACCAAATATCGTTGTGTGTAATGCCCAAAATCCGCAAGCTGTTCTTACAAATCCTTCTATTATTGCAGCAATTTGTAAACTTTTGAAAATGAATAACTGCAGGATTTATGTTGGAGAATCTTCTTTTGTGGATACAGATATTGCCTTTAAAAAATCTGGTATAGAGAGAGTTGCAAAAAAATATGGAGCAAAAATTGTTGTCTTTGAGTTGGATAAACTAGTTAAAATAAGAGATTCAAAAGCAAAAGTTTTGAAAAATTTTTATTTATCTAAAACACTTAAAAGTACTGATTTAATTATTAACATACCTAAATTAAAAACCCATCAGTTTACCAAATATACAGGAGCTATAAAAAATCTTTATGGCTGTATTCCCGGAGGAATAAAGCAAAAGTTGCACAAAAAAGCACAAGGGGAAGAGAAATTTTCTAAGTTATTAGTAGATATATATCAAAATATAAAACCAGAAATTAATATCATGGATGCAGTAGTAGGAATGGAGGGGAGAGGGCCGACTTCTGGAAAGCCAAAAAAAGCAGGATATATTTTAGCCTCAAAGAATGCAATAAGTTTGGATATTGTTGCAAGTAAATTAATAGGTTATAATCCAAAAGATATTTTGATGATAAAAGAGGCAGTGAAAAGAGGTTTAGGGAATTACAAATTTAAACTTAAAGGTTTGAATAAAATTCCTAATTTGGATTTTGATAAGCCTTTTGTGAGAAAAAGATTGTCAAAGCGCATGTTGAGAAGATTGGGCGGAGAAAAGTCAATCGTAGTTGATAAAAAGAAGTGTATTAAATGCGGACTTTGTGCAAGAAAATGTCCTGCTAAGGCAATAAAATTAAATCCTTATCCGGTAATTGATAAGAATAAATGCATAAGATGTTTTTGCTGTATGGAAATCTGTCCTCAAGATGCATTGAGTTTGGAAGAATAATCTAAAAACCTTTAAATATAGAATTCTTTGTTTATTTTGATGCGGAGGTGGCACAGCGGCTACTGCAATCGGTTGCAGCCCCTTCCTTTTTGGTAGAGACGAAATCGCGAAGAAAGGCAAAACCCGATTTTTCGTGGGTTCGAGTCCCACCCTCCGCTTTCACTCAATTCAAGGATTATAGAAAAATATAATGCTATCTTTTTAAGATTCAGATTTTGAAGAATCTTTGTTCTGGCTGATTTTTTTTATTTCTCTATTCAAATCATAAATTGCTTTTTTGACTAATTCTGCTCCCTTTGTTTTTTCACTTGATTTTTTTCTTTTCTTTGCTGCTGTTTTTTTGCTAATTTTATGTTCTTTTTTCGGACTTTGTTTTTCTGTTTTATTTAAATTTTTTTTCTGAATTTTTGATATTTCTTTAACTTTTTTATTAAAATGCCATATTATTAAAAAAGTGCTTATTACAAAGCAAAGAATTCCTAAAATTATTGCTATTATATATATTGTTGATAAACCAATTTTCTTTTTATTTACATAAAAAATATCACTGGATGTTCCAACAGAAGAATCATATTTCACATTTGCTATTGCCACATACTGTCCTTCTGCCAGGTTAGACGGAAGTCTTATACTCCTTGAGAAAGAAGCCTGTGTTTCAACAGCAACAATCCCCTCAGCTTCAGTTATTGTGTTTCCATATAAATCTTTTATAGCATAATTTATTTTAACATCTACTTTTCCGATTTCTCCTAAATTGAATAAACTTATTTGGAACAGAACATCCTCACCAGGCATTAAATCTTTGTATGCCAGTGGAATAATCAATGTTATATCAAAAAGGCTTATTTTAGATTTTACTCCCAATATTACAGGTATTTCTTTTTGGCTTTTTGCAGTAGAGATTTTAAATGTTCCTGTATATGTGTCTTCCCTCATGTCTTCTGGAACTGAAAAAATAATAATTATTTCTTTTTCTTCCTGTGCTTTAAGTGAAAATTTTTTCTCCGGAAGCACTATAAAATCCTGTAAAGTTATTGCTTCTATATTAAAATTCTGTATTGAATTTTCTGTATTTTTTATTTTAATGATTGATTTGAATGTCTCTCCTTTTTTTACTGTCACTTTTATTATTTCAATATCTGTTGTAAAGGTGGTTTTTTTTGTTCTGCCGCCTCCTCCACCCCCATTTCCCCCGCCTGGAGGACTTGTTCCAACAGGAGTTTCTTCTGCAGAATAAACTGTAAAACCAGTAACATTGAATCTTAAAGTTCCGCCAGAATAATCTTCCTGTGTGCATACAGAAGAAGGGCAAACTTCTCCATCACGTAAGATTCGGGGGGTATCAAAAGTTAAATTATAAAGCCATAATGTGGTTGATTTATTGAAATTTGGCAAGGCAGTGGAGTTTATTTCAATTCTGTTCCAAGAAACATTAGTATTAGCAGAAATGTTAATCATATTGTCTAGAGGGTTTTCATCATCTGTTAAATTAATATTTTCATTAAATTCCATTTTTCCATACTCTGCATTTTCTAATATAATCTCTGAAAGATTTTGTAAATCTTTGTAGGGATGTATGCTAAAGTTCGTAGAATCTCCTTTTTTAGAATTCTTCCATTCCCCATAGTCTATCTTAAAAACTGTTGAATCTACAGAAAAATTGACACTTCTTGTTCTTAATCCTTTATTGTTATTTGCATATAGATAGAGTGTGTGGCTTCCTTCACTTGCATTAAAAAAAATTGAAGATGTTACAGTTATGTTATTTCCTGAATCAAGACTGTATTTTACCCAATCTTCATCACTCACACTGTAATTTAATAAAATAGATGTATTAGTTAAGTAAGTTTCATTTTCTGGCGAGATTAATGTCAAGGCAGGGGGTCCTGTCACACTTATATTCATTGCGATAGATTGAATAGCCTTTCCGGTTGTTTTTATTAAAATTCCTGCTCCTATAATTATAAGAAAAATTACTATCACTAAGAAAATTAACCTCCTCTTTTTCATAAATTTAATACTCAAGAAAAGTATTTAAAATTTGTCTAATGTTTTTTCTTTCTTTTTTTGAATACAAGGAATCCTGCGGTTATAGACAAGGCTATTAATCCTATTATTAGATAAATTCCCCATTTAAACTGCTTTTCTTTTACTGGTCCTGTCCCAACAATAACCTGAAATCCTTTATCTATTCCGCTTGCCAAACTAAATTGTCCTGACTCACCCGTTGTTATGGTTATAAATTGTATATTTACATTATAGGCATCTTGGAGTTTTGCATCACTTGGAATTGTTACTCTCATTTTCACAGTTGTTTTTCCTCCTGCAGCAATTAAATATTCATTGCTTGAATCTATTATTTTGATTATTTCTTCTCCGGATATTATATCTGCCCTTACACTAACATCTTCAGTGCTGGCTAAGTTTTGTAATGTCATTTGAACCTCCTGTGTTTCTCCTGCAGGGATGTATAATGGATATCCCTTATAATATTGAGAAGAAACAGCAAATGCCAAAACATTACTTGCAAATAGAATGAGCATAACTATGAAGATTATTGCTGTTTTATAGATTATTTTATTTTTCATTTATAACATCCTTATTGTCCAGGCTCCCTGACTGGCTGTTGAATATGGCTGGGTTATGAGATCATTGCCGGCCAATCTCAAACAAAC
>CAZBWB010000001.1:188687-286191 GCA_964495875.1 Candidatus Woesearchaeota archaeon | reverse complement strand
TAGTATTTGCACTTATATTTTTATTTCCGGTGTTGTTTAGGACAATAGGATCA
This sequence comes from Candidatus Woesearchaeota archaeon, assembly GCA_964495875.1. Classification (GTDB taxonomy): domain Archaea; phylum Nanobdellota; class Nanobdellia; order Pacearchaeales; family GW2011-AR1; genus JAGLWP01. Next base: position 286,138 of record CAZBWB010000001.1, on the reverse strand, counting down.
TTTGTTGATGTTTGATTTGTTGCTCCAGCACCGATGCTTGTCCAGGTTAATGTAACAGGGCTTCTTTCAAATCCTGTTGTTTCTCCTACCTGCATATCAGTTGAAGAATTTGTTGCTGCATTGTTATTTAGGTCTTTAATAAAAGCAGTTATGTCCCATGTTCCTGGCGCATCCCACCACCACATTGTAATATTACAGGTAAAATTCATATAATTGCTGTCTAATCCAGTAATATTGGTGCAGCTGGAATTTGTTCTCGTTGTTTCTCCTGTTTTTGTCAGGTTTATTGTTGCAGTAGTATTATCTATATTTGCAGATCCTGCACCGTGATAAGCCGTGAAATTAATAGTGATGCTTGTGAAAGCAGGTGCTGAATTTAACCCTCCTGTTGCATTGTGAGTCATACTCTCATTGAATACATGAGTTATTGATACTGCCCCTACAGAAATATTCAAACCAACTTCTTGTGTTGCTCTTCCTGTAATCTTTCCCCAGAGGTCAGAAAAAAATCCTGCTGATATTAAGGGAGGAATCATTAATAATATTAAAGATATCAAAATAACCAATTTATTAACCCCCTTCTTCATTCTTATTTAAATTCTTTTTAGTTTTTAAATATTATTATTAGTTTTGATTAGTTTTTTCACAGCTCTTGAACAAATTGTCCAGATGTTTCTTTGATCTCTGTCCAATAAATGAGCTATATCATGGTATTTCATTCCCTTACCTTCCTTAAGATAAACTATTACTGATTCAAGAATTGTCAGTTTTTTATTTTCAAATATTGAAATAGGTAGTAAAAACTCTGTTTTTTTAATCTTTAAAGGCTCTTTTTGCTTTTCTGTTGCTTTTTTATAAGCTGTCCAAACTGTTCTTTCATTTCTGCCAAGTTTTTTTGCAATTTCATGATAATTCATATTAAGATTTTCTTTCATATACTTGGTTATTGATTCAAGGGCTCCTAATTTCTTAGAGAATATGGTGGCAGGAATCTGCACCTTTTCTCTTACCCCCACTATTTCTGAGATTTCTTTTCTGCTTATATTATGTTTCTCTTTTAATTTTTCAATTATTATCTGCAGAAGTTCTTTTTTGTTTAGAGAGTATTCGGTTTTTAATTCTTCTGCAATTAGGTCAAATGCTTGTAGAAGTTTATCATCTTCTATTGCCTTTGATTTCTTTTTATTCTTTTGTTTTTCCTTTTGTTTCTTTTTCCTTCTTCTCTTTGGAATTACTGCAACCAGCAATACCCTTATTGTCCAGGCTCCCTGATTGGCTGTTGAATATGGCTGGGTTATGAGATCATTGCCGGCCAATCTCAAACAAACATATAACTGCTCCTGTCCTGTTGAACCGTCATTTATTGAGAAATTTCCTCTTGTCAGATTTGCCAAAGTTATATTAGCATAATTTCCTGTAGACACATTCATCTGACTTCCTGCACATTCCACGCATGTAGCTCCACTACAAGAACCACCTGTTTCCCAACTCATAGAAAAGTTTCCAGACCGCAAACCATAACTATCATCTTCCTCACCAAGAAGATTTGTGGCATTAATTTGGATAGTATTTGCACTTATATTTTTATTTCCGGTGTTGTTTAGGACAATAGGATCATTGTTTGATGTAAGATTGCTTGAACCAGCAGCAACATCTGGCCAGGCTAACAAAGAAGGAGAAAGCTCAAATCCTGTTGTTTCTCCTACCTGCATGTCTGTTGAAGAATTTACCGTTGCATTATTTTCTTCATCTTTTATAAAAGCAGTTATATCCCATGTTCCTGGCGCATCCCACCACCACATTGTAATATTACAAGTATAGTTCGCATAATTTCCTGAAGATTCATATTGACTACAGGAAGTGTTTTGTCTTGTTGTTTCTCCTGTTTTTGTCAGGTTTATTGTTGCAGTGTTGCTGTCTAAATCAGACGTTCCATCTGCATCATAGGCTGTGAAATTAATAGTAACGCTTGTGAAAGCAGGTCCTGAATTTAACCCTCCTGTTGCATTGTGAGTCATACTCTCATTGAATACATGGGTTATGTTTGGATTGCTGTTAGTTATATTGACAGTGTAACTTGAATTAACCCAGTTGCTGTAAGCAGTTCCATCATATAATCTTAAACTACAGCTCCAGTTTTCACCTTTTGTTGTATTTGCAGAATCAAGGACAGCATTAAAATCAGCTCCACTTGCGTAATTGCTATCATAATTCAGTTCCCATGCTAAATGAGAACTATTATACCATCTGACTGTAACATTTAACTTGTCTCCTGCATCAGGGTCTGTGATTGTGTCAAAACAGTTTAAATTTTTGATTGTCAGATTTGTTCCGTCACTTGAATTTATATCCGGCGAAGGGTCATTCGGAGCATTATTAGCAGAAACTATTGTGAAATTAATGGTGCTCCAGTTCAGATTATTCGCACTATCATTAACATAAACAGTTATGTTATGTAATCCCAAAGTCCAGACAATAGAAGTTATATTATTGCAAGTAGAATCAGGAGTTGAATTGACAGTTCTTGAATCATTGCTGTACCAACACGATTCAAGATTTGCATCTGAACGGGTAAAATTAACATCAGCATTTACACCCACAACCTTTGTATTGTTTATCGGATAAGTGATATTTAGGTCTGGATTGATTGAATCAATAGTGAATGAAACATTTTTGGTGTCTTCATTTCCTGCTGAGTCATTGCACCAAACAGAAACTGTATGAAATTCATTTGTCCATGTTACTCCTGTTATATTTTCTCCACTTGATAAAATCGTTTTCTTTGAGTAAGTGTCATTAGAATACCAGCAAGTTTCCAAATTGGTATCTGAACGGGTGAAATTTACATTAAGATTGACATTTGAAGAATTTGTTGCATTAGTAGGGAAAGTTATTGTTACAGAAGGATTTGTTACATCAATTGTGAATGAAACATTTTTAGTGTCTTCATTTCCTGCTGAGTCATTACACCATATGCTTACAGTATGAAAACCCTCGCTCCAGGTTACAGAACTAACATTTTCTCCACTTGCTAAGACTGTGTTTTTCAAGTAAGTATCATTGCTATACCAACAGGTTTCTAAGAAAATATTATCTGAACGGGTAAAGTTTATATTAAGATTGACATTTGAAGAATTTGTTGCATTAGTCGGGAATAGTATTGATACAGAAGGATTTGTTTCATCAATCGTAAAGAATATTGTATTTCTCTGTTCATTGCCAACAGAATCATTAGCCCAAACCGTAACATTGTGCTGCCCTTCACTCCATGTGACTGTTGTAATATCTGTATTGCAATTTGCCAGACTTACATTAACCTGTTTTGTATCATTGTGATACCAGCAAGATTTTAAATTTGCATCTGTGGCAGTATAAGTCACATCCAAGCCAGTATCTGTCGTATTAGTATGATTTGATGGAGAATCTATGGTTACAGTCGGCAATACAGAATCAATTGTGAAACTTATACTCGAGAAATTATAATTTCCTGCAGAATCATTTGCCCAGACTGCGACATTATGCAGTCCCTGACTCCAGACCACATCTGTAATATTACCACAATTTGCCAAACTCGTATTTACTGAATAAGTATCATTGGAATACCAGCAGTTGAACAGGCCGGTTCCAGAATCACTTCTAGTATAGCTAATATCTAAATTAACATCTGATGTATTTGTATTATTTGTTGGAGAGACTATTGCTATTGCAGGTTTTATTGTGTCTGTTGTGAAACTTACACTTGAGAAATTATAATTTCCTGATGTATCATTTGCCCAAATTGTTACGTTATGATTTCCTTCGCTCCAGACTACATTTGTAACATTATCGCATGTTGCTCCCAAGCTAGTATTTACAAGATAAGTATCATTAGAATACCAACAATTGAATAAACCCTGGTCATCGCTTCTTGTATAATTCACATCTAAATTTACATTGCTCCAGTTTGTATTGTTGGTTGGGAAAGTGATATTTATGTCTGGATTTATTTCATCTGCTCCTCCACCTGCACCTGCATTGTATATTGCACTAACATCATCTCCTGTGAGAACATCCTGTTCAGCATAATAGACAACATCCGCAATCCTTCCATCAAAGTAACCACTTAAAGTATCGCTGTTATAATTTCTTGGTCCTGAATCAGCACCGCCAATTGCGGGGTCTGATGAGTGTGCTGGTATCGGATTTGGAGCTGACATTGAAGATTCTGTGTCTACCGCTGACCCGTCTAGATAAAGTATCATTTCACTTGTAGTAACATCAATTGTAACGACAAGATGATAGAGAACTCCTGTTGATATATCAGCAGAAACCGTATCTAAAGTTGAACCGCTATTAGTACCTAAAGTACAGTAGACTTTGTCGCTTCCTTCAGCATCAGATACATAAATACCTATACCATGATATGTAGCTCCCTCTTCCCAAAGTATTCTTCCATTTCCAGATGTGTCAATAGTATCTGCAATGAACCATAAAGATATTGATTTTTGTGTTGTTGTTCCTGTATTAATATCAGTTGCACTTGCTAATTTAGATACAGATGATGAACCATCATAATCTCCACATTGTGGATATTCACTTTCAGAGATGATATTATCAACATATGATGGAGAAGTTCCATCATTTCTATCTGCACTGCCAATTATATCAGTTTCATCCCCATCTAATGGCCATCTATGATCTGGGTTGAAACTATTTATTGTATCATTATAACTGTCAGCATCATGAATATAATCATAAATAATATCTCCTCCAACTGATTTTAAATCAAATATTGATTGGCTTCCTTCAAAATCCAAAGAAACATAATATCTTCCTTCTCCAGAAACATCGGCACTTCCCACAATGATGTCTGAGTTTTCTTCATAAACTTCTATTTTTGCAGGTTCACTATTGGTTACATAGACATCTATTTTATTCTTATTTGTCAGGTTTCTTTCAAAATAAGCTCTTGCATATTCGTTTTCAGGGATTGTATAAGCTATGCCATCTGTTTCATTCACATAATCATAAATATTTGAAATAAATTCTTTGTTTTCGTCGAGATGTTCTGCATTTATTATGACTATTTCTAATTCATAAGTCTGCTCACTTAAACTTGGAACAATCCATTCAATTTTATCAATCAGACCATTTTTATTTTCATCGATGTAATTAGTTATTGCTGTTGGTTCTCTTATTCTGTCTGTTGTTCTGTAGAGTTTTATTTTCTCTTTTGAAACTTCTCTTGGCAATTCAGTATAAGCCAGAACATTTTCATAATGGATTGTTTCTGGACCAATGATTTTTATTTGTTTTCCATTTGTGATTTCTTTTTCTTCTGCGTAGGGTGCAGGTGTTTCATATTCTATTTCATATTCTGTTGCTGTGTCATCTATTGTGATTTCTTTTATTTCTGATGATTGTTCCTGGATTGCTCTTCCGGTTATTGCTCCCTGGAGTTTTGTGAAAAATTTTATTAAGAATCCTTCTTCTGATGTTGAAATTACTGCTCCTGTTACTGGAGTAGAAAATTTTTGTGTTTCAGAAGAAGGGGACTCTTCCTGAGAAGGACTCGAATCTTCTTGTATTTGAAGAGTCCCTTTATTTTCTGAATATGATATTTTGTTTACATTAATTTTGTCAGCCTGACCTGGAAGTTTAATTTTTACAATCCCCTGTTCTTTTACTTCAATATGTTTTTTCCATTGCACTGGCTGATTAAGAGTGATTTGTTTGGTTAGTTGAGTTGTGCTTTCTGAAACAATTTCAGTCATGTTTTCAGTTGGAGTTTGAATTACTAATCCAGTAAATCTTGGTTGGAAATGATAGATGGAAAATATTATAACAAAGATAATTGCTGAAAAAATAAGAATATTCAAAGTATGTTTTTTGGCAATATTTGCTTGTTGTTTTCTAATTTGTTTTTTATACTCTTTCGTGTATTTTTCATAACATTCAATCCATTCATGGAGATTACGACCATCTCTCTTATAATGGAGGGTTTCTGTATATGTAGCATAAGAAATCTTTTTTTTAGAATATACTTCTTTTAGTTTATCAAGATATTCTATAATTTTTTTCTTGGAGGCTTGTGCTTCTTGTAAGTTTTTTCTAAGTTCCTCTAACCTATCTCTTGCTATACGAGTCCTTCTCATTACTTATTATGTATGTATTTATGCTTATAAAACTATGTATTATTTTATAAATACTTATTATATATGTATTTGATGATTTATAAATAAAATCAGAACCTTTAAATATTTTGTAGTGCCTACAATTAAAAGGAAAATTGAGTGTTAAGAAACCATAGGTGTCTTACAATGGCTTTTATTGTAAAAAAAATAATTCACGGAAAAGAGTATTATTATTTCAATGAAAATAAAAGAATTGATGGAAAAGTGAAAACAAGAACAATTGCTTATCTTGGCAAGACAAAAAAACAGGCTGAAAAAAAGGCTAAAGAAATAATTAAAGAGATGAAGAAAGAAATAAATAAAGAAGAAAGAATAAAACATGAGAAAACTGAAGAGAAAAAAACTGAAATGATTAAACCAGAAATTTCAATTGAAGATATGGCTGTATTCTGCAAGAGAAAAGGATTTGTGTATCCTTCTGGAGAGATTTACGGAGGATTTGCAGGTTTTTGGGATTTCGGACATTTAGGAGTTGAATTAAAAAACAATATCAAAAAACAATGGTGGAATTTTCATGTTCATGATAGGGAAGATATTGTTGGTATTGACGGAAGCATTATAACTCATCCGAAAGTATGGGAAGCTTCAGGACATGTAGGAGGTTTTAATGTAAATGACTTTTTAGTTATCTGTAAAAAATGTAAAAAATCTAAAAAGGTTGAAAGATATGAGTTAAAAAAGATTAAATGTGATTGCGGAGGAGAATATGATTGGGATAAGGCTCAGATTGTCGAGCAAATGTTTAAGACTAATGTTGGGTTGGATGGAGTTGCATATCTACGTCCAGAAACTGCTCAGTTGATATTTACTAATTTCAAACCTATTTATGAAAATGCAAGAATGAAACTGCCTTTTGGAATTGCTCAGATTGGCAAGGCATTCAGAAATGAAATTGCTCCACGTGATTTTTTATTCAGATGCAGGGAGTTTGAGCAAATGGAGATTGAATATTTCGTTAATCCAAAAGAAAAATGTCCTTATGAAATTCCCGATACTGAAATATTAGTGTATTCTGCCGAGATGCAGAAGAAAAATTCAGAGCCAAAAAAAATGAAATTGAAAAGTGCTTATAAAAATAAAATTATAAAAACAGACTGGCATGCTTACTGGCTCGGACAGGAATTTTTATGGTTTATTAGTCTTGGAGCAGATTCGCACAAATTCAGGATAAGACAACATTTGCCTGATGAAAAATCTCATTATGCCTTAGATACTTGGGATTTGGAATATGAATTTCCTTTTGGATGGAGAGAACTGCAGGGTATGGCAAACAGGACTGATTTTGACTTGAGACAGCATGAAAAATTTTCTGGAAAAGATTTGAAAATTTTTGATGAAAAAACAAAAGAAAAATTTTTGCCATATGTTGTTTGTGAGCCGAGTCAAGGAGTTGAAAGAGCTTTGTTAGTTTTTATGTTTGATGCATATTTTTATGACAAGGGAAGGGAAAATATAATTTTAAAATTATCTCCAAAATTAGCTCCGATAACTGCTGCTGTTTTCCCAATTGTAAAAAGAAAAGATTTGGAAAAAATTGGAGAAGAGATTTTTGATGATTTGAAAAAAGAATTTAATATTATCTATGATAAATCTGGAAGTATCGGAAGAAGATATGCAAGACAAGATGAAATTGGAACACCATTTTGTATAACCATAGATGAAGATTCAATAAAAAATAAAGATGTTACTGTTCGTGACAGAGATACAGGAGAGCAAGTTAGAATTAAGATAAAAAATTTAAAAAATTCTTTAATAGAAGCGATTAATGGAAAAAATATTTTGGAACTGGGAAAACTGGTTGATACTAGGAAAAAATGAATCGATAAAAGAGTTTTTAAATAATGCTTTCTTAATTTTTATAATTAAAAAAAGAGGTAAAAATGGCACAAGTTCAAACACCAAAACAAATTGCTGCTAAAATAAGAGCTTTAGAAAAAGAAATTTCTTTGCTTAAGAAAGCGAGAGATGCGACTGTAAAAGCAAGAGGTGCTGTAAAAAAAGCTAATAAGTCTCTTAGCAGTAAAAAAAAGAGAAAGTCTGTCAGAAAAAAATCTTCTAAAAGAAAGAGAAAATAATTGGATGATTTTCTCGACGACAAAAATCATTTTTAATTTTTTTACAAAAAGTTTATAAATAATTAATTCTTGATATGATTAATTAAAAGAGAGGTGAGTAAATGGCTAAAGCTAAAACACCAAAACAAATTGCTGCTAAGATCAAATCTCTTAAGAAGCAGATAACTAAGTTAGAACAAATGAAAAAAGCAGCAGCTTCTAAGAAAAAAAAGAAAGCACCACAAAAAAGAAAGACAACCAGAAAGAAAAGAAGAAGATAAAAATAATAAATAATTTTTATTTTGAAGGTTTTTGTAGTTTTCAATATATTTTTAAATCAAATTTTTTTACTTAATTATGGAAGATTGTATATTTTGTAAGATTTCCAGAGGGGAGATTCCTGCTGATAAGATTTATGAAGATGAAAAATTTGTTGCTTTTCCAGATATTAAACCAGTAGGTGAAGGTCATACATTAGTGATACCGAAAAAACATTTTAAGACTTTGATGGATTTAGATGAAGATACTTCTTGTGAATACTTTAAAATTCTACAAAAAGTTGGAAAAATTTTAATGGAAAAATATAATGCTGATGGATTTAATGTTGTTTTGAATAATGGAAAAGCAGCAGGACAGATTGTTAATCATGTTCATTTCCATTTACTTCCCAGAAAAGGAGGCGATAATAAAAGAGGAATTTTTATCGGTTAACAGTTTTTTTATTTATTACTAAATAAGTTATCATAGCAAAAAATATTCCTAAAGAATCTGTTAAAATATCTCTCATACTCGCATCTCTCAATGGCACGAATATTTGATGGGTTTCATCTAAAATTGCTTGTAGTATTGAAAAGATTATAGCAATCAAAATATAAGATAATCTTAATTTTTTCTCTCCTTTTATTGTAATACAAATGAAAAATGCAAGTAAGAAAAATACAATAAAATGATATGCTCTTGCTATCCAAACATTTCCTCCTGTTCCTGTACCTCCCTGTAATGTTGAAAAATAAAATATTTCTATGCTGAGCAGAATTACAATCATTATAGTAATTATCTTATTTTTTTCCAACCATTTAATCATATATAAAATATAAATTTTCTTTTTATTAAGATTTATATAAAATATATTATATTTCTAGAGGGAACTTAAATATGATCGAGAAATGTCTCTGGAGGGATTTTAACCCTCGACCTCTGCCTTTCTCATAAAAATGATCATGAGAGCAGCGCTCTGGACTCTGAGCTACAGAGACAAAATAAAAAGAAAAAGATAATTTAAAAAGTTTGAGATTATTTAGTTAGGGTTATTTCAATTGTTGATACATTGATTTTTTTTCCTTCTTTGTTTTCAAATTCTTCACTGCCGATTTTTATGTCTTCTACACGTATTGCTTGGTCTGCCAGAAATTTCTTTTTTACAACTTCTGCAATGTCAACTGCCCTGCTAATGAACTTGCCTCGTGCCTTGATTGTCACTTTATTTCTCTTTTTGGTTGTAAACTGCATTACCACACTTGTTACATAGTTCATGAAAGGTTTTGTGCCTACATAAACAACGTCATCATCGGCATTTACAGATTTTTCTTCCATCATTGTTACCTCCTGTTTCATTTATTTCTGAGCATTCGGTTCATCTTTCTTGATTTTTGCTATTAATCCTGCCATTTGATTTCTTAATTTCTTACTTAGCGGCATATTTCTTAGTATCTGTTTGTTCTTTTCAAAATCCTTTGAAAATTCAATATCTTCATTAATAAGACTATTAACTGTTCTTCGTATCATCTTTGATTTGATTTTTCCCATGTTTAAAGTTTTTATTTAAACTTTTTAAAGATTTTTATAATGTCAATTGCTCATTTCTTCTATATTATTTAAGTTTTTAATTGATTCTATGAGATTTTTTGTCCGTTTTAATGGTCCTCCTAAGCATAATATATTGTATTTAAAATTATTATCTGAAACTTTTTTGTATGCTTTTATTATGTCTTCTTCATTGATTCTTTTTTTATTATAAGCAATAATTATTTCTTCTTTATCATCTTTTTTGATTTTTAACACTAATTCATTTTTGCTGAAACATTCAATGTCTAATATTTCAATGGATTTTGATGACAGAAACTCTTTCACTTTATTGAAAAATTTATCATCTTTTTTAACTGTTCTTTTTTTTGTTGATTTTGGCTTTTCGAAAATATTCAATGTTGGTTTTTTGGATTCTTCTTTTGGTTTTGGTTGTTTAATGACTAATTGATTTTCTGGAACACTGAAATATCTCCAAAAAATATTTTCATCTTTTTTGAAGGGTACAGCAAAATCTTTAATCTCCCTTAATGCAACCCTGATAGCCGGATGCTGTTCTGAATCTTTCAGAAATTTTTTTTCTTTTAAGAGGAGAAATGCCTCTTTTTCTTTATTATTGAGATGATGAGCAAAATTTTCAAGTCTGATTTCTTGCCCTGGGATATAATAAATTGGGGAACTGCCAATTTTCATATGACTTATTTTTACTTTATTTTCAGAAACTAATTCAGAAAGGAATGCTGAAGCAAAGAGTATGCTTAATCCAGTTTCTCTGGCAATATGAGCAGGCAAACTCGGACCTTTAATTTTCAATATATAAAGGATTTTTTCTTTTATTTCAGAGGTATCTTGTGTTGGCATTGTAAGGCACCTGATTGAAAAAAATACAGAAACATTATAAACTTTATTATGGTCTTATCCATTTAATTTCATAATAGCTTATGTCCCCTTCTTCGTCGACAATGGCTAACAGCAGATTCTTTTTCGTTGAATGGGCAACTCTGTTTTTTGCAGAGAATTCATGCCATGTTAATTTTCCTGACTCATAATCTGTGAAAACAATCCATTTTGCATGTTTTTTTCCGGGCCTTGCTCCTTTTTCATAAACTCTGAATTCTGCTCCAAATTTCAGCGCTGTTTTTATTACATAACCTCTTTCTCTCAAATCTTTAAAAACAGGATATTTAATCTGAATTTTTTTATCTAATCTCTGGAGTTTTTTTAATAATTCTTTTTTTATAATCTTTTTATCTTTTATGAAAATATCTATTTTTCCTTTTTCAACGAGGAATAAGGCTTCTGAGAATGAATACTGGATTTTTTCTCCAACAGGTTCTCCAAAACAGCTTTTTTTGTAAAGAGAATATGCTTCAGCTGAATTTGTGCTTATAATCCTGCCAACAAAATATGCCTTTATTTTTTGCATAGTTCAATTAATAAAACATAATATTTAAAAATATGGTTTTGTTAAATTTTTTATGAAAATTACTGAAGTTACTCATATATTGAGTTTGGCTTTAGTAGCAGTTCTCTTAGTTTTATAAAATCATCTCAACTTTTTGTTCGGGGTGAATGATTTATTGTTTTTAAGAGAGCTCTGTCAAATCAATTTTCAGAGGAAAATGAAAGACAATAAAGAAAAAAGCAATCTGAGAAAAGTAGAATACATAAATGATTCTTATCAGTTGCTTAAACCAAAAGGAACTGGGTGGCATTCTTATGGTGAAAGAAAAAGTCTGAAAGCAATTAGAGATATTAAGAGAAATGGAAAATTTAAGTTAGTAATTCCTGATTATGTGGAAGAACAATTAAAAGGATATGAATTGAGAGAAACAGAAAGAAGAGAAGCATATCTAAATAACAAAAATATTATATCAAAAGTAATTTAAATCAGCAAATTATTTTATGAGTATGGAATTCAATTTTAAAAAGATAGAAAATAAGTGGCAGAAGAAGTGGGCAGAGAAGAAAATTTTTGAGGCTAAAAAAGACAGCAAAAAAAAGAAATTTTATTGCCTGGAAATGTTTCCGTATCCTTCTGCATCTGGCTTGCATATGGGACATGCTTTTAATTATACAATCGGAGATATCTATGCGAGATTCAAGCGGATGAAAGGCTTTAATGTTTTGTATCCAATGGGTTTTGATTCTTTCGGACTTCCTGCGGAAAATGCTGCGATAAAAGCCAAAGAGCATCCCAAAAAATTCATCGAAAATGCAATAAAAAATTATATAAAACAAATGAAAAAACTGGGATTGAGTTATGATTGGAGCAGAGTGCTTAAAACTTCTGACAAGGAATATTATAAATGGAATCAATTTTTCTTTTTGAAATTTTTAGAGAAAGGACTTGTTTACAGGAAGAAAGCTCCTGTTAACTGGTGTTCCAAGTGCAATACTGTTCTTGCGAATGAGCAGGTGCATAACGGAAAGTGTTGGAGGCATGAAGATACTGAAGTTGAAATCAAACATCTGAAACAATGGTTTATCAAAACAACAAAATATGCTGATGAACTTTTGAAAGATGCAGAAAAACTGCAATGGTCTGAAAGAATTAAAATAATGCAAAAGAACTGGATTGGCAAGAGTGAAGGTGTGGAAATTAATTTTAGGGTAAATGGAGAAATTTGGCCAATATTTACAACCCGTCCTGATACAATTTTCGGAGTGACATTTATGGTTATTTCTGCACAGCATCCTAAATTGATGGAAATTGTTAATACAGATAAAAGGGAAGATGTCAGGAATTTTTTGAATAAAATTAAATCCACAAAACAGGAAGATATAGACAAACTTGATAAAGAAGGAGTTTTTACAGGAAGCTATGCTGTAAATCCCATAAATGGAGAGAGTGTTCCTGTTTGGATTGGAAATTTTGTATTGGCTGATTATGGCAGTGGAATGGTAATGGCTGTTCCAGCTCATGACCAGAGAGATTTTGATTTTGCCAAGAAATATAAAATTCCAATTAAGCGAGTCATCAAAGGAGGAGATATTAAAAAAGAAGCTTATACTGGTGAAGGAGGATTGATTAATTCTGGAAATTTTAGTGGGTTGGTCTCCAGAGAGGCTAAAGAGCATATTTTAAAATATCTTAAAGGAAAGGGACTTGGAAAAAAATCTGTCCAATATAAATTAAAAGACTGGCTTGTTTCCCGCCAGAGATATTGGGGGACTCCGATTCCGATTGTCTATTGCAATAAATGCGGAATTGTTCCTATTCCTGAAAAAGATTTGCCTATAAAATTGCCTGAAAAAGTTAGATTTGGAAAAGGAAATCCTCTGGAAACTATAGAAAGTTGGGTAAATGTTAAATGTCCTAAATGTAATGGAAAGGCAAAGAGAGAAACAGATACCATGGATACTTTTTTTGATTCTTCTTGGTATTTTTTGAGATATTGTGATAGTAAAAATAATAAAAAACCTTTTGAAAAGACAAAGGTGAGATATTGGATGCCTGTTGACCAGTATATAGGAGGAGCAGAGCATGCCTGTATGCATTTGATTTATGCAAGATTTTTTACAAAAGCTTTGAGAGATTTGGGTTTTTTGAAATTTGATGAACCTTTTACAAGTTTGTTTAATCAAGGAATGCTTCATGGAGAGGATGGTTTTGTAATGTCAAAATCAAGAGGGAATGTTGTTCTGCCTGAATCTGTTTCAAAAAAATACGGAATTGATACTGCTCGTTTATTTCTGGTTTCAGTGGCTTCTCCTGACAAAGATTTAGACTGGAGTGAAAAGGGCATTGAAGGAAGTTTCAGATTTATAAAAAAGATTATTAATTATTTTGAAAATGTAAAAATAAAAAATTCAGATGCACGAATTAAAAGTAAATTAAATAAAACAATTAAAGAAGTTACTATGAATATAGAAAATTTTGATTATAATCTGGCAGTTATCAAAATTAGAACTTTATTTGATTCTTTGCCGGGAGAAACAAGTAAAGATGTTTTGATGAAAAGTTTAAAATTATTGCATCCTTTTTGTCCGCATGTTACAGAAGAGTTTTGGGAAAAGATTGGAAACAAATCATTTATTAGCTTGGAAAAATGGCCTATTGCAGATGAGAAAAAAATTGATAAAAAATTTGAGGAGCAAGAGGATGCCATTAAAAAATTAAAAGCAGACATAAATAATATCAAAAAAATAACAGGTAAGAAAAATCCGAAAATATATGTTTATGTTATTCCCAAAGAATTGAGTATTTACGAGAATATTGAAGGAGTTGAAGTTTTTGCAATCAATGATAAAAATAAATATGACCCAGAAAATAAATCGAAAAAAGTCAAATCTGGGAGACCAGGAATTTATTTTGAATAAGTTTTTATAACTTAATTTGTTATTTATCTTATGAATATAAAAAGAGAAAAGAGGGATTATTCTGGTCTTAGAAGGATAATTATCGTTATATTGGTTTTGTCATTTATTTTTGCAGGAATTTACTTTTTTTTGTTAAAAAAGCCAGTCTGTGGTGATGGAACAGTTTATAATAGTTGTTCAAATAGGAAACCTTATTTTTGTGACAATGGTATTTTGGTTGAAAAAGCTTCTGTTTGCGGATGTTTTGAAAATTTAACAATTGAAGAAGATTCCTGTTTTTCCCGATATCAGCTCAATCCCAAAAAAATAACATTAAAATATATTCTGAGAGGTGAAGAGAAAAATATGGACTTTGTCGTTTATAAAAGATTGACCAATTATCTTTCAAAACTTCCGCAAGAAATTTCTCATGATTCTGGTGAAAATATATCAAGAATAGATTTTAAACTTAAAAAGCTTAATGAAGAAGAACAGAGATATCTGCTTCTTCCTTTAGTTACACAAATTCAGAATTCAGCCGATAATGAAAAAGATAGGATTAGAATTGCTATAAGCATTGTTCAAAACATTCCTTTCGGAAACTCTGATAAAAAGATTTCTTTTCATGGAAATTTAATGAATTATTCAAGATATCCTTATGAGGTTCTCTATGACGAAAAAGGGATTTGCGGGGAGAAGGCTGAATTATTGGCATTTATATTGCGTGAGATGGGGTATAGTGTAGCTTTTTTTTATTATGCTCCTGAAAATCATGAAGCTGTTGCAATAAAATGTCCGATAATATACGGACTTGGAAAAACAGGATGTTGTTTTATTGAAACTACAGGTCCCTCAATAATTACAGACAGTGAGATAGAATATGTTGATGTTGGCAGATTGTTTTCAGAACCAGAGTTAATCATTGTTTCTGAAGGGAAATCAATCGGAAGTGGATGGTATGAATATAGTGATGCCAAAATATTAAACAGTGCCAGAAGAGGTATCGGAATTTTCAGAGAAAAAACATTGAGAAATCTTATAGAAAAATACGGATTAGAGGATATTTATAATGTTTAATATATTTTTGAGAATATAAATTGTTTTAATATCCTTTGATTAATAATTTTAATGACTGAGAGGAAATTTATTTATGAAATCGTCGGACTTCAGCCTGCTTCAGGAGATAAATTAGGGCGTTTTGGATTTTCTGTTTTTTTGGACAGAGAGATTGCAAGAAAAGCTCTGGAAAAAGAATTACCTTATGATAGCCCTATGATTGAAATATCAAAACAAATAGTTAGAGATTGTGGATTAAAAATTGCTGATTATGAAAATGTTTATTATTTTGTTAAAAATAAAAATGAAAAATTGAGCTGTCTTATGCATTATATCCAAGTTCCTGGAAATAGCTGTCAACTCGGAATGGATTGGATGCAGGTAAGAGGATTAGAAGAAAAAAGTTATAATAATTGGGTGAAATATAATCCTTCTAATATTGATAATCATCATCAGGCATATGCTCTTTTAGGACTTTTTACTTATTGGGCTAATATAATGAATGTTGTTTTGAGAGATTCTACTCAAGAACACCCCTGATTCTCCTGACTCCTGCTGAAGAAGATTCTTCTTTTGTTATTCTGAATTTTCCAAGTTCTCTTGTATTTTTTACATGAGGCCCTGCACAAATTTCGCAACTGAATGGTTTATTTTTAGGACAGATAGTATAAACAGAAACTCTGTCGCCGTATTTTTCACGAAATGTTCCAAGGGCTCTTTTTTCTGCCTCTTTGATAGACATTTCTTGTCTGCAAACTTCACAGGATTTTTTTATCTGTTCGTTAAC
Organism: Candidatus Woesearchaeota archaeon; assembly: GCA_964495875.1. Classification (GTDB taxonomy): domain Archaea; phylum Nanobdellota; class Nanobdellia; order Pacearchaeales; family GW2011-AR1; genus JAGLWP01. The sequence goes on along the minus strand of CAZBWB010000001.1, from coordinate 269,963 downwards.
CAAATCCTCCACTTTTTTGATTTCATCTTCTGTTAATTTTCTTGGAAAAGAAAAATCCAGCCTTAATCTTTCAGGAGTTATATTGCTTCCTCTCTGAATTATATTTTTGTCTTTTAATACAATTCTCAGTGCAGCCAAAAGAAGATGTGTCGCTGTATGAAGTTTAGTAGTTTCTTCTGAAGCATCTGCTAATCCTGATTTGAATTTTCCTGCTGTTGCTGTCCGCGAAAGTTCCTGATGTTTTTGCTGTTCTTTTTCAAAATCTTTCTTTGAAAATGCAATTTTATTTTTTTTGCATTCTTCTTCAATCATTTCTATCGGAAAACCATAGCTCTGGTAAAGTAAAAATGATTCTTTTCCAGAAAAAGTTTTCTTTCCCAATATAAATTTTTTAAATTTATTAAGTCCTTTTTCCAATGTCCTGTTGAATTTTTGTTCTTCTTTCCCAAGTTCCTTAATGATTTTATCTTTGTTCTTTTGCAAATGTCTATAATCATCATAAATTCTGAAAACAGGCTCTGCAATTTTTGAGATAAAATTTTTAATCCCTAATTTTTCTCCGTATCTGGTCGCTCTTCTTATCAGTCTTCTAAGAACATATCCCTGTTCAGTATTACTCGGGATAATTCCATCAGCAATTATGAAAACAGAAGCCTTTATGTGGTCTGCAATAATTCGCATTGGTTTTTCATTTCCCTTATATTTTCTTTTTGATATTTTTTCAATTTCTTTTATTATTGGTTTGAAAACTTCTGTGAGATAATCATCTTCCAGCCCTTTTATAATCGCTATAGTTCTTTCAACCCCCATTCCAGTATCTATGTTTTTTTGTTTTGCAATTTTATAATTCCCGTTTTCATCTTTATTATACTGCATAAAAACATCATTCCATATCTCAATGTCATTCATAAACATCTCAGTGCATGGTCCACATGGGCCTGTTTTTCCTGCAGGTCCCCACCAATTTTCTTCTTTTTCAAGAAATTTTATTTTTTTTACTCCCAGAGATTTCCAGATTTTTGCAGACTCTGTATCTTTCGGAGCGTCTTTATCTCCTTTAAAACAAGTAACAGAGACTTTTTCTTTTGGAATTTTAAGAACTTTAGTCAAAAATTCAAATGAAAATTCAATTGCTTCTTTTTTCCAATAATCTTCCAAAGACCAGTTACCAAGCATTTCAAAAAAAGTGTGGTGGCAGTTATCTCCCACTTTTTCAATATCTGTTGTTCTTATACATTTCTGGACATTGCATAGTCTTTTTCCTAAAGGATGTTTCTGTCCAAGCAAATATGGGACAAGAGGATGCATGCCTGCAGTCGTGAATAACGCAGTAGGATCATTTTCCGGAATTAAACTAGCATTTGCAATTTCTTTATGGTTTTTTGACTTAAAAAAATCTATATATTTTTTTATTAATTCTTTTCTATTCATGAACTTAGATAAGAAGGAGGATTTTAAAAATTGTTTGTTATGTTTTTTTGATACTATTTATAACAAAGCAGGTTATAATTTAGCAAATAACCAGAATGATTTGGGTGTGATTTAACAATTAAGAACGAATAATTTATATATTCTAAAACACATATCTTTATATGGTAAAAAGAGGTAAAATTATATGGTTCTAAATGAAAAAGATAAAAAATTTCTGGAAGAAAAAAAACAACAAATTTATGCAAGCGGGGCGATAGTTTTATTTGAAGAAGAAAAAGTAAAAAAATTAAGTAAAGAAATAGCAGAGACCAATAAAAGGTTAAGATTTTTTTTATAAGTTTTTTTCTATAAAATCCATTAATTCCCCATTAATCTCTTTTTGTAATTTTGCTTCTTCTTTGGTTCTATCAAACGAAGATTTTAAATCCTCTTTTTCTTTCATTGTTTCATATAATGAAGCAGATAATCTTTTATGTTTCGCATTCATCATAAGTTTTTCTATCGAAGCTGTACTGATTACGAATAAAACAATTAAGGATACCCATAATACTCTATATTCTTTTGATAGGTGATATAATAAGAGAAAAATTAATTGTTCTGTTAAATAAATTATTATGAAGATGAATTCAAAAAAGCTATATCTTTTATGGTAAAAATTACTTAAAGTTGTCCAAATGACTCCTATCAAAATTATTAAGGATATTATAATCAATAAAATAAATATTATGATTAATCCCAACAACATTTAATTTCTAATAAAAAAAGATTTAAAATAATTGTTTAATTCTAAAATATCTTTTCATTTGATGTTATCTTATAGGTTATAAAACAGAAATCTTTATTCTCCAATAGACCTTAGCTTTTCTTGTATTTCCTGTAACTGGTTTTCAAGCATTTTGTCATAATCACTTTCTTTTGTCTCTCTTATCTTTTTTACAAATTCTTCTTTCTCCTCACTTTTTTTAAGCTGAGGGATTTTAATCTTAGGAAAGCTTGTTTTTATCTTTTTTATATTTGTAATTAATTCTTTTATCTTTCCATACATTTGTGCTTTTAATTTCAATTCTTCTATTCTAAGAAATCGATAATGTCTTATCCTCTTCATCAATTTTAATAAACCAATCTGTGAGGCAAGAATATCTCTTTTTGATTGTATCGATTCGTTATATTCTAACTTTATGTAAACTAAATTTTCTTCTTTCATCTTATTTGAATTTTTTTAAAAATTTAAAGGATTGAAAATTTTTTGTTTTCATTTTATTCTACTTTAGAAAAAATATCTTGGTCTATCTTCTCAATTTGTTGTTTGGTCATTTGTATATCTTTTTCCCACATGCTTAACTCTTCTTCTTCTTCTTCTTTTAACTCTTTTATGTTTCTTAACATTTTTTCTATTTCTGCCATTTGCTGTTTAGCTTTTTCAAATGCATGAAGACTCTCTTCAAACTTATCCATTCTTATGAAAATTGGTTCAATTTCTCTTACTCTTTTCGTGGCCTCTTTAAATATTGGAACAGGTTTTGTTAATGGTTTTCTGATTTCTCTTTCAAGGGGGTGATGCATCATTTGTTCCTCTCGTGAAACAAATTCATCTGCTTCAGGCACCTCCCTTTCCTCTTTTTCTCCAGTTACAGCCTGTTTAATAGTATTTTGCGAAAATTTTTTACCAAAAGAATCATTTGGGAAACTCGGTAATCGAGGTAAGGGCTCTCTTTTTTTGGGTTCTTCAAAATCAGGTAACTCAGGAAGTTCTGGTAATTCGGGTAATTTTTCATGTTCAGGTTTTTTTTCTATTTTTTTCTTCTCTTTTTTTACTCTTTTTTTAAATAACCCCATTCTGCAACATAGTTTTTTTAATATATATAATAAAATAGATACAGTTTAAAAAACCTTCTAAAGATATTTTAAACCGAAAGATATTTATTTGTTTTCTCTTTAATACCTGAATGCTAAAAAAATTTCTTGTGGAGGTAATTGTCAGTATCGTCGGGAAAACAGGAGAAAATTTAATAGATTTGCTTGATAGTAAAAAATATATTAATGAATTTTTGATTGCAAAAAAACTTGGGCTCACGATAAATCAAACAAGAAATATTTTGTACAAGATTTCAAACAGAGGTTTGGTTTCTTCTATAAGAAAAAAAGATAAAAAGAAAGGATGGTATACTTATTTTTGGAAAATTGAAGTTTTAAAATCATTAGAATTTTTGAAAGAAATTTTGTTAAAAAACATTGCCCAGATAGATAGTCAAATAAAAAGCAGAACAGAAAAACAATTTTATATTTGCAAACGATGTAACATTGAGATTACTGAAGAAAAAGCATTACAGCATGATTTTATCTGTAATGAATGTGGAGAGATATATTCCTTAAAAGATAACATTTTAGTTATAAAAGGATTAAAAAAAGAAAAAGAGAGATTTGAAAAGCAGTTAAAATCTGTTAATGAAGAAATTCAAAAAGAAAAAGAGAAATTGGAAAAAGCCAAAATGAGAAAATCAAAAAAAGAGGAAAAAGAGAAGGCTCAAAAAAGAAAGGCCAAGAGAGAAGCAACAAAGAAAAAAAGTGCAAAAAAGGCAACGAAAAAGAAAATTAAAAAAAGGAAAATTAAGAGTTCTAAAAAAGGGATTAAATCCAAAACCCAAAAAATAAAAAAGAAAAAAATATCCAAAAAGAAAATTAAACCAAAAATTAAAAAGACAAAAAAGAAATCTCTAAAATCTAAAAAGAAAAAATAATTTTAAATGGTTCATGTTTATAGAGTTCAGCCTAGAAAAAGAAGGAGTTTTTTTGGAAACTTAAATATAACTTTTATTATAATTTTGATTAACATTATTTGTTTTATTTTCTTCAGCATTCTTATTTCTTCCAATGTTAAATTTTTGGATTATATTGCATTAAAACCATCAAACATATTACAGGCAAAATATATCTGGACTTTTGTAACAAGCATCTTTATGCATGCAGGATTTTTTCATCTTTTTGTAAATATGTTATCTCTATTTTTTATTGGTTCACTAATTGAAAAAATTCTTGGACATAGAAGATATTTGGGAATTTATCTTACATCTGGTTTGTTTGCAGGATTATTTTTTGTTTTATCAAGTTTGCTTTTCAGCAGAGATTTTACTACATATGCTGTTGGTGCTTCTGGGGCTTTATTTGGACTTATCGGATTACTGATGCTTTTGACTCCAAATCTTCCGGTTTATGTTATGTTTATCCCCATTCCAATTAAAATAAAATATGCTGCTCCAGGAATTTTAATTTTACTTTGGATTATATCAGCAGTAGGTGATGTTCCTATTGGAAATACTGCACATTTGGGAGGGTTACTTCTAGGTTTAATTTATGGAATTTATTTAAGAAAGAAATATAAAAATAAAACTCAATATATCCGTAAACAGTTTAGCTGAATAAAATGAGGAAAAAACAAAAAAGAGGTTTTGATTTGAAAAGAGAGTACAAGGAATGCTGGGATTATATTAAAGATTCTAAAAAATTTATTTTTATCATAATTGCGATTTTTTTGGGTTTTGCTTTTGTGGGTTTCTTTTTTCCAGCTCCAGATTATCTAGTTAATCAGATAATGGAATTTTTAAAAGAGATTTTGGCAAAGACAGAAGGGCTGTCTACTTTTCAGATGATTAGTTTTATTTTTTTTAATAATCTAAAAAGTGGTTTTTTTGGAATGATTCTTGGCGTGTTGTTCGGAATTTTTCCAATTTTAGTTGCAGTTGCAAATGGATATATTTTGGGTTTTGTTTTTGCACTCAGTGTTTCAAATGAAGGAATTTTATCATTATTTAGGATTTTTCCTCATGGAATCTTTGAGTTACCTGCAATATTTATTTCATTAGGATTGGGATTAAGATTAGGTGCTCTTGTTTTTAAGAAAAATAAAAAGAAATTTTTTAAAAAAAATTTAATAAACTCATTAAAGACTTTTTGGTGGATTGTGGTTCCTCTTTTGATAATTGCAGGAATTATAGAAGGGTGCCTTGTATAAAAAAATTATTCTTTTAAATCGCTAATTCCCAACATTATAAAAATAAAACCTATTAGAATTGCGAACCAAATTAATCCTCCTTTGAAGAATTCCCATGCAGCTGTTCCGAAATTCCAAAAATTTCCCCATCCTTGAGACAAACTCCATACAAGAATCGCTCCATTAAGCAAGATTAATCCCAGTAAGATTTCAGTCCATTTGTTCATTATGTTCTTACATTATTTCTTATTTAAAAAGATTTTGATGATGGAGTGTTATATATTTATTTTCTGATTATAATTTCTGATTTTGCTTTTTCTGCCTGAAAAAATTCCTTGCAAAAATTCTTTATTTTGTCTGTCTCAAAATCTTTACAACTAAAAATATCTATAAATGCTCTATTTTCTGTTTCATCAAAATGGCATGTTATAGAAGATGTTTCAATAAACTGAAATGCAGAATAACCTTTTAATGACTCTTTACCGAATCTTTTTATTTTTGCAGAGTTTATCCCTTTCATATTAATTTTTTTAGTTAATTCTTTGATAAATTTTTTTATTTCTCTTTTGTTTTTTATAAGATTCTTATCGCAGTCATACAGATTTATTAATGCTAATTTTCCCCAATTCATTAAAATAGTCTAATCCATATATTTTTAAAATTAACTTTTCAAGAAATATTATGAAAGAGATTAAATCCATTAAAATTAAAGAAAACATGAAGATTTCTGAATTAGTTGATGGTATGGAAGACATGGGATTTGGTGCCAGCAAAATTGCAAAAGCAAAAAAAATAATGAAAGAGATGTTTGAAGATAAGAAATGCAAAGTTTTTTTTGGAATTGCTGGAGCAATGGTTCCTGCAGGAATGAAAGAAGTAATTATGGATATGCTCGATGAAGTGGATGTATTTGTTACTACTGGTGCTAATCTGACTCATGATTTAATAGAAGCTTTAGGAGATAAGCATTTTCAGGGCGATGAACTTGTTGATGATAAAAAACTGAACGAAGAGGGAATTGACAGAATCTACAATGTTTTTATGAAAAATAGCGTTTATCAGAAATTAGAAGATTTTTTTGAAAAATATTTTGATGAATTTTCTAAATGCAAAAATATCAAAGAGTTTTTATGGAAAATAGGAGAAGTGGTTGAGGAAAAAGGAATTTTGAAAAAATGCTATGAAAAGAAAATTCCTATTTTTTGTCCTGGAATAGCTGATTCTGGAATTGGTTTGATGATGTGGGGAAGAATTGTCAGCGGAAAAGGCAGAACTAATATTGATGTTTTTTCTGATATGAATGATATAATTGATTTATCCTGGACAGCGAAGAAAACAGGAGTCATTTATGTTGGCGGAGGATTGCCTAAGAATTTTATTCAGCAATCTTTGCAATTTTCCAAAGGAGCTAATTATGGAATCCAGATAACCACAGATAGGATAGAGCCAGGAGGAAGTTCAGGAGCCCCCCTTAGAGAAGGGATTTCCTGGGGCAAGATGCAGAAAGATGCTGAATTTGTTGATGTTTTTTGTGATGCTACTATTGCCCTGCCTTTGATTTACGGAGCTGTTAAAAGATAGGTTTGAGGTATTCATAGAAAAAAGATTAAAAATATGTCTTTCATTCAAAATATATGGAACAAAAATTTAAATCAAGAATATCTTATGATGGAGAAATAAAAGATATTTCTCAAGAAATATGTAGAGAATATAATCTTGGAGATTTTAAGTCAAATACTTTAATTTTGGTGGGATATGAGGATTTTAATTATATTTTAAATACTTCCAAAGGAAAATATGTCGTAAAGATTTTTGCATCATTTAGGGCAGATAAAGATTGTAAAAGATACGTAGAGATAATGGAAAAAGCAATGGAGAAAGGAATTTCAACTCCAAAATTGCTTAAAACTAAGGGGGGAGATTATCTTTTTGTTTTTAAGATTAATAAAACAAAGTTGAGATTGGCTATAATGGATTTTATTGATGGCGAGTCTTATTTTGAATCTAAGGAGAAATTGAATAATGAGGAAATAAAATTTCTCGCGCATCAGGCAGCATTAATTAATAGTATTAAATTGCACCCATATCCAATTTATGATTGCTGGGCAATACCTAATTTTATTAAAGAATATAATGAAAAAAGTCCAAGTTTGCCAAAAGAAGATTTAAAACTGCTGAAGCCACTCGTTAAAAAATTTAACGACTTGAAAATTGAAATCCTGCCACATGCCTTTGTTCATGGAGATATTATTACAACTAACATAATAAAAGATAAAAATAAGAGATTATGGATAATTGATTTTTCAGTATCTAATTATTATCCAAGAATACAGGAATTAGCTGTTTATGCTTGCGATTTGCTTTTTGACGAGGACAATAAAGAAAAAACTGAGAAAAACTTAAGACTTGCTTTAGAGGAATATCAGAAAACTATTAAACTAACAGAACAAGAGCTGGAAGCCCTTCCTGTTTATATACAACTTGCACACGGGATGCATGTTTTATGTGGGGGTTATGAGAAATATACCGAGAATAACAATTCTGAAGAAAATGAATATTTTCTTAATAAAGGTAGGAATGGTTTGATTATGTATCCCTCTTAATAATCTATTATTTGTATCTTAACCGAAAGCTTAAAAATATGTTTTTTATTTTATATTTATGCTAACAAAAAAACAAATTAAAGAAATAAAAGCACATCTCGAGAAAGCACAGAATCCTGTTTTCTTTTTTGATAATGATCCTGACGGGCTTTGCGCATTTCTTTTATTGCAGAGATACATCGGACGGGGAAAGGGAGTTTCTGTGACAAGTTTTCCTGATTTATCTTTGGATTATTTTCGAAAAATTAAAGAATTGAATGCAGATTATATTTTTATTTTAGACAAGCCTGTGGTTTCTAAAGAATTTTTTGAAGCAGTTAAACAAATAAATATTCCTGTTGTCTGGATTGACCATCATGAAATTGACAAAAAGAACATTCCAGAATTTGTTAATTATTACAATCCTTTATTGAATAAATCAAAAACTAACGAGCCTGTTACATATCTTTGTTATAAAATAACTCAGAAAAAAGAAGACTTGTGGATTGCTGTTATTGGCTCTATTTCTGATAAATTTGTTCCTGATTTTTATTCTGAATTTTTGAAAGAATACCCTGATTTAGGTTTCAAAACTGATGAGGCTTTTGATATCTTTTACAAATCCCAGATTGGAGAAATTGCAATGATTTTTAGTTTTGCACTTAAAGACAGAACAACGAATGTTGTAAATATGTTAAAATTTTTGATGAAAGTTAAAACTCCTTATGAGGTTTTGGAGGAAAATACAAAAAATAAAACCATGCATGATAGATTTAATCAGGTTAAGAAAAAATACAAAAAATTAATGGAAAAAGCAGAACTTCTTGGAAGAAAACCAGAAAAAATTTTATTTTTTCAATATGCCAGTGATTTGAGCATCAGTGCAGAGCTATCTAACAGACTCAGTTATTATCTTCCGGATAAATATATCGTTGTTATGCGTATAAGCGGAGATAAAGTAAGCATTTCTTGCAGGGGAAAGAATATCAGAAAATATTTATTAGAAGTCATTAAGGATTTGGATGATGCGACTGGCGGAGGGCATGAGGATGCTGTTGGTGCGAAAATAAAAGTTGAAGATTTGGAAAAGTTCAAAAAAAATCTGGGGAATTTAATTGAAAAGGGATATACTTAATAACAATCTTCTTTAAAAGGCTAAAAAAGTCTTTTGTATTATGGCAACATTCACATATGCTTTTTGTACAATAAATCAGGTTCTAAAAAATGGTGGAGAGATGGAGTTTTCTGAGTTGGCTAGAGTTTTAACACAACAAGATCCAAGAAGATTTAGGGATGAAAAGACTGTTGAAATGGCTGTGGTAAGATATACTGATTGTCTAAGATTTGGCGGGAGAACCGTGAGCTTTGATAGAAATGCCAAGAAATATGCCAAATTCGGTATAATGGAAAGAGATATTCAAGCAGCCTTACACGAATCTATTCCTAACATGGATGAATGGGCTTTATATCCTTTTAAAACCAGAAAAAATTCTAATAGTTGTTATTTGGGGATACCTTGGGAAGAAATACCAAAAGATCCAGATGAAGGGGATAAATATAATATAAACTATCCAATTGGATGTGACTTTAGAGCAGAGGGGGAAGATACTTGTAGAAGTGGATGCAGAGTAAGTGAAGATGTTCTCAAAAGATATGGTATAATGTAATTTTATTTCTTTTTCAGATTTTTTATAGATAATGGATTATAGAAAAGTATAAAAATAGATTTTTCTTGTGGATTTTATGGAAAAGAGACTAAGAACGATATGTTGGAATGTATGCGGCTTAGTCTACAATTCAATTAAATTTCCCTCACATTAATTCAGCTTCTTTTTCGGGTCTGAATTAATTTGAGGTGCTTCTTATTCAATTTAGGCTTAAGATTAAGGATTCTGAATTTATTAAAATGGGTAAAGAAAAGATGGAACAGGAATTTGTTGAAAGAGAATTAAGTCAGCTTATGGAAATCACTTTGAGACTAGAAGATGAACTTAATTCAATTGGCATTAACAATGAATAATTAAATTTAGCAATAACTCGATTTAAAGTAATTAGTATGTCCTGCCAACATAAATCCAATAATGTGCCGGCTTTTTGCAGATTATACATTTCTTGCCTTTTATTGATTCCTTTTTGGGATTGATGAATAATGTTTTTGCTCCGCTTGTTTCTGATTTTAAAATATCCTCGCATTCTTCTGACTTGCACATAGGAACCAAAACCATTTGTTTTTGTTTTATAAATTGAATTAACTCTTTTTTCTCTTCTGTTTTTTTCTGATTTTGCTTTAATAATTTTTTAGCATTCTTAAAAAGTTCTTTTTGCATATCGTCGAGAAGTTTTGGAATTTGAATTTCTAAATCTTTTATTTTAATATTTAATTTTTCACCAGTATTTCTTTTGACAACTATCACTGATTTGTTTTCCAAATCTCTCGGTCCGATTTCTATTCTTATTGGGATTCCTTTTAATTCCCATTCGTTGTATTTCCATCCTGGTGAAAAATCTTTTCTTTCATCTAAAATCGGATTTAAATCCTTTAATTGTTCTTTGATTTCTTTTGCTGTTTTCAAAACTTTTTCTTTTGTCTTATCAAAAAAGATTGGTATGATTACAATTTTGTTTTCTGATATTTTTGGGGGGATTACTAATCCTTTGTCATCTGAATGTATGGCGAATAATGCTCCGAGCATTCTAGTGGATATAGCAAAAGTATTTTGCCAGACATAGTTTTCTTTTTCATCTTTATCCAAAAATTTTATGTCATATGCTTTTGCGAAGTTTTGCCCGTCGTGATGAAAGCACGGTCCCTCGATTATTCTTCCATTTGGCATGTAGTAATGAAGTTTCTCTGAAAAAACTGCGCCAGCGAATTTTTCTTTTTGTGTTTTTCTGCCGTATATTCCCGGAAGAGCCATAAGTTCTTCTACAACTTTTTCATATGCTTTTCTTATTTTTGGTCCTTCTGCTAATGCTTCTTTTTCTGTTGCAAATGCCGTATGTCCTTCGTTCCACAAAAATTCACGAGTTCTGAAAAATGGGACAGGATTTTTGAATTCCCACCTCACTACATTGTTCCATTGGTTTAATTTCAGTGGCAAATCCCTCCAAGAACGAATCCATTTTGAATAAGATGCATACATAATTGCTTCTGATGTTGGTCTTATCGCCAGTCTTTCATTTAACTTTGTATTGCCTGCCTGAGTTACCCATGCAACTTCTGGAGTAAATCCTTCAACATGTTCTTGCTCTTTTGAGAATAAACTTTCTGGAATAAATAGCGGGAAATAAGAATTCTGAATTCCAATTTTTTTAAACTCCTTGTCACAGGCTTGTTTTATTTTTTCCCAAAGGGAATATGACATCGGACGCAAAATTATGGCTCCGGATACAGGAGAATAATCTGCTAATTCTGATTTAATCATTAATTGCTGATACCATTCTGAAAAATTTTCTTCCTTACTAATACTGATGCCTTCTTTTGATTGCTTTTTTTTAACAGATTTTGGTTTTTCTATTCCAAGAAGTTCTTCATCTGCTTTTTGTTCTTTTTCTTTTAGTTGTTTTTGATTTAGATTTGCTCCAAGATAAATTCTTTTTTTATTTACTTTTTTTCCTTTTCTTATTGATTTTACACGATAGTAGTATTTCCTGTTTGGTTTTTTCTTAATTTCTGTATATGTCATACATTTATGTGTCTACATTATTTATAAATCTTTCTAATTGTAGACGTACAAAGAATATATATGTCTACAAATTATAATTTAATAATAAAAAGTAGACGTATAATTATTATAAGAGTTCTTCTCCTAATTCTTCTACTGCGATTTCATTTACTGTGCTTTTAATATAATTTGATTCAAGAGCAAAGCCAAGGCTTTCTCCTCCGCCAACTTTGAAATTATTTATTCCGATAACTTTTCCTTTTTTGTTAATTAACGGACCCCCTGAATTTCCGGGATTTAGTGCTGCATCAGTTTGAATATATATTTCCAGTCCGTTTGGACCTTCTCTGTGAATTGCAGAAATAATGCCCTGTGAAACAGAAAATTGTAGTCCCAAAGGATTTCCAATTGCAATAACTTTTTCTCCAACCTGAACATTATCTGAATCATCTAAGGATATGGAATCATAAGTTCCCGGAATTTTTAATAATGCCAAATCCAGTTCTCCATCATATCCTGTCAGCTGTGCATTTATTATTTCCTGTTCATAAGTTATGACCTGAACCTTGGATGCTCCGACTAACACATGTGCATTTGTTATTAAATATCCATCATCTGTTAATATAAATCCGGTTCCCTGGCTTACATCTGTTCTTATTGTCACGACAGATTTTACTGCATCTTCAATTATACCAGAAAAATCCTCTCCAGCAGATGCCTTAAGAAGCGTTAGTTCTTCCTGACTCTCTTCCAAACTTTCTCTTGTTTCCAGCAGACTTATTGTTAATTCGTTTAGTTTGCTTTGAGTATCTGCCTCTAATTCAGAGATTTTGTTTTCTAAGGTGTTATAATCGACAGTTTGTTTTATGAACATCGTGTAAACAAAGATGCTTATTATTATCATAAAAATTAAAACAAGAGAACTGAAACTTCCAATAAGTATTTTATGATGTCTTTTTAATGGCATGGAATTATAAAATAAACAAGATATAAAAATTATTCGTTAAGCTTATATACAGAATAGTTTTCTTTTTTTCAGGGCTTGTGGTGTAATGGATAGCACAATCGGCTTCGGCGAGCGAGTTCGTAAGCGATGTTTAATAATATCGAACGAAGTTTGTGAGAAACCGATTAATCGGGGTTCGAATCCTCGCGAGCCCGTTTTGATAAATTTTAAAAAAGCCAGAAACTATATTAATTCATGGCAAAGAAGGTGAATTGGGTGTTGGTTCTGGTAATGTCTATACTTTTCGGTTCATTCGGTGTTGACAGATTTATCATGGGCAAAGTCGGGACAGGATTGCTGAAATTGATTACTCTCGGAGGACTGGGAATATGGTGGCTTATTGACGTAATCCTGATTGCGATAAAACATCCATATAAAAACATTCAGTGGGCATAAAAATTTACCCGAATTTTTTAAAAATTTCTGTTGTATTTTGAAATCTGTTTCTTTTATTTAAGATGGATAAATTTAAAAATAGACTTTTGTAAGAAAATTCATGAGATATGAAGATTATATTGCTAAGAAATGTGTGTGGAAATGCATTCCTGGAAAGGGGCGATTTGGAACAGGTACAGCTGTAATTTCAGAAGAAAGCAGGTCTTTGGTAAAATCTCTTATAGGAGAGGAGGTCACATCTTCTTTAGGACATGGCAAGATAGAATCTGTTAACGAAGAAACAGGTGATGTTATGGTTCGTTTTGATAATGATTGGACAAAATTTATGATATAAATAACTCTGGCGATCTTGAATTAATAGGAAATTTCCCGGTTTAGGATTAGTCCAAATATTTTTATATCTCTCAATACTTGTTTTGTCATGAAAAGAACAAATGCAAAATCAGGCGATTATGTCGAGGTTCATTTAACCAAACTGATTTATGAAGGTGTTTTGCTCGAGAGTCCTGCTTCTGAAAAAGGCATTGTTCTTTTGAAAATTGATTCTGGTTATAATATTGGATTTAATAAAAAAGATATTTTAGAAATTAAACTTAAGAAAAAGGCGAAAGAGGTTGAGGAACATGTTGAGATTAAGAAAAAAAGAGAAAAGCCGAATATTGCTATGATTATTACAGGAGGAACAATTGCTTCTCATTTAGACCCTAAAACAGGTGGTGTCAGTCCCCTGAATACTCCGGAAAGTTTGTTTAAATTTTATCCAGAACTTTTTGAAAAAGTTAATATTGCTAAAATAGAAGTTCCTTTTATGAAATCTTCTGAAGATATGGATTTCAAGGACTGGCAACGAATTGCCCGAGTTGCCGAAAAATTTTTGAATGATAATAATATTAGAGGATTGATAATAACCCATGGGACAGATTTTTTGCATTATACTTCAGCAGCCCTGTCATTTTTTTTGAGACATTTAAATAAGCCTGTTGTCCTAACTTATAGCCAGAGAAGTATAGACAGGGCGAGCAGTGATGCAAATTTAAATCTGCAATGCGCTGCTTTGGCAGGTATTTCAGATATTGCTGAAGTCATGCTTGTAGGACATGCTTCTTCAAATGATGATTATTGTTATGCAATGCCAGGAACCAAAGTCAGAAAACTTCATACTTCAAGAAGAGATGCATTTAAAGTTGTCAATGCCAAGCCTTTTGCAAAGATTTTTCCTAACAGAATAGAGATTGTTTCAGAGCATAATGTCAGAAATAAAAATAAAGTTAAATTAGATGCAAAGTTTGAAGAGAAAGTTGGTTTGGTTAAATTTTATCCTGGGCAGGAACCTGAAATTTTGGATTATTATTTGAAGAAAAAATATAAGGGGATTGTTCTGGAAATGGGAGCTTTGGGACATGTTGCTACAAAAAGGGCGAGAAAAAGCTGGATTAAGAAACTCAAGGAAGTTCAGGATAAAGGACTCGTTGTTTGCGGAACGAGTCAGTGTATTTTCGGGAGAGTTGACCCTTTGGTTTATTCTAATGGCAGGGAGTTGATGAAGACAGGAATTATTTATCTGAAAGACATGCTTGCTGAAACTGCTTTGGTTAAACTTGGCTGGGTGTTGGGACATAAAGAATGGGCAAAAGACAAGAATATTATCAGAGAAAAAATGCTGGATAATATGGCAGGCGAGTTTAATGAGAGGCTGGAAGAATGAAAAAAATATATTTGATTTTGGTTGTTATTGGGATTTTGATAATTGGCTGGTTTTTTGTAAGATTTGTCATTGGCGGAGATGAGGATTCATGGATTAAAGACAGCAGAGGAGTTTGGATTAAACATGGATATCCATCTGAAACTCCTGATTATGTTTTAGAGCAACAGGAAGCAATAAATTGTGCTTTGCGTAAATTTGAAAATTTTAATGAAGAAATTAATTCCCAGTGTCTAGGTGTTTGTGAAGATTATGCTGTTGACATTGTTCATGTTCCCAGAACAGAAGAGGACAATTTGCCTGAAAATCAATGTGAAGATTATCAGAATGGCAAGGTTTCACATTTTATTGAATTAGATAAAGACGGAAATATTGTGAGAATTGTATAATTATTTTTTCTTTTTATGATCAAGATGTTTGATTAAAAGTCTTTTTATGTCCCTTACTTCTTCTTCTGCTTTTTTGTTTATTCTGTAATCAAATTCTGCCTTTAATCTATCTCTCTGAGCTGTTCTGTTTTGACTCATTAAAATTATTGGAGCCTGTATAGCTGCTAAACAAGATAATACTAGATTTAATAAAATAAATGGATAAGGGTCAAAAGGCTCTCCTCTTTCATATTGTAATAAAAAAAACCCATTAATAAACATCCAAATTATTAATAAAGCGAATAATGTTAAAATAAAAGTCCAACTTCCAGCCCATTTTGTTAATATATCTGCTGCTCTTTGTCCAAAAGTTCTTGCACCTCTGAAACCATCTAATTGCTTTAGTATTTTTTCCTTTTCCTCTTCTTTCTCCTCTTTTTTTTCTTTTGCAGTTTTTTTATCATCCCCTTTCTTCTTCATATTTATAATTATCTTCGGAATATTATAAATGTTATTGATTGATATTTGATTTTAGTTATGACTTCTCAGGAGTTACAATAGGAAGATTTATAAGTAAATAGGGGGTTGGTAGAAAATGCAATCAATAGAATCTTTAAGTAAATCTTTGGAAAAAACAACAGAAGAATTAGAATCAATTATGCCTGGGGCTTTTGTTAGATATGACTCAGTTAAAAAGAAAAGTTCTAAAATAGCTCTTGCTAGTTCTTCAGGAGTTATCTTAAAAAGAAAAAGGAGGACGCCTGAAAAGGCATTATATGAATTTTTATCATTAGATATATGGAATAAAGTTTTGGAAGAATATTCTAAAGTTAATGATATCTCGTTTAAAGCCCCAAAACCCATTGCACTTTTGAAATTATCCTCTGAAGAACCAGCTATTTTGATGAGTTTTCTCAACGGATATGAACTTCAAAAATTAAATTCTATGAAAAGAACCACACCTGTTGCTGTAAGAAATCAAAAATATCCTATTCCATTATATCCTGCTTGTGCTCTTCATCTTGGAGCTTTAAACAGATTAAAAGAACAAGAAAATTTATACCATTCTGATTATAGTAACAGGCATATAATTTTTAGTCCAGTGATGGATGTTTCTGTTGGTGTTGTTGATGTTGAAAATTCCAGAAAAGGTCTTCCAAGTTTTGTTTCAGAAGAATCTGACAAAATCAGGCACGAATTTGAAAGAATAACTTCTTCTCCTAGAGATTTAGAAGTATTAAAAACATGGTATTCTCAGGGACAAGATGGATTAATTATTCCTAAAGGAACAGGTGTTTTAGAAAAAGTATTGGAAGAGATATCTAAAAAATATGATATTAATTTAGATTTTAAAAATATGTCAGTTAATGGACATAAGCTTTTAGGAACTGTCTCTCCGAGTTCTTCAATAATTTAATAAACTCTTTTTGTTTTTTTATTGAATGGGTTTGGACTATAAAGAATTAGGATTAAAAGCTGGACTGGAGATTCATCAGCAGCTGGATACGAGAAAATTATTCTGCAACTGCCCTTCGCTATTAAGACAGGATGAACCGGATTTTACTATTAAGAGAAAACTTCATGCTGTTGCTGGTGAGAAAGGAGAAGTTGATATAGCGGCTATGCATGAGGCTTTGAAAAATAAGGAGTTTGTTTATCAGGGATATGATACTAATTGCCTGATTGAACTTGATGAAGAGCCGCCGCATGAAATAAATAAAAAAGCTTTGAAAATTGCCCTGCAGATAGCTGTTTTATTTAATATGAAGATAATTCCTATCACACAGATTATGAGAAAGACTGTGATTGACGGGAGCAATACTTCTGGTTTTCAGAGGACAGTTATGATTGCGCGAGATGGCTGGATTGAAACTTCGCAGGGAAAAGTCAGTATTGATGAACTTTATTTGGAAGAAGATGCAGCAAGGATTGTTGAGAAAACTGATAAAAAAATAATTTTTAGATTAGACAGGCTGGGAATTCCTTTAGTC
The DNA here is from genome assembly GCA_964495875.1 of Candidatus Woesearchaeota archaeon. Taxonomy (GTDB): domain Archaea; phylum Nanobdellota; class Nanobdellia; order Pacearchaeales; family GW2011-AR1; genus JAGLWP01. The sequence continues at coordinate 252,834 of CAZBWB010000001.1, read as the reverse complement.
GAAATAAAGACTGCTCCTGATTTGAAAACCCCAGAACAAATCAAAGAAGCTGCTTTGAAAATCGGACGGATTTTAAGAACAGTCGCGGTCAAGAGAGGTATTGGAACCATAAGACAGGATTTGAATATTTCTATTAGAGGACATTCAAGGGTTGAGATTAAGGGTTTTCAAAATCCTAAGATTATGATTAAAACAGTTGATTCAGAGATAGAAAGACAACTCAATAATATTAAAAAAGGAAAGACAAAAGGTGATGTAAGAAATGCTCTGAAGGACGGAACTACAAAATTTTTAAGACCGCTTCCAGGAAGCGAGCGAATGTATCCTGAAACTGATTTGTTTTTGTTAAAAATTTCAAAAGAGATAATTAATGAAGCAAAAAAGGATTTGCCTAAATTAAGAAGAGAAATTGAAGAAGAACTCATGAAGATTGGTTTGAGCGAGGAAATGATTAAGCTTTTGTTTAAACAGAATAAATTTGATGAATTCAAAGAGTTTCTGAAAATTTTAAACAAGCCACAATTAATTGCCAAAATTCTTTTGATTTTTCCAAAAGAAATTGCAAAGCATGAAAAAATTTCTTTGAACAAAGTTGAAAAAATTCTTAACTGGGATGTTTTAACTTTTATACTGGAAAGTTTAAGAGAGAAAAAAATTTCAGAATCTCAGGTAAAATCAGCTTTGATTAGAATTGTAAGAGGAGAAACTCCTGAAAAATCAGTTTTGTTTAAGAAAGAAGGTGCTGATATTATGGAAGAAAAAATTATGAAAATAATAAAGGAAAAGCCAGGTTTATCAGCAAATGCTTATATGGGGTTGGTGATGAGAGAGTTGGGAGATAAGATTACCGGAAGAGAAGCTATGGAAATTATTAAAAAGTATATTTAATATTTATTCTTATGCAGAGAAAATATGTTAAGGATATTAAAGCAGGTGATAAGATTTTGCTTAGAGGATGGGTATTTGATATCAGGAGTTTGGCTAAATTAAAATTTCTTTTGCTCAGAGATGCCTCTGGAATTGTTCAGTGCATTTTAAAAGATAAACTCTTGAAGAAATTTTCAGATTTGGCTTTAGAATCTGTTGTGGAAATTAAGGGAAAGGCAAAAAAAGCAAATGTCAGGGCAGAACTTGCAAGAAAAGATGTAGAAGTAGAGATTGAGGATTTAGTTATTTTGGATAAATCAGAAAAACTTCCGGTTCAGATTAATGAAAAGGCTTCTAAGGCAGAACTTCCAACCAGATTAGATTACAGATTTTTGGATATAAGAAAACCAAGAATAAAAGCCATCTTTAAGATTCAGGGAGAGATTGCTAATAGTTTCAGGGAATTTTTTTACAATAGGGATTTTTTAGAAGTTCAGTTGCCTTCTGTTATTTCAAGTTCAAGTGAAGGAGGAACAGAACTTTTTCCTGTAAAATATTTTGAGAAAAAGGCATATCTTGCTCAGAGTCCGCAATTGTATAAGCAGATGCTGGCCTGTTCTGTTGAAAAAGTTTTTACAATAACTCCTGTGTGGAGAGCAGAGAAACATAATACTGTGAGGCATTTGAATGAATCACGGCAAATGGATATTGAGATGGCTTTTGCAGGACAAGAGGAAATTATGAAAGAGTTGGAAGAAGCTGTTAAATATATTGTTAAACAGATTATGTCAAAATCCAAGGAAGAGATTAGGATTTTAGGATTAAAGTTACAAGTTCCTAAATCCAAATATCTGAGTTATGATGAGGCAGTTAAACTTTTGAAAATCAAATACGGAGAAGATTTTTCTCCTGAAGATGAAAAAAAACTTGAGAGTAAATTTCCAAACACAATTGTTTTTGTTCATTCATGGCCTGTTTCTCTGAAACCATTTTATATAATGCCCAAGGACGGGAAATCAGATGCAAAATTAAGTGAAGGATTTGATGCAATCTACAAAGGAATGGAAATAAGTTCAGGAGGACAGAGAATTCATATTCCAGAATTATTAATAAAAATGTTAAAAGCCAAGAAATTAAATCCTGATAATTTTAAAGATTATGTAAATAGTTTCAGATATGGTGCTCCTAAGCATGCAGGATGGAGTATTGGATTAGAGAGACTCACCCAAATTATTTGCAATCTGGACAATATCAGGGAAGCTGTTTTATTCCCAAGAGACAGAACGAGATTAACTCCTTAATTTTTGAATTTGCGTTCTTGAAAGTCCTAACTTAGACTCACGGAATTTTGATAGAATTAGTATTGAATTATTGTTAGTTGATTAAGCAGCTTTTTTATATTTTTTACCAAAAAACATAATACAATTTTCACATCTGTAGCTGGAACTATTCGGATTAAGAGGTTTTCCACATATCTCGCATCTGTTTTGAAGAGGATTATTATTTTCATAAAGGGCTTTTTTCTCAAGTTTGTTAATCCTTTGATATAATTGATTTATAATTTCCAGATACATCTGTTCTTTTTGTTCTGACTGATAATAGTCAGTTTGTTCTTGATAATCTGTTAGCGAATTAAGATATCCGGGTTTTTTTAAATATCTTTCAGATTCAACTTTGTATGGACTTCTTAAACTCTTGTGAAGATAGTCTTTTGATGGAGTTTTATTGCTCGAATAATTATCTCTCATATTTTTCATAGGTTTGTTTCATTTAAAAATTTTTTTAAACATGTTTTTTGTCTTTTATGAAAACATGTGCTATTGGAGACCTGCATGAGAATTTGAGTAAAATTAATAAAGGGTATTTTATATAAATTAAGATGACAAATTCACCAAAAAATTTATTTTGCAAATATTCTTTTTTTAATTGGAATTTTAATAATAACAATAATAATTAAGAAAGTTCATAGTTACTTTCTTAGGTTTTTTCTATGATTGAAATAAATTTGAGAGATGTTTTGGATGGAAGGCAGTTTTATGTAGCTGAGATAAGTGAGAAGCTGGGAATTAATGTTAAGGCTGTGAGGCATGATATTGTGACAAATACCTGTTTTGAAAAATTAGATATTCTTGATGATAGTTGGTCTGCTGACAGAATTGTTAAGGCTGTTTTTTTTGGCACAAATGGAAATCTTTATGGGCTTGTTTTTCCTGAACTAGGGACCAGAGAAAATCAGCGGAGAATTAAGAAAACAGATTTGGGAAGGGCTGTGGGCTTAACCAAAAAACAAATAAATGGTTTTTATAATTCTATTCTTCCAGAAAAAATGGAAATGGGAACTTGCACACCGTTTGTTTTAGAAGATGCTTTTAATAGAGAAGATGATGGATATATGATTCCATTGAAAAAGATTATTATATATGAGCCCCTTAGAACAGACAATAGAGTAATAGATATCTCTATTGGAGGTTATGGAGATGAAGCTCATAAAACTTCTTTGCAATTGCCTGCCGATGGGATGTGTAAAATCATGAGAAGTAAATTTGGTGAGAATATATCTTTTGCTGATTTTTTCAATCAACAAGTTTAAAAAATATTTCTCCTTATTATAGATAAATGAAATTCATATCAATTCAAGAGGCAATCAAAAAAGGCAAAGGAAAAGTTGCTTTGCATGGCTGGGTCTACAGAGAGAGAGGAAGCAATAAACTCAAATTTATTATTCTCAGAGATTCTACAAACAGAATTCAGTGTGTTTTATCCAGAGAAAAATTTGAAAAACAATGGGATGAGATAGACAAAATTCAAATAGAGACTTCTCTTGAGATTTTTGGAACTGTCAGAAGAGACAGCAGAGCACCTACAGGATATGAAGTTCAGGCAGATAAGGTAAATATTATTGGATTGAGTGATAATTTTCCTATTCAAAAAGATTTGAACGAAGAACTTCTCGGAGACAGAAGACATCTCTGGTTAAGAAGCCAGAAGATGACAGCAATTATGAAAATAAGAAGCACTGTTACAGGAGCCTTGCATGAATATTTCAGAAGCAAACATTTTTATGAATTTCAGTCTCCAATTATAATTCCAGGAGGTGCTGAAGAAGGACCGACTATGTTTGAACTCGATTATTTTGGAAAAAAGATGTATCTTGCACAAACATGGCAACTTTATGCAGAGGCAGCGGTTTATGCGCTCGAAAAGATTTATTGTATTGCTCCTAGTTTTAGGGCAGAGAAATCAAAAACTTCGAGACATTTAACAGAATACTGGCACACTGAAATGGAAGTTGCCTGGGTTAATCTTGATGCATTGATGGATTATGCTGAAGAAATGACAAAACATGTTATTAGAAGAGTTTTAGAGAATAATAAAAGAGAACTGGAACTTTTGGGAAGAGATGTTAAGAAACTTCAGCCTTCTTTAAAGAAAAAATTTCCAAGAATGACTTATGATGAAGTTTTGAAACTTTTAGCAAAAAAGAAAATGAGAGTTAAATGGGGAAAAGATTTGAGAACAATTGAAGAAGAAAAATTTATGGAATCTTATGACACTCCTGTTTTTGTAACTCATTATCCTAAGGAAGTTATGGCTTTTTACAAGCCACGTGACTCTGAAAATCCAAAGACAGCCAGGTGCTTTGATATGCTGGCTCCTGAAAAAAACGGAGAATTAATTGGGGGAAGTGAGAGAGACGTAAATATCGATGAATTAAAAAAATCATTAAAAGCAAAAGGAGAGAAGCTTGAAGATTATAGTTATTATTTTGAGATTCATAGTTATGGTGCTATTCCTCACGGCGGTTATGGACTTGGAACTGAGAGACTGATTAAATGGATTTGCGGATTGGAAACTATCAAAGATGCAATTGCATTTCCAAGAACCATGACAAGAATGAAACCTTAAATAACGCTTGTAGATTTAAAACTTTAAAAATTTTTCTCAGGTTTGATACGACTTTTGAGGGTTAGTCAATCTTTAAAAATAATTAATCTTTAATGTTTTTTATCTAAATGGAGGTAAAAATGGAAGAAGACGAAACAGATGATGATTGGGGTGAAGAAGACGAAGACGATAGTGAAGAATAATTTAATTTTGTATTGATTTTTTTATTTTTTTGTAAAAAAAACCATTATAATAAAAAAGGGATAAATATTTAAATGCTTTTTCTTAAATAATATAAAGAAAGATGGTGGCTAAAGGTTTAAAGAAGATAAATGAAAAGTCAGTTCTTTTTTTCATTTTCATTTTATTAGCAGTCTTGGTATTAGGAAGTTTGTTTTTTATGAGACCGAAGATGACTGGGTTTGTTAGTCAGATAGATGAATATACTACTCAAGAAGATTGTGAGAATGCAGGTTATACTTGGGAAGATTTAACTAATGAAACCTGCACTGATATTCCTGATTGTGTAGAATGTGCTGAGGGTTGTTTGACTGAAGGAGAGGTTTGTGTCGAAGGTTGTGTTGAAAGTTGTGAAGAATGTTCAGCAGATTGTCTTGCATGTGAAGAAAGCAATCAGACTTGTGAGGATGAGAATTGTGTCGAAGGTTGTGTAGAATCATGTGCTGAAGTTGAAATATGTGCAGAAAACTGTGTTTCAGCAGAAGATTTATGTGCAGAAGGCTGCCAGGAAAATTGTCAAAATTGTACTGAGGTTGTAATTGGCGGGCAATGTATTGGAGCAGTTTGCGGAGATGGAGAAGTTGATGCTAATGAAGAATGTGATGGAGATGATTTGGGAAGTCATACTTGCGAAGAACAAGGTTTCATTTCGGGAAGTTTAGCCTGTAATTCTAATTGCACCTTGAATAAAAGCGGATGTGTTAGTTGTACAGAAGATTGGAGTTGTCCTAATTGGGCTACTATTGATTGTGTTGATGGTGTTAAAACAAGAACATGTACTGATAATAATAATTGCGGAACAACAGAATCAAAACCTTCTGAAACAAAAGATTGTAGTTCTGAAAGCAGTTCTTCATCGACTACAACAACTACTGGTCAGGTAACTTCAGAAATGAAAAGCAGTTGTGTTTCTAACTGGGAATGCGGAGAATGGGGCAAGTGTGTGAATGATGTTCAGACTAGAGAATGTAAGGATACTAATAATTGTGTAGATGCAACTAGTGATAAACCTGCGACATCTCAATCATGTCAAATGCCAGAAACCTGTTCTGATGGCATAAAAAATCAGGATGAAAAAGGCATTGATTGTGGAGGAGTATGTGAAAAGAGATGTGGTTTTTTCACTATGGTTGGTAGTGCAATAAATGTTCCGATTAATTCATCAAGAGAATTTATCAAGGGTCACAAAGCACTAAGTTTCAGTATTTTAGGTGTTATTGTTTTGATTGCAGGATGGATAGTTGCTGTTAAGGTTTTCTTGAAAAAGAAAAATCTCTTATTTTTCCTTGAAAATGTTCATTTTGATTTTCATAATTTGTTTAATTTTCTTAAAAAGAAGCAAAGTTCTGTATAATTCTCAATAATCTTTAAAAACTCAGACGATTTTTAGACAATATGCAAATAAGGGATATTAATATTAAGTGGCTTGGTAATTCTGGTTTTTTGATTGAAAACAACAAAATAATTTATATAGACCCATATAATATTTTGGGAGGAGCAGAAAAAGCAGACTTGATTTTACTAACTCACAGCCATTATGACCATTGCAGTGTTGTTGATATAAATAAAATTATTAAAAAAGGAACAAAAATAATTCTTCCTGCAGGTTGCCAGAGTAAAATAACGAGATTTAATATTCCAATTGATATACAGATTGTTGAACCAGAGCAAGAGCTGAATATCGGAGAAATTAAACTTTCTATTTTGCCGGCATATAATGTTGACAAGCCTTTTCACAGAAAAGAAGATGGTTGGGTAGGTTATTTAATAAAAATGACCGGAACTATTATTTATCATGCAGGAGATACAGATATTATACCTGAAATGCAAAAACTCACAGGATATAAACAAACAGATAAAAAATTTTTAGCTTTGCTTCCTGTTGGAGGAAGGTTTACTATGACTGCAGAGGAGGCTGCAGAAGCAGCAAAATTAATCAAGCCAACTCTTGCTATCCCAATGCATTATGGAAGTGTCGTCGGAACTATTGATGATGCCAAAGAGTTCGTGGAGCTTTGCGAAGAAGAAGGAATTGAAGCTAAGATATTATCCAAAGAATAAATTTATATAATATAATTCTTTTAATATAAAATGGTGATAACAAAAGAGAAGAACACAGTAACAATCAAAAAAGAGAATATTCGCAGTATGGGGGAAGTATCTAGGGAATTGGCTGAAGGAAGGTTTAAAGTCTTGCTTCCTATTTATAGAAGGAGAGATAATATGCTTATGGCTGGGAAAGGATTTGAAATTAATGAATCAAGAATTAAGAAAATGCAAAATGAAATTTTAGAAGCATTAAAAGGAAACAAACGTTTTCCGTATTATACTGAAAAAGTAGAAATAGAAAAAAATTATTAAATTATTTTCTCAAGTATCCAAATATTTTTAAAGAATTCGCCCTTACTATTTATGTTAATTTAAATTAGCAGGGTGAATTCTATGTCAGTGAGAAGTTGTTTAAGTATTTAAGTTTTTCTTAAATAAACTTCAACTAAATACAGATATAAGGAGGTAAAAAGATGGTATTGGATTTCGCAAAAGAGGCAATAGAAAAATCAGAAACTCACAGCATTAACTTTGATGAACTCAAGGCAGGAAAAGCTAATATCAAGGTTATTGGTGTTGGTGGAATGGGAGGCAATGCTGTTACATGGCTTTTTAATAAAGGAATCAACGGAGCCACAGTATATGCAACAAATACAGATGCGCTTCATTTAAGTGTTACAAAAGCTGATGAAAAAATTCTTATTGGCAAGGAACTGACTCGTGGTTTAGGCTGTGGTGGTCTTCCTACAAGAGGAAGAGAAGCTGCAAAAGAAGCCTTGGTTGATTTGAAGAAAGCAGTTAGTGGAGCAGATATGGTGTTTGTTATTGCTGGTATGGGCGGAGGAACCGGAACTGGCGGAGCTCCTGTTGTTGCCCAAATTGCCAAAGAAACCGGAGCAGTTGTTATAGGTGTTGTAACAATGCCTTTTGAAGCTGAAAAAGCAAGAATTGACAAAGCAGAATTTGGATTGCAGGAGTTAAGAGATGTAACAGATACTTGCATTGTTTTGGATAATAACAGACTTGTTGATATTGCAGGACAATTGCCAATAGAGCAAGCTTTTGCTGTTGCTAATGAATTAGTTAGCACAATGTGCAAAGGAATTGTTGAAACAATAACTCTGCCAAGTTTAATCAACTTGGATTATGCAGATGTTTCAGCAATTATGAAAGATGGCGGAGTTGCAGTAATTGGAATTGGAGAAGCAGATACCACAGACCGTGTTAATGAAGCTGTTAAGCAAGCCCTGACACATCCTCTACTTGATGTGGATTATCAAGGTGCTAGCGGAGCTTTAATACATGTAACCTGCGGACCTGATTTAAAATTAGAGGAATTTGACCTTATAGGAAAGATTGTTGCTGAAAATTTAAGTCAAGAAGCTCAGGTAATCATTGGTGCAAGAATCAGCAAAGATTTTGTGGGAAAAGTTAGAGTAATAACTATTATGACAGGGATTAAAAGTCCTTATGTTTTGGGAAAAAGCATAGAAGAACCCCGGTTAGTTTCCAAAGAAGTTTCAGACCTCGGCATAGAAGTTTGGAAATAATTTTTTACAGCCAACGCTTCGGCGTTGGTTTTTGTTTTTTATTACATATATTTATTTAAAGTTAGTTTTTTTGTGAAAATTTGGATTATGTTACAAGTCTTGTTTATATAAGGTCAGATAAAATTCCTTCTTTGATAATAAGTTTGTGGGCAGAATCTGCTGAAGGAGAAGTCAGGCTTTGCAGTGCTCTCACTGACTATAGATGGGTTTCTTTAGAAGAAGCTAAAAATTATGATTTAATTGAAGGAATATATGAAGAGTTAGAGATACTTGATAAGAAACTTAAAACAGGCAAAACATATGAGTGGAGCATGAATGATTAAACATCCATCTTTCTGATAGGTTTCATTTTTTTGTTTTTATATGTGTTAAAATAGAGAATGCCATCTAATTCAGTTCTGAATCTTTTTTTTGGTTTTAGATATCCATAACCTATTGGAAAAATTCCCTCTACATGGACTTTTTCTGGGATTTTTAATTCTCTTTTTATTATGTCTTCTGCAAAATAACCCACCCAGCATGTTGCCAATCCGGATTCTTCTATTTTCAGCAAGAAATTTTGTATTGCTGCACCTGCCTGTTGTCTTGTGAATATTTTTCCTCTTTCTCCATAAGCATTTTCAGGTCTTGTCGGATCTGAACAAATTACAACAACATATTTTGTTTCTCCAACAAAAGATTGCTGGCAGGCTTCTGCTATTTTTTGTATTTTTTTCAAGTCATCGACGAGAATTGCTCTTACTGTAAAATTATTTCCTGCCATCGGAGCATATCTTACAGCATCTATACACTCAATGATATCTCTCCAGTCAGGTTTTTTATATTTGAATTTTCTTATGCTTCTTCTTGATTGGATTGCTCTGTTAAGTTCCATAGATGAATTTAGAAATACAGATATTTAAATTTAAGGTTTTCTGATTTTTTAGAAATGTTTTTATATCTTGCGAATTTTTAATTTTTATGCTGACTATTTTTAAAAAAGAGGCTCAACAATTCAAGAAAAAAGATATTCCTCGTTTGAGATATGGAATGATTCACTCTCTATTCGGAGATGCTGAAGGAGTTTCAATTGTTATGAAACAGATTGAAGGAGTTCTTAACAAATATTTGAAAGTTCCCAAAAGAAATATTTTTTATTTGATTGGAAAATCTAAAATAAATTCTCCGAGGATTATTGTCAGGGATATACTATGGAATAATCATGAGATTAACAGGCTTATGATAGATAAATATCAAATTGGCTATGGGGGAGAGATGAGTGAGAAGATTGAAAAGGCGATTAATGAAGCTCAAAAAGTTATTGGAGAGTTTATAAGAAAAAAAAGAATAGATGTATTAATTGCACATAATACTTCCCATCCCATTAATTTTATCGGTTCTGTAGCTTTAAGCAGGTATTATAGAGATATGATAAATAAAGGAAAAAGAACTCCCAAATATATTTTGTGGTGGCATGATTCTCATTTAGAGAGAAAAAGTTTTGTCAATCCTCCAAAGGATGTTGAAAATTATTTAATTCAAGGAGTTCCTGGGAATTTTGTTGAATATATTTTTTTCATCAACAGTTTGCAGTTCAAGAATGCAAAGAAATATTTTAAGAAACTCGATAAGAGAAATCCTGGTTTTTATCATCAAATGGAGATGAATCATGGTGTTGTTTATAACACGACTGATGTTTTTATAAACAAATTTAGAGATCTTCAATCAGACAAATTCAATGACAGAGTTAATGCATTTATAGAGGATTTTAAGATAAGAAATTTACTTAAGAAAAAACATCTTCAACTTTCAGATGTTTTATTCTGCCTGCAACATACAAGACTAGTCAGCAGAAAGAGAATTGATTTTGCTCTTGAATACTGCTATGCTTTGCTTAATCAGTTGAGAAAAAGAAAATATTACAAAGCGATATATTTCTTGGTTTCAGGTCATACGGCAGACAGCACAAGAAGAAAGCTTCTTCAGCTCAACAGAAAATTCAGAAAAGAGTATAATACCAAGAATTTATTTCTTATTTTTGCAGAGGATTATTATTTCAAAACACATCTGACTTTTGAAGAGTATCCAAAGATTTTTGCAAAACTTGGAGGGTTTTCAACTTATTTTAGTGAAGTTGAAGGTTTTGGAAATAATCTTCTTGAAGTTTTGGCTTCTGGTCTTATACCTGTCATTTACAAATACGGTGTTTTTAAGAGTGATATAGCAAAATATAATTTTAAAGTTATAGCACTTACGAATTACGAAATTAATGCAAAGAAAATAGATGAGACTATCAGCATACTTCGGAACAATACAAAAAGAAAAGAATGGGTTGACCAAAATCTTAAAATTTTGAAAAAATATTTTCCCCATAAAACAATGGCTGTGAAATTAATCCAAGCAATTACTTCTAAAAGAATTCATAAATAATCAGAGCGTCCCGGAGACAAGATTGCCAACGTCCCGGAGAGGACAGCTCGCAAGCCCATTCGCTCTCTGTTGTGAGCCGAGGCTTATGAACATTGCTCGTCGAATCTAGGTTCTCGTCAACGTCCCGGAGAGGACTCGAACCTCTGACACCATGGTTTCTATTAATTCCTTGAAAAATTATAATTTTAACAGCCATGTGCTCTGCCAACTGAGCTACCGGGACCTAAAAACTGAAATTTAATTTTATATTTAAATGTTTGCCCGCTCATCCACCTTTAATTTGCTCCTCGCTTTGCTCAGAGTTATCATAGATAATTAATATAGAAAATATTTTTTGAAGTGAATTATGTCAATTATTTTTCTTTTTTCAATCCTAAATCAAAAACAGGCTTAACCTGATGCTTTTCCAGAAAACTATAAACATTTGCCTGTTTTGTTCCTTTGATAATCGAAATAATGGAGTTTTGGGCATTTTGAATGTATTCTGGAGGACCGATAATTCCTACTTCATTATCCTTTAATTCAAAAAAACATTTTGTCAGTTGACACAGAGTTTTCAGGGTTTTTCCTTTTGTTCCAATAATTCGTGCCCGAATTCTTTCTAAATCTTTTCTCTTTGTATGCTCTTTTATGTTTATTATTTCAAAAAGAAAATCCTCTTTTTTTATCATTAATGCATCTGAAAAAGGAAAACCAAAATTCAATGCATCAATCACTTTTTCAGCAATATACTCGTCCTCTGGCTTTCCCTGTATTGTAATCTCTTTTCCTCTGTTAGTTATTTTAACATTCAGTTCTGCTTCAATCTTTTTTTTGTTTTTTAAAATTCTTGGAAGTTTTTCTGAATAGATCTTTCTCATTGTAAGACACCTACGGTTTCTTGACAGTCAACTTCCCTCTTGAATCCTGGGGAGCGATTTTTTATTTGCCTCTGATGAAAATCGCATACCATTTTATTTAATTTATTAAGAAAAAAGAAGTTTTAAGAGTTTTGATTCTAAAACTCAGTTTTTTCTGATTCAAGATAACCGTGCTTTTTTAACCATTCGATATGGCTTGGTTTATATTTGAATATTATATCTCCTCTGTTTTTGTCAAATTCCCATAATTCAATGATAATAACATCTCCTGGTCTTAACCATAATTTTCTTTTCAGTCTTCCGGGCACCCTGCAGTTTCTCTGCTTTCCATCCAGACATGAAACCATCATTTTATTTCCTCCAAGCCGTTGTTCTATAATTCCTATGACCTGATTTTCTCTGGGAAGTTTCACACGCATTACTGGTTTTTGCTCTTCCTGACTTGGATTATTTTTTTGCATATTAATTAAATTTCAAAATTATTTATAAAAGTATGTATATATTCTGTTAATTATAACAATACTAAAGCAAATGGCACACCTTTAATCTTTTTTATTCCTTCTTTGGTTATTATGCCTGTTTTTAATGCTGTATTTACAGATTCTTCTCCCACGATATTGAATGTGGCATCTTCTTTTATCATATCATTTATCATTTTTACTGCCTCTTCTTCTGTTTTTTCCTCTCCTTTGTAAAAATTCTCTTTAATATCTAATTGGAATTTGCCTTCTTCAAATCTCTTTCCTATTAATTTGGTATCACAGATTACAACTATATCTCTATATGCTTTAATTATTCTTATCTGCATTTTAAATAAAAAATAAAAGAAATAGAATTAATCTACTTTAAAAGTGCAAACTGTAGTGCCACATTTAGGGCATTTTCCCTTTATCATTTCTTTTCCTTTTTTTGTTCTGGTTTTTTTTGCATCTTTTATTTCAGTTTTGCTTTTGCATTTAACACAATATCCTGTTGCCATTTTATCTCCAAATTTAGTTAAATATTCTACGTTAGAGTGTTTTTTAAAGATTTAGATTTTGCTGACAGGGTGTTTTGCACCGCATGCAAGGCAGTGAATATAAGTCAATCTGTCTTCTTTGAGAATTTCTGTATCCGGCTTCCCACATTCTTTGCAAAGCACGAATTCCTTGGCATATTGCTCTATTTTTTGGTTTATTTTTTCACTTGGAACTATAATGTTCAAAATAAGCCTGTCTCCTTCTTTTTGACCGGATGCTGCAAGTTCTTTAAGAATAAATTTCTGAAAATGTTCTGGTTCTCTCCTCATATATGATGCAATCTGGAAGAAATTCGTCAATATTGTCTTTTTACCTTCAAAATGCCCTTCTATTTTCGGAATTTCAAACCTTTTTCCAGCTTCAGCTTGCTTGACTTCTTTATATGCCTGCTCCAATAGTTTTTCATATTCTGTCATAATTTAAATCTGAAAAAAGAGTATATAAATTTACCCTAGCCACCTGACTTTTCCAGGGCGAGGTTCAAAGATAATTCCCTCCTCGAGAAGTTTTTTGATTTCCTGATTAATTATTTCCGGAGAAATTTCCTTTAAATTCATAATTATATTGTCTATTTCGATTCCTCCTTCATCTTCTGATTTTTTTATTGTTTCCAGGATTTTATCTTTTACAGCAATTATTTGACTTTTTTCTATTGGAGTGTCTTGCCTGTTTTTTTCATTTTCAAGTTTTCTGATTAATAGATATTTTGGATCCACTTGCCTCATAATTTCAGGTGAGATATAGGTTTCATTGTTAAAACTTCTCAATAATCCTATAATAAGGATTGTCTGCCCCTGAATTATATTTTTGAATTTTTCAACGTCATCTCCAAAAATTTTTAATCTTATTTGTCCAGAACCATCATCTAAAGTCAGTGAAATATATCTGCTTTCTCCTTCGCTTTGATATCTATCCACAATATTTCCAATAATATTTACCCTGACTATTTTTTTGTTTCCTAATTCTAAAAAAGAAAATCTTTCACCATCCATTACTGGTTTTCCTATTAAAATATCTCCTATTCTGAGTTTATATGCTATGTGTCTTTTGAATTCTTGTTCCGGCATTTTTTAGAAAATAGTTAAACGTTTATAAGTTTTTATGGGATTTTTAAGCAACTCCAACATAACCTTTTCGCGGTTTGTATATTGTTCCCTCTTTGTTTAATTTTTCAATGGCCTCTTCAATTTCTTCTTTTTTCATTTTTCCTTCAAGTTCTTTTTCTATTTCCTCTATTGGAATCATCTTTCCTAATTTATTTTCCAAATCAGTTATTGTATCTCTTACAGTAATTATCTTGTTCCTCTGTGAGGAAGAGAATTTTCCTGCAATTCTGTCAATATCGAATGTTTTTGATTCATAATCATATCCGACTTGCATCAAATAATATTTCATTATTTCTATTGCTCTTTTTGCATCCTCTTTTGTAACTGTATTACTGAGTCTTATTTTTGCTGATGCTTCTGACATTCTTATTAATGCCTGTAACTGTCTTGCAGAAATTGGAATTGGTCTCAGAGCACTTTCAGAACTTACAGGTCTGTTTCTTAACTCAATATAAAAATTTTTTATTTCATTAACAGATTCATTGTTCAATTCTGGATGAATTCTCTGTTTTGCATATGCAATATATTTTCTGAGTAATTCTGTAGGGATTATTATCTCCCCCCCTTTTTTCTGATGCTCATGTAATACATGGTCGGCAATTTTTTCATCTTTCTCTTTATTAGGAATATCCCTTAATGGAAATATTATGTCAAATCTGTTAATTAATGTTGGAGGCAGGTCTATTTGCTGAGCAACTGATTGATAGGGGTCAAATCTTCCGAACTTTGGATTCGCTGCTGCCAGGACACTTGTCTCTGCACGCAAGGTGGCCTGCACATTAGCCTTGCTGATAGTTATTGTCTGCTGTTCCATTGCTTCATGCATTGCACTTCTGTCTTGCGGGTCCATTTTTTCAAGTTCATCTATACAAACTAACCCTTTATTTGCCAAAACCATTGCTCCTGCTTCTAAACTCCATCCTCTTAGGTATTCATCTCTAACAACTGTGGCTGTTAAACCAGCCCCGCTTGCTGATTTTCCAACAACATATCTTCCTTTAGGAGAGATATTTGCCATGAAACCCAAAGTAACTGATTTAGCAACTCCGGGGTCTCCTACTAATAATATATGAATATCTCCTCTACTTTTTTGTCCGTCTTTATGAATTTTTGGAATTCCACCAAATAATTGCAAAATGAGGGATTTCTTTATTTCTTCATATCCCCAGATACTTGGTGCAATACTCTGTGAAAATTTTTCAAAAATTTTTGGATCTTGCGAGAGTTCAAAAATCTGCTTTTCATCTTCCTCTGTAATATCAAACTCTTCGAAAGTTTCTTCAAGAGGAATTATATTATTTACTTCAATAGCAAGTTCAAAACGTGTTGATAATCCGCCGCTGCTTAATGGAACCGGAACTTCTTTCAAAATTCCAATAATTTTAACCCTGCTTCCAGGAGTTGTTTTTTCCTCCATTTTTGGTTCCACTAGGTCTTCTTTTAGAAAAACATTAATTCTTTTTGGCTGTTCTCCTCCTGAAAGAGATTCTGGTGCTTCTTCTATCACCAATCTCTGCGTATCAACCATTTCTTTACTAAGAAGTTTAAATCCTCCCCTTCTTCCACAGGAGCATCTTGTCGGTTCTCTAAATTTTTTTTCCATCTGTAAAACTGAAATTACTGTTCCACAACTCGGACATTCAAATTTTGCATTCACGACTTGAGGACGAACATCAGAAGCCTGCCTTATTATTCCTTCAATTACAATCATTTCATTTAAATGTCTGGAACGAATGTTTCTCACCATCATCTCCTGGCTTTTTGGCAAATGCAAAAGCCTCACCCTTACATTATTGGCAAGACCAGATTCTTCAATAGCAATTTCCATTAATCGCAGGGTGTCTTCTGGGTCTGTTAATATTTCTTCTGCCAATATATTTGAAAATTCTGTTAGTTTCATAAAATCTATAAAAACTATATTATTCCTTTTTCTCAGCCTTTCCCCAATTTCTTTTTTATAAGAATCAAAAAAACTTTTTGCCTCAATAACTAATTCTTCTTTTTTTAGTTTGCCCTCTTCTGCCATAATTTAGAAAAAGTGCTCTAGTTTTTATAGTTTTATGTGAAGAAAAATGGATTTTGTTATAGCACTTATTAATACAATCAAAGTTAACAAAATTGTATTTGTCCCAAGTCACATAATGCTTTTTCCAGACTATCAATTTTGTTTTGCTGCTCTTTTATAGCTTCAACTAACAAAGGAGTTAGTGCTCCATAATCAACTCCTGAAGCATAAATTTTATCATTTCCTTCTTTATCAATATAATGATTAGATAAATTAAGATAATCTTCATAACCCACCACTTCTGGAACTATTTCTCCGATATCTTCTGCAATGAATCCCATATCGTGCAGTCCACCGTGCTCTTCATCCCAGTCAAAATAAACTCCTTCTAAATTTAACACTTTGCTCAAAGCACTATCTATTGGTGTTATGTTGTCCTTCCATCTTATAGAAGAACTTGTTCCATAATCTGTTCCTGGACCATAGGCATAGAAATCATAAGTACCACCATAAGCTCTCACCCCAATATAAGGATTGGAAGAACCTTCTATTCCAATACCTGTAGCGCCAGTAGCAGCACCACGCACACCAATACCATAATTACTGGTTCCTAATACACCATATTTGCTGTTGCTCTTACCAAATACTCCATAGCCGGTTTCGCTGTCGCCCATTACACCACTGCTATCAATACTCTGACCATGTATAGCAGAGCTAGTAGGTTGACCACCCCATAAGAAACTATAAAGTATAGGAGATTTACTAAGGGAGCCATCTCTTTCTCCAACAGTTAGTTTAGATCTTGGATCTGTTGTTCCAATTCCTATATTTCCATCGTTATAATAAATATTACTTCCTGAAGTTGTCCATTGACTGCTTCCGGCTGCATCATCTGTACAAGTCCAGGCATCTCCTACAGAATTCATCTTTAAAATCTTGTTAGCCCCACAAGTTGAAATTTCAGTGTATGGGTGTCCTGCTCCTGAAGCAGGATAAGTAGCAGCATAAACTCCAATACCTACAACTGCAAGAATTCCTAATGTTATTAAGAAATAAAGCCATCTGTTTGTTAAAGTTATCTTAATATTAATTCCCCTTTTATTTTTTCTCTTTTTCATTTAAGATATATAAATTAATAGATTTTTTAAATATTGCTATTTATAGTTTTTTAAAGCTAATTTGACATTTTTTAATAACTGAGTCATACTTTCTTCAAGTTGTTTCCTATTTTTTGTTCCTGTACAGACGAGTTTTCCATTACTGAAAAGAAGAAATGTTGCATTGGGCTCTATAAGTTTATAGACTAAACCAGGAAATTGTTCTGGTTCATATTCTGTATTTTGCATTTCAATTGCCAGGAAATTTAAATTAAGTTTTAAATCAATTGTTCCTGAAGCAACTATGTTTTGGACAGTTATCTTGGGTTTTGCCGTTATATTCACATTTATTTTTTTGAGTTGTCTTATTACAGCCTGAATAACCTGTTTTACTTGTGAGACAGATTTTGTTCCTGTGCAGACAAGATTTCCAGAGGAAAAAACAAGAACTGCTGATTTTGGCTCTTTAATCCTTAATACGAGTCCGGGAAATGTCTCTGGATTATACTCTGTATTTGGCTGAGTTCTGGCTAATTTTGTCAAAGGAACAGGTTTTTGTAAGGAGGTTGTTGCCACAATATTCTGGATTTTGTAATTAGTGTTGGGCATTGTTAATAAAAGTAGTAAATAATGGTTTATAAAGGTTTATCAGAAATCTCCAAAATATTTATAAATATACGATTATATAATAAAATATAGTTAGAATAAAGGTGATAAATGAATAATCTATACAAAAAAACAACACTCTATGTAGCTTCAGTGGTAGCAGGCTTTTTGGCGTTTAGTCCTTTAGTTAGCTGTAAAAGTCTAAGTAGAAAAATAAAAGAAAAGGAAATTAAAGCACCAGTAGTAACTGAAGAAGTTGTTGAAGCACCAGCAGAAGAAGTGGCAGCAGCAGAGAAAGAAGTACCAGCAATAGAGGAAGCACCAGTAGAGGAGAAAAAGGAAGAAATTACTACACCTCCTGAACCTAAAAAATCACTTGAAGAAAAAGTTGCAAAAGAACCGGTTGTGTCACCTGTCTTAGAATATGCCCCCAAAACATCAGATATTATTTTAGATTATATAAGAGCACTAGAACCAGATATTGATGATTTATATTCAACATTGCCATCAAGAGCTCAGGAATTCGGATTGGGACTTATTAATGGACTTGCAACTGAAATTGATAATCTTGATATGGATTATAGATTACTTGGTAAACAAGCAGGAGATTATTTAGCTAAAACAGCTGATGTTGCAGGATTAATAACAGAGGCAACTGATAGATTCAATAAAGCTCCAAAAGAAGAACAAGAACTAATACTTAACTGGCTTGCTACTAATATTAATCAAAAACTAAAAGATTATATTAATGCAGACCCAGAAGGTGCACAAATGTTTTATGACGGATTACTCAATTATATAAATAATCAAGATAAAGCAGTGCAGGAAAAATTTATTGAGTTATATGATTCAGTACGAACTCTTGGAATTGATGCTTTTTAATTCCTTTTTTCTATCCATACATCCAGTTCCTCTTCTGTTTTTTGTAATCTTTTTCAATTTCCTCTAAAGTCGCTATGTCACTCGGATGTCTGTCAGGTCTCAGAGCAGTAAATCTTGGAAATCTCAGTGCAAAACCAGATTTGTAATTCGGAGATTTCTGTATTTCCTGATATGTTACTGAAACAACAATTTTTGGCTTGATTTTAACACTCTTGCCTTTTTCCTCTGTTATGAGGGGTGTTAGTTTTTTCGTCAATTCTGCAAACGAAATTCCCTGTTCTTCCTTTTCTTTAATTCCTGTTCCCATTTTTCCTATTTCTTTAAATTCTTTTTTGTCCTTGCATGACAAAATAAAACTGCTCATCCATCCGGCTCTTTTTCCTGTTCCGTATTCTGCTCCTGTAATCACTAAATCAAAATCTCTCTCTTCTGGTTTGACTTTCAGCATGTGCCCCACTCTGCTGCCTGGCTGATATATTGATTCAAGGCTCTTCATCATTACCCCTTCCTGATTGTCTTTAAGCGCTTTTTTGTAGAATTCTTGTGCCCTTTTTTCATTTCCTGTTATAATCTGTTTTGCATGTATTATTTTATACGGATGATTTCTGATTATTTTTTTGATTAATGCTGTTCTTGTTTTGAAAGGTTCATGCAACAGAGACTTGCCATTATAATAAAGAATATCAAAAACATTTATCTCAACAGGAAGCTCTTTCTGCAATTTTTCAATATGGTATTTTCTTTTGATTCTCTGGCTTATGTTTTGGAAAGGTTTGTATTCTTTTGTTTTTTTATCAAAACCAACTGCTTCAGAATCAAGGATACATGACTTTCCTTTTACATATTTTTCTATATATTCTACAACTTCTGGGAATTGCTTTGTTACATTTTCCAGACGTCTGGTATATAATATAATTTTTTTGCCTTTTTTATGAATTACCAGTCTGAAGCCATCATACTTGTATTCTATTGCACAGGGCTTTTCAAGAGCCTTAAAACCATCTTTTATTGTTTTTGCTTTTTGCGCGAGCATTACTTTTACTGGTTTGCCGATTTCAAGATGTATTTTGCTAAGGTGCTTTATATCTTTCCCCTTTATTGCATCAAATACTTCTGCAAGGTCATTTGATTTATCTATGGCATCCTGGATTTTTTCAGTTGATTCTTTGTCCTTTTTGAAAAAAGCAGAAGCCATAGCATCTCTGACAGTGCTTTCTTTAATTCCAATTCTCAAATCTCCGATTAGGATTCTTACCAAATACAATGCTTCAACAGGAGAAGCAGAAGTTAATAATTCTGTTATTAATGCAAGTTTTTTGTCAATAGTTCCTTTTCCTTCAAGTTCCGGCAGTTTTCTCAAATTTTGCAGGATTTTCTCTGTTGTTAAAATATGGCTGCTTAAGGTAGATTGCTTTTTTTTCTGTGTGAGTTTCTCAGCAACTTTTCCCAAATCTCCAAGCGATTTCCATTCCTTAACAACATGAGACGATTCAATACCTGTTGCTTTTGATATTGCTTTAATTGCAAGCTGATTGCTTATTCCAATTTTTTTCTCGCTGTATTCCGGATAAATATCTCCCAGCAACAGATATAAAACTTCTTTGTCTGTTTCACTTAGTTCTTTCAGGAATTTAGAGAGAATTTCGATTTTTTCAAGGCGTTTTGTCGTAGAAGATAATTCCTCATATAACTCTGCTAATTTTTTGTATCTCATTTTTTCTTTTTTGAAATTTTTATTAAATTATAGGCTGCTGCCAGAGAGAATATTGATTGAAGTATAATAAAAATAACATTCTTTAGGTAAATGCTGTATGTCAGTAAAGAAAGTCCTCCAAAGATATAAAAAATATTTTGTATTTTTCTTTTTTTATTTAAAATCCCGATTGTGATTAATATTAAACCTAATACTCCGATTATCTGAAAAAAATCTATTTCCATCTTTTTCATTAAAAGAATTAAAAGTTTTTAAGTTATTCTGTAAGTTCTTCAACTTCTTTTTTTCCTGCTTTGTTTTCTTCAACCTGCTCCTTGTCTCTTTGCAAAAGCAGGGTTTCAAATTCTGCTATATGCGTCTTTTCTTCTTTGGCGATGTCTAACAAAACTTTCTTAAGGTCTTTATTATTCGTGCTTGCTGCTAATTGTTCATACAGAGATACAGCATCAAGCTCTGCTATCATGCCTAATCTTAAAATCTCTTTATCTTTATTTTCCTCTTTTATCTTTTCCAAATCAATTGGCTCTTTTGATAACATTTTATTATATTATAACAAGAGTTTAAATAAATTTTTATTTCCTCTTTTTTCTCAATCCTCTTGATTTTTTACCTGCACTTGTCAAACCTCTCATTGCTCTTTTTCTGTTTTTAGGATTGCAAATCCAGTTTATTGTTTTATCATTTTTTATTTCAGGTTTGTTTGGGTCCACACAAATTACTTCATAAAAATAATTTACTCCATCTTTTCCAATAATATAAGAATTTAAAACTTCAAGATTCGTGTATTTTTTTGAAACTCTCTGCTCCGCGATTCCTTTATAATTCATACTTAAGGTTTTTCTCGTATGAAGGCGTTTGCTTCGCCTTCCTTTATTCGGACGGGGTCTTTTATGCCCCCCTCTTTTTATTCTAACTCTGATTATTACGAATCCTTTTTTATCCTTGTATCCAAGTGCCCGAGCCCTGTCTAATCTCAATGGCTTGTCCACTTTCGTGAATATACCTGATTTTCTCCATTCAACCATCCTCTCTCTGAGAGTTTTTTTATCTGGTTTTTTCCACGCTTCCCGCATATAATGGTAAAATCCTTTTGCCATGATTTATCTAACTTGATTTGGTTTTTAAAAGTTCGTGTATTAATCTTTATAAACTCTTAGAGCATTATTTTGATATGAAAATAACTCCTGAACTTGCAGAAGAGATTGGTTGGCATATTGGAGACGGGAGTATGAATTATTATAACAACAGCGGTAAATTAAAAGGCTTTTATCAACTTAGAGGCCATATAGAAGAAGATAAAGAACACTATATAACAAGGATTAAACCTCTTTTTGAAAAATTATATGGAGTTAAGATTAATTTGAGGGATATGGCTTCTACTAGGGTTTTTGGATTCCAAATTTGGAAAGATTGTATTATCAAATTTAAACAAAAATTGGGATTACCTTTGGGAAAAAAATTTGATATAGAAATTCCTAAAATTTTTCTAATAAATGATAGACTAAAAAAAGCAATTATTCGTGGAATTTTTGATACAGACGGAGGAATTTATTTAGAAAAGAAAAATAATAAATTATATCCTCGCTTATATATAACAACAATATCTGAAAAATTGGCCAAACAACTAATAAAAATATTTAATAATTATAATCTGAGAGTTACGAGTTATTCTCAATTATACAATGAAAAATTTAATCGTCAAAGAAGTTATGTTATAACTATTAGGGGAGTTGAGATGTTTCATAGATTTATGAAATTAATTAATCCTCAGAATCCCAAGCATAAAATAAAATATCAAAAATTTTTAGATTCGCAAAACTTATAAATATTCTCATCTCTTTGAATTTAGATGAGCCTGTAGCTCAGCCTGGTTAGAGCACTACATTCTGTCCTAATGAAAAAATTAGACAGAAGGTGATTCTGATATAGTTGAGATAAATTGGTGATATTATCTTAACTTCAGCTAGGTAGGGGTCCACGGTTCAAATCCGTGCAGGCTCATTAATTTTTTAAATTAAACTCAAGAATTAATTTTCCTTCTGATAAATCATAATTGATTATCGGCAGATTCACAGGTATTCGCTTGAAATATGCTTTGTTTTTTCCAATGGCTTTTATTTCAATACTGTTTTCAAGTTTTATTATAGATATATCCTTTAATGACTTCACACTAGGGATTTCCATTTCATAAATCACTCTATTAGATAATCTTCTTATGTTTGTTTTAGGCTCTTTTTTTGAAAGTGAAACAAATTTTTTTGCATTTTCCTTGGAGAATTGTCCGGGTATTTTTTTTATCTCTCCCTTTTCATTTCCGAAAGAATTTATCTTTATCTTGGGGGGATTATTTCCTGAAGTTGAAATACTTATACTCATTCCCTCTTTTTTTAGTTTGCTGTCAGAATTTTTTCTTGATTCATCATACATATTATTCAATTGTTTGCTTAAATTTTTCATTAAAGAATTAAATATCATGTTAAATCCAGAAGGTAACTGGAAATTGTTAGGATTCATAAAATCATCTCTTCCAAGCATGCCCCAGTTTTCATCATCAAATTTATTGTCTGTTGAACCGCAATAAGGACAAAATCTGTATTTTTCGTTAATTTTCTTTCCGCATTTTCTGCATTCTTTCTTCTTAAACATGTTTAATTTGAAATTTAATTCCTTTAAATAATTTTGGGCTATTTATATCTTAAATATCTTTTAATTGACATGATTTCATGTGCTTCTTCAAGAAGAGCTGATCTTGCCTGTTTGAAGACCAAATTTTTTAATGCCTTTGTCCCATTTAATTTTTCAGTTCTTCTTATTTCTCTTATTCTTGGAATCCAACAAAAAACAACAATCATTCTTGTTATTCCACCTAATAAAAATATGAAAAATAATGGTTCTATAAAATTTATTGTTAGATATTTTATTAACAATGCACCAAGTCCGGCTCCTAAAAAAACCCCTATACCAGTAAACATATTATAATATGAGACAGCCAATCCCCTTTTTTGTATGCTCACATTATCATAAATGAAATTTCCTGCAGAAAGATTGAATCCTGCCCACGAAATTCCACTTATGAGTGAAGGAATGAGTATCAGATAAATCGGAGAGGGGGATAAAATCCATAATATTGGGATTATTGGGATTAAAAGAGAGGTTATAGCCAGAACTCTGTAATTTCCGTATCTGTCTGCGAACTTCCCCCAAATTTGCATAACTATTAAAGAAAAAACAGAACCAGACAGAATTATTATCATATATGTAACATAATCAAATTCCAAATATCTTAACAAGTATACTACGAGTAATGGTGAAGAGATATAACATGTAAAAGCAAGAAATGCTCTGAAAATTGAAAATTTTCCAAAATTTGTCTTTGGACTTTTTTTTAAAAAATCCCAAAAAGAAAAATAATATCCTTTTTTTAATTTTATTTTTGGCTCATATTTTCTCTTGAAAACATTCCAGGACATCATTCGGAAGATAAATGCCAAAATAAAGAGAATAATGAAGCCGAACATAGTCCAGTTATTTCTTTTAAAATAATTCAGGAAAAATGAAGCAATGAGTGCTAAAACTACTGAAACAAATCCAACTATTAAATTCCTTTTGGAAAACCATCTTCCTCTGAATTTTTTATCTACAATATCTCCCATCCATGAGAACCATGCTGGTCCAGCAGTATATGCAACAATAATATAAATTGCATACATAAATAAAAGCAGGAATGGCAGGAAATTTACCAAAATTCCCCTGTAAAATAAAAAAGCTATAATGGCTAAAGGAATCCATGTAAGAGCTTCCATGAATACTGCCTTTAGAATTATTTTTTTCCTAGGATATTTTTCAATTAATCTGGAGCTAAATATCTGGGTTAAGGGACCCAAAAGTCCTGATATTGAACTCAACAATGCAACAGCTGAATTGCTTGCATTTATTGCTATTGCAAACGGAGAAATATAACGGTCACCGAAAGAGCCGCTTGCTGCAGCAAAAATCCCTTCTTTTATGCTTAATCTTCTGGCTTTATGTTTGAGCTCTTTAACCGAGAGTTTTTTCACCATCTTTTTTGTATATATAATATTATATACCCTTTTTCTTTTTTAAAATCTATGGATATTGAGAGAAAACTTTTATGGTGGAAATATCTTGAAAGCGATATTCCGCAGTTATTTGGATGGAATTTTTTATTAATTAATGAGCCAAGAGAAATTAAGATAATTAACAGCAAGATTTGCAATGCCTTAAAGATTGTTGAGGAAAGAAGACAGATTGATTCTGGGCTTATAAAAAAGTCAGATGGATTTCATTATGATTTATTTACAATATATTCTCCAACAGTTAAAATTGATTTTAGGAATATTTATACAGGGATTGTGATAAGAGACAGGAGACTTCAGAGAAGAGAAACAATGGATGGTTGGAATCTTCTTGTTAACCAGATTGTTTCTGGAGAAATTTAATAGTTAGTTTTTTATATCTAATTCTTTTATTTTTCTCATGGCAAAGAAATTTTATATTACCACTGCAATTGATTATGTGAATGCAAGGCCTCACATCGGGCATGCATTTGAGAAAGTTTTAGCTGATGCTTTAGCAAGATGGAAAAAGCAGAAAGGTTATGATGTTTTCTTTTTAACAGGGGTTGATGAGAATGCCCAGAAAAATGTGCAGGCTGCAGAAAGAGCAGGAATTCCTGTCAGGCAATTCGTCGACAAAAATACTGGCTTTTTTCTTGAATTGGTTAAAAAGTTAAATATAAGTTATGACAAATTTATCAGGACAAGTGCAAAGGAACATGCAAAAGTTGTTAATGAAATTCTGAACAAGATTATAAAAAAAGGAGATATTTATAAGGGAAAATATGAAGGATATTATTGCTCTGGTTGTGAAAGTTATATAACTGAAAAGGATTTGGTCGATGGAAAGTGTCCTGAACATAATAAAAAGCCAGAATATATGTCTGAAGATGCTTATTTTTTTAAGTTGAGCAAATATAAGGAAAAATTAATTAAATTTTCAGAAAAATATATTGTTCCTGAATCCCGGAAAAGAGAAATTTTAGCCAGACTTAAAGGGAAATTAAAGGATATTTGCATAAGTAGGAAAAATGCAAAATGGGGAATTGATTTTCCTGGAGATAAAAATTTTAAGATTTGGGTCTGGATAGATGCTCTGATAAATTATATTTCCGGAGCAAAAGAAAAATGGCCTGCAAATGTGCATGTTATAGGAAAAGGAATCAACTGGTTTCATTCTGTGATATGGCCTGCAATTTTAATATCTGCAGGATATGAACTGCCAGATACTCTTTTAGTTCATGGTTATCTGAATATAGGCGGAAAAAAGATAAGCAAAACTTTAGGAAATACAATAGACCCGTTAGAATTACTTGAAAAATATGGTTCAGATACAGTGAGATATTCTTTATTGAGATGCTCTGTTTTTGAAGATTCTGATTATTCTGAAGAACTTTTAATAAAAAGGCATAATAATGAACTTGCGAATAAACTTGGGAATTTAGTGAGCAGAGTTTCTGGACTGATTGAGAAGTTTGGAGTTGAGAAATGTGGGAATAGATTAATTAAAAAACTGGAGAATAAGAAAATTGAAAAATATTTTGAGAGTTTTGAATTTGACAAAGCATTGAATGAGATTTTTTCTTTTGTTGATATCTGCAATGAGTATGTTCAGAATAAAAAACCTTGGGAGACAAAAGATAAAAAAATATTATATGAGTTAAAAGATTCTATATTAAAAATTGCTGAGTTGCTTTGGCCTTTTATTCCAGAAAGTGCTGATAAAATTAAAAAGCAGTTTAGTGCAAAAAAGATTAAAAAAGGGGAGATTTTGTTCAGGAAAATTTAATCAGGCCCAGAAAGTCTGTATTTTAAAAATCTATGGACATTTTGGTTTTCATATTCTGATTTATCTCTTACTCTCTCGTACTCCAAATAAGGGGGTTCACCAAAGTTTAAATCTACTGTTTCAGACCCCCAAACAAAAAGTTCTAAAAAAGGAGACTTTATCCTAAGGTCTTCCTGCAAATTTTCATCCCGAATCTTTTCAACTTTTCCTGTGATAGGGTTTATTACAAACAGCAATTCTTTTGGGGGATTTTTCCAGTCAACCTTTCCTATTAGAATTCTCATTAGAGTTTTATATATCAATTAAATTTATAAGGATTATTGCGTCTGGAAGTATATGACAGAAGGGATAAAATAGAATTCGGAAGATTTTATTTCTTCAAACCCAGTTTTTTAAGAATTATTTCAAGAACTCTTTCCCTGTCTTTGTCTGAATCATACTCAACATCCAGAAGTTTTGCCGCGATTTCTTTATATGCCCGGGATGCCTTGCTTTTTGGATGCGTGTGAATAACAGCATCTTTGAGGCTTAGGGATTTTTGAACAGAAATATCTTCAGGAATCATGCCAAGAATCGGAACTTCCAGCATTTCTTTCACTGATTCAGGTTGCATTTCAATGTCATTTTTTTTCACTCTGGTTATAATGACTCCTACAACTGACTTATTTCTTTCTTCTGCTAATTTTATTGCCTTTAATGCATCTGTGATAGCAGGCATTTCTGGGTTTGTAACAATTATTAACTCATCTGCCATGTTAATAACAGACATTGCTTCAACTCCAAGACCTGCTGCACTATCAACAATAATATAATCAGAAATTTTTTTAAAATCTTCTTTGAAGTCCTTGATTTTTTCTGGTTTTATTTTTTTTAACTCTTTTAGGGATAATGAAGACGGCATAATTTTCAGTCCTGATTCATGTTCATATACTGCTTCAAATGGCTCTGCTTTTTTCATAATAACATGATTTAAATTCACAGGAACTGCTGGGGAATTTAAATGAATACCCACGTTAGGAGTGGTTAGATTTCCATCTATAATTAACACATCTTTTTTGAAATGATTCATGGCTGCAGCCAGATTTATTGCTGTTGTTGTTTTTCCTACTCCCCCTTTACCAGAGGTTATAACAATTACTTTTTCCATTTTAAAAGGAAACTTTAATTATGATAGAAGAAATTGCTTTACGGTGCTTATAAACTTTTCCAACATTTCTGCATATTCTTTTAATTTTTCTAAATCTATATTTATTTCTTCACCCTGGTAAAACACTTTAAGGGTTACATTTTTTCTGAATTCTCCAATTCTTTCTGTTCTTAACTCTCTTATTTTTCTGAACATCTCGTAGAGTTCAATAACTTTCTGAATATTCTCATCTTTTTTGAAAATTTTTTTAATCTGTTCTATTCTGCCGAGGGGATTCGTAGAAATAGAAGAAATCTTTTTTTTCTTTTTAGCATATTCAAGAATTTTGTCTATACTCGTTTCAATCATCCTTTTCCATCTAAGAACAAGGTTCATAATAACATCACAAGTCTTGGTATATTTTAAGCTTACATAAAGAAGATGGTCCGCACTTATCTTTTCCTGAATTATATCCTCCATAAACCCTCCTAGAACTATGTTTTACTAAGTTTATAACCTTTTTATATTTATCTGCATTCTACTTTATTTTTGCAAGTGTTTTTTTCATAATTTCTTTTGATAAATTAAAAAATTCTTTTATTTTTTCTATAGTTATTGTTTCTGTTTTAAGATTTTCAGAAAGAATGACGACTTTTTCCTCTCTTACAAATTCAGTTGCACTTTGTTTGTGCTTTTCAATCAGCTCAAATAATTCAATTATCAAATCTATTTCTTTTTGTGTTATTTTATAATACGGGCAACATTTTTTTATGAAAATTCTGAAATTTGTTTTTGAATTTTTATAGAGATTTATTCTTTTATACAAGTATTCATACTGTAGTATAGAATTAATGCAGTTCATTATGGCATTTTTTATTTCTGTAATGATTTTTATGAGGATTTTTTTATCACGAATTAAAGGAAAAGTCACATAAATCATATGGTCAATTGTCTGAATTGTTTTCTGGGCTTCTTGAAGATTTTCCAAGAATTTTTCCATGTTATAATGAATGACTTAAACTTGATATAGATTTTGGTGATAGAATCTAATTTCAGATATTATTTTAAAAAAACTTCCAGAAGAATTCTGAACACGACTATTAGGATTATGAATGCTATTATGTAAATTGGTTTTAATGTAATTGCACTTTCATATTCTTCTTTAAATCTCATTAAGCCGCCGAATCCGGCAGGCATGTTTACTTCAGCCATTATTTAGAGAGAAAGACAAGGTATTTAAGTTTTTCTTCATCTTTTGCCTCGCCTCTGCCCCCAGCCATCCACCCTTTAAGAGAAAATTTAAAAGAATTAGATTCTGTTAATTAATATTAATATGTCAAAAAATAATATCGATTTCAGACAGATTGAGGAAAAATGGAGAAAATTTTGGGAAAAAGAAGGAATATATAAATTTAATCCTAATTCCAAAAAGAAGATTTATTCAATTGATACTCCTCCACCCTATATTTCTGGAAAGATGCATATCGGACATGCCTTTTCATATTCACAGCAAGATTTTATTATTAGATTCAGGAGAATGAGGGGAGATAATATTTTTTATCCTTTTGGAACAGATGATAATGGCTTGCCTACAGAAAGATTTATCGAGAAAATAAATAATGTTAAAAGCATAGACATGGTGAGGTCGGATTTTATTAAATTCTGTCTTAAAACTTTAAAAGAAGTAACTCCTGATTGTATTCAAGATTTTATTAATTTAGGAATCTCTTGCGATTACAAGATTTATTATTCAACTATTGGTGAGCATGCTCAAAAAATTTCCCAAAAGTCCTTTATTCAATTAGCTAAAAAAGGAGAAATCTATAGAAAGAAATTTCCGACTATTTGGTGTCCTAATTGTCAAACTTCAATTGCTCAGGCCGAATTAGAAGATAAGGATGAAACTTCTCTGTTTTCGACTTTGAAATTCTCTTGTGAAGACAAAGATTTGTTAATTGCCACGACGCGTCCCGAATTATTGAATGCTTGTGTTGCTGTTTTTATTAATCCTAAAGATAAAAAATATAAATCTTTAATTGGAAAAAAAGCAAAAATTCCTTTATTTAATTATGAAGTTCCGATTATTGCCGATGAATCAGCTGATATTGAAAAAGGAACAGGTGTTTTAATGGTTTGTTCTTACGGAGACAGATTTGATGTAGATGCAATTAATAAACATAAATTAAAACCTAAAATAATCTTAGACGAACAGGGGAAAATTATTTCTGGGAGATATAGTGGTTTGAAAATCAAAAAAGCAAGAGAAAAAATTTTAGAAGATTTAAAGAAAAATAATTTGATTAAAGAGCAGAAAACTATTTCCCACACAGTTAATGTCCATGATAAATGCGGAACTGCAATTGAATTTATAGAAGTAGAACAGTGGTTCACTAAAATTTTAGACAAGAAAAAAGAGTTAATTAAGCAGGGAAAAAAAGTTAACTGGTATCCTGAATTTATGAGGAAGAGATATGAAAATTGGATTAATGGTCTGGAATGGGACTGGAGTATTTCAAGAAACAGGCATTTTGGAGTCCCAATTCCTGTTTGGTATTGTAATGAATGTAATGAAATAATTCTTCCTAATGAGAAAGAATTGCCTGTTGATCCTATTAAAAATAAAAGGATATGCCCAAAATGCAAAAAAAATGCTGTTCCTGAAAAAACAGTTTTAGATACCTGGGCAACTTCATCTTTAACTCCTCAGATTGCAGCTGAATTATCTCAAACAAGAGGCAAAATAAAAATTCCTTTTTCATTGAGACCCCAAGGGCATGATATAATCCGAACTTGGGCATTTTATACAATTGTTAAATCTTATCTTCATAAAAAAGAAATCCCCTGGAAAGATATTGTGATTTCAGGCAATGTTTCTTTGGGCGGAGAAAAAATGTCAAAATCAAAAGGAAATGTTGTAAAACCTCAAGATGTAATGGAAAAATATGGTTCAGATGCTCTAAGATATTGGGCAGCAGGTTCTAAATTAGGAAGTGATTTGGATTATCAGGAAAAAGATTTGATTACTGGAAAAAAATTCATCAATAAATTACTGAATGCTTCAAAGTTTGTTTTTATGAATTTAGGGAACTATAAAGGTAAAAAACCCAAAAAACTCGTTATTGATGATGAAGAGTTTTTTGGAAGATTGAATGAGTTAATTAAATCTTGCACAGAGAGTTTTGAGAAATATGAATATTCTAAAGTTAAACAAGATGTAGAACAGTTTTTCTGGTCAGATTTTTGTGATAATTATTTAGAATCCATAAAGAAAGTGATTTATCAAGGGAAAGGAGATAAAAAATTATCTGTTCAATATACATTGTATAGAACATTATTAACAATTATTAAGATGATTGCTCCAATCATGCCTTTTATTACAGAGGAAATCTATCAGAAATATTTTAAAAAATATGAGAAAGATAAGAGTATTCATGTTTCCCAATGGCCTAAATCCGGAAAAGAGAAATATAAAGGAGATTGGGAAGTTTTTAAGAAAAATTTATCCAAGATGAATCAAATTAAATCTCAAGGACATTTACCTTTGAATATTGCTAGTGGAGCTTTAGTTCTTCCTACAAAAGATTATAAAATCCTTAAAAATTATGAGGAACGTTTTTTATCAGTCTCTGGTGCACAATTAATTAAAGTTGGAAAAGAATTTAAGCCCGATATGCCTAAAGCGGGGACAAAGGTTAAAGAAAAATGACAAAACTGACAAAAGACGAACTTGAAGAGATTTTGCAGGAACTTGAAGGATATAAAGGCAAGCACACAGAGTTGATTACAGTTTATATTCCTGCTGGATATGATGTGAATTCTGTTCAGAGACAGCTCGAAGCAGAAAAATCCACTGCTAAGAATATTAAATC
This sequence comes from Candidatus Woesearchaeota archaeon, assembly GCA_964495875.1. Taxonomy (GTDB): domain Archaea; phylum Nanobdellota; class Nanobdellia; order Pacearchaeales; family GW2011-AR1; genus JAGLWP01. The sequence continues at coordinate 221,685 of CAZBWB010000001.1, read as the reverse complement.
CACTGCTACGAGAAATAATGTTTTGGATGCCCTTGATAAGATTGTCAGAACATTAAAAGAATTAAAGAAGACTCCTGAGAACGGGTTGGCGATTTTTTGCGGAAATGTTTCGCAGACAGAAGGGCAGCAGGATTTGCAATTGTGGGATATTGAAACGCCATTGAAATTAAAGAGCAGACTCTACAGGTGTGATAAAGAATTTGTTTTAGATGCATTAAAGGAAATGCTTGAAGTTGAAGAACTTTATGGTTTGCTCGTAATGGACAGAAAAGAGGCTACTATCGGTTTGTTGGAAGGGAAAAGAATAGAAACTTTGCAAAAAATGACTTCAGGAGTTCCGAGCAAGATTCGGGCTGGAGGACAGAGCAGCCAGAGATTTCACAGAATCACAGAAGGTCTGACAAAAGAGTTTTACAAGAGAATCGCAAATGAGATGAAAAAAATATTTTTTAATATGTCCAAGCTTAAAGGAATTTTAGTCGGAGGACCAATTCCCACAAAAGATGAATTTCTTGACGGAGATTATTTGGTGACAAAACTTAAAGAATTGGTAATCGGAAAAATAGATATCGGAGGAAGTGATGAATCTGGACTCAAGGAACTGGTTGTTAAATCTCAGGATATCTTAGCAGATCAGGAGATAATCTATGAAAAAAAACTAATGGAAAAATATTTTGAAACATTAGGAGAAAAACCAGAAATGGCAACCTTGAAAGAAGGTGATACTCGTGAGGCTCTGAAATATGGTGCAGTTGAGACATTATTTCTATCCAAGGATTTAGATAAAGTTTTGGCTGCAGAGCTCAAGAAACTGGCAAATAATATCGGTTCTGCAGTTGAAGTAATTTCAACAGAGACAGAAGAAGGACAGCAGTTCAAGAATTTAGGCGGAATCGGAGCTATATTGAGATTCAGGGTTTGATAAATTTTTAAACAATAATTCTTTTAACAAAGCATGGAGATTTCATCAAAAACAATAGAGGAGATGGATAAGGAAAAAGAGCAGGGAGACATGAAAAAACTCGAGGCGATTTTTTTTGTTTCAGGAAGATTTCTGACAATGCAGGAGTTGGTATCTCTGACTGATTTGAATCCTGTTATAATTCAGGAACTGATTGAGAAACTTCAGAAAAAATATGACAGGGATGATTCTGCTATTGAAATTACAGAGAAAAATAATATGTGGAAAATGGATGTGAAAAGAGAATATTCTCATATAATTAATAAATTAGCAACAGGAAGTTCTGAATTTACCAAAGCAGAAAAAGAAACTTTGGCAATAATAGCATACAAACAGCCGATAAAGCAGTCTGTTATAATTAAGATTAGGGGCAATAAGGCTTATGAGCATATAAAGAGATTTGTTGAATTGGGATTGCTAAAGAAAAAGAGACAAGGACATACATATGAGTTAAGCCTTAGTGAAGATTTTTATGATTATTTTAGTTTAAGCGAAGGTGAAAATTCATTACAAGAATCTTTAAAAGATATGGGAAATAGATAACAGCATGGAGACTTTGACAATAATTTTTCTTGTATTTTTATTCTTTGGCATTTATTTCACCTGTTTTTATATTATCCTCACTATACGTAATCGGAAGAGACTTTTTTATTCTCCAAAACCCCAAAGAAATTATTCAATTAGTTTTTTAGTTCCTGCTTTTAATGAAGAGAAGACAATTGAGAATACTATCGAGGCCATATTTAACACTAATTATCCGATAAAAGAGATAATTGTGGTTAATGATGGTTCTACTGACAGGACAAAAGAAGTAGTGCAAAGACTGAAAAAGAAATATAAAAAATTAAAATTAATTAATAAAGAGAACGAAGGAAAGAAAGCATATGCTATAAATTATGGTTTAAAAGAAGCCAAAGGAGAACTTGTAGCTATTACAGATGCTGATTCTTATCCTTCTCCTGATGCAGTTGGGAAGATGGTCGGATTTTTTAATGATGAGAATGTGGCAGCTGTGACTTCTTGTGTTTTTCTCAAGGAAAAAAATAAATTTTTTGAGAAAATTCAGGAAATCGAATATATAATTATGGCATGGGCAAGAAAACTATTGGATTTTCTTGATTCGGTTTATGTTACTAACGGGCCTTTGAGTATTTACAGAAAAAAAGTTCTTATTGAAGTCGGAGGTTTTGATACTAAAAGCATAACAGAAGATATTGAAGTTACATGGCATATCTTGAGTGAAGGATATCAAACAAGAATGTCTCTTGATTCCAAAGTTTATACTACAGCACCCAATAAATTTAAGCTTTGGTGGCGCCAGAGAGTTCGGTGGGGGATAGGAGGAATAGAAACTATCATAAAATATAAAAAATTTTTCCTGAAAAAAGGAGTTTTTGGTTTTTTTATCATACCTTTTGTTTTGTTTATGATAATCTTTACTATATTTGGCTTTTTACTTGCATTGTATATCCTTTACAGGAGTTTTATCTTTTATATTGCTTATACAGAATACAGTATTTCTCTGAGAAATTCAATAATCAGAGCAGAAAACATAAATGCACATCCAACGATTATTCTAATACTTACACTTTTTTTGGGTGTTCTTTCATTTTTATATACCTCTTATATTTTTAGAAGAACAGAACAAAAGTATTTATTAAAACCCAGTAAAATTTTTAATAGGCTGTTTTATATGTTAATCTATCTGCCAATATATCCTATTGTCTGGTTTGAGGCAATTTATAGGGTAATAACAAAAAAACACAAATGGTAAAATCAAGAAAATTTTATATTTTTTTAGAAGCTTTTTTAGTAGCAACTTTTTTGTTTACATTTGGGATTCTTGTAGGGATTTTTATAGAGAATGCCAGAGCAAATGCAGTGGAAAATAATTTTATTACCTTGGAAACAGATATTCTAGATGCCAAGCTAATATCTGATCTTATTGGTAAATCAGAGTGTGGGTTGGCTATACAAAAAAACATAGAATTTGCCGACAGGGTTTTTTGGGAAGCACAACAACTAACTAAATATGAAGATTCTAATCAAATAACAGAGATAATTAAAATACAGCATAAAAAATATGATTTATTAAGAGCCAGAATCTGGATAAACAGCATAGATATTAAAGAAAGATGTGATACTGATTATCACAACATTGTCTATTTTTATGAGTATGATAATCCCAGTTTAACTAAAAAAGCCAAACAAGAAGTTATTTCAAATCTATTGATGGACATTAAAGAAGAGCAAGGTGAGAATATTCTTTTGTTATCTTTAGCAGGAGATATCGATTCCCCATCTATTGATTTGTTAAAGAATAAATACAATATAACCGAACTTCCAGTAATCTTGATTGATGAAAATATCAAGATAACTGATTTAGAAACAAAAGAAGATATTACGAAATATCTCTTTTAGAGAATATGTTTTATCATAGAAATATTAAAAAGGGGTTTTTCTTTTAGAAAAATAGGGTAGAAAAACTAAAATAATGTAAAAGAAAACTAAAAATGGATGAGTGTTTCAAATGCGGGGTTTCCGGAGAAAAAATGAGATTATTTGATGCTATTTCAATTACCGGGATTGTGAAAATTTGCAAGAATTGTTTTCTTGAAGAAAATTTGCCGTTAATTAAAAAGCCCACCAGTTCCCAGATTAAGGATTCAGAAAAACAGCAAACTTACAGGGAAAGAGTCAAGGCATTTGATAAAACTTCAGCAAGGCAAAAAAGTTTTGACAGAAAAGAAGATGTTAGTTTAAGAGACATTGTTGACAGAAATTTGAAAATAGATCTCGATAAAAATCTCACACCAAGACCAGATTTAATTGAGAATTTTCACTGGGTTATTATGCGAGTAAGGAGAGCAAAACATATTTCCAGAGAACAATTTGCAAGAGATTTAGGAGAATCTGAAACACTGGTAAAAATGATAGAGCAAGGAATTCTTCCAGAAGATGATAACAGGATTATTAATAAAATTGAAGGATATCTTAATATTAATCTTAGAAAACCGGAATTTGTGCAGGAAGAGCCAAAACAAAAAGAACTTGGCTTTGATAATGTAAGTGTCAGGAATTTAACTATTTCTGATTTAAAAGAAATGAAAGAAAAAAAAGATAATGAAATTTTTTCAAAATCTGTTGAAGTGTGGGATGGAGATATTGAAGCTGATTCTGGGGAAGAAGTTGATGAACAAGAAGACGAAGAATTGTCTCAAGAGGATATCGATGACTTAATTTTCGGAAGATAAACATAACTTTTATAAATGAATTTTATTCTAATTTAATATGGAAATCAATATTCTGAAAAATACAAAAGATGAACTTGAGGCAGAGCTCGGAAATATTACAATTGCTGAGATTTTGAGAGTTTATCTGAACAAGGACGGTAAGGTAAGTTTTGCTGCCTGGAGAAGAGAGCATCCAACAAAAAAACCAGTTCTTTTGGTTAGAACCAAAGGAAAAACTGCAAAAAAGGCAATAAATGATGCTGTTTCTGCTATAACTAAAGACCTTGATAAAATAGAGGCTGATTTTAAGAAGCTGAAGTGAGTTTAGAAGAAAAGCAATACAATAATCCTTATTAATTCTTGGGGCTTTTGTAAATTATGTCTAAAAACAAAATCTCAACAGGCAGTTATGATTTTAACAAATGGCTTTTTGGGGGTTATGAAAAAGATATAATCACAATGATTGCCGGACCTGCAGGAAGCGGGAAGACTAATTTTACAATACTTACTGCATGCAGTCAGGCAAAAAAAGGAAACAAGGTTATTTTTGTGGATACTGAAGGGGGCTTTTCAGTTGACAGAGTCAAGCAGATAGTCGGAGATGATTTTGAAAAAATTCTGAGTAATATTTTTATTTTAGAACCCACTAATTTTTCAGAACAGAAAAAAAGTTTTTCAAAATTATTAAACGAGATTAAGAAAGGAAATATTAATCTGATAATTATTGATGGCATGGCGACTCTTTACAGATTAGAATTAGGAGAGGCTTCCAAGTCAGAGGATGAAAATAAAATAAGAGAGGTTAACAGAAGCATTGCAGAACAAATGAGGATTTTGGCAGAGATTGCAAGAAAGCAAAAAATCCCTGTAATTATTACTAATCAGGTTTATTCTGAATTCTTGTCAGAAGAAGAATGGAGAAAAGGAATTGAGAGAAAAGTGAATTTTGTCGGAGGAGATTTGTTAAAATACTGGAGCAAATGCATTGTTGAACTGAAAGATGAGAACAGGAAGAGAAAAGCTATTTTAGTCAAACACAGGAGTCTTCCTCAAAAAGAGATGATTTTTGAGATTAAAAATAAGGGCATTTTTAAGAGAAGGTGGATATAAAATTCTTTAAACTTTTTAATGGTGATATAAAAATATAAACTTTTGGCTCGTTGATTTTTTATGCAGGATGTAAAATTTGAAGTATTAAAGAAAGTTGCTGATACGAGATTTAAATTTAAAGATTTAAGAGTTTCTCAATTAGACAGCAGTTCTCCTCCGAGTGTTTTTATAGGAAGCAAATTAAAATACCCGATTGTGAATGTGGGAATTTTATCTCCTCTGGAAAGAGATGAGGATGCATGGATTTATGATGATGAGAAATACTGGGCTGAGAATAATTTTGAGATAAATGATGTTATCAGATTAAGGGACAGTCTGTTGAACTCAAGATTTCAGTCAAAGGTTCAGGATTCAAGATTAAATAATAAATTTGTTCAAATGGCTCAGGAAATTGCTATTGCTTCCAAGCCTGTTGATGTTGAGATTAAGCTTAAGAAAAGACTGAATGTTGGAAGAGGAAAGGACAGAGTTGTGACTCCTCATGGAATGCATGCCCCTCTTGAAAAAGCTAAGATTACAGGCAATGTCAAAATTCACAGAAAGGTTGACAAGGTAATTAATGATGAGATAAAGGCAAGTGAAGGGATTGAATATTTGTATAAAAATAATTTTAGCGAGTATGTTCTTAATAAAATTCTGTCTGTCGGAGTTTTAGGATTAAAGAAAAATAAGCGGCTCGTGCCTACAAGATGGAGCATAACTGCAACAGATGACACTATTGGAAAAAGTATTTTAAGAAGAGTTAGAGAGTATAAGTGGCTGGAAGATTATGAACTATTTTTTGGAGAGTTTATGGGGAACCAGTATTTGATTCTGGCTTTTCCTGATGTTTGGAGTTATGAACTTTTTGAATTATATTATCCCGGCAGTTCCTGGAATTCAAGTGATGAGATTAAGGCATCCACAGATTATGAGAGTTATTCTGGACGGAAAACTTATGCCTCAAATACTGCAGGAGGATATTATGCTTCCAGGTTGCCGATACTTCAGTATCTGGATACAGTTAAGCGTCAGGCATCTATTCTTGCTATAAGACTTGAAACTCCAAGTTATTGGGCTGCTCTCGGAGTCTGGGTTGTGAGAGAGAGTGTTAAAAGAGCTATGAAAAAAAGAATGAAATTCAGAAGCAAAGATGAACTTTTGCAAACAGTCAAGCAGATTGGAAAAATCAAATATAATTTTAATCCAGAAAATATATTACATAGAAGCAGACTGTTAAATCAGGTCAGGACTCAGAAGAGGTTGGCGGAGTGGTTTTAAGAGAATAATCTTCCATAGGAAGGATATAATTTGTTTTTTCTTTTCTTATTCTTCTCTCTTCTTCTCTAAAGAATTTTGCTTCAAATTTTACAAATTCTCTCAATTCTTTATCGGGATAAATTTCTTCCCAAGTTACCATATTCAAAAAGATGAGTAAGGTTTTTCTTTAGATTTTTGAAGCTCTTCTGCTTGTTGTCTGAGTTCTTTGGGAATAGAATCTATTTCTTTTGCTGTTGCTATTTCATCTTCTAATAAGGAACCAAGATATTTATTGTGTCTGGAAACATTTTTGTTTCTTAAATTATACATACAAATATCTATAACTAATGTTTGAGGAATGGTTTGGCCGATTCCTGAATGGCCTTTTACTTGATAAATTTGAAAGTCTTCTTGTGTATCAGAGTGTCTATAGTGGATAAAAAATCTATTCTTAATCCCGACGTCTAATATAAAGTCTATTAATCTTTCTGTCATTAATTTATCTTTATTTCAAGCTTTTTAAGAATTATTGTTCTCTTGTCTTTTCTTATATTCCTCAATTCTCTCTTTGTTGGTTTCGCAATCAGGATTAAAGCAAAATATCCAGGGTCTTTTTCCTTTGGAGATTCTCATCAGCATGGGAAATCCGCATTTTTCACAAACTTTATCTGTTTTTTTAATCAATCCATTTGGAGGAAGAGTATAGGTATTTCTGCATTTAGGATAAGCATCACATGCAACAAAATATCTTCTTGTTTTCCTGGAATACATTATTGTTAAATTTCCTTTTTTACATACAGGGCATTTGTTCAGTTTGTTTTCTTCTTTTTGTTGCTCTCTAAGTTTCTCATTAGCATCGGTTAATTCTTTTCCAATTTTTTCTTCATTCTCATCAAAATCCTTGGAAATTTCTTTGATTGTTTTTTCTGCTTTTTTCAGTATCTTATCTTCTTTGTCTTTGAAATCCTTTTTTGATTTTTCAATTTCTTCAATGTCTTTTTCAAACTCTCTCGTTAATTCCTCATCTATGATTATCGGAGAGTATTTTTCTAATATAGATATGAGGTTAATTCCTAAAGGAGTTGCTTCTATGCTTTTTTCCCGAATATATCCCCTGCCATAGAGAGTTTCTATTATGCTTGCTCTTGTGGCTTTTGTTCCTAAATTTCTTTTTTCAAGTTCTGATACTATTGATGCAGGAGTGTATCTTTTTTGAGGCTGTGTTTCTTTTTCTTCTGTCCGTATGTCTATTATCTTAACATTTCCTTCCAAATCAGGTATTTCTGTCTCTTTAATTTTTATAGGATATATTTCCAGCCAGGCTTTTTTCTCTACTGAGGCACCATTTGTCGAAAATGATAAATCATCTTTTTTTACAATAACTCTCTTTTTATTAATTACAGCATTATCGCAGAAAAGAGACAAAAATCTTTTGCAGATTAAGTCATAAATCTTCTTCTCATCTGAGGAAAGATTTTCATTCTCCTGTCCTGTCGGATATATTGAAGGATGAGCAGAGTCTGTTTTTTTTCCTTCAATAGGTTTATCTTTGATTATTAATTTTTCAACTTGGTATTTTCTTGTAAGTTTTTTTAATATTTCTTTATAGGCTATTGAGGCAGGGAGTTTTTGACTAGAGGTTCTTGGATATGAAATCATTCCGTTGAGATAAAGAGATTGCGCTATCTGTAGTGTTTTTGACGGAGTTATCCCGTATAATCTGTATGATTCTAATTGCAATCCTGTTAAATTAAACGGAGAGTTTGGAGGCATAATTTGCTGCTTTTTTTCTGTTTTTGCTTCAGCAGTTTCTCCTTTGAGATTTTCAAACTGTTTTAAATTTTTTTTATCAAAGATGTCTTTGTTGTGTTTTAATTCCAATTCATGAGAATTTTTTACAGTTATGAAAACCTGCCAGTATGGTTTTGGTTTGAATTCCTGTATTTTTTTCTCTTTTCGAACAATTATATTTAACGCAGGACCCTGAACTCTTCCTATTGACATTATTCTGAACTTGCCTGTTGTCTTTATAGCATTCATCAGAGAACGGGATAAATTTATACCATAAAACCAGTCAAGATAATGCCGAGTTTCTCCTGCGATTGCCTGAGCCCAGTTCAGAGTTTTTGATTTGTTTTCATAAGCCTGATTTAATTCAGTCGGAGTTAGTGTTGAGAATTTCATTCTGTTCGCGTCTTTTTGACTGCAGATAAATCTCACAACATTCAGCCCTATGACTTCTCCTTCAATGTCATAGTCTGTTGCAACAGTCAGGCTTCCTGCATTTCTCGCAAGTTTTAACAATGTATCATAATATCTTTTTGTGAAATCTTTTTTTCTTGCAAGATAATTTGGCATCCAGTCTATGTCAAACACAGGAACATTTGAACCAGGGGCAGTCTGTTTTAAAGTGAACAAATGCCCTACTGCACAGGCGACAATGATTTTTTCATTATTTTTATCAACTTCATAATAAGGAATTTTGTTAAAATTCTTCTGGACTGCTTTTCCAAGAGCATTAGCAATTTTTGATGCTGCCTGCGGTTTTTCTGTTATAATCAGTTCATAACCATTTTTTTTCAAAGATATTTTTGAAGGAGTATATTTTGCTTGTTTTGTTTTTCTTTTTTTATTGTAACTTCTTTTATTATAATTTTTTTTATTTATTTTCTCAACTATTTCTGAACTTTCTGTTTTTTTATATGGTTTTTCTACAGCATATCTAACATCTGTTTCATCTATAGGAAAATATTCTTCTGCTGTTCTTTCTTCTTTGCTTTTTATTTTTTTCCTTGGCATATTATTAATTAGAAAAAGGGTTTTTATAGGTTTTTGAATCTTTATTCTGCATTATCTAAATATTTATTAATAATTTAGGAATGATATAGATATGTTGCCAGAGTTTTCTTTATCAGAAGAAGAAATTCTTGATTTTAAACAGGGTAAATGTATTTTTTGCAATTCAAAATTAAACACAAAGCTAATTGAAACCAAAAAAAAGGAGCAAAAAAGAGGTTATAACACAAGATGTTCTGTTCCTGTTTTATACAGACAATACTCGGTTACTGACTCAGACATTTGTGTTTTTGGGTTTGAATTTGATGGAGAAAGTCAAAAGTACTTAGAATCAAAAGAAGAAGAGGTTGTGAAGAGAATTATAGAAGAAAAAAGAATAGAAGCACCAAAACTAGAAAAAAGACTGGAATCTAAACTTTTTTCAGCAGATTTATCAGACAGACAAAAACAAGTGGCGATTAAAGCTATTGTTGAGGATTTTTTATCTGAATTAACACCTTCTAATTATTGTCAAAAAACTCTTTTGGAAGAGAGAATTGAAGAATTATTTTATAATATGAGATTAGGTGATTTGAAATCAATTTGCCAAAGGCAGGCAGAAGATTTTCGTGCAGAATATGACGAAGCAAGAAAAGCTAATGTTAATACAATTTATTTTTATTTTGACCCCCTTGGTTTAAAAGCACATAAAAAATGCTGGCCCTTTGCTGATATTGAAGGGAGTTCTGCAAAATTCAATATGAAACTTGGAAATTTTTTTAATGGTATTGCACAAAATCCAGTATTTGGAAATTATGACTCTTTGTTTGAAGATTTTCCTGGTTTATGGGAAGAAGCGAAAAAATTAAACATTATAATAACAGCCACAATCCATAATCCTGCTGAATAGTTAATTAAATCTCAAAAACTTTTTCTTTTCTGCTGACATTAATAACTCTAGTCTTGCCTATTTTTTCTTCTATTCCAGATGCTTCATGAATGTGCGAGTTTATTAAAAAGTCTGGTTTGAATTCTTTTATTGCTTTTCTTATTGCTCTGCTTCCCTCAAATCCGGAAAATTCTGCTTTGCTTCCTTTTGGATGCATGTGTGTCACCATAATCTTCTTTTTTAAATGCTTAATTCTCTCATTTCCTTTTTTTAATAAATTAAATATTTCAGAATCTCTCATATTATTAATTCCTATATTTGCTCCTCCTGCTCCGAAAATTCCTAAATTGCCTTTAATGAAAGAATATCCATGGATATTTTTAGTATTTGGATACATTTCAGCTAAGAAATCTACTGTGGCAATTGATTCATGGTTTCCTGGAATTAAAAGAACTTGTTTTTTAGCTTTTATGAACGGACCAATAATATTTTTTGTGGAATGGTCTGCAAGGGTTATGTCTCCGGCTAAAATAACCAAATCAACATCTTCTTTTTTTGCTTTTTCAGCAAGTTTTTTAACTAAACCAGTATCTCCATGAATATCTCCGATTGCAAGGACTTTGGTTTTCTTTGATTCTTGTATTTCTTCTTTTGAAATTTTTTTTGCTTTCTTTGATTTTTTTTCCATATTTTCAAAAGTTATTTTGGATTAATAAATATTTTGAAAAGTGGTTTTTCGAAACATTTAAAAGGAATATGTTTTCTTGAATATATACATTGTAATATTCAAAATGAAAGACAATTTTGACATCTTTTTCAGGAGAAAGCCTGCAATGATGCTGGTTTCTTTGAAGAAGAACACAAGGATGAGGTATGGCAGTATTCTAGCAAAAGAAGTAGACTGTACCTATAGCCACGCAGTGAAAATTTTACAGACTTTAGAGGCTTTGAAGTTAGTTGTTTTTGAAAAAAAGGGGCGAATAAAAATTATACAACTGACTAAGAAAGGCAGAGAGGTTGCAGAGGCTATTGAGAACATAAAAAATTTGATTAAATAATTCTACTATTATGCCCCTGAACTGTATATTTTCCTTAATTGGAAATAGGGAAAATTTTATATATATTTCTTATTATCTATTTTTAGTTAACAAAAAAGAGGTTGGAAATGAAGAATAATTCAAAAGAGGTTGTATTGACTTTTGATTTACCGAATTTTAACAGAAAGGATATAGATGTGAAAATTTCTAAAAATTCAATATCGATAAAAGCGAAAAAGAAAAATAAAAATGAAATTCAGAAAAAAGATTTTTATCATAGAGAAATGAGTCAGAGAATTTTTAATTATGCAACAACGCTTCCTGAGATTAATCCTAAAAAAACAAAAATAAATTTTAGTAAAGGCATCTTAAAAATAACTGCCCCAAAGAAATAATGGTATTGCAGTGTAAACCAAAATCAGGAGGAAGATGGAGAAAATATCCAGGAAAAAATAAATTAGAAGGCTCTGTTAGAAATTATGATTTTAGATTACTGAATGAAGCAATGACAAAAGTTTTGGTTCCTAAGGGCTCTTATTCTAAAGTTATGAAAAGATTCAGGGCTATTGAATTCTTCAAACATAGATAAAATGCCGACAAAAAAACAAATAAAAAAATTCAGGAAAGAAGGACAGTATCCAAGAAAGACAACAAAATACAAAAGATGGCGTCAGAAAGCTCCTGGTTTATTTATAAAAACCAGTTTTAGAACTGTTCCTTTGAGCCATACTGAATATAAAGGAAAGAAAAAAGGAAAGGCTGTTGTTGGAAAATTAAAGAGAACTAAAAAGTGGGCAATACAATCAATTCTGGAAAAAATGCCTTAAGATATTAAATTTATTTTTTTCTCTTTTTCTTTTCCTGTTTTCTCCAAGCAGAAGCAACTGTCTTAAAATTTCTGTCTAGTCTTCCTACGATGGATTTCCTTATTGCACTTGTTTGCACAATATTTTTCTTTCTGTAAAAGTTGATTACTGCATTACCAACTTCATTGACAACTTTCTCTATCCTGCCTCTTGAAAATCCTGCTTTTTTTGCAGCCCCCTTGAGAGCATTTTCTATTTTCCCAGGATTGAATTTTTCCTTTTTTCCGCCTCTTTTTATTACTTGTGTCATTTTATTTTAATGAAATTATATTATATAAATCTATTGGAGATTATTAATGGCTCCAAGAGAGTCCTAAAAATTTCTCGAGAAATTTTGGTTGAATCTGTTCAAATCCCAAAAAATGGCCCCAGAGGGATTTGAACCCCCGACACCCAGATACCTCCAAAGAGATTTTCTAAGAGTCTGGTGCTCTAACCAAGCTGAGCTATGGAGCCATGAATAATTATTAGAAAAAGAGATTAAAAAGTTTATCTATATTCTCTACTCGAGCATCGATGCTATTACTTATTATCTCATTTGCTCATCGATACTCTCGCCAAGTATGTCCGCATTTTGTGCATTTGAAGAACTTTGTTTCTGCTTCGTCTCCTGAACGGGTCTGAACTGTCCAGAAAAATGCCTTATCATTACCGCATTTTTTGCATTTTTCTGATATTATAGGAAATGTTTGTGTTTCTTTTTTTACAACTGCAATTTCTTTTTTTTCACCTATCTTTTCAGAAGTAGATATATGGACTTTGTTTTTTGCCGAATAATTGCATCTTATACATCCATCCTTTTTTCTTTTTTGAATAAGAACAGCACCACATTTTGGACAAAATTCCATCATGATTCCCCCTTCATTTTTATTTTGTTGGGTTTAAAAACTTTTCTTAATTTTCTCTGCAAATTCCCCTTTCTGCTTCTGGTTTTAAATGTTCAAAAAATATCAGTTTTCCCCATCCAAGATAAGGCACGATTCTAAAGACTGCTTTTCCAACGAGTTGTTCTGACTTGATTTCTCTCTCATTAACTCCTGCAACATTATTTGACGGAGTAAGGATTTTAGCATTATTGTCTCCTATTGTTGTAAAGATTAACTCCCCATCTTTTTCTGTAATGTTTGTTATCCTGTGGATGATGGGAGTCTTTTTTGTTCCAGAATTAAACGTAATTATATCTCCAATTTTTAATTTTTCTGGATTTGCTTTTACGAGAAAAAGAATGTCTCCTTTTGTAAATCCTCTTCTGAATTTATTGAATAATCCTCCCTGAAAATCTTCAATGCTCAGCCCGAGCGATTCATATTTTTCTTCGTGTCTTTCCCACCAATTATCAAAACTTGAGAAAATACTTCCTTTATGATGCATGCTGCATGATTCGACAATTGCCAAAGGCAGGGCAGTGCCTGTTATTAAACTCAAGATTGGAAGGAAAATGAATTTTATGAATACAAATAAAAATATGAGTGAGAAAATCCAGCCTTTTAAACTATTGTCTTTCCACAACAAAAACCAAAACTTTTTCAGGAATTTTTTTACCACCTCAATTTTTTTATTCATTAAGATATTTAATCAATAGCATTTTTAAAATGTTTTATTTGATTTTAATACAAACTTTCATCACCAAAATATTTAAATAGTATCCATTTATTGGTATACACAAGGAGTATATACCATGGACATCTTTGATAATACAATTTTATGTAGAAAATGCAATTCAAAGATGAAAAAAGCAAAAATAGCCAAAGGAGGATTTTGGTTTAGGGCTATGGTTTGCCCAAAATGCAATGAAAAAATAATTCATCCGATAGATGAGCAAAAATATAATAGATTTATAAATCTAAGAAATAAAGAATTTAGAGTAAAAATGAGACTAGTTGGGAACAGTTATGCTGTTTCAATTCCCAAAGAAATTGTCTCTTTTATGAATGAGCAGAGAAAAGCCATGGATAATATGGTAAAATTATGCTTTGAAGAAATGGGAAGATTAAGTTTAAATTTCGAAGAAGGAATAATTAAAAAGGAAAAATAAAATGATCAGATACTTTCATATAGTTCATTTAGAATATTTAGGGAGTGATTACAATGAATAAAGAAATTAAAATAGAGATTATCCTCTTAATATTAATTTTAATAGGAGTATTATTTCCGTAAAATGAAACAAAAACAGATTAAGTTAAAAGTTGTAGAAGCACTTCAGGATGATGCTTATAAGGGAATTGCAAGAATAGATTCTGAAATAATGAGAGAACTTGATATCAAGAGAGGAGATGTTATTCTGATTAAGGGGAATCGTGAAACAGTCGCAAGGGCTGACAGGGCTTATCCTGCTGATGTTGGTGAAGGAATTATAAGAATCGATGGTATTTTAAGGAGAAATGCTAAAACAGGAATCGGTGATGTTGTTTCAATTTTCAAACCAGAAGTTAAAGAAGCAAAAAAAATGATTATTGCTCCTGCTCAAAAAGGAATCATGGTTCAGGGAGACCCAGAAGATTTGAAAAGAGGACTTTTGGGAAGAGCAATTCTGAAAGGAGATATTGTTGTTTTAGGAGGTGTGCAAAGAAGAAGGGATTTGATGTCTGATGAATTTGGCGATATGAATGATATTTTTGGAAATTTAAATGATATTCTTGGGGGAATGGGTTTTGGAAATCTGGGAGGTGCAGTTACTCAAATTAGATTTTTAGTTGTTTCAACAAATCCAAATCAACCCTGTTATATCTCTGACAATACAGAAGTCATATTAAATCCAAAAGCTGTTGAGATGAGTGATGAGAAAATCCCCGAGATTACTTATGAGGATATCGGCGGGTTGAATGGTGAGATAAAAAAAATTAGAGAAATGGTTGAGATACCTTTGAAACATCCTGAGATTTTTGAGAGACTTGGAGTGCAACCACCAAAAGGGATTTTACTGCACGGTCCTCCTGGAACAGGTAAAACTTTACTGGCAAAAGCAGTAGCAAACGAATCAGAGGCTAATTTTATATTATTAAACGGACCAGAAATTATGAGCAAATTTTACGGAGAATCTGAAAAAAAGATTAGGGATATTTTTGAAGATGCTGAAAAAACAGCTCCTTCAATTATTTTTATTGATGAACTTGATGCTATTGCTCCGAAAAGAGAAGAGGTTACAGGAGAAGTTGAGAGACGTGTGGTTAGTCAGCTTTTAACAATGATGGATGGTTTGAAATCAAGAGGAAAAGTTATTGTTATTGGAGCAACAAATCGAGTAAATGCTCTTGACCCTGCTTTGAGAAGACCAGGACGTTTTGACAGAGAATTAGAGATTAATGTTCCTGGGAAAGAAGGAAGACTCGCAGTCTTGAAAATTCATACAAGAGGAATGCCTTTAAGCAAAAAAGTTAATCTTGAAAACCTTGCAAATTTAACTCATGGATTTGTGGGTGCTGATTTGGAGGCATTGACTAAAGAAGCTGCTATGAATGTGCTGAGAAAATTACTTCCAGAAATTAAATTAGATGGTGAAGAACAAATCCCCCAGGACGTTTTAGAAAAACTGATTGTCAGACAAGAAGATTTTATGGATGCTCTTAAGATTGTCAGACCTTCTGCAATGAGAGAAGTTTTTGTTGAGACTCCAAATATTGATTGGGAAGCTATCGGAGGTTTGGATAATATTAAACAAGAATTAAAAGAAGCAGTGGAATGGCCGATGAAATATCCTGATAGTTTTGGCAGAATGGGAATTCGTCCTTCACGAGGCATTTTATTATATGGTCCTCCTGGAACAGGTAAAACTTTATTGGCAAAAGCAGTTGCTAAAGAATCTGAAGCAAATTTTATACAAGTTAAAGGACCTTCATTATTGAGTATGTGGGTTGGTAAATCAGAAGAAGGTATGAGAAAGATTTTTGAAAGAGCAAGGCAAGTGGCTCCATGTGTTATCTTTTTTGATGAGATTGATTCATTAGCAGGAAAGAGGGGAATTGAAACAGGAACGAGAGTCATAGAGCGGGTTTTGAATCAGCTGTTAGCAGAGATGGACGGACTTGAAGATTTAAACGATATTCTTGTTATTGGAGCAACCAACAGACCAGATATGCTTGACCCTGCTTTATTGAGGCCTGGAAGATTTGACAGAATTCTGTTAATAAATGCTCCTGAAGAAAAAGGAAGGTTAGAAATACTAAAGATTAAAACAAAAAATACTCCATTAGCAAGAGACGTGAATCTTACCCATTTAGCAAAAAAGACAATTGGATATACTGGTGCTGATTTGGATTCAGTTGTCAGAGAAGCTGCAATGTTTGCTCTTAGAGAATCAATAGAATCCAAGCAAGTTAAGAAAAAGCATTTTGAAGAAGCATTAAAAGAAGTTAGGCCAAGTGTCACAAATTCAACAATTGAAGTTTATAAAAAAATTGAAGAGAATTATCTGAAATCAGCAAAAGCAGCAGTTCCTATTAATGGAAGTTATTTGGGATGATGATTGAAAAGGAAATTTTAGCTATTTGTAGTATATGCAAAAAGATAAGGGTTGATGATGAAGCGAATTTATGGCTAAGGAGAAAAGATAATCCTGTTTTATATGATAGACTCATGGATATGTTTAGAGGCAGGCTGTCACATAGTTATTGCCCAGAGGATTATCAAGAAATAATGAAAAATTTGAAGATATAAAATAATTATCTTTCTGCTTAAACAGTTGTAATTATGTTTTCTTTTTCATCAACTAATATTGTATGCTCTGCCTGACTGACTTTGGCTTGTGATATTTCTGTTAATTGCGGGAACTGATGCAGATTTCCATTATCTTCGAGTTGTTTTAGTCCGAATAATGCATTTGCTCCAAGTTCTTTTACAATCCATCTGGAGCAAAATGGAAGAGTGTTATATTTCTCTGTTATAAAACTTAAAACTTTTCTTGCAGTCTGGCTTCTTGGATTTTTTTCATTGATTAACATATATATTCCAGAAGGTTTTCCATCATGGACTTTTCCAGAGCCTGTTGTTGCAAACGGCTCAACTGCATAGAGTCCTTTTTTTAATTCAATATTTTTTTTATCATCTATATTTGGAACAGTCGGTCCTGCGTGTAACTCATACTGTCTCATCTCATGTCCTGAAAGATTAATTACCGGAGAAAACCCGTATGATTCAATCGTTTCCTGAATTGTTTTGCCAATTTCAGAAGCTTTGACATTTTCTTTGATTTTTTCTAAGGCATTTTTCAGGGCATCTTCACTTGCCTGAATTAATTTTTTATTTTCGTCAGAATTTTCCAAGTCCAATGAGAAGGCTGTATCTGCAACCCAGCCGTCAATATGAATCCCAAAATCAACTTTTAAAAGTCCCTGGGCAAGACTTTCATCATTATAGGAAGGAGTATAATGAGCAGCAATGTTATCTGTGCTCAAGTTTGTCGGAAAAGCTGGTTTGCCCCCCAGTTCTTGTATTTTAGTTTCTATTTTTTCAGCTATCTCAATCAAAGGCATGTCTTTTTTTATTAATGGTTTTACATAATCTCTAACCTGTGATGCGATTTTTCCTGCTTTAATAATTTTTTCGGTTTCCATTTTACTTTTTCGAATGTTTTGTTCTTCTGAATTTTTTAACTGTCCACTTGATAAAAAGAAAGAGAAGGGTTACAATAATGTATATAGCAAGAATATAAATTCCTGCTGCAAATAATACTGCTGCTGCAATGACTCCAAGAGTATTGATTGTCTGCATTTTAATAAAGAAAAATACTGTCCAGAGCAGAGCAAATCCTCCTAAGATAAACCAGATTATTTTCAAAATTCTGTAGATTATTTTTTTGGTTTTGGTTTTCATTTCACCCACTTGTCCAGTTTATTTTGTTTTTTTTCATCAGTGACTTCTTTTATGTCTATATCAAAAATCTGAAAAATATTTTCAACTGCAGGAAGAATCTGTCTTTTTAGATAATATTTTATATTATATTTTCCTTTTTCATCAGGAAGTTTCACCTTTTCCCTTACTAACTTTTTTTCCTCTTTAGTCTCTGAAATATAATATTCGATTAAACTTCCTAAATCAATCGGAATTTCTTTTTCCTGCATTTTTCTTGCAGCAATAACATGTGGGGAAATTGCCTTGTATTCTGATAATGGTTTTTTTAGTTGAGTTCTTATTATTAAATCTTCTTTGCTGATTTCTCTGTTTTTTATTTTTTTTACAATCTCTTTTATATATTCCAATGCCTCTTTTTCGTTTCCATCTTGCAGAATAAGCCTTATTATTCTATTTTGAACCTGCCTTGCTAAATTGCACCAATCTCTTCTTACTGTTTCAAAACCCCTGATTTTTAATTTTCCTTTTTTGTCTATCAGGGCATATTTTTTCTTTGCACCGAACTCCCCTGTTCTTTTTGTCACCCATATTCCTCTTTTGTAAAAATCTTCTAATTCTAATTCCATTATTCCTGGAAGTTGCTCGTTAAGTTTTTTTAAAAATCTCAGAGTTGTTGCTTCTGTTTTTTTGTTTATCAAAAAAGCTATACTGTCAGTGTCAGAATAAATTGTTTTATATCCTGCTTCATCTATTTTTTTAATTATATCTTTGATAAAATCTCTGCTTATGGCTGTTGTTGCTGCAGAAGCTTCAGCGCAGTGGTATCTTGCACCAAAAAATCCCTGATAACCGTAAGAAGCATTAGCCAAAAGTTTGAATGCATTGCTTCTTGCTCTTTTTACAGGGTCTTCTTTTCTTCTTAATTCTTGTTTATATTTTTTTCTTTTTTCAATAATTTCCTTTAACATTTCTGGAAAGAAGCCCGGGTTTTTGCTGAAATAGATTTTTTTATTTCTTATTTCCACTTCTAATGCATCTTTGTCTTTTTTATCCAATAATGTGGTTTTTGATAAATTAAATGTTACTATGATACTCGGCCAGTAACTGGTAAAATCAAATATTACTACATTTTCATATAATCCCGGAGATGGCTGGAATACAAAAGCCCCTTCATATTTTTCTCTTCTCCTTCTCTCTCCAATTTCATCATATGTCGGGCGTTTTTCAGGTATCTCATTAAATCTGCCGAGGTTATGCATTATATAATCCTCAACATTAGTTGACATGCCATTTCTCGAGACATCAAAAATGGGTTCTTGCATAATTCTTGTGAATTCCAATAGGTCTGGCCAAAATTTTTCAAATAAACCATAAGTTAACACAGAATCATGCAAATTATATTCAAAATATTGCTCCCAGTGATGGTCTTCTAATTTTGAAGAATGTTGTATCTTAAAATCTTTTTTTTCACCCCCTAAAAATTCTTTTGCAACTTCATTTAAAGACAGAGTT
Source organism: Candidatus Woesearchaeota archaeon (assembly GCA_964495875.1). GTDB lineage: Archaea > Nanobdellota > Nanobdellia > Pacearchaeales > GW2011-AR1 > JAGLWP01. The sequence goes on along the minus strand of CAZBWB010000001.1, from coordinate 202,276 downwards.
TCTGATTGCATATACTGGGAATAGGCAGTTTGTATAAATCTTAATAAGTCAATATGAATTATTCCATTAATTTTTCCTGAAGATATGGCACCTCTGAAAAACTTTGGCTGACTGTTATCTAAACCCAAATTTAATTTTATATTATTTTTTTCTGCCCTTGCTCTCAAATATGGAAGGTCAAAACCATCTGAGAAATAACCAGTTATGAAATCCGGAGAAATCTTTTTTACAACTTCCACAAATCTTTCAAGCATTTCTGCCTCGCTTTTCAGGCATTCAACATAATCGAGATTTTTTGGACAGTGTTTCCATGTTAATACTTTCTTAAAATTATCTGAAACTAAAGATATCATCAGTATTTCTCCTTTCCCTATTTGAAATTCGTCTGCTTCAATATCATATGCAAGAATTCTGGGATGAAAGGATTTGTCTTTGGTTTGTTTTAAGGATGCTATTTTTATACATAAATCCACATCTAAGTTAGATGTTACTCCATTAAATTCATCATTTCTTAAGCTTTCTCCTTCAATATCATACCATTGCATTGGCAAGAGTTTTTTTTCTGTAATATAGTGAGTTATGAATCCGAGGTCATATCCTCTTCTTTTTTCTATTTCAGGTATTCCTAATTTGTCAGCAATATCATGTAAATCCTTGTAATTCGTGGCAAATATTTTTATTGCTTTTATTTTTTTTCCAAGAAAATTTTTTTCGTGAATCTCTGTTTTTTCAACTTTTGTCTGTCTTCCCTTGATGTTTAATTTAATCTTGTTTATTTTATCAATTAATTTATCCAGTTGTTTCTTTGCTAAGTCATTTTTTAGAATTGCCCAAAAATAAACTGGGCAGGCATCTATTACACAGATTCTCTTGCCTTTGCTGTTTCTTCCTATGATTTTTATATGATTTTTTCCTTCAAAATCAAAATAATTATAGTCAATAGGAATAAAGTCAGTTTTCATGTTATAAAATTATATAGAGGACTTTTTAAGTTATTCTAATATCAAAATAATTAAAAACAGGCTTAACTTTTTTTTATTATGCCGTATGATATTATAATTGGTAGGGATTTGGCAGATAAAAAGATTTTTCAAAACAGAGGATTGGTTTTTATCGGAAAAGGTTATGTTCGGATGGGGCAATATACTTCTCTGAGTAATAAAATATTGATGGATATTGCCAGAAGCCATGTTGTTTTGGTTGCAGGAAAAAGAGGCTCTGGAAAAAGTTATACTTTAGGGGTTATAGCAGAAGAACTCTCAAATCTTCCAAAAGAGGTCAGCCAGAATATCGGCTCATTAATTTTTGATACAATGGGGATTTACTGGACAATGAAATTTGAAAATGAAAAAGATAAGATGCTTTTACAGGAATGGAAACTTAAACCCAAAACTTTTCCTGTAAAAATTTTTGTTCCATTCGGGCATTTTGATTTTTATCTTGAAAAAGGTATTCCAATTGATGAAAAATTTGCACTTGATGTTTCAGAGCTGTCTTCTGAAGATTGGGTAACAACTTTTGGTTTAGATATGGTAAACCCCGTGGCTGTTTTAATTCAGAGAACAATTAATAAATTAAGAACTCAGAAAAATTTTGAAATAAAAGACATAATTTCACATTTGGAAAGAGATGAGAAAAATCCTGTTGGAGTTAAAAATGCTGCTGTTGGATTGTTTGAGGCAGCAGAGACCTGGGGGATTTTTGCAAGAGGAGCAGAGAAACCGACAAAGGTAAAAGATTTAGTGACCGGAGGTATGACTACTGTGCTTGATTTAAGTGTTTATAATTCTGTCGGAGCATTTAATGTCAGGGCATTGGTCATAAGCCTGGTTTCAAGGAAAATTTTCAAAGAAAGGATGTCTGCAAGAAAAAAGGAAGAGGTTGAATCAGTTTCAAGAAGTCTTGAATTTTTTTCTGATGTTGGAAAAAAGGAAAATCCTCTTGTGTGGCTTTTCATAGATGAGGCTCATGAATTTTTGCCCTTGGAGGAAAAAACTATTGCAACAGATTCTTTGATTCAGCTTTTGAGGGAAGGAAGACAGCCAGGAATTTCATTGGTATTAGCCACACAACAGCCCGGACAGATTCATAAAGATGTTATGACTCAATCAGATATAGTTATTTCTCACAGAATTACGAGCCAGCCAGATGTTGAGGCATTGAATTATATTATGCAGAGTTATTTGTTAGAGAGTATCAAAAAATATATGGATGATTTGCCTGCTCTCAAAGGCTCTGCAATAATTCTTGATGACAATTCTGAAAGAATCTATCCTGTTCGTATAAGACCGAGATTTACCTGGCACGGCGGCGAGGCTCCAACAGCAATCAGCAAGGAGAAAGAGTTATAGATACATAACATTCTTTTAAAATTGTCTCGCTTTTGCTCGATATTATAAGAATTAATACATAATTATTTTGATAAGTGGAAATAATCTTGATATTTTAATTTTCAACCTGCATATCCACTCTTAATCGGATTTTATAAGGAGCTATTTCTCCTGCTGGTTTTGTTTTTAAAATCTTGATTTTCTTTTTTGCTTTTTTAGCTTCATCTTTTATTTTTTCAGTAATTTTGCTTTCTTCATCTTGTCTGCAGAAATCATAATAATAAATTTTTGTTCCTTTTTTGGATAATATAAAAGCTTGTTTCAGGAAAGTTTCTTTTAATTGCGGACGTGGCATTACAATAATATCAAATTTTTTAGGAATCTTTGAATATTTTAATTTGTCTCGCTGATGCGAGGATTGATTAGGATTTGTTAATAATAAATCATCAATTTTTTGGTTAATTAAATTTTTATCAATCTGAGAACGAAGTGAACCAATTTTATCAACAACTCTCCTAATATCTCCCGGAATTAATATGACCCTGTTTTTGACTTTGTTCAATTCAATATTTAATTTGGCATATTTGTTTGCCTCTCTGTTTATTTCATTTGAATAAACTTTATCTGGTTTTGATTTTTTTGCTATGATGATTGAAAAAGGGGCAATACCAGCAAACATGACCAAGACACTATCTCCTTTTTTGATTTTTGATGCAATTTCTTTTCGTTCATTGCTTAAACGGGATGAGAAATAAGTCTTGTCAATATTGAATCTGAAAACACAATCATTTTCCTTATATAACACTTCTTTTGTCTTTTCTCCAGCAACATATTTAGTCTGCATCTTTCTTAATCTTCCTGAAAATTTCCCTGTTTTTTCCAAAACTGTTTTTATAGAACTATTATCTTTCAGAATCTTGTCAGCAAATTTCTTTTTTTCTTTTTGCTTGAACTCTTTTGGAAATTTCACAATCGCAATATTTCCCATGACATCAAATGCTCTTATCTTCATATTTTTCATATATTGCAAAAATAAAAAGAATTATTAAATCTTTTGAGAAATTATTTAAGAAGTAAAATCTTCCCCCTGACTTTTTGCTCTTTCTGCTTCAGCTCTTTCTTTTGTACCTAATGCACTCTGAACATCTTCTATTCCTTTTGCAACTCCCTCTCTTTCAAACTTTGCTATTAATTTTCTCCATCCCTTATTCTTTATTATTATAAAAAGACTTATGATAATTCCTATTGCTATTATAAGGATAATCCATAAACTGTAAGTTTCTGTTGCAAAGAAAGCTCTAACTAAAAAGTAAATTAGGAAAGCCAAGTAGAAATACCATACCATTAATTGAGATATGATTTTTATAGCAGTTAATCTTCCTTGCAAAAGTTTAGCTGAGAAAAAGACAATCGCCAAAAAAGGACCTACTACAATAACTGTCATTCCTAGTGCACTATATCCTATTAGTCCTGCGAAGATTTCTTCTGGTTTCAGGAAATAGACCATTGCAAAAGCAACAGGTAAGGATAATAATTTTAACAAGGCGCTTTTTTTTGTTTTTGTAAATGAAGATAAAACCGCCCAAATAAGTAGAGTAAATGTAAAGAAGATAACCCATTTTAACACAACAGGGTCTACTTTTTCAGGATTAATGAAATTTGTCAAAAAGGTTCCTATTTTCCCAATTATATCATTATCTTCAGAAATATCTATTCCTTTTACGACTTTTCCTGTGGAACTTGAATTTTGAGGGACATTTACAAATGCAAGGGCAACTGCAAGAATTAAAAATAATCCAATTGAGACAGCCAGTAATTTCTTATCATCAAAAAAGACTTTACTTTTAGTTTTAGAAACTTTTTTTGACTTACTCCCTTTCCCCTTTTTCATATCTGTTAAACAGCTTTTTAGTTTATAAATATTTTGATAATTAATACTTTATTATCAAAAATGTAGTTTTCAGGCTGAAATATTTTTCTATGTTTTTAATTAGATTTTTCATTTTCAGATAAATTTATAAAAATAATTTGCTTAAAGATATTATGAAAAAAAGAGCGGACTTGCTTGCAATATTCTTGATGGTTATGTTAACTGGTTTAATCAGCGCAGCAGCTTTTTCTTTTAGTGATGCTTTGAGCAGTATTGAGGGAAAAACCCTGGTAGTTCTCTTAGTTTTTGTAATTTCTTTTGCGCTTCTTTTTTTTGCTTTGAGCAGGGCATTTAGAGGCAATGTTTCTGTTGCTGCAGTCATATCTTTTGCCTTGTCTTTTGGTATAACTTATCTGATAAACAGGTCTGACTTTGATTTAGGGATGTGGATTTATGATATTGGAATTTCTACAGAAATCCTGTCAGTTTTAATTCCGGTTTTAGTTGCAGGAGCAGCAATTTTTCTGATTTTGCGTTTTAAGAGAGATTCTTTATTTATCTTTGGCGGACTCTTCCTGGCATCTGCGCTTTTTGTGTATGAAAAAGCAATCATGATTGTTATTGGTGCGGTTTTGATTTTGGTCAGGCTTTTATGGAAAAAGAGAAGTGAAAAAGATAAGGACTGGTATGAAAAGAAGTATTGGAAGAACTTATGGAGAGATTATGAAAAGAAGAAAAAGAAAAAACATTAAACCCAGTCACCCAATCCTTTTTGTTTGTTCTTTTCTGTAATATCCCTGAGTCTTTTTAATTGCTTTTCAACTCTTTCTTCTGAAAAATCATGCTCATCAATTAAAATTTCTCTTATTTTTTTCTCATTGACATCTGGAAATACAAAATCTGCATTTTTTACATCAGGTTTATGAAACAATGCGAAAATTTCTTTCCAGTCAAATCTGTCTTCTTCAGGCAGTCCCAGCATTTGTTCTTCAACACTTTTAAAAATTAAAACAGGTTGTCTGAATTTTTTTACTGTTTGCAGGGCTTTTTTTTGTCCGATTCCAGGGATTCCTCTTGGATTATAATCTGTTCCGACAAGTATTCCAAGACAGATTAACTGGTCGAGATTTATTCCAAGCGAGTTTAATAATCTGTCCAGTTCAATTATCTCTGGTTTTATTTCAACATATCCTGAAAAAGTCTTTCTTTTTCTTGCCAGAGTCAGATTTTGTATAAGTTTTGGTGCGCCAAAAAGAAGACTGTCATAATCCTGACTTGCACTTGCATAGACATTTCCCTTTATTCTGCACAAATATGCTGCTTCTGCTTCTCCTTCACTCGGAGCCTGCACAACCGCAATTCCCATGGCTTTCAGGAGTTCTTTGCTCTCTTCAATCATGTCTTCATCTAATCTTGTTAACTGACTGCTATATCTTCTCATTGCAAGAATATCCTCGCTCTGCTTTGCTTCTTCATATCGTGCTTTTGCCAGATATCTTGCAGACTCCCTATTTTCTCTTGTTTTTATTTTAGATTCAGGAGGCGTGCCGTCAAAGACATAGACTAATTTCATTCCTTGTTCAATAAGAGCAATATTTCTGTAAAAAATTCCGGAGAGATGACTAGTGATTCTTTTTTTATTGTCCATTAACGGAGTTCCGTCCATTTGTCTGATTGTTGATAAAAACTGGTATAAAATATTGAATGCATCAACACATATTATCTTGTTTTTCAAATCAGAAAATGAAATTTCTCTTCGCGGAACGATTTCTCTTATGTTTAAACCCATGTTAAAATAAGGGATAAGAAATATAAATATTTATCTTTTAATATATTCTTCTTCGGATTTAGATTTCCTTAACTGAATTTCTTCTTCGCGTGCTTTTTTTGCTAGATAAATTAATCTGTGCATCATAATCCATTCTTTGACTTTTCTAGTATCATATCCACATTTTTTGAAAATGGCTTCTGCTATTGCATTTCCTATTCTACCACTATAGTCTTTTTCTGGGTCATATTTAAAATATGCTATTTCTATTTTACTTAACTTTTCTAGCCTTTTCATATTTATATTTTTTTACAAGAATTTATAAATTTATTGTTTAATAAAATATACAAAGGTTTTTAAGTGATGTTTTTTTAAATTTAAAATGGATGAAGAGAAAAAAGAAGAAGATGATTCTGAAAAAGATTACAAAAAGCCAGAAGAAAGATATGAAAAGCCTGAAAATCCTCTGGAAAAGAAGAAAAGTTTAACTGATAAGGTAAGAGGCAATCCATTTATTCTTTCAACCTTGATTTGCGGGGTTTTAGCTATCTTGTTATTGGTTGTTGTGACTACTGGAGGAGGAATTACTGGAAAAGCCATTTCAGGAGACATAGCTGCAAATAATCTTATTGAATTTTTGGATAATCCTGAAATTACTTTAGTTGATGTTGAAAGTTTTGGGAATTTTTACAGGGTCATGATTGAATATAAAGAGGAAGAGATACCTGTTTATGTTACTAAAGATGGAAAATATTATACTCCGAATTTATTGCCTTTGAGTTATGATGAAGAGGAAGAAGAGGAAGAAGTTCAAGAGATTCCTAAATCAGACAAACCTGTTGTTGAATTATTTGTTATGACTCATTGTCCTTATGGAACTCAGGCTGAAAAGGGTTTGATTCCTGTTATAAAAGCTCTGGGAGATACAATTGATGCTAAGATTAGGTTTGTCCATTATTTCATGCATGATCCTGAAGAAGAGGAAACACCAAGGCAGATTTGTATAAGAGAAGAGCAAAGTGAGAGGTATTTGGATTATTTAGAATGTTTTTTGGAAGATGAAGATGCAGACAGATGCTTAACAGAAGCAGGAATTGATAAAACTGCATTGAATGGGTGTATCAGTAAAAGAGCTGATGGATATTATGAATCTGATTCTGACTTGAGCGAGGGATATGGTGTTCAAGGAAGTCCTACCCTGGTTATTAATGGTGTGATTGTTTCAAGTGCAAGAAGTCCTGCAGCATATCTCGATACAATATGTCAGGCATTTAATGATGCTCCTGAAGAATGTGGAACAGAATTAAGTTCTTCAACTCCAAGTGCTGGATTTGGATGGGATACCACAGGAAGTTCAACAAGTGCTCAATGTTAATTAATTTCTCTTTTTTCTAAATATTCAATCTCTCCTTCATTGAGTTTGAGCTCTTTTTGAATTTTAGGGTCTTTTAGAATCTGCACTATTACTGGAAATTCTCTCAATGCACGTTTTTCTCCTACATGAACATACTTTGCATATTTCTGGGCAATTGATTTCTTCTTGAGTGTTCTTTGGTTATTCATCCATATTTTTAAAATCCTTGTTGGTTTTCTGTAACTCGTGAAGCCGGTTTTTTGATTTTTCTTTGAAGCAGCTATGCCATAACTTAATAGAATATTTTCATAAACTAAAAATCTCCAGTATTGTTGTTTGTAAATCCTGCCTTTGAAAACATCTGTTTTGCTCAATCTGTCAAAAGCTTTTGCAAGTTCTTCACCTTCATATTCAGACGGAATGTTTTCTTCTACCCACAAAATTATATCATCTATAGACATATTCACAGAATCAAAGACTTTCAGAATTTCATTTGTCGGCTTGTTTTTGAATACTTGTTTTAAGGAATTGAAAATATCTGTTTCTTTATTTCTTTCATCAAAAATCACAGAAGAAGGGTCTTCTAATTTTGAGATTGTCTGCAAGTCATTTATGGCTGCACGTAAGTCTCCTTTTGCTTTAACAGATATTTCTGTTAATATTTGGTTATCTACAAATTTATTTTCTGTTTTTAATATCTTGATAAGAATGTCTTTTATTGTTCTGTAATCTATTTCTTTTAATTGTATGAGTTCTGCTTTTTTTCTTAATGGCGTGAGTTTTTTCTGCCAGACATCATTTGCAGTGATTATAATTGGATATGGGCTGGAGTCGATTATTGAAATTAATTCTGTGATTCCTCCCCAATCAATATAACTCGAAATTCCATCAACTTCATCTACAAGAATTATTTTGTTTTTCTTTGTCAGTGATTTTTGTTCTGTGGCAGGTTTTAATATTTCATTTAATTTTATTTTATTTCTCAAGTCACTTGCATTTAATTCAAATATCTCTGAATTTGTTTCATTTGCTATGACATGTGCCAAAGCTGTTTTGCCTGTTCCAGGAGCTCCGTGGAGAATCAGTGCTCTTTTTGTGAGTTTTCCTAAATTAAAATTTTCCACAAATTTTTTTAGTGTTTCAACTGCCTGAGGCTGTCCTCTTATATCTTCAAAATTTTTTGGTCTATATTTCTCAACCCAGGGCATTTACTCCTTCCCCAATCCTGCAAGGACAAAACTTGCCAGCAAGGACTGCAATTGAATAAAAGGATCAGAACCTTCTACAATTCTGAATTCTGCCTCACCTGTTTTTTCAGTTAATCTGACTTTTATTTCTGGTTCTACTGGCAGATTCCAGATTTCTTTTTGAATTGCTTTTATAATATCCTGTCCTGCAATGCTTTCTTTGAGCATAATATCTAAAAGTTTTTCTCTAGCTCTTTGGAAATCTCCTGATATTGCATAATCAAGGACTACTTTGATATCTTTTGGTTTTGCATTTGCAATTATTGTTGAGACAAGGTCAGGAGTTATTGAAGGAGATATTGCTGCAGTTGATTGCAATACATTGATACATCTTCTACAGTCCCCTTCACTACCTTCATAAATTATTTCTATTGTTTCTTGATTGATTGTTAATCTTTCTTTTTCGCCAATTCTTTGGATTACTTTTTCCATGTCTTTTTTCTCCAGAAGTTTGAATCTAAATAAAGCACAACGCGATTGAATGGGGTCTATAATTTTGCTGGAATAATTACACGACAAAATAAATCTACAATTTGATGAATAGTTTTCCATTGTTCTTCTCAAGGCTTGCTGGGCTTCTGGCGTTAAAGCATCTGCTTCATCCAGAAAGATAATTTTAAATGCAACATTTCCAAGGGATTTTGTTCTTGCGAAATTTTTTACTTTTTCTCTTATGACGTTAATTCCTCTTTCATCACTAGCATTTAATTCAAGATAATTTTCCCTCCAATTTTCTTTGAAAAGTTCTTTTACTATAATCAATGCCAGTGTTGACTTGCCAGTTCCTGCTGGTCCTGCAAAAAGTAAATGGGGAATATTTAGTGAATCTGTCAGAGATTTAACTCTTTTGATAATTTCATCTTGTCCAACAAGTTCGGAAAAAACAGAAGGACGATATTTTTCTGTCCATATTTCACTGACCATGGTAAGGCACCTACGGTTCCTTGACCGTCAACCTCCCTTTAATTTTTTTGTTATAACTCATAATAAATTACTTTCAAAAGGATTAATAAAGATTATTATGTTGAGAGATTACTTTCTGGCTCTGGCTTTTCTCATTTTTCTTTTTCGCTTTTCTTTTCTAAGTCTCTTACGCTGCCACTTCCAGCGCATCTGACGTTTTTTCTTCCATCTTCTTGATGAGCGTTTCATAAATGGATTAGAGGAAAATGCTTTAAAAAGATTTGGTTGTAGAATTGATAAATTATTTAAAGAATATTAATTTATGAGATATATGACAAGAAGTTTAGATGTAAAACTTAAGCATGGAGAAGAAGTAAAAGGATTTCCTGGATTAAGAGTTTATCATCTTAGAAAAGGTCCTGAAGCAGAGAGAGAATATGAAGAATTTGAGAGGAAATATGCAGAAGAGGTAGCTGAATTACGTGAAGAGAGAGAAAGGCAAGAGAGAGAATTTGATAAAAAGAATTGGTGGATGTGGGTCTTCCCTTGGATTAGAAATTACCAAGTTTCTTAATTACCTGCTTCTAGTCACGCCAATTTTTTTGCAGTATTTGCTTACAGGACATTTGCTGCACCATGGAGAAATGGGCTGGCATATTGTTTTTCCGAACTGAACAAAAATAGAATTAAATTCTTTCCAGTATTTTTTTGGAAGAATCTTTGTGAGTTCAGCTTCTGTTTTTTCAGGTGTTTTTGTTTTAATCCATCCGAGTCTGTTAGGGATTCTGTGGCAATGGGTATCTATGGGCAGGACAAATTTATCAAATGCAAATGCTAGGACAATGTTGGCTGTTTTAGGACCTATTCCTTTTATTGCCAGTAATTCTTCTTTTGTATCAGGAACTTTTCCATGATATTTTTTAATCAAAACTTTTGAAACATGCTTCAGAGTTTTTGCCTTTTTCTTGTAATGTCCTGCACTATAAATTAATTTTTCAAGTTTTTTTATAGGCAATTTGACAATCTCTTTTGGTGTGTTCGCAATAGCAAAGAGTTTTTTTGATACTCTTGCTGTATTTTTATCCTGAGTTCTTAGACTCAGTAGACACGAGATTAGAATTTTGAATGCATCTGGCTTCCAAAGAAAATCTTTTTGTTCTCTGGATTTTCTAGGCCGAGAAATCTGACTGCGCCTATGCGCAGAAAGATGTAAAGATTTCTCTGGTTTTCTCATTCGGTTTAAAGTGGTTCTGCTGGAAGGATATTCTTTTTGCAGAATATTCATTATTTTTGTTATTTTTTGGGATTTTTCCATTTTATAATTAAGATTATTCTTCTTTTTCTGATAACACTTTGGTCACTATAAGAATTCCGATTACAGAAATAATAGTGATTACTACTGCACTGACAAACTGTCCCTTGACAGGACTTAATTCTGAAATTTTGTTCACATATCCTGTTATCACTTCTTTCCATGCAAGTGCTATCAAAAAACTAAATGCAGCGACAATTCCCATACTTGTTGATTTTTTCAGTTCTTTCTTAAATTTTTTTGCAGATTCTTTTGCCTTTAATTTCAATTTTTGTTTTTTTGTCAATTCTTTTTCCATTTTAAATGATTTTAAATCTTTGTGAAACAAGGAATTCCTGCTTTTTTTAAAATAGTTCTTGCTTTTTTTATTGAGTCCTCTCCCAAGAAAAATGCCATTATTTTATCTTTTTGAGGAAATTCAGCGAGAACTCTCGCAGTTTCTTCTGGCTGTGACATTGTTTGAGGAGTTAATATAACGACTATTGACTGATATGCTTTTAGTTCCTCTAATATTTTTTTATAATTTTCTGGCAAAGCTGTGCCAATTAAATCAATCGGTTTGTCAACTTTAATTCCTTGTTCTACAAGATAATCTGTCACTAAAGCTGCTGCTCCTCCAGCATTTGTGATAATTGCTGTTCTGGTTTTTGGCATTTTAGGGAAATCAACTTTAAAATCAAGTGCTTCTGATATAGAGTTTGCTAGTTTTACATTAGCCTGTCTGAATGCACCTTTATATATTTCAAAATCTGTCGCTAAACTTCCTGTATGGCTTATTACTACTTCTCTTCCTTCCTGCGATTTGCCTGCTTTGATTGCTATTATTTCTTTTCTGCTCTTTTTACAGATATCTATAAATTCTTTTCCGTCTTTTATCTTTTCTATATATAAAATAATCTTTTTTGTCTTTTTGTCTTTTTCAAAATATTTAATAAAATCCGGGAAATCAAGGTCTGCCATATTTCCAAGACTCACAAATCCAGAGAATCCTGATATTTGTTTTAGGAAAGATATGTCTGCTATGTAGCTCCACAAGGCTCCGCTTTGACTTATGAATGCTATATCTCCTTTTTTTGCCGACTTATTTGAAAATGTTGTGTCAAAATTTATGTGCGGATTTGCAATTCCAAAACAATTTGGACCTAATAAATTTATTTTATTCTGCTTTGCAATTCTCAAAATTTCCCTTTCTGATTCTCTTTCTCCTATTTCACTAAAACCAGAACTTATTATTATAACATTTTTTATTTTTTTTCTTGCACAATCTTCGACAGTTTCTTTGACGCTTTTAGCTGGAATTGCAATTATTGCCAAGTCTATTTTTTTGGGATATTCTCTTAATGAATGGTAAACCTTTTTTCCGAAAATTTCATCATGTTTTATATTTACAGGGATGACTTCGCCCTTGAATTGTGATAATTTCTTCATTAATGCATAACCAACTTTTTCAGGATGATTTGATGCTCCTATAATCGCAATTGTTTTTGGATTCAGGAATTTTTTTAATGCTTTCCTCTTTTTCATCTTATTTGGACTTTTTTAGATATTGAAACTCTTTAGTTTCCATTTTATTAATGCGAAAAGTATATATAAATAAATTTCTTTTTTCAGAAATGAAAATTTTTGTAGAAAAAGAGGCTGAGGATTTTTTGGAAAAAGAAGGGTTTGAGATTATTGACAGGGTTTATGTTGAAAAAGAAAAGGAATTAAAGAGTGCAACAGAGAAGCTTGGTTTTCCTTTAGTGATGAAAGTTTCCGGACAAGAACTTATTCATAAGAATAAGATTGGCGGTGTTGTGAAGGATATTAGTGATTATGAACTTGCTTGGGAGGTTTTTAATAAACTTAAGAAAATCAAAGGTGTTCAGGGGGTAATGGTTCAGAAACAGGTTAAAGGGAAAGAGTTTTTGTTAGGGATTAAGAAAACTCCTGAATTCGGACATGCTATTGCTTTTGGTGCAGGGGGAATTCATACAGAAAAATTAAAAGACATTAGTTTTAGGATTTATCCTTTTGACAAAAAAGAAGCAATGAAAATGATTGAGGAAGTAAATGCCTCCAAAGATTTGGATAAAAAATCTCTGGGAATTATGGAACAAAATATTTTCAAATTATGCAAATTAGTTAAAAAATATCCCAGGATAAAAGAACTTGATATTAATCCATTAATACAAGGGAGAGTTGTTGACGCGAGAATTGTTTGGAGTTGATTTTTTCTTTTTGACATAAATAAATAAGATTATTATGATAAAAATTATATTTAATATGATTAAACTTAGAGATACAGGAGATACTGACAGTATTTTAAGAGTTCTTATTACTGGTGCGTAAAGAATTAACAAAGCAACAGTTACTAACAGGATGAATGCCAGCAAAACAACTCCTGCCATAGTATCTTTGATTTCTCCAAATTCTTTGTTGTATTCTAAAGAGACTAAATCAATTAGCCTTTCAAAATTATTGTTGAACAGTTCAAGGATGATTACTAAAAACACAGCAATTAAAATCGTTATAAAATAGAACCTGGAAACTTGCAAAATTAATGAAATAAGAATTGCAAAGATGCCCAGTACTATCAATATCTTGAGCATGCGCTGTCTTGAAATTCCGTGAAACAACCCTTTTATTGCACACCTTAAACTTTTTATGAAACTCACCTTGCTCATCTCTTTATCTGTTAGGGCTCATTTTTAAGAATTGTTGTAATCAGAAGATGTTTTTTGATATGCCCCCGCCGACTCAGAAATTAAAAATTTCTGGGACATTCAAAACAAGTATATTTTGAAGTGATTTGAACTCTCCTCG
>CAZBWB010000001.1:153458-188587 GCA_964495875.1 Candidatus Woesearchaeota archaeon | reverse complement strand
CGTTCAAAATTTAGAGAATAAATATGATTTACAATCATATAAATGCCCCCGCCGACTCAGAAATTAGAAATTTCTGGGACATTCAAAACAAGTATATTTTGAAGTGATTTGAACTCTCCTCGTTCAAAATTTAGAGAATAAATATGATTTACAATCATATAAATGCCCCCGCCGAGATTTGAACTCGGGTCACCACCGTTCTCCACTGCCTTGTTTCAAGGCAATCTGAGGTTACATTAAGATGCTTAGATCTATGCTCTCATCGAGATTAGACCACCTCTTTTTGAAGTCTCTGAAATTGCTGAAACTCCAAATTTGAGAGGGTGGCGTCCATAGCCTTTTATCTAGATTTTATTCCAGAATAAAATTTGGCCGCTAGACTACAGGGGCATCTTATTTTTTTAATACTTCTAATCTTTATAAGAATTATGTTTATATAGATATGCTAAAATATAAAATTAGAGATATGGCAATTGTATGAAGAATAAAACTGATTACTGCCAGTCTTGATGGTTTTACAGTGGTTAATCCTGCCAGCATAGAAACCCCAATCTCGTCTGGAAGAGGGGTTGCTATCATTATTCCGGCGAAAACATACAGAAGATAATGTTGAATCAGAATATGTTTATTATGATGAATTATTTTCTTTATCTTTTTTATTGTTTTTGTTTTTTTAAGTTCTTCAAATTCATTCATAAAAGAGAATTTTATTGTTTTGAATATTAGCATGTCAGAAATCATAGCACCAGCACCTGCGAGTAGTGTGGCAAGAAGAATGCTTTCTGGCTGGGAAGTTATTAGTATCCCCACACCGAAAGGTGCTGAAAAGCCAAATGCAATCAACAACCCGCCAATGAAAATTCCAAAGTAACTTAAAGTATTGAGTTGTGACATCCAGTCAGAAACAATCGGTCTGCTGAAAATATAATATGCCAAGAAGATACACAAAATTAATAAGAATAGTTTTGGATATTTGAAACCAAAAAGTTTTTTAGCTTTTTTAACACCATGTGGAGAACTCTTCTTTAGCTTCCTATGGATTCTCTTTTTTGGACTTTTAACTTTATTTCGCATTACTTTGCTAAGAAGACTGTGTCATTTGGTCTTACTTTTTCAGGAACTTTTATTCCAATATGGTCGCCTTTTTTTGCTTTTTTTACATCTTTTTTTTCTATCTGCATACTGCCAATTTTTTCTTCAAAATCCGTCGTATGTCCTTTTATATGAATCTTGTCACCAACTTCCAATTTTCCTGAAAGTTTTATCGCAGCAACTCCCACGTGTGAAAAATACCCAGACACTTTTCCAATTTCTTTTTCTGCCATGATTTCTTAAAGAATAGAAGATATTTAAATTTAGCGATTAGCAACATTTTTAATCTATTTTGTATAAGAATTTTAATAGCCTCGTGGTCTAGTGGTCAAAGATCCGACCCTCTGGAGGTTGGGACCTCGGTTCGAATCCGAGCGAGGCTATAACTTTGAATCCTGATAGGGCTATGAACCACAAAAACTAAACTGTGCCTGCGCACAGACAGAATTGAAATTTTTGTTGGTATAGAAAAATTTTTATACTTCTTATTCTTTTTTTAAAAATGGCAGTCGGAATTACTATTTTAGTCATATCTATTTTGATAATTGCTATTTGGGTAATAGTTGAAATGAAAAGAATGAGGCACAAGATATTTGCAATTTTTTTAATAGTATTAATTTTATTTTCATATTTGAGCCTTAGTTTTGTTCTTAAAGATGAAGAGATTAACATATTTAGTACTGAGGGAATGAAGAAAGTATCAACTTTATATTTTTCTTGGCTTGGAACAGTTTTTTCAAATTTGAAGACAATAACTTCAAAAGCCATTAAGATGAACTGGAAGGGGAATGTGACAGGCTAAACTTTATAAACTATAATTTATTTAAATAATAAATGGCTAAAAAAAAGAGGGGAAAGAAGACAACTTCTAAAAAAGTCAGGAAAGCTGGGAAAAAAACTGTTCAGAGAAGGTTAGTACGTTCTACAAAACGGAAGATTAATCTTGTTTTAAGAAATTTGATTTTATTCGGAGTATTGGCACTTATATCTTTTTGTCTTTATACTTTTTGCACTAATGAATTATTCCGAAATTTGTTTTATCTTTTGACACTGATTTTTGCTTTTGTTGGACTTGCATTTTTGATTATTCTTCTGGCTTTGGCTATTTTGAAATTAATGAAAAAATAGAAGATTTTTATAATTTAATTCTTAAAATTTAATGTGCCACCTTAGCTCAGTTGGTAGAGCGTTACCGTGGTAGTCAATTATCCAAAAAGGTAAAGGTCCTGAGTTCAATCCTCAGAGGTGGCTTTTTGAAAATTTTTATAATGTTTTTCATAGATTCCTTATTAAATTCTTTTTTATTTTTAACCTTAGTGAACAACCTGCGCCCGAAAAAAAGGATTAGCAAATTTGCGGACAATTAATTTTAAAAAGAGTTCTTTTGTTAGAATTGAATGGAGAGAGGCAATTTGGAAAGAATGAAGATAGATTATGAGGAGATTAGAAAGAAGTATAATCTTCCGGGTTTTCAGGAATTGAATGAAGACTTTTGTATAGAGAAAGTTGCTGAATCTGAGACAGATTTTTTAGTAAGGGAGATAAGGAGATATGTTGCAGATAAATTTGTTAATTGTCTCAGGTTTGTTGAATCAATATTAAATCCAGTGAATGTTCCTATGTTTGTTTTTTCTGTGACCAAAATAATTACTGAAAAAGAAAAAGAGAAATTAAGGGAGATTTATAAAAAGATGGCAAAAAGAGAAGTCGAATTAATAGGACTCGATATAAAGTTCTCTGAAGAAAAAGAAGCTGAATTTATCAATACATCTTACAAGATTTGGCAGGAGATTAAGACAGAATTGTCAGGAGTTATTGAATTTATAAAATCAAATTTGGATAATAAGATTGAAGGCGCTGGCGAGGGTTATTTTGGATAATCTTTAAAATATAAATATTTAAGAAAGGTTAAGATTGAATAAATTTTTAGATAATCCTTTCACTAAACTTCTTTGCTAAATCTCTGTAATATTTTATCTCTGTTTTTGATAAACTCGCTCTTTTTTGATAAAGACGATATAATTTTTAATTGTTCTCTTTTCTTCTTCATCTACTTTCATATTCCTTAAACATTTTTCATAATCAAATATGAAACTTTTATTTTTTAAATAATTAATAATTTGCATTTTTCTTCTTATGTGCGCCATCATAGATTTAGTTAGATTATATCCCCTGATTTTGTTAAAATATCCCCTGAGTTCAAATTCATCTTTTTCTTTTATATATTTGATTAAATCCTCCTGAGTCAGAGGATTTCTCTTTAGGTTCTTTCTGAATTTCTCAAATTCTGGTGTTGAATATATGACTCTCGAACCATCGCCGCTAACAATAGTTATGTATGTGCTAAAACTTTTTCTTTTCCTTATATAATCTTTAAATCCTTCCAAACTATTGAAATATTGGGTAGCAGAATATTCTTTTTTCAATTTTTCAAGTAAAAATTCAGTTTCTTTGTTTAAATCTAATCCATTTAATTTTTTTAGAAATATTATATGGTCAATATCAGATTTTCCTTCTATAAAATGTCCTGTATTTACAGAACCAAAAATGAGAATTGCAGCCAAATTATCTTGATATCTTTTTAAGAGAAAATTTTTTATATTTTCAAGATGCTTTTCTAAACCCATTCTAACTTTTCCAAAATCTCTTCCAAATTTATCTCAAATAAAGCCACAGGCATTTTGATTTTCCAGTTTTTAAGAATTTTAGGATGAATTTCTCCTATGAAACCGATTGTTTCCCCGCCTCCGGCTCCCCGACCTCCTCCCCTTTTAGTATCTGCTTCATCTTCCAAAAAAATCTCAGCAACTCGTCCGTCAATGAAATAATGAGGAAAATTTTCTGGTTCTACTAATTTTATTTTTTTGTTTAACATCCTTGATAAATACTCAAGAACCTGCCTTAATTCTGTGAAATTTCCGGGCGAAATTGCTGCAGCGAGATGTTCTGATTCTGTTATCGAGTTATTATCTTCCTGACCGAATATTTTTCCAATCTCAAAGATTTTTTGAGGGTATTCTGCATCAATATTTTCTGATAAAATTTTCAGCAAATAATGAGAAAGATTCTGCCTGAGAATTGTATAATCTGTTTTTGATTCTTCAACTTCAATGAAATTTTTTGCCTTAATTCCTATCTTTTTGAATTGCTCATTTTTATTTGTCAAATGATAACTTGAAACTTCAAGCATGCCAGTTCCTGTTAAAATATCTGAGATTTTCCTTTTGATTGTTTCTTTTATTTCCTCCTGCCCTATTGTAGAGATAGATGGAATTTCTGGAACAAAATTTTCATAACCGTAAGCAATAGCAATATCTTCAATTAAATCAACTTCATGCAAGATATCTGTTCTCCATGAAGGAATTTCCACATATCCCTGTTTATAATCATGTCCCATTTTTTCAATTAGTTTTTTAATTTGCTTTTGATTTAGGTTCAAGCCCAAAAGTTTGTTAGTGTTGTCCAAAGAAAGTTTCATTTTTTCTGGTTTTAAATTTGGTGTTATTTCTTTTTTAGTATAATGAAGTTCCATCTGGAAGATTTTTCCTTCCATATCAGCCAGTGTTGTTATAATTATATTCAGGCATTTATTTAAAATATAGAAATCAGAACCAGAGCATTCCACAAAAACATCTTTTGTTTTTTCAGTTATTTTTCCTGTAAGCTGAGAATTTATTATTGGAGGCATGCTTAAAATATTTTTATTTCCATCTGTGAAAATCGGGAATTTTGCCTTTCCTGCCAAAAGATGGGCATATTCTCTTCCTGCAGGATGTTTTTGCAAAATCTGCAATCCGGACATTTCTTTTTCTGTTTCAAGAGGAATGAATTTTATTTTGTCAGGCTCCATTGCCTTGAAAGTTATCGGCAGTTTGATTTTTTCAAGAGGATAAATCCCAATTGCTACTTTTTTCCTTTTTCTTCCCATAGTCGTATGTAATTTTTCCTGGATTTCTATCAATTCCTTTATCTTTTCATCATTGAACTTTAATCCTTTTACAATTGCACAAGCAGTATAAGGACGGATATTCTTCACAGAAGGGTCTATTTTTATTATATAATCTTCTTTTGGTTTATTCATCTTATATTTTTTTAATCCTGTTTTTCTTCCTAAAAATGCCAGGAAACTTCTTTTAAATCCCTGATAAGAGAGTAAATCAGGACGGTCTGGGAAGATTTCCAGCTGGAGTTCTTCTTCTGTAATTTTTTCTATCGGAGTTCCGAACAAAGCAATTCTCTCCTGCATTTTTGCATTTAAATTTCCGATTTCTTTTTCAAATTCTTTTTTATCTATTGTTATAACAGCCATTTTTTATTATCAATTCCTTCTGCTTTTGTATTAGCGTGTTTAACTTCTTTCATCTTTTCAGCAGGCATTCTTTTTTCATATTCGTCTAATG
The DNA here is from genome assembly GCA_964495875.1 of Candidatus Woesearchaeota archaeon. Classification (GTDB taxonomy): domain Archaea; phylum Nanobdellota; class Nanobdellia; order Pacearchaeales; family GW2011-AR1; genus JAGLWP01. Next base: position 183,095 of record CAZBWB010000001.1, on the reverse strand, counting down.
TATTCTGCAAAGCTTGACTTGCATCAACTTTGGCTTGATTTGCAATTTTTAATAACAGAAATAAACTATCTCCTACATAATCAGAAACTTTTTCTTTATTATTGTTAATAACCTCTTTTTGTTTTTCATCATCAATCCATTTGATTAAATCCCAGAGTTCCCCCCCTTCCTCTGTTATATTTAACAGCAAGTCTTTCAAATTCCAGTCATTTTCCCAGCCTCTCGCTGTGTCGAATTCTTTTATTTTGTCCTGTGCTTCTTCGATTTTCATTTTATTTTAGCCCAAATAAAGCATAAATTCCTATAGCTATTAAGATAAAAATTATTATCCACATAATTATCTCTCCTATTTTCATTTTTTAATTAATGATTTAATTTCATTTAACTCATTATGAATTTTTGAAAATTTATTCTCTATGTTCCTTTTCATCCTTTCAAAACCAATTGCTGTTTTTTTGTCTATTTTAAATAGATTTTTCCATATTAATATTTCTGAAGCTGCCACAAAAACAGCCACTGCTATTAATGCATTTGTTTCTGGAGGAGAGCCACTGAGTAACCATAAAGCAACTGCTATTATTGCAATTATTAATAACCAAAAGATTATGTCTTCTAATTTTAGTTTCATTTCATCCAAAATTTCATTTTTCTTAGTTGTGTGAGATTATTTTTGTATAATTCTCTCAAGTCTTTTATTTCATAATAATCCATCAGTATTCTGTCAAAACCAGGACCCCATGCCAAGACAGGAATGTTCTCTCCTAAAAGCGGGATGACTACCTCTGGACGAAATATTCCTGCACCTCCGAGTTCTAACCAAACTTTTTTTTCAGGATGCCATGCAGAGATTTCCACACTTGGCTCTGTGTAAGGGAAATATGCCGGAGTAAATCTGATTTTTTCAAAACCCATTTTTTTAAAAAACTGTTTTAAATATCCAAGCAGGTGCCTGAAATTTGCATTTCTATCCACAACAATTCCTTCTGTCTGGTTGAATTCAAAACCATGGCTCCAATCAACTGTTTCATTTCTAAAGCATTTTCCGACAGCAAAGAATTTTGCAGGTATATCTTGTTTTCCTAATTTTGCAAGTGTCTGGCTTGAAAGACAAGTTGTGTGTGTTCTTAAAATCAATCTTTTGGCTTCTTCTTCATCCCATGAATATTTCCATCCTTTGCTTCCTCCAACACCTTTTTCATGGGCGTTTTTTATGGCTTTTACAATCTTTTTATCAGGAAGTTTCCTTTTTTTATCTATGAAAAAAGTATCGTGCATTTCTCTGACAGGATGGTCTTGGGCAGTGAAAAGTGCATCAAAATTCCAGAATGAACTGACAACCATATTGCCGTTCATTTCTTTAAAACCCATTTCAGTCCAGATTCTTCTTGCATAATCTATTGCTTGATTTACAAAATGGCGTTTTCCGCCACTGATTTTTGGAAGAGGAGAAGAAATATCATATCTTCTGAACTTTTTTCCTTTCCACAAAGAATCTTTTTTTAAAATTGAAGGAGTTATTTGTTCAATTAAATTTTTAGTTGTATCTTTTGATTCCAGAATTTTCCTGCCAAGTTCAGTTATTTCTATTTTGATTGTTTTTACATTTTTTATTTCTATGATTTCTTTTCTTCTTTCAAGTGTTTTCAATGTATGAAGCTGTTCTGGATTTAAGGAATCATATTCTAAAGGCAGAGATTCCAAAAATAATTCTTCACTGCTTTTTTTGGAAATTTCTTCTCTCTTTCCGGTGAATATAATATTTCCGTGCCTGATTTCAATTAATGCTTTGTTTTTCAATGCTCCGATTGAAGCCTTGAATTCATCATCCGAAAACTTACCTTGTTTTTGTGCTTCTTGTAATTTGAGAAGTCTTTTTTCATTAAGCAGGTTCAATAATCTCCTTTCAGGCAATCCTTTTTTTCTGTAAAGAGCACCATTAACTCCGATCTCAATTATTTTTTTTGTTTGATGTGATAATTTTACTATCCCTTTATTTCTTAAATATTCTAATGCCCTTATTACAGAAACTCTGTCCAGGTTTGTTCTGATACATATTTCCTCAACTTTTTCATTTAGATAAGGGAGGATTTTCTTTTCATTAGGACTTAAAGATTCAATTATTTTTTTGATATTCATACACATAAAATATCAAATGTATTAAAAAAAGTTGTGTTGTTACATTAAAGTTAAGAATTATCTTCATAATTTACTCGTCATCCATGTAGGCATGCCAAGAACTAAACCGAGTGATTTTAAATCGTAAATATCTCTTTTTTTCTGGCTTATGAATTTCATTCTGAGTTTGTTCTTGCTGCAGAGTTTTATATTTTGCTTTACTCTTGCAAGAATCTCTGCTTTTTGCTTTGATTTGGCATTTAATATTTCATCAAGATTTATTCCCATAATAACATCATTTTTTTTCGCTATTTTGGCAAGAACCTGATTAAACCCCGAATTTCTCTGTTTTTGTCTGTCTTTTCTTTTTGCCTGATTTAAAAGAAGAATTTTTATTTCCTCTTTTTCAAGAATTTTTCTGTTTAATTCATCTTTATCACTTGAAAAGATTACTGCTTTATCTTTGTTCTCTCTTATTTTTTTTCTTGCTCTGTCAAAATTATTTTCTTGAATGAGAATTGCGTTTTTCATAATTATCCTTGGATTATCGTTCCTTTAAATTTTTTATTTTTGATAACATTGTCAAGTTGTTTTAAATTTTCTCCTATGATGTATGTTGGAATTTTGTATTTCATAATAATTCCTGCCGCTGTTTGGTCTAATACAAAATGCTGTCCTGGTTTGAATTTTTTGAGAGTTGCCATTTTGTGAAATTCTTTCCAGGTAATTTTTGGAATGAATCTTGCATCTTTGTATTTGGTCGGGTCTTTGGTATATAATCCAGGAACATTTGTCAGATTTATGAAACTTGCTTTAAAATGATTTGCAATCTGAGCAGAAGTTGAATCAGAAGTCTGATTTGGTTTGTATTCCAAAGCACCGCAAAAAACCACATTCTGTCTTTTTATGTATTTTTTCAGGATTTTCATTGTATGTGGAATGCCATGTTCTGGGTCAATGTTAAAAAAATAATTCATGAAACGGGCATTCATTCTTGTTGCGCCAATTCCTGCCAAAGATTGCAGTTTTTTGTTTATCCTTGTTTCTTCTAATGCAGAGATATATTTCCTTGCTATACTTCCTCCCCCGCATATAATTATGAATTTGTGTTTATTCGTATTTTTTAAAATTATTTTTTTAAATTCCTGAAGATATTTTACATTAACTTTGTCTGGAATTATTAAACTTCCTCCGAGACTCAGAACTATTATCCTCTTTTTCATGATTGAATTAATATTTCTTAATATATAAATTTTTATAAATATAAAGGAAGATAATTAAATATGTCATTAGAAGAAACTGCTAAAGAGACTGTATGGATTTTTAGATATTTGAGAGCTGATTTAGAAGAAATAGATATGGGCCCCTATGCAACAGAACAAGAGGCACAGAAATCTAGTGATACAATGGCCAGTTTTGGAGCAACCTGTTCTGGAGCTATTGGAGTTCCGAAAGATTATAAATTATATAAGGGTGGAGATGAATAATTAATCTTACTTTATTGTGAACAATTCATTATCCTTCACGTCAAAAACATCCAACCTGACTCCGGCATCTAGCCATCCGTGTGCATAGTTCAAGGCACCAAAAGCATTCACAAAATCCTGTTTTTTTTCAAAATGTTCTGCATCTGATAAATAATTAGAAACCATATTAATTATTTCCTTGGCATAATTTTCTTTTCCCTTTACAACTGATTTTTTCACTTTTTCAAGTGCCTTCTTTGTTATGCTTTTATATTTCTGGATTTTTTCTAAAGTTATCTTGTCCATGAAAATTTGAATCAATAACAATATTTAAATATGACAGTTTCTAATTTTTATAAAAGATGGGAAAGAAATTAATTATTTTAGGATTGTTTATGATAGTCATTTTAACTGCAGGAATTTTTGTAGCTGCTGCTGATATTGAAGTAGGAGTTAAAGATTATGTAGAAAAATTCATAAATAAAAAAGGAATTGAAGCAGAGGAAATTACAGATATCAATGAAGTTGATTTTAATGATTTGCCAAAAGAAGTTAATATAGAAAGTGTCGGAGACACTAATTTAGCAATCTACCAAGTTGATTATAATGAGGGTGATGAAGATAAAAAAGTTTTTGTAGTTACTTATTCTGTCGAGGAATTGAAAGCTCAGGGTGATTTAATCATTGCTCATGACAAGAGGCAATTCCTGAACTTTGGATTTGCAGGAGAGATGAGTGATTCTGGATTTTTGAAAACAGCGACAGGAGTTGAAGGAAGTTTGGAGAAAGGATATGTTATGATGAGAGAAGGAAGTATTACTGGATTTTCAACTAACTTGGAAGTTGTTAAGGGAGGAGAAGGGCAGATTGAAATTATAATTTATAAGAACGGAAAGCAGGTTGGATTTGAGAATGTTTTGGATGCTGATTTAGGTATGCAAAAGGATTATGACGTTCAATCAAATGATGTTGTGACATTTGAGTCAGGCGATGTGATTTCTGTTTATGTGAATGCACCAGAAGAAATTGTTTGGGAAGATGTTATTTCTCTGATTGAAATTACTATAATAAATTAACAAAATCTTTTTAAAGAAGGAGGTTTTAAATAAAACATGAAAGTAAATAAAACGAGGACATTGGTTCTTAGTTTGATTTTAGTAATTGTGGTATTGCTCGGCTTTATCATTTATGCATTTGTAATTAAACCAAGCTTTACTGGCTATGCTGTGAAATTACAAAATCAGGGATATGCTTTTGCAATTGCTTCAATAATGCAACAAGCTGTATCATCATGCCAACCAGTTCCTTTAACTTTTGGAAATCAGACAATCAATATTATTGCTGTTGAGTGTTTGCAACAAACAACAGGATAATTTATTGTTAAAATTTATAAAGAATGTTTTCTTTTATGTTAAATGTATAATAAAAGGGGTTTATCAGCAGTTATTACAACATTATTGATTGTTCTTTTAGTATTAGTCGCAATTGGAGTTGTATGGGGAGTTATCAGAAATATTATTCGTGCAGGTTCAAAAGAAGTGTCATTAGGGGGGCTTACTCTTGATTTAGATATTAAAGATGCTTATGAGAGCAATGATAATATCATAGTTAGGGTTGAGAGAAAAGTAGGAGAAGGAGATTTGGTAGGAATAAAATTTATTCTTTCTGGTGAGGGGGATGATGTAATTATACAAAAATCAACTGCAATGGAAGAATTAGACCAGGAAACTTTTACTCTTACTCCTGCGAATTCTTCTGCAGCTCAAAAAGTTTCAGTTGCTCCTGTTTATGAAAAAACAGGGGGTGAAGAAGGCGTTGGGAATGTAGTTGATACCCATACTATTAGAAGAGGTGGTGATGATGGCGGTGACGGAGGTGATGGCGGAGAAGAGACATATTGTGGAGATACATTTGTGCAAAGTCCAAATGATGATGGATTTTATGAGGAATGTGATAGTGGAGTTAATTGTTTAGAAGATTGTACTTGTGAATTTGGTCTTATTCCTGATGGGACAAATGGTTGTATGTTGGAGGAGGGAATAATATGTGATGGAACATGGGATGGAAATGAACAGTGTGATACTCCAGATACAGAAGACGGTTGCATAGATCCTGGAGAAGAAGGTGAATGTACTTGTGAGTCTGGTTATGACCCTGATGAGAATGGAGGATGCATTGCATGGACACCAATTAATTCAGGGACAGTGGAAGAAGTTTGGCCCCCTGATACTGGAATGTATTTTGCCAGCGATAATTTGCCTAAAGAAGGTGTGGATTATACTGGTTATTTTGTAACTTATACTGATGCAATAGAGTGCTCATATATAGTAAATTATGTTACTCCTGATATTTCTGGGTATGACAAAACCCATATAGCATTTAGTTTCAGCACTGATATATCAGTAGGTGACACCTATGAAATTTGGGGGGATATGAATAGATGCACATCTTCATTAGGAGTTTAGGAACTTTTAAATATAATCTTTTATTCTGATTATTATCTGTTACCCTACATAAAAGATGGTGTATAAAAAGTATATTAAAAAAAACGGCAAACTTTATGGACCATATATTTATCACAGCCGTAGGGTAAATGGAAAAGTGATTTCAGAGTATCATGGTGCTTCAAAAAAAATTGATTATAAAAAATTTATTTTTATATTTTTAGGAGTGCTTTTTCTTTCAGGAGTAACTTATGGGATTGTTTCAAATAAAGCAAAACTTACAGGACATGTCACTGATTTAGGAGCAAATTATCAAGAAGCACAAGAAGTGCCTGTAATTACCAATTTAACCATAACTCAACTTCATGAAACAGACGAACTCCCCCACAAATATGAATTAGATTTAGAAGTGCTTTCTCCAGAAAATTCAACTCTTGATTATTTTTGGGAAATTGATTGCGGATATATTTATCTGAATGAAAATGCTAGTTCTGATTACACTAATGTGGTTGAATGGTATACTACAGGAGAATGCATAGATGCTGTTGTAAATGTGAGTGTCACAGATGAAAATGGCAATGGACAAAAATTAATTCAACCTGTTTTTAATTCAGAAAATAGAGTAATATTAGATATTGGCTTGGTTTCAGAATCTGAAAATGAAACAGGCACGGATATTACTGAAGAGAATGTTGGTGGTGAGGAGAATTTTTCTGATAATGAAATAGAAATCCAAGATTATGAGAAAGGTAAAGAACCCGAAAAAATAGAAATAAGTGAACAAAATATTTCTGAAACACCTGAAACTATTAAAACTATCGTTAAAGCTGTTCTTCCTCTTAGTGATGAAGAGAGGCAAATTTTAATTAATGCGTTTGGAACTGATATTATTAAAACTGAAGTCAAATTGTTTAAGGATAGGATAATTGTCAGATATGAATTTGGAAATCTGTGGATAAAAAATTCATATGATTCTGATTTAGATAAAAATGAATTAGAGGAACAAATGTATGCTGATAGAATAAGATGGCTTAGAGATATAATCAACAAGATTTCAGAAGAAGGAACTGAGGAACAGGAATTAGAAGGATTTGAAGATAGTTATTCCGTATAATTTAATACACAAATATTTTTAAATGAAGATAGTTAAGAATTTTTTATGAAAGATGTTTTAAAGAAGTTTTTAAAGAATAATATTTATCCAGTAATAGGGTTTGGAATTGCATATCTTACAGTATCACTTTCAATTTTTCCTGGGATTGATAAAATAGAAATATACAACAGGGAAAATAAACCCAATGTTATGAGGGTTTTTAGACCTGGGCGGGATGGAATATTAATGGAAAATCCAGATGAATCCGGTATCTATGACCTTTCTTTACGCCGATATCTAAGAAAAACAATAGAAGATAAAGCAGAGAGAAAAATTGAAAGAATTAATATTAAAAAATTAGCTGGATTTTATGATTAATCATCTAATCATTGGGTTAGGATATATCTGCCTTCTGAAAGTGGGGGCATAAAACATTTTTTTAATTATGAATTTTGAACCAACTACTTCTGATATAATCGCTGAAAAAATTAATCTTCCGACAACAACGCGATAAACTCCTTCATGAGGCGGGATATTTGACATTTGCGCAAATTTTGTTATTATGCTGTTTATTTCTTCTTTTCCTAAAACTGTATTGGTTGGTTTTACTCCCATAGTTCCTCTCACAAAGATATGTTCGTCTGGTCCGTTGCATTCAATTATTTTTACTGCAGGATCTTTTATTAAGGGATTTAATCTTTCCAAATCAATTTCTATTTTTCTTGGAACAGGTTTCAAATACTGTAAATGCGGAGGCAATTTTGGTTCTGGAATTACGAGTGTTCTTGTTTGAGGATAGAATTTTAAATTCATTCCTTTGAAAATCTTATAAAAATCCAAATCCCTTTCCTTTAATTTCTCTCTTTTTTCAGAAATATGTCTCTTTATTGAATGAATTAATTGCTCTTTTTCATCTTTGACTTGTTCTTTTACAAGATTCTTTAACTGGAAAATTTCTCCTTCTGCTGAATGAAGAATTAGTTCTCTTGTAAAATACAATATAAATAATTTTTTAAAATTCTTGGAAAGGTTTAGCATTCTTTTTAGCAAATCTGGATTTTGGTTTTTGAGTTTCTTTTTTTACTGGCTCTGATTTTTGGTATCCATTACCCATTGTTCTTTTTATTGGGGTTGATTGAAAAGCTGTAGGTCTTTCAATTGTCGGCATTTGTTGAATTGGTCTTTGCTGAATTGGTGGCATTTGTTGAACCGGCATTCGTTGTTGGACTGGCGACATTGGCTGGATTGGTTTTGGGGCAGGTTGCGGCACAGGAATGTTACCAGCCCCTTCATGAAGCAGTGTCAAGCCTCTTGCAATAATCTTATTTTGGTCAAGTAGTGTGTCCAACTTTTCAACTACTCTTTTTTCATCTTTTCCTTTATCGAAGGTGATATTTTTTTCAGCGAGTGTTTTTGCCGAGATTTCAAATAATTCAAGCAGTTTGGATATTTGCGTAGCAAGATTGTCAAATTTCAAAGCAAGATTTGTCATAACTTTTTGCAAAGAGATAAAATTTTCGATTAATGCTTTTTGTATCTTTATATTTTGAGAAGCTTTTCTTGTTTTTGAAACTGATTTTTTTTTCTTTTTCAAAGTTTTCTTTTTTAAACCTTCTTTTTTTGGCATCTGAAATTTTTTGTCTGAATTTTATATCTAATTTAAGATTTTTTTGTTTATAAAATTTTGGAATTTCATTTAAAAAATATCTAAAACTTGCTCTTCTTCATCTTCTTTGTTTGGTTTTTCTCCGGATATTGGTTGCTCCTTTTCTTCATTCTCTTCTTCTTTTTCTACTTCATTTTCTTTGATTTGATGTGCACCTTTAATTATTGGGGATTCTTCTTCTGATTCCCTGAGATATTCCTGTTTCTCTTTTTCAATTTCCTCAACAGCCCTGTCAACTTCTGTCTTATCTTCTTCTTGTATCATCTGCGGTTTTACAAAATCTTCTTTTTTAGGCTGATACTGGCGGGGTTCTTGGTCTGTCCCTTTAACAGTCTCTTTTTCAATCTCTGCTATATAATCTGAAATCTCTTTTGCCATGTCTGCATTCACGCTTATACTGTCTATGCCTTTTTCCACGAGAAATTTAACCATCTCTTTATCGCTTCCTGCTTGCCCGCAAATGCTCGTTTCAACATTGTTTCTTTTGCAGACCCTTATTACAAATTCAAGCTGATATAAAACAGCAGGATGCATTTCATTATACAGAGACTGAACCTGCTCATTCCCCCTGTCAACAGCAAGCATGTATTGAGTCAAGTCATTTGTTCCAAAAGAAATAAAATCAATCTTCTCTTCGCAAAAATCCCGTATTAACTGAACTGCTGCAGGTGTTTCAATCATAATTCCTATTTTAGCATCATTAAACTCAATTTCCTTTAACAATTGTTTTACTTTTTTTAATTCATCTACAGAAATTACCTGAGGCATTAAGATTCCGATTTTTTTCCCTTTTTGGGCAACTCTTTTCATTGCTTTAAGTTCTGCTTTCAATATATCAGGATTTTTTATTCCAAATCTTATTCCATGCATCCCGAGCATAGGATTTGGTTCAATTTCTTTTGGCGCTCCCTCAAGGCTTTGAAATTCATCACTCCTTATATCTGATGTTCTCACCCAAACTTCATCAAAATATTCTGCTATATCTTTAATTCCTTTAAAAATTAAGTCTTCATATTTTTGGATTTCTTTTTTTTCTAAAAAATATAAAGGATGCTTTCCTGATTCTGCTATAATCCCTTCAATCCTTGTTAATCCGACATTTTTTATTCCTGATTTTGCAGCACGCTCTGCGAAACTTGGTAAATCAACTATCACTTTTAATTTTGTTTTTGTTTGTGCAGTTACTGGAAGAACTTCTTTTTGTTGGGTTTCAGCGACTTTGCCTTTGTAAATTTTTCCATTAGAGCCGTCAACAGTTATAATCTCTCCTTCCCTTAACTTAGTTGTTGCTTCCTGCGTTCCAACGATAGCAGGAATTCCCATTTCTCTTGAAACAATAGCAGCATGAGCTGTTAATCCTCCTTCATCTGTAACTATTGCTGCTGATTTCTGCATAGTAACAACCATGTCAGGATTTGTCATTTCAGTTACAAGAACATCTCCAGGATTTATTTTGTGCAAATCTTTTAAATCATGAATTATCTTTATCTTTCCTGATGCAATTCCAGGAGATGCTCCTAATCCAGTAAGTATAACTTCTCCTTTTATTTCTCCGCCTTTTTCAAATCTTTTTTCTATAGTTGTTATAGGTCTTGTTTGAACAATGTAAATTTCCTCATTTTCAATTGCAAATTCTATATCCTGTGGTTTTTGATAATGTTTTTCCAGTTTTAAAGCAATTTCAGCGAGTTTTTCAATTTCAAAATTTTTCAACACCTGTTGTTTTGATTTTTCTTCTTTTAATTTTACAACTTCTTTATTTCCTGCAGAATCTTTGGTTATTGCAATTTTTTTATCAGCAATTTTTTTATCCAAAATTTCTAAATCCATTGAAATGATATGCTTGTCAGGAGTAATTTTTCCAGATACAATTCCTTCTCCTAATCCAAAAACTGCTTCTATTACTATATTATCATTTTTGTGAGCAGGGTCTTTTGAGAATATGACTCCTGATTTGTCAGCATCGACCATTTTTTGAACGATAACAGCCAAACTTGCTTCTTCATGTTTGAAGCCTTTTTTAATTCTGTAATATGTTGCTCTTGCTGTAAACAATGATGCAAAACATCTTTTGATGCTTTCTAATAACTTCTTGTTTCCTTTGATATTGAGGAAGGTTTCTTGTTGTCCTGCGAAACTCGCTTCAGCCAGGTCTTCGGTAGTAGCAGAACTTCTTACTGCAACAAAAATTGGTTCAGGTGAACTTTTTAAAATTTCTAATGGCTCTCTTTTGCCATTCTCTGAATCTTTAACGTCTAATATTTCATAATTTTCGAGGATTTCCTCTTCCATCTCTTTTGGAAATTTTGCGTTAATAATCAATTCACGAATTTCTTTTGTTATATTTTCTAATTGTTTTGTATCTTCATAATCTATTTTTTCCAATAATTCTTTTATTTGGGCTTTTATACCAGCTTTTTCTATGAAATAATCATAAGCCTGGGCTGTAACTACAAATCCTGGAGGAACAGGAATTTTTAGATTATATATCTCTGCAAGATTCGCTCCTTTTCCTCCTGCGATATTCCCAGAATCTTTATTTAATTCAGAGAACCATTTAATGAATTCTGTTTTCGAATCTTCTCTTTTCATATGAGATAAAAATTTGTGGAGTTAATAAAAGTTATTATTAAACACCTCTCTTTTTAGTCTTATTCTCTTATTGCACCAACAGGACATTGGCTCGCTGCTTCTTTTACGCATGGAAGGTCTTTTTGAGCTTTTACTTTAGCTTTTCCATCTTCTCCTATTTCAAAAACTTCTCCGCATATAGAAGTACACAACCCACAACCTATACATTTTTCTTTGTCTACACTTACCATTCTTTTACTATGTTAGTTAAATTTATAAATTTGTTTTTTTTGCTTATGTTATGATAGTTTGGATATTTGTTGGTTTGTTGATAGTAATAGCATTAATATTTTTCATGTATTTTAACAGATTTGCTATTTTGGGAAATAGGATTGATAATTCTCTTAGTCAGATTAATGTTCAATTGAAAAGGAGAGCTGATTTGATTCCTAACTTGATTGAGACTGTCAAAGGTTTTGCCAAGCATGAAAAAGCTGCTATAAAGGCTGTTACTGATGCAAGAAAGGCGCTTGTTAGTGCAAAGGAGATTGAAGATAAAGTCAAGGCAGACAAAAAACTGGAATCTGCTTTGAAAACGATTTTTGCAATTGCAGAGGGTTATCCTGATTTAAAGGCAAATACAAATTTTTTAGAATTGCAAAGAGAACTATCATCTACAGAGGACAGAGTGGCATATGCGAGACAGTATTATAATGATAGTATTCTGACTTATAACAATCTGTGCAAGACTTTTCCAGGAGCATTTTTTGCACATTTATATGGCAAGAAACCAAGAGAATATTTGCAGATAAGCGAGGGTGAAAAAAAGAACGTGAAGGTTAAGTTTTAGTATATTTTTCCAACCTCAAATCTTAAAAACTTCTTTTTATCTATTTAATCATGAACCAGAGGATAGATTTCAGGGACCAGATTTCAAGGAACAAATGGAAGTCAGTTCTTTTAATGTTTGTTATTTTTGTGGTGATTGTTTTACTGGGTTATGTTATTTCTTTGGCATTTGCACCAGGTTATTTTTTCATGATTATGATTATTGCAATTATTTTTTCTTTGAGTTATATTCTGATTAGTTATTATAATTCTGATAAAATTGCAATTGCAAGCGTCGGTGCTAAAAAAGCTTACAGAGATGATTACAAGCAATATCACAATCTTGTTGAGGGACTGACTCTGGCAAGCGGGATGCCTATGCCTAAACTTTATATTATGCATTCAAGTCAGATAAATGCTTTTGCTTCTGGCAGAGATCCTGAGCATGCTGTTGTGTGTGTAACTGAAGGGGCTTTGGAAAAACTTGATAAAAGAGAACTTGAAGGAGTGTTGGCACACGAGCTCGGGCATGTTGCGAATTATGATATAAGATACATGACTCTGGTGGCTGTGATGGTGGGGATGGTTGCAATTATCTCTCAGATTTTTTTAAGAAGTCTTTGGTTTAGAGGAGGGGGAGGAGGAAATAATAGCAGAGGCAAAGAGATTTTTATTTTGCTTGGAATAGTTATGGCAATTCTTGCACCGATTGTTGTTTATCTTGTTCAAATGTCAATTTCAAGAAAGAGAGAATTTAGTGCTGATGCTTCTGCAGTGAAATTTACGAGATATCCCGGAGGGCTAATAGAGGCTTTGAAAAAAATCCAGACAGAAAACCAGCCTGAAAAAAATGTAAATAAAGCAGTGGCTCCTTTGTTTTTTGCAAATCCGCTTAAAAATTTGTCATCCACTCATCCGCCAATAGAAAGAAGAATCCAGGCACTCGAGAGAATGTAATTAGTTTTATAAACTCTTTTTTATTTTATTTCTGATGGGTGTAATAAGAGGTGCATTATTGGTAATAGTGAGTGTTTTGTTTTTCCTTTCAGTTTTCCTCGCAGGATTGGCTTTTACTATTGCTTCATCTTTACAATACGATAATCTTAAAACTGAATTAATACCTGTCATAAAAAATTTTACAGGAGAAACCCTTAATTTAAATGAACAACTTGAACAAATTTATCCGGCAATGGTATTATCCTGCAAGAATAATGTGGGATATGTTTTTACTTATGGGGAATATACATTGACTTTTCCTTGCGAAGTTATAATGCAGGGTTCTGATGAGGTTATTGATTATGGTCTTGACCAAATTTTAGAAGAGATATATTATCAAGAATATGACTGCAGTTTCTTTGATTGCTTTAAACAAGGAAAATTACCCACATTTATTATCTCTGAAAAAACAAGAACTTTTTTGAATAATAAATTTTATATTTTATTGGTAGCTTCCATTGCCTTGGCTGGCTTGATGTTTTTCCTTGTAGAAAAAAAGGCTAACATGGCTGTTGTTTCAGGAGCTTTAATCACCATTGCTTCTTTTCCATTTATGAAATTAAGTAATATGTCTTCTCTTGCAGGAAAATTTGCAGGAATAGTTAACATCTTTTTTTCAAATTCTTTTTATGTTTTTATTAGGATGTTAATTATAGGAGTTATAATTCTCGCTCTGGGAATCATTTTGAAAATATTTAATATCGGATTTGCAATTTCAGACTTTTTTGCAAAGATAAAACCTGGCAAAAAAGAAGAGAAAGTAAAAACAAAAAAGGAAGCAGATATAAAACCTGGCAAGAAAGAAGTAATTGATAAAAGTAAGAAAAAGATTTCTGGAAAGAAAAACCTAAAATCCAAATAATTTTTATAGTATTTTCTTTTTTAATCATCATGTGCAAAGTTTGCGAGACAAAGCCAGTTTATGAATTTACTAATCAGCGAAAGCTTTGTTCAAGATGTTTTGTAAGATGGTTTGAAAAAAAGTTTCTTTATATCATCAGAAGATTTGCAATGATTCGACAAGGAGATGTTATAGGTTATGAAAGTAAGGGAGATTTTAGAGAAGCTGTACTTGAATATCTGCTGAAGATGTTTTCTGAAAAGATTAATATAAAATTAATTAAACCTTCAAGCAGGGAAAAAATCAATAAGACTGCAGTTTCTGACAGTGCTGATTTTATTGCCTATAAAATAACTGATTTTATTATTAATAAAAAACTGAACAAGAAAAGCACAGAAGAATTATCTCCTAAAAATAAATCTGTTATCAGACCTTTATATTTATTTTTGGACAAAGAAGTTTTGCTTTATGCTAAATTGAAGAAACTAAAATTCAGAAAACCAAAGGAGAAGAAAAATAAAACATCTAAAGTTATAGACGAACTTGAGAGGAAACATCCTGAAATTAAAAATGCCATTGTCAAGGGATGTTTGGAAGTGTATGACTAATCCTTCTTCTCAATTCTTTTCAGAAAACTTCTGATAAACTTTTTGCTTTCTTCGTCTTCTTTTTTTATTTGCTTAATCATATAAACTGGAACTTTTTCTCTCGTGTGCTTTTCTGTTTTAACATAACTTCTCATTTTTTCATTTATTCTCTCGCTTAACAGAACCTCTCTTTTTGCAAGAGATGCAATTTTTTTTGCTCCGGTTATCAGAGTTCCCATACTCATGAATTTTAATATACGACCTTCTTGTTTTGCAATTATTTTACCATAATTTAGAGAGATACCAAAATCAATCTTCTGATTTGAACTTTTATTATGTTCTGATAAAATCTTTTTTATTTCTCGGGAGATTTGTATGCTGGATTTTTCATTTTTGTACGTTTTTGTCTTTATCGGTGCTAAAATAAAAAAGATATTTCCCTGATTTTCATAAACTGCCGCTTTATTCTTTTCAGCAATTCCATCAACTATTTTTTGCAATGTGTCTTTGGCATTTCCTTTTGTTGATTCAATTTCATCTAAATTTTTTATTTGCAAACAGACAACACTGACATCTTGTTTATCACCTTTAATTGACAGAGAAAGCTCTGCTTTGTTTGAAGCAGTAACCAATGCCTTTTTTCCTAATGGTTTTCTAATAATTTTATCTTTTTTTTTGAGACCTTTCATATGTCCAAAAAATGATTTTTTATGCACTTTTCTGAAAATCATAAATGCCACAACTCCCAAAACCATTATTAGGAAAATCCAGACAAGAAAACTTTTTGCAGCTTTTATTCCTGTTTTGGCTTCTTTAATCCCTATTGCTTTTCCAGTTAGAAATGCTGTCTCACTGAGTTCTTTTCCTTCTTGAGTTACAATCTCTATAGGATATTCCCCTTCTGGAGCATTTAAGATATATTTCTGGCTCCCATCAACTCCAAGTTCTACATAAATATTCAGAGATTCATTACCAATTTTTACAAGCACGGTTTTGTTATAAAAAACATTTCCATCATTCGTTATCATTATTGTCTTGTTTATTATCTCAACATTAACACTTGCTTTTTCCATTATTGTAAACGGCATTTCTGTTATTAATCCGCTGGATTCTGCCACAACTTTCCATTCAGTTGGAGCCTCATTGTATTTAATCGGATATTCAAAATCTTCTCCATTGGTAATTTCTGTTTGTTCTATTACAATATCCTGATTATTTTTCAAAGTGATAACAGATGTTGAATCTATACTTTCTCCTGATTGGTCATGCAAAATTGCTTTTAATTTCAGATTTGTCGCTGGTTCTACTTCCTCATTTTCAATAATTAATTCCAAATTTGTCGGAACCTGTTTTACTGCTATATTATAATCAAGAAATCCTTTGTTCGTTATTTCTCCCTTTGTATCTTTTTCATATGCATTTAATTTTATCAAATATGCTCCTGCTTTCATATCTGATGGCACTGGAATTTCAAAAGAAAAAAATCCATTATTAATCGTTCCTTGCTGAGATATACTATCTGAAGCATTTTCTCCACTTACAACAATTTCAGCATCTATGAAACCATTAACATCTTTTCCATTTTCTTTTAGAGCAGAACCTTTAATTATAATACTTGCTCCCGGCACAAATTCTTTTTCTTCTGTTTCTATCTGCATTGTCAGGAAGTCAGAAATCTTAAATTCATTTGTTAAAAGATATGTCTCTCCTAATATTGCTTTTATTTTGCATTCACCTTTTAATTCACTAATCATTTCTTTCACCAAAACAACCGAAGCATCTATCTTTTTTTCTTCTCCTGTTAATAAACTAATACCATTTTTGTAGAAATTTACCTGATGCCCTTCACAGAGCAAATCCATCTGAAAAATTCCTGAAATATCTCCCACTGCTTTTATTGTTACAGGAATAGAAATGAGTTCTCCTAAATTATAAACCTCATTTGGCTGTTTATCAATTATAATCTCTGCTGATATCGGTGAAAGGAATAAGATTACAAATAGCAGTGAAATGATTATTTTCCTCATTTTATGCTTAAAATAGTGAAGCTTTATTTATAAATATTTGTCTGATAAAGTTTAAAAATAATTAATTCTTTTTGAAAACATGAAAAAGAGTTTTACTGTTACTCCCTGGGCTGTTTCTGGGAAAATAGATTATGGGAAATTAATTAGTGAGTTTGGATTGTCAAATATAGATGAGAATCTCTTGGAAAGAATTAAAAAAAAGACAGGTGAACTGCACTTTATGTTAAGAAGAAAGATTTTTTTTGCACACAGGGATTTGAAGTGGATTTTGGACGAATATGACAAGGGAAATAAGTTTTTTCTTTACACAGGAAGAGCTCCTTCAGGTCCTGTTCATTTTGGACATTTGTTACCATGGGTTTTTACAAAATGGCTTCAGGATAAATTTGATGTTGAATTATGGTTTCAGTTTCCGGATGAAGAAAAATTCTTGTTTAAACAGGATTTGAGCTTTGATGAAACTCAAAAATGGCTTGAGGAGAATATGCTTGATGTGATTGCTCTTGGTTTTGATGCCAAAAAAACACATTTTATTGTTGATACAAAACATGCTGACTTAATGTATAAAGAAGCCTGCAAAGTGGCAAAGAAACTCACCTTTAATATGGTAAAAGCAAGTTTTGGTTTAACAGATAATGCAAATGTGGGAAGTATTTTTTATACGAGCATGCAGGCTGTTCCTGCTTTTCTGCCATCTGTATTAAAGAAAAAGAAAATTCCTTGCCTTATTCCCCATGCAATAGACCAAGACCCTCATTTCAGACTCACTCGTGATATTCTTCCAAAAATAGGATATTATAAACCAGCTTCAATTCAAAATATTTTCCTGCCGCCTTTAAGCGGGGTTCAGGGAAAAATGTCTGCATCTGATTCAGAAAATCAGGTAATTTTTACAACAGATTCCCCAAAAGATGTTGAGAGAAAAATTAAAAAATATGCATTTTCAGGAGGAAAAGATACTGCAGGAGAGCACAGGAAGAAAGGAGGAAATCCTGACATTGATGTTTCTTTTCAGTATCTGAGAATGCTGTTTGAACCTGATGATAAAAAACTTCAGAAAATTTATGAAGATTATAAATCAGGAAAAATGCTGACTTCAGAATTAAAGGAAATTTTAATCAAAAAAATAAATGATTTCCTTAAAGAGCATAAAAAAAAGAGACAATCAGCCAAAAAACAGATTGACAAGTTTTTGTTTAAGGAGAAGCCCTGAATTTTTCATAAAGAAATCTGACATTTTCCTCCCAAAAATAATTTAATCCATTTGGATCATTTTTTACATCTTTTGGAGCATATTTGCTTGCAAGATAAGATATAAAATTTTCATGTCCTTCATTGTTTAGTTTAAATCTTTCAATATTTCTACTGACTGTATCAGCAGACCAGCACAATTGTTTTTCTTTTTCATCAAGATAAGGATGAAATTCACTCTCTAGCGTATATCCGCTGTCTCTTTTGTATTTTTTCAATACTTCTCCTCCTGGAAGAATTCCATAAGCCTTGGAATCACTTCCGTTTTCTGAGCTTCTTATCGCCATTAAAAGTTCTGGTTCAACACCAAATCTTTTTGAATGCTTTATAATTTGTGGGAGTTCATCAGGATATTTGAATCCTTCATATTTTTTAGAGCCTGAATCTGTATTGCCACCAGTTTTATCAATTGTTCCTTCTTCTTCAGAAGCTTCAGCTTCTGCAATTCTTTCAAGACTTGTGAATGTTTTAGGAATATCTTGTTTTTCTTTTGGGGTTAAATCCAAAGCAGTAACTTTTGGAATTAATATGCCTTCAAGATTAGACTCTTTATGAAGCAAAATTTCAGCATCATTGAGTTTTGAAGTAGCCACTAAAAATAAACCTGCTATCAATGTAATTTGTGATTTTCTCATTTACTTATCCTAAAATGTTGTTATTTAAATTTTACTCTTGCTAAATTTTATAAATAAGGTTTTTGTAGTATATTCATGAAGATTTTAGCATTACATACAGATTATATTAAGTTTAAACCTTTGAAAAAAGCATTGAAAAGTATCGGAGCTTTGTCCAATGAAGAAAGGAAAGGAAGTGAATCAAAAGAGGCTTTGGCTGTTTTTACTGCTGTTGAAAAAGGGGACGTGGACGTTGCAAGAGTTGTTGAAGAACTTGTTAAAAATATCAAAGATATAGCAAAACAGGTAAAAACCAAGAATATCGTTCTTTATCCTTATGCGCATCTTTCGAGTGATTTGGCTTCTCCTGATTTGGCTGTTAATGTTTTGGATGAAGCAGAAAAAGAACTGAAAAAGAATTTTAATATTATAAGGGCACCATTCGGGTATTATAAAGAATTTGAAATGAAGGTTAAAGGGCATCCTTTGTCAGAACTGAGCAGGGAGATAAAAATTGAAGGTGAAGGGAGGGAGAGTTATAATTCCAAGCAATTACTGAAAGAAATTTCAAAAACAAAACTTGATACTTCAAGGTTAAAGGATAATGACCATAGAATTATTGGAAAGCAAATGGATTTGTTCTCTTTTTCTGAAATGGCTCCTGGCATGGTTTTTTGGCATAATAACGGGTTGATAATAAGAAATGAATTAGTGGATTTTTGGAGAGAGATTCACAGAAAAGCAGGATATGAAGAGATTTCAACTCCACAGATTATGGACAAAAAGTTATGGCAGGTTTCAGGGCACTGGGAAAAATACAAAGAGAATATATTTTTAACAGATTATGAGAAAAGAACTTTTGTTGTCAAGCCAATGAATTGTCCTGGAGGAATGCTTGTTTACAAAAATAAACCCAAGAGTTACAAAGAATTGCCATTGAGAGTTGGAGAACTTGGGATTGTGCATCGTGTGGAATTATCAGGGGTTTTGGCAGGATTATTCAGAGAAATTCAGTTTATTCAGGATGATGCACATATCTTTTGCACAGAAAAACAGCTTGAAGATGAAATAATTGGTGTTATTGATTTGACTGATTTTGTTTACAAGAAATTTAATCTGCCTTACAGAGTGGAATTATCAACACGTCCTGAAAAGAGAATTGGCAGTGATAAAATCTGGGATAAAGCAGAAAAAATTTTAGCAAAGGTTTTGAAGAAAAAGAAAATGAAATTTAAAATCAATAAAGGAGAGGGCGCGTTTTACGGACCTAAAATTGATTTTCATATTAGGGATTCTCTTGACAGGGAATGGCAGTGTGCTACAATTCAACTGGATTTTGCAATGCCTGAAAGATTTGATTTAGAGTATACTGATAAGGATAATAAAAAGAAAAAACCGATAATGTTGCACAGGGTGGTTTATGGTGATTTGGGAAGATTTCTTGGGATACTGATAGAGCATACTAAAGGGAGATTGCCGACATGGCTGGCTCCTATTCAGGTTCGGATTTTGAGTTTTACTGACAGAAATGAAAAATATGCAAGAGATGTCATACAAAAACTTGGAGAATCAGTTCCTAATTTAAGAATTGATGCTGATTTTACGCAGAGAACTGTCCAGTCAAAAGTCAAGGATGCTGAATTAATGCGAATCCCCTATATAATTGTTGCAGGAGATAAAGAAGAAAAAGAAAAGAGTTTGGCTGTTAGAATTAAAGGGAATAAAAAGATTGAAAGCATGGATGTTGATAGTTTTGTTTCTAAAGTCAAAAAAGAGATTGGGGAGAGGGCATAGAAAACCTTATAAATTCTTAGTATGTTTAAGGAGTATATACCCCCCAGAATTGCTTCGGCAACTCTGGGTTTATTTTTCTAGTTAAATTTATTAATGAATATTATCTGGTTTTTTTGATGGATAGGGTAATAATCTTT
This sequence comes from Candidatus Woesearchaeota archaeon, assembly GCA_964495875.1. Classification (GTDB taxonomy): domain Archaea; phylum Nanobdellota; class Nanobdellia; order Pacearchaeales; family GW2011-AR1; genus JAGLWP01. The sequence goes on along the minus strand of CAZBWB010000001.1, from coordinate 162,665 downwards.
ATTGATGGAAGTAATTTATATCATATTCTTAAGAATCTTTATGGTAGTTCAAAAACCTTATTTAATTTTAATTTTGAAAAATTTATTGGAGAGATTATTGGGGGCAAAAATCTTATAAGGGTTTATTATTATACTGCTCCTTTAGATAGAAAAAAGGATGAAGAGACCTATATTAAACAACAAAAGTTTTTTGATAAATTAAGAAAAATTCCTAATTTTGAATTAATTCTTTGCAGAATGCAAAAAGAAAATGTCAATGGCAAAATTTGTTATGTGGTGAAAGAAGATGATATCCATCTTGCTGTAGATATGGTAAGTTTAGCTTATAATAATGCATATGATATGGCTATTTTAGTTTCATCTGATGGTGATTTTATCCCTGCTGTTAAGGTAATTAAGAAGATAGGTAAGAAAATAGAAAATATTGGTTTTCCAAATAAATTTTCTTGGCATCTAAAACAAAAATGTGATAATTTTAAACAATTAAAAAAAGATATATTAGATAGGTGTTTTGATTAAAATGAATCTCAAATCTTATTTAGAGAAATTATACAATTCTGAAAATTTTAAGGAATTCATGAAGGAAAATCCTGATGCTTTTTTGTGCTCTGGTTTTTTTATCATAGACAAAACAGGAAAAGAGACTGATAAGCAACATTTTGATTATTATATTCCGAAAATAAAAAAAATGTTTAGTTTTAAGATGGAATCTGGTGTGGAAAGAGTTCCTGTAGAAATATTTGATTCAAGAATTCCTGAGAAGATTTCAATTGATTATGATTTTGATTTTAAAGACATAGAGAATATGATTGATGATGAAATGAACAGGCAGAACATGAAATCCCAGATTCAGAAAATACTTCTTTCTCTTCAGAGAGTTGATGGGAATGATTTTCTCGTTGGAACTGTTTTTATCTCTGCTTTGGGCATGATTAAAGTTAATATAAATCTGAAAAATATGAAAATAATTGATTTCGAGAAAAAAAGTTTTTTTGATGTTCTGAAAGGGAAGAAAGATTAGATTGGTTTTTCTGCAATAAATATTATGTTTCTTTGGGGTTCAAATCTTTTTTTTATTTTAAATCCTGCTTTTTTGAATAAATCATGAATTTCTTTTTCATCAAACAGATAATAATATCTCGCTCCTTTGTCTCTCCATTTCACATATCTCTCTTTTGGAGAATTCTTGAATCTTTTTGAATTTTTATTCCAGACAGTAATTTCTGCTTCTGCTCCTGGTTTTAATACTCTGAAAAGTTCTCTGACTGATTTTTTTTGTTTTGAGGGTTTAATGCAGTGAAAAATTGCTGTGCAAATCGCAGCATCAAAAAAATTATTCCCGTAAGGAAGTTTTGTCAGTTTTGCTGTTTTAAATTCTGCATCAATGCCTTTTTGCTTTGCTCTTTCTTTTGCAAGTTTAATCATCTCTTTTGAAAAATCCACGAGATGCATTTTTTGGTTTTTTATTTTTACAAGATTTCTGCCTGCACCGCTTCCCAAATCAAGTATATTTCCTGTTTTCTTTTTTAAGAAATCTAGAGTATGCTCTGCTGGTTTTGTCTTGAATTCATACCATTCTCTAGCAATATTATTCCATACGTGTTTTTGGTTCATAAGAAATATAACAAATTTTAATTTAAAATTATTCTCCTTCAAATTGAACTATTGAAAAAACAGGCCAGTTAATTAATTTATCTCTGCCTTTTAAGTCTGTTAATTCTATTACGAAACAGCATTCTTCTAATTTTCCTCTGAGTTTTTCAATTAATCTGCATGATGCCTGAGCTGTTCCTCCTGTTGCAATCAAGTCATCAACTAAGAGAACTTTTTGTCCGGATTTTACAGCATCTCTGTGAATTTCCACCATATCTGTTCCGTATTCTAATTCATATTCTTCTGAGATTGTTTCTCTTGGAAGTTTTCCTTTTTTTCTTATAGGAATGAAATCACAGCCCAGCTTTTCTGCCAATATTGCTCCAAAGATAAATCCTCTTGATTCAATTCCTGCAACAATCTCTATCTGTTTGTCTTTGTATCTGTTGTAGAGTATTTCAATTGTTTTTTTCATTGCTTCTTTGTCCTGCATCAGTGAAGTTATGTCTCTGAAAATAATTCCTGGTTTTGGCCAGTTTGGAATACTCTTTATGGAATTTTTTATTATTTCAATATCTCTTTTTGATGTTTCCTGTTTTGATATTTTTTCAATTACTCTTATCAGAAGCTTTTTTACATTTTCAGAATTGAGCTTCATTCTTTCTTCAACCATGTTCCAGGTTACAGGGATTTCGGTTTTTTTCCAGCAATCATAATCTGTAGACATTGCGATTACCGCATATTTTATATCTGCTTCATTGGCTAAAATTGCCTCTGGAGCTGTTGACATGTTTATTACATGGGCAAATTTCTGGAACATAAAGCTTTCAGCTCTTGTTGAAAAGCGAGGGCCTTCTATTGTGAGAATTGTTCCTATTTTGTGATGTTTTAATCCAAGTTCTTCACACGATTCTATTATATAATTTCTTAAGAATTTTGAAAAAGGCTCTGCCATACTCGTATGTTTTATTCCTTGTTTAAAATCTTCAAAAAAGCTCGTATCTCTGTGTTTTGTGAAATCTATGAATTGGTTTGCTATTACAAAATCTCCTGGCTCTATTCTATCTCTTAAACTTCCGACTGCCGTTGTTGCTATTACATATTCGCACCCGAGTTTTGAAAGTGCATGGATATTTGCTTTGTTGTTCACTTTTGTCGGAGTTATCTCATGATTCTCTCCATGTCTTGAGAGAATAAATATTTCAATGTCCTTTAGTATTCCTTTTTTTATTTTACTGCTTGGTGCGCCATAAGGAGTATCAACCTCTAATTCTTCTAGATTTTGCAAGATATCTCCTTTTTCCAAGCCACTTCCCCCAATTATGCCTATTTTCATAATTTTTTAAATACAAAATAATTTAAAAGCATTATTTGAATCTAAAAGATATGTTAAAATCAGGAAAAAAAGAAAATAATTAATTTTAAAGGATAAGTTTAAATATAAGTTGGTATTCAATAATAAAGAAAATTTATAGGAGGAAAAAATAACAAATTTTGTTTCTTGAATTTAATTATTCATGTTATATTTTTAAAAAGGAGGTAATAAAAGGATGGCAAAGAAAAAGAAAAAGAAGAAAAAATAATCCTTTCATAAATTTAATTTTTTAAATTTTTTAATTTTCTTCTTCTAATATTTTTTTAATTTGAGATTCGTAGTTTGAACCGAAAAGTTTAAAATAATTCTGGTAACTGGAATTTAGTTGGAGAATTGTAAGATGAGAATGTGGATGATTAATCCTGAATTGATGTGTAATCAGCATTTGCTTGGAGAGCATTTTGAGATACACAAAGCAATAGGAAACCTTAAACATAGCGGACGGTGGGCTAAATCATTAGCAAAAAAAAGTTTTCTTGAGCCTCAAAATGCATTAAAAAGACATGATAAACTTGCAGCAGAAATGGCGAACAGGAAAATGAAGCATGAAAGCCCTCTGAAATTGGATGGAGTTGATTTGCCTTACGGAAAGGTAAATTTAAAAAAATCTGTTCAGGATTTAACAAAGAGATGCAACAAATGCAAAGAAAGAATTAAAAACTATGTTTTCTAAGTAATATTACATTTATTAAATAAAAAGGAGGTGAAAATGAACAAGAATTGGGTTGATTGGGTAGCTCTGATACTTGTCATAATTGGAGGCTTGAATTGGGGGCTTGTTGGACTTTTTAACATTGACTTGGTAGATGTGCTTTTTGGAGCAATGGCTGTTGTTTCACAGGTTGTTTATGTTTTAGTCGGAGTAGCTGCCCTATATATGATATACTTCGCATTAAAGAAATAATTTTTATTTTTTCTTTTGAATCTTTTTTTCTTTTATTTTTTATTTTTATTCTTAAAGATGATATAAATGCCCCTGCCGAAATGTTAACCTAAGGTTCAGGTTAGGTCTGTTAAGGATTTTTAGACAAGATTAAGTATATGAGATATATGGAGTATATGCGGAATTGGTCTAGTGGTAGAATATCTCATTGCCAATCAGGGAACTCGAGTTCTATTCTCAGGCTCCGCATATGGCGAATATGAGATTCAAAATGTCAACACAATTATGCTACAAGGATATTTAGTTGCTGCTGAGGTTTATTATAAGGAGAACCAAGATTGATTAAAAAGCAGAGAATTCTTATGAGCCAGTTCAATTCTCTCATATAACGATATATAATTACATTCTATATCTAATAAAGCCCAAAAAAAAGACGAGGAAAGAAAAATCAGAACCCCGCCATGGCAAAGATTAAACCTTGTAGGAATTTTTCTTTTATGTATGTTTAATAAACATGAATTAATATTCTATTATATCTTTTTTAATCTTTGATATTTGTTTTTTAAGAAGAGGGATATCATGTTTTATAATCCCTAAAACAATATCTAAATCAACTCCAAAATAATGATGAATCATTTTATCTCTTGTTCCTACTATCTCTTTCCAAGCAATCCCCTTATATTTCTCTTTTAAACTATTAGAAATGTTTTTAACAGCTTCTCCAATAATCTCTATTTCCCTGACTAATGCACTTTGTTTTAATCTGCTTGAAATTAATTTTTCTTTAGTCAATCCTTTTGAAAAGTTTTCTATTGCTTTTATACTATCAAGTATGTGTTCAATAAAAATTAAATCTCCTTTTTTGCTCATAATATCCTTACCTCTTCATTTAATACTCTTTTTTTGATATAAGGGCTAATATATTTATAAGTTACTAAATCAACTTTTTTTCCGAGTTTTTTTTCTAATTCAATCTCAATTCCTACAAATCCAAAACCAATTCCTTTTGGAGGCTCCACTAATATATCAATATCACTATTTTTCTTTTGCTCTCCTTTAGCATAACTTCCAAAAATTCCAGCTTTTTTTATTTTGTTTTTCTTTAGAACTTGAATAATTTTCGGTTTAATTTGGTTTAAAGTTTTATTTACTTTCTCCTGCATTAGCTTTTTATCTGAATTCTTTTCTTTTTTTTCTAATTCTTCTTTTCTTAGATTAACCCCTAAGTAAATTCTTTGTTTTTTAAATTTTTTGCCCATTCTCATATTCCTGACTCTATAATAGTATTTTTTTTCATTTTTTTGTTTTATTTCAGTATATGTCATACATATTACACGGGCACATTATTTATAAATCTTTCTATGTGCACGTGAGAAATAATCCTATTCTGAACCTAAGGTTAAGTGCCCCTGCCGAGATTCGAACTCGGGTCACAGCCTTTCTTTATCAATCATCTTATATTTGAAAGGGCTGCATACTTGGCCTCTGTACTACAGGGGCATACTAATCAGAGAGAGATTTGCTTTTTAAATTTGTTTGTTGTTCCTGACAAGATAAATTCTTTTAAATAATCAAAATCAAAAAATTTAATGGAGAAAACAGAAAAATCAGAAGATCCGGACATTTTGAAAATTTATGTCACAGAATCAAAGAATACTTCTTCAAAGAATGCTTTTTTATTGACAAAGGAAGAGGAGATAGAATTAGCGAAGAAAAAAGATAGGGGAGACAAAGAAGCATTAAAAAAACTAATTTGTGCAAATCTGGGGTTTGTTGTGAGTATAGCAAAAAAATATAGACGTAATAGATTATCACTCAATGATTTAATTCAAGAAGGAAATATTGGTTTAATGAAAGCTGCTGAGAAGTATGATTATAGAAAAGAGGTGAGATTCATAACTTATGCCTCTTGGTGGATAAACCAATCTATAAGACAAGCAATTGCCGAATATTCTAATCCTAGATTACCTATTGGCCAATTTCATAATATAGGAAAAATAGAAAGAGAAGAAGATTCTTTTTATACAGAAAACGGCAGATATCCTTCCCTTAAAGAAATATCCAAAAAAACAGGTATTTCTTTGGAAAATATAAACAGATTATTAAGATTTTTTGAAAGATCAGGTTCTCTAGATACTGGAATTAATGATGAAGGATTTTCTTTAATTTCTATTATCAAGGATAATAGATATGATATTGAAAGAGAATTAACTTGTATAAATTCTTTAAAGGAAGATGTAAATGATTTTCTTCAATCTTTGCCTAAAAGAGAAAGAGGAATTTTAGAACAAAGATTTGGTTTAAATGGTTTTAGTCCTTCTACTTTAGAAGAACTTTCTCTTAAATATAATCGTACTAGAGAAAGAATAAGGCAGATTCAAGAGAGAGCTCTTGAAAAATTAAGAAATCATGAACATATCGAAACTCTGAGAGAGTATCTTGAACTACAAAGATGAAAAAATACTGCCATACTATATTATTAATGAGCCTGCACGGATTTGAACCGTGGACCCCTGCCTTTCTTAGATTGAACTAAGATTTATACAATTCTAATGAATCATATTCATATAAGAGCAGTGCTCTAACCAGACTGAGCTACAGGCTCATTATGCTCATGTAATTCAATATTTTTTGATATATTTAAAAGTTATCTAATTGTTTAGTAAGATTTAAATAGGAAATTGTTATAAAAATATTATGGAAATAAAAATAATTTTAGAAAAACAAGATGAAGGTGGATTTACAGTTTTTGTTCCTTCATTACCTGGGTGTATTTCTCAAGGTAATACTTTGGAAGAAGCTTTAAAGAATATTAGAGAAGCTATTGAATTATATTTAGATACAGAAATAGAAGACATACAAAGTAAGGGAAAAGTTATGAACATTAAAATATAAAATGAAGCTTCCTCAGATTTCTGGATTAAAATTAATAAAGATTCTTCATAAAACAGGTTTTTCTATAATAAGAAGAAGGGGAAGTCATGTCAGATTAGAAAAAAGAGAAGGTGAAAAAGTACCGTTCCCATGCATGAAAAATTAAAGAAAGGAACTTTATTAAGAATACTAAAAGATTCTAAAATCAGTGAAGAGGAATTTAATAAATTGTTATAATTAAGATTATTTTGGAAACAAAGCCTTTAACATTTTCCTTAAATTTTCATCAAGAAAACAAATATCTTCAGTTGAGATTTTTTCAATAAATTTGGTTAATGCCCCCCTTCCATAAAAACCAGTTTCATTTGCTTTTTTTATTAATTTTCTTTTAGTTTCAGAATCCAGATAAATTTTGATTGGCTGCTTCATTTTCCCCTTTTTTCTCATAAGAATATATAATTTATATTTTATAAACCTTTACTTGTATTTATTTTTTTAGTTATCTTACATTTAATTAAAAATTTTTTAAAATACCGTCGATAAAATTGTATTTTTCTAATGTAGGTAAATGTAAGGTAAAAGATTTTTGGGCCTAAAACCTCCTTTATTAGGCCTGAAAGAGTCCCTAATTTTTATTTTTATTATTCTATTCATTATTTTTGGATGGATGGAAGGGTATGGTTTTTTGCACTTGAAAAGAAGAAATTAGTTTTTAAGAAATATCCTTCTAAAAAATTTAAAAAAAACAAAATAAAAGATAAGAAAAAATCTAAATCAATTAAAAACAAATCTGTTTCTGGTTTATTTTTTATATTTTTGTTTATATTAACATTAAATTTTATCTCTGCAGCAGCAATTGATGAAGAATTGCATTTAAATATTCAGGTATTAGATGCTTCAGGAGATGTAATTACAGGAACTTTTGATTTTGAATTTAATATATCAACTACTTCTGACTGTGCTAAGGTTGTTTATACAAATTCTACCAGTTTAACAACTGATTCAAGAGGGATTATTAGTTATTATCTTGAAAATGTAAATTTGAATTTTTCAGAACAGTATTGGTTGTGTTATTATAGGGATAGTGTTTTGATTGATACTTCAAAGATTGCAAGAACTCCTTATACTTTTACTGCAAAAAATGTAAGTGCAGAAGGTATTTTGAATGATTCAAATATAGATTTGACTGGAAAGAATATTACTGCATCTTATGGTTTTTTTGATTATCTTGGAAATTTGATTTCAAGAATAACAAAGTTATTTGTGCAGGATATTGATTTTTCAGGAACAATAAATGGAAGTGGATGGATTAATACAACAGCAAATGTCTCTGCTTCTTATCTTTTTGGAAATGTCTGTATTGGTTCTAATTGTATTTCTTCTTGGAATTCTGTTAATGGAACTGGTGCGTCAGATTCAAATGAAACAACAAGAGTTAATCTGTTGAATCAAACAATAATAGATAGTAATGCTTCTTGGCTCTCTACTTATAATGCCACTTACGCTGCTTATGCATACAACCAAACCCAGCCAGCAATTGATATATTAAATACCACTTATGGAATCAATTGGTATAATCACACTTTATCTGTATATAATACATGGAACGATGATTGGATTTCAACTTATAATGCTACTTACTCCTCTCAGATTGGAGTGATTAATACAACAATCATAGACTCAAATGCAAGTTGGCTATCTACTTACAATGCAACTTATGCTTTATACAATGATACAGCAAGAATTTTATCAGTCAACACAACAAAGAATATTCAGAATCTTATTAATGGAACTTCTGATGCTTTGACTTTGGGTGGAAAACCCTCTTCTCATTATATGCCAGATAATACTTCTGTGGTGGGAGATTTTGATTTTAATGGAGGATGGCAGAATGGAGGATTATCAATTACAGGAGGGGATTTATATGCACAGACAATTTGGGTTTATAATATTTCAAGTTTGCAGGTGTCTACCTTAAGCATAAATGGTTCTATATTGCCTCCGGTTGGATTTGATAATCGGTTTGATATTGGAAATTCCAGTTTGAGGTGGAATGATATTTATCTTGGAGGTAATTTATATGCAAATGATGCAAATTTGGCTTGGGAAAATTTAACAGGTTATCCAACAGCATGTAATGCAGATGAGACAATTACAGCCATAGGAGATACAATAACATGTTCATCAATCAGTATTGCGGCTTCACAAATAAATGATTTAAACGCAGGAACAGATATAACTGCTGATTTGGAAGAAGAAACTCATGCATCTGAACATGAGATTGGAGGAAATGATTTAATTTCTCATGATTCTTTGACAGGAGCAGGAACCATTGATACATGGCAAGAGATTGATATTTTTATTAATGAAACAGAGGGTCCTTTGTATAATCAAACAGCTATGGTTTGGTCTGTTAATACAACAGCTAATATACAGAATCTGTTAAACTCAACAGGGATTTACTCGACATATAATGCAACAT
>CAZBWB010000001.1:0-153358 GCA_964495875.1 Candidatus Woesearchaeota archaeon | reverse complement strand
TTATCCTTTCAGTTAACACAACCAAGAATATACAGAATCTGTTAAACTCAACAGGGATTTACTCGACATATAATGCAACATATGCTTTATATAACAATACCGGAATTATCCTTTCAGTTAACACAACCAAGAATATACAGAATCTGTTAAACTCAACAGGAATTTACTCAACATATAATGCCACTTACGCTGCTTATGCATACAATGTTTCATTAAACTACACTCAAAGAGTTTTTGACAACTGGAATGATGACTGGATTTCAACATATAATGCGACATATGCTCTATACAATGACACAGCAAGAATTTTATCAGTCAACACAACCAAAAACATTCAAAACTTGTTGAACTCAACCGGCATATATTCAACATACAATGCAACATATGCTGCTTATGCATACAACCAAACCCAGCCAGCAATTGATATATTAAACACAACTTACGGAAGTAATTGGTATAATCATACATTAGCAACATATAACACTTGGAATACTGCATGGCTTGCAAATGAAACAGTAAGAGTCAATTTCCTGAATGCAACTATCTTAGCAAATAATGCTTCATGGCTCTCAACATATAATGCAACTTATGATGCTTATCAGACTTCACTAAACACAACTTACAACGCTACATATGAATCTCAGATTAATGTAATTAATACGACAATTATAAACAGCAATGCTTCATGGTTATCTACTTACAATGCAACATATGTTGCTATTAACACAACTGCTAACATTCAGAATCTATTAAACTCAACAGGAATTTATTCTACTTTTAATGCGACATATGATAATTATGCCACGAATGTCTCTTATGGAGATATTTTTGTGAATGAGAGCGGGGATTCAATGTCAGGTCCGTTAAGAATACATGATGCATCTGATTATTCCCTGAATGTTTCAGGAGATTTTTATGTTAATGGCAGTTCGGGAAATGTTGGTATTGGCACTAAGAGTCCGAGTGCCAGACTTCATGTGAATTATGATACAAGCGGAGATGCAATTTTTCAGGTTGGAACTGGTGATGGTGGTTCTGATATGAATATAAACTTTGGATATAATGGTTATGGCTGGTATTGGAAATATGTGGGTTCGCAGTCAGGAAATGATAATGAGCTTGAATTATGGTCTGAAGGGGCTGGTTCTACAGACCAGCAGGTATATGAAATTGAACAGGATGGCGAGATAAATTTCTTGCAAAATGTCGGCATAGGAACAAGCTCACCAACACACACACTAACTGTTGTCGGAGATTTGAATGTGACAGGAGAAACTTGTGTTGGTTCTGGTTGTATAAGTGGTTTTGATGTTCTCAATCAGACAGCAATGGTGTGGTCTGTTAATACAACTGCAAATATTCAAAACTTATTAAACTCAACCGGCATATATTCGACATATAATGCCACCTATGACGCTTATGCATATAATGTTTCATTGAATTACACTCAGAGAGTTTTTGATAACTGGAATGATGACTGGATTTCAACCTACAATGCAACTTATGCTCTATACAATGATACAACTAGAATTCTCTCAGTTAATACCACAAAAAATATTCAAAGTCTATTAAATAGCACAGGCATATACTCAACTTACAACGCGACATATGATAATTATGCCACAAATGTCTCTTATGGAGATATTTTTATCAACGAAACCGGTGATACAATGACCGGTCCCCTAAGGATAGACGACACCTCTGATTACTCGTTGAACGTTTCAGGAGTTTTATATGTTAACGGCACCTCAGGGCGGGTGGGAGTTGGGACATGGAATCCAAACAGCACATTAGAAGTTCAACAATCTGCAAACGCTTTCGGCAATGGAATTAGATTAACAAATACTAACAATAACAACTGGGAGTTTGCTGTAGACAATCTGAATAATTTATGGTTAGGTTATAATTCAGGTTCTTCAGCAGTGATGTATTGGGATGGCTCAGGAAGAGTAGGCATTGGGACAGACAGCCCAAATCAGTTGTTAGATATTTCAGGTGGAAATATTATTTTCGATAATGCCAAATATTTTTATTTCAGAAATTCAACAGGAGACAATGATGCGGTTGGCATTTGGAGAGCGGCTGGAAATGCCTTAAGAATCCGTTATAAGTTAAATTCTTTAATTTTTGATGCTTTGGATAATAAAACCATCATAATAAAAGATGCTGAAGATAACAATAGAATTCTGTTCAATGTTGAGGGAAATTCTTATTTCAATGGCGGAAATGTGGGTATCGGGACAAGCAGTCCAAATTATAAACTTTCTACAGCAGGAAATATTGAATCTGTTTCGTCAGCTCCTTATATGATATTAAACGAGACAGACAATACACATTCCTGGTTTATTGTTGGAGATTCTAACAGGTTTGATATAAGGAATGGAAGTGTGGCTACAAGTGCTTTTCTATCAATAGCAGATGATGGAAAAGTCGGCATCGGGACAACTTCACCAATATCAAATCTAAATGTTGGGGTAGGCGGGGTTTCAAATACTGCGATATATGGTAATTACACCGGCTACGGCGTGGTAGGTAAGGGTGGTATCGTGGGTGTATATGGTGCATCTAACAGTGGCGATGCAGGATATATGGCTGGTGATTTTTATGTTTCAGGGACATGTATGGGAAGTAGTTCTTGTGACCAGGATATTGCAGAAAAATGGGTGTCTGAAAAAGCATTAGAGCATATACATTGCGGAGAAGACAGGTTTGATTATTTGGATGAAGAGATAGATGAGGAAATGAAAAAAGGTTATCAATATAAATGTGTTCTGGATTCTGATTTTGAATCTGAATTTGAAAATGGAGATGTTGTTTGTTTCAAAAGAGCCATGGACTCTGTTACTGTCATAGATTTTTGTGAAAAAGCATATGACAAGAAAGCACTATCCACAGTGAGTTATAATGCAACAATTAAATTCGGTCCTGATTATTATCCATATCCTGTTTCTTTGGCAGGAAATGTTCCTATGAAAGTAATTTGTGATAATCCAATAGAAGTCGGAGACCCTTTGGTAACCTCTGACATTCCCGGCTATGCAATGAAGTTAGATATATCAGATGTTACAACATTCCAGGAATTTCAGGACAGAAATGATGCTGTATTTGCAAAAGCTCTTGAGCCCTGTGATTCTGGAAGAAAGATTATCAGGGCTTGGGTGTAGAAAAACTAATTCTTGAAAAATCAGAAATATTTATAAGCTATAGTTATTCTATAGTTTTATGGTGACAACAATTCAGCTTAATGAAGGTGTGAAGAAAGCTCTTGACAGAATGAAATCTAATAAGGAAACTTATGAGGAAATCATCTTAAATTTAATGGAGATTGCTGAAAAATGCAAAAGAGAACAAGAAGAACTTTTAATAGAAGGATGTAAGGAAATGGCTGAAGATATGATAAAGATAAATAAAGAGTGGGAATCTATTGATGCAGATATAGACTGGGAATGGCAATAAGAATATTAAAAGGAGATATATTCTTAATAAATTTTGAACCGTCATTTGGTTCAGAACAAGGAAGAATTAGACCTGCCCTGATAATTCAGAATGATATATTAAATAAATTCAGTCCATTGACAATAGTTGCCCCTATAACGTCAAAAATATATAGCAAAGAATACCCAACTAATGTTTTCATTAAAAAAGAAATTTCTGGTTTGGACAGAGATTCCACAATACTTCTAAATCAGATAAGAGCTATTGATAAAAGAAGGATTATAAGGAAACTGTCTTCTTTAGACAATTTTACAATGAACAAAGTTAATTTGGCTATTAAAATAAGTTTGGGAATTGAATAAGACTCTGCTAAAAAGACAAAATATATTAGTGGGAAATGAAAATTCTGGAAGAAAGATTATCAGGGGTTGGGTGTAATTGAAATAAACCCAGAGTGGGAGATATGTGAAGATACAAATGAATAATATAAATATTTAGAATAAAAATTATTTCTCTGAAAAATTCAAAAAATCTTATGCAAAAATAATTTCTTGTTTTTTGATTTGTTTGTGCCCTAAATCAATTGTTAGAGGGATTCTAATATCTTTCTCAATTCTCTCAAAATTAAATACAATTGTTACAAAAATATAATCTGGTTTGTATAAAATTCCCAGTTTTGCATTTTTTACTTTTTTGAGCAATTCTTTACTTATACCTAAATTTTCACTTGCATTTAAAATTTCAATAGAAGATATAAATCCATTAAAATCTACATCTAAAATAAAATCTCCCACTTCCAAAGATGCTTGGCTATTTTTGCTTCTTGAAAGATTCAATATATCCTCTTCAAAATCATATTCTATTTTTGCATTTTCTTTTGCCATTTTCTATTTGTTTTCCAAGCAGTTATTATATATAAATTTTTGCCTTCAATTTTAAAGATTATTACAAAATTGTATTTATTACTTAACTTCACGCCTAACCTGTATCTTTTTTCATTATTAATTATCTGCTTCTGAAATCCAACGAAATTCTTTTCATCTTTAAGGCAATTTATAACTAATTTTTCATTTAGGTATTGTCTGTCTTCTTCTTTCTTTTCATAAAAATGTGGTTTGAATATAATATCCTCCTTTTTAATTTTATTCAGAAATTTTTTTAAATCATCTTTCTCTATCAAAAATTGAAGTTAAGGATATTTATAATGATTATTATTAAGTTTTTTTCCTATTTGTGAAATGAATCCAGAATGGGAAATGTGTAAAGATATAATTGAATAATGCAGTAAATAATTCTTGGGGATAAAATGTCAAAATATTGGGGAAGAAAAACCGCAATATTTATAAAGCAAATGCATTATATTTATAGCATATGATAAAAAAATATAGCAGATATAGAATCTTACAGGAATTCTTTGACTCTCCAAGAAAAGATTTTCAAATGCGGGAAATCTCCAGAAACACAAAAATTTCCCAGCCGTCTGTAATAGCTCATTTAAAGACTTTGGTTAAAGAAGAATTGATAATTAAAGAAAAGAAAGGAATCTACCCCACACACAGAGCAAATAGAGAAAATGAGCTCTTCAAAATATATAAAAAGACAGATTTGATATTAAGAATGTATAAAATAGGACTTATAAATTATCTATATGATTCTTGTCTTCCTAATGTAATAATCTTATTCGGTTCAGCTTCCAAAGGAGAAGATATAGAGGAAAGTGATATAGATATATTCATTCAATCTCCTGAGAAAAAATTTAAACTTGAGAAATATGAAAAATTATTGAATAGGAAAATTTCTCCTTTTTTTGAGGAAAATTTTTCAAAGTTAAACAGTGAACTTAAAAATAACATATTAAATGGAGTAATAATTAAAGGATATCTAAAAGTATTTTAAAATGGATTTGATAAAAATTACTCCAGACAAAGAAAAGGCACGAAGCATTTTAAAGATGATTTCTTTACTTGAAGAAAGAATCAAAAGTCAGGATAAGAAAAAAATGACTGCACTTATTATTGCAGATTATTATGAAATAATAAAAGAACTTATTACAGCAATTCTTTTAGTAGATGGTTATAAAACTTTAAGCCATAAAGATTTAATTGATTATTTAAAAGAGAAATATACCCAACTTAGTGCAAATGATATATCTAATTTGAATGATTTAAGAATTTTAAGAAATAGAATAGCTTATGAGGGATTTTTCATTGCACCTTCATACTTAGACAAAAATGAGATTTTATTTAAAGACATTATTAAAAAATTAAAAAATATACTGACTGCTAAATAATTACAGCAGTTAAAACAGAATTCTGATTAAAAAACAAAATATATTCGTGATGTTAAAATGAGAGAAATAAAATCTTATCTAATTGGTGTTATTTGCAAAAGCCTTTGAGCCCTGTGATTCTGGAAGAAAGATTATCCGGGCTTGGGTGTAAAAATTAATTTTAGTAGGAAAATTTAGAAAGATTTATATATCTTATTTATCTTACAAGTAAGAATAAAATTAATATGGTAAAAGAGATAAAAACTGTTAAAATAACTGAAAAAGGACAAATTGTTATTCCGAAAATAATGAGAATGTTGGCAGGATTTAAAGAAGGTTCTAAAATAAATATTATAGCATATGACAACAAGATAGAATTAAGATCCTTGGAAGAAGTAAGCGAGTCTTTATTAAATGTTCTGGCAAGTGAAAAAGTTCTTGCCAGGGATTGGCTTAGTAAGGAGGAAGATGAGGCATGGAAAAATTTGTAAAGGGAGATATAGTGGTTATGCCTTTCCCATTTTCAGATTTAAGTATTTCTAAAAAAAGACCCTGTTTAATTGTTGCTAAATTAGAAGGGGAAGATGTGATTTTGTGCCAGATTACAAGTCAATCTCGTAATGACAAAGAGGCAATTGAATTAAAACAAAAAGATTTTGGAGAAGGATTTTTAGAGGTAGTTAGTTGGATTAGACCAAATAGATTATTTACAGCAGAAACATCAATTATTCAATATAGAGCAGGAAGATTAAAAGCTCAAAAAATAAAAGAAGTTGAAAAACAACTATGTAAAATTTTTACAAGATAATTTAAAATTAATAATCCCAAATCCAAGCATTAAAATCAGAACTCTGCCAAAAAGACAAAATGTATTCTTGGGGAATCTATAATTAATAATTAGATAAAAATAATATACTAGAAAAAAGACTATCAGGGCTTGGGTATAAATGAGGGGTTAATCCTCTGAAAGATTAGAAAATCTATGCAAAAATAATTTCTTGTTTTTTGATTTGTTTGTGCCCTAAATCAATTGTTAGAGGGATTCTAATATCTTTCTCAATTCTCTCAAAATTAAATACAATTGTTACAAAAATATAATCTGGTTTGTATAAAATTCCCAGTTTTGCATTTTTTACTTTTTTGAGCAATTCTTTACTTATACCTAAATTTTCACTTGCATTTAAAATTTCAATAGAAGATATAAATCCATTAAAATCTACATCTAAAATAAAATCTCCCACTTCCAAAGATGCTTGGCTATTTTTGCTTCTTGAAAGATTCAATATATCCTCTTCAAAATCATATTCTATTTTTGCATTTTCTTTTGCCATTTTCTATTTGTTTTCCAAGCAGTTATTATATATAAATTTTTGCCTTCAATTTTAAAGATTATTACAAAATTGTATTTATTACTTAACTTCACGCCTAACCTGTATCTTTTTTCATTATTAATTATCTGCTTCTGAAATCCAACGAAATTCTTTTCATCTTTAAGGCAATTTATAACTAATTTTTCATTTAGGTATTGTCTGTCTTCTTCTTTCTTTTCATAAAAATGTGGTTTGAATATAATATCCTCCTTTTTA
Organism: Candidatus Woesearchaeota archaeon; assembly: GCA_964495875.1. GTDB lineage: Archaea > Nanobdellota > Nanobdellia > Pacearchaeales > GW2011-AR1 > JAGLWP01. The sequence goes on along the minus strand of CAZBWB010000001.1, from coordinate 146,068 downwards.
ATTTTATTCAGAAATTTTTTTAAATCATCTTTCTCTATCAAAAATTGAAGTTAAGGATATTTATAATGATTATTATTAAGTTTTTTTCCTATTTGTGAAATAAACCCAGAGTGGGAGATGTGTAAAAATTATGAAATAAATAATACAATAAATCTTCAATAAATTTATTAATTTTTTTATTAACAAGAAATTTTTTTCCTTGGAAGGATTATCTCATCAAAAATTTCAATTAATTTTTTTACAAAAATATTTTCAAGATTTAATTTGTATAATTTGGCATTTCCTATCTGTCTTGTTGGAATTATAATCTTGTTTTTTATCAAATCTTCCCAGATTCTGAATAATGTGGTTCTTCCTATTTCAGCACCTTCAGCAATATCACTTATACTATAATCCAGTTCTCTGCCTTCAATTAAAAATTCCAAAACTCTTATCTTTGGATTATCTCCGAGAGTTTTTCTAAACAAAGTTTCCATAATGATGATATAAATCCATATTTTATAAACGTTTCTATTTTGGAACGTTATTGTTTCATTCCAATCAGAAAGTTAAATTGAGAAATCTGCTCATAATCTTTGCTTTGTGAGAGCTATGAAAACATTTAAATATAACCATTATTATGGTTATAATAACCTATATTTAGGTTATTTGATAAATTAATGATTAAAATGAATCTGTTGAAATTTTTAAAAGAAAATGAGAATGTCAGAAAAATATTCGGACAGCGGGAGCTGAAAATAATTGAAAAACAACTAAATGGGATTAACCTGACGCAATCAGAGAAGAACAGATTGTCAAGGGATATAAGAAAGAAATTTTTGCTTATTAAGGAAATTTCCAAGTTTGAAAGCGAGTTTAATTTAAAAAAAGCAAATGAAATTAAAAAGATGCTTCAAGAAACAAAAGAACTTATTTTAAAAGACAAATTAAAAAATAAAATAAAAAAAATTTTATTGTTTGGCTCTGCAGCTGAGAATAAAATGACTTTTCGTTCTGATATTGATATTGTAGTTGTCTTCAGAGAAATAACAAGGAAACAGGCATTTGATTTCAGGAAAAGAATATCCGGACAAGTTTCAGACAAAATAGATGTTCAGGTTTTTAATATTCTGCCGGAAAAAATAAAAGAATCAATTTTAAAAAACCACAAAATTTTATATAAAAATGAATAGGAGAGAGGATAAAATAGATGAAATAGGAAAATACCTTGATGAATTAGAATCAATACTTCCATTAAATTTTGAAGAATATGAAAAAGACATTAAAATAAAAGCAGCCTGTGAAAGATATTTTGAAAAAATAATAGAAGCTGTTATTGATTTGGTTTTTATTGTCATTAAACAAAAGAATTTCAAAATTCCTGAAGAGGACAGGCATGCTTTTGACATTTTGGCAGAAGAAAAAATAATTTCAGAAAGATTATCTGAAAAATTAAAAGATGCTAAGGGAATGAGAAATGTGATTGCCCATGAATATGGAAAAATCGATGATGAACTTGTTTTTGAGGCTATTACAGAACAATTAGGAAAAGATATAAAAGAGTTTTTGGATGCAATCAGGAGATTAAAAATATGAAAAAAGTTTTAATTTTTATCTTAATTATGTTGATTTTGCCTACTTTAAGTGCTGATGTAATTTCTTTAAATTCAGGAGGAAATAAGACTATTATTATCAATCCTGATAAATACATAGAAGGTTTTTTTGGTTGTATTCCTACGACTTGTACAGAATTAGGTTATGAATGTGGCAGCTGGAGTGATGGATGCGGAAAAACATTAAATTGCGGGACTTGTGCTTCCGGATATACATGTACTTCAGGAACCTGTGTAGCTGAAGGAGTCACTCCTCCGTCAGGAGGACCTGGAGGCCGAGTAGAAGTTAATATAGCAGTGACTCCAACATCAATTAATCTTAATCTAGCTATTAATACAAATAAGGAACAGGTGATAACTGTGAAAAATCTAAAGTCAAGCCCTGCAACTGTTTCAATATATCAGACCGGATTAACTAATATGGTTATTCTCGGAAATACATCCTTAACATTGGCTGGCAGTGAGACAAAGGAATTTAGTGTTATTTTTGTTGCTCCAGGTGAACCAGGAATTTATACAGGACATATAATCATTGATGGTGTTACAATTCCTGTTTCTTTGAATGTTAAAACAAAACTTTTGTTATTTGATTCAAATATCGTTGTTCTGAACAGAGATTATAAAGTTACACAGGGCAGTGATTTGAGAACAAGAGTTACCCTACTTCCTATGGGTGACCCTGAAAGATTAGATGTAACTTTGAATTATGTAATTAAAGATTATAATGGCAAGGTTTATTTAACTCAGAGTGAGACAGTTCTTGTTGAGAATAAAATAAATTTCAACAGAAATTTTGACACAGGCAGTTTGCCTTTGGGCAAATATATCGTTGGATTAGAATTAATATATCCTGGAGGAGTGGCTCCTTCAAGTGCTCATTTTGAAATTGTTCAAAAAAGTGCGACAGACCTTTTAGTGATGATAGTATTCGGCTTGCTTATTTTAATCATACTTATTGCTATATTAATACTATTCTTGATTATTAGAAGGAGAAGAAAACAGGAGAGAGCAGGAGTTCAATAAATATAATTTTTAAAGGCTTGTAGTTTAGAAAAAATATGTTAATAGGTTTAGTAGGAAAACCATCTGTGGGAAAAAGCACTTTTTTCAAAGCAGCGACTCTGGCAGAAGTTGAAATAGCCTCTTACCCGTTTACAACAATAAAATCAAATCACGGAATAGGGTATGTCAGAATTGAGTGCATTGACAAGGAATTTAATGTTCAGTGTCAGCCAAATCACGGATTTTGCATTAACCACCAGAGATTTGTTTCTGTTGAACTGATGGATGTTGCTGGTTTGGTTCCCGGAGCTTCAGAAGGAAAAGGTTTGGGAAATCAGTTTTTAGATGAATTACGTCAGGCAGATGCATTTGTTCATATTATTGATGTTTCTGGAAAAACAGATGCAGAAGGAAAATCAACTGAGAATTATGATGTTTCTAAGGATATTATTTTTTTAGAAGATGAACTTGATAAATGGTTTTTTGGAATTTTAATCAAAGTTTGGAAAAGTTTTGCAAGAAAAGCAGAAATAGAGTCTGATAACTTTGCTGAAGCTGTTGCAAAGCAATTTTCTGGATTAAAAGTTAATGAAGAGCAGGTTAAAGAAGTCGCTAAAAATTTGCAAACAAATTTTGGTGCCACTAAATCTGGGAGCTGCAGGGGCAAAGATTTCGTTGGTTTTGAGAAACCAAGTATATGGAATGATAAACAGCTTATGAGATTTGCCTCTGAACTTAGAAAGAAAAGCAAACCAATGATTATTGCTGCTAACAAGGTTGATACTGAAAAAGGAAAAGAAAATTATGAGAAATTAAAAGCTAAATTTCCTGATTTAAAAATCATTCCTTGTTCTGCTGATTCTGAACTGGCATTGCGTGAGGCTACTAAATCTGGTTTGATAAACTATGTTCCTGGAGCCAAAGACTTTGAGATTAAGGATGAGGTTAATGAAAAACAAAGAAAGGCTCTTGAAAGAATAAAAAAGAATGTTTTGGATGAATTTGAAACAGGAACTGGTGTTCAGGAAATTTTAAATCATGCAGTCTTTGATCTATTAGGATATATTGCAATTTTTCCTGCAGGAGCACATAAACTCGCTGACAGTAAGGGAAAGATTCTTCCTGACTGTTTTTTGCTCCCCCCAAATTCAACTGCACTGGATTTTGCTTACACCCTTCATACTGATTTTGGAAACAATTTTATTAAAGCAATTGATGCAAGAACAAAAAAAGCTCTTGGGAAAAATTACAAGTTAAAACACAGGGATGCTCTTGAGATTATTACCAGATAATTAATTTTTGATTTCCATTTATTTTTCTCTTTTAACTTCTTTGGGCTTTTTTCCTCTTCTTATTCCGAGAAATCTTGGATGTCTTAATTTTCCATCTTTTGTCCATTCTGTAAATGCAATTTGCACTGCTATTTTTGGTTTTGTCCAATGAACACTTTTTGTCTTTATTATCTCTTTAAACGGAGATTTTTTTTGTTCTACTTTCTGCAGTCTTTTAGAAAACTCTTTTAAAAAACTCTCTGTAAATCCCTGACCTGTGCCAACCTCGCCAGCATATTTTAATTTTCTCCCTTTATAATATCCTAATAATAGTGCTCCAAAACCTTTTCTTTTTCCGTGGGGTTCAGTATAACCTCCGATAACAAATTCTTGTTCATTTTCGCATTTTAATTTCATCCAGTCAGAAGAACGAGAGCCGGTTTTGTATCTTGAATTTATTTTTTTTGCAATCAACCCTTCCCATCCTTTTTTACAGGCCGATTTATAATATTCCTTGCCTTTTTCTTTTTTATATTCGAGAAATCTTATTTTCTCATTAAAAGATAAAGCTCTTTTTAATATTTTTTTTCGTTCAATTAATGTTTGTTTTTTCACATCTTTTCCTTCTAACTGAAGAATGTCAAAGACATAGTAGTATGTTTTAATCCCTGTTTCTTTTGCTTTTTCTCTGCTTTTTAGATGCATTCTTGGCTGTAATTTAGAAAAACTCGTAAGTCCTTTTTCAAATGCCACAATTTCTCCGTCAATGATAAAATCTCTTTTTTGTTTTTTTAATGCTTCTTCAATTTCAGGATAGCTGACATTTATTCTTTTGTTATATCTTGAACGAAGATAAATTTTTTTTCCATTTTTTATGGTGATACATCTCTCTCCGTCAAGCTTTCTTTCAAAAAGCCATTCTTTTCCAGAAAATGTTTCATGGCTTAGTTTAGCAAGCATAGGTGAAATTTTTACCATTCTCTTTTGACAACCTTTATAAGTTTGTTTTACTTTTAAAATTTATGAAAAGAGGAAAAGAGGTTCTGAATCTGGCAAATAAGATTGTTAAATATCTGAGACCTTATTGTAGAAGAATTCAGGTTGTTGGGAGTATAAGAAGAAAAGAAACTAATCCAGGAGATATTGATATTGTTCTGATTCCAAAAAATAAGGAAAAACTCGCAGAAATTATGAAGAAAAAAGGAAAGTTTGTGCAAGGCGGGGAGCATGAATCTACTTGGAGAGTTGAAGGAATTAAAATCGAATTATATTATACAATATCAGAAGAATGGGGTGCTGCTTTGCTTGCATATTCAAGTAAACCTGGTTCTGGTATTGGATTAAGAATGGTTGCAAAAAGAAAAGGACTTAAATTGAATAATCACGGTCTTTTTAGAGGAAAGAGAAGAATTGCAGGAAAAACAGAAAGAGAAATTTACAAAGCCTTGGGCAGACCTTGGAAACCTCCTGAGAAAAGATGATTATTAAAATTAAAGTGCATCCTTCATCATCAAGACAAAAGATTAAGAAAATAGATGAATGGAGTTATGAAGTTTGGTTAAAGAAAAAACCAGAAAATAATTCTGCTAACAAAGAATTATTAAAATTCTTAAAAAATTATTTTAAAAAAGAAGTTAGGATTAAGTCAGGCTTTAAATCTAAGAGAAAAATTATTGAAATAGATTAGAGTTAATAGTATTTACGCCTTTCATAAGCAGGAGAATATGGGATGTCTCCAATTAATTTGCTGGGATATTCTTCTATTAATTCCATCATTTTATTAAATCTGTCCAACGTAATTCTGGCTATCCTTAGTTTAGTCTTATTAATTTTTCTATCCAAAGTTTGCATTAAGATACATAGATAAACTTATATATAAAATTTGTTATGACAGGATAATGCAGTCTTTTAGAATAAAAACAGAAAACAATGAATTTGATATAGAATATTTTTATAAGTTCATTAGCAAAAAGAATATTGGTGTGAAAAAAGATTTTTTTAGTGATATGTGTAAGGAAGGATGTAAAAATTATGGGAAAAAATACTCTTGTCCTCCACTTACTCCTGATTTTAAGATATTAATTGGAAATAAAGATGGTTTATATGTTGTTTTGTTTAAAACTGAATTAAATCAAGTAGACTCTACAGAATATAATAAAATTAGAATTGCTAATGTTGTGATGAAATCAAAAATAATCAAACTAATGATACTCCTTGAAAGTAAATTTAATACTATTTTTTTGAGTACAGGCTCTTGTAATTTATGTAAACCCTGTCAATTAAAATTGAATCTTCCATGTAAGCATCCTGATAAGAGAAGATATTGCTTAGAATCACTTGGAGTTGATTGTAATAAACTATGTAAAGATTTATTTGATATGAATTTGTTATGGTATAAAAATAAAAAAGCTCCTAAATATACATGTGTTATTTGTGGATTAGTTTGTGATAAGGCAGATGCCGATAAAATAGAAAAAGAATTAAATAAAATATTGATATAAAATGAAATATGAATTTGCACCTGATATCCAGTCTGAAGCAGAGGAGATTTCTAAATTTTTATTTCCCCATATTGATATTGAAAATGTTAGATGTTTCAGGAGTTTCGGCACTTCTTCCCGCAGGACAATCGCCCGCTGTCATGCTCTTGGAAAGCTGATGCAAAAAGCTCTCGGAAGAAAAGCATTTTATGCCTTGGAATTTTTATCAGAAAGATTTGGCAAACTTAATGAAGAGGAGAGGATAAAAGTCATAATACACGAACTGATGCACATTCCAAAATGTTTTGGTGGAGGTTTTAAGCATCATAATTTTGTAACTGAAAGGAATGTAAATAAATATTATAAAGAATATAAAAGAAAACATGCTGAAAGTTAATGATGTAAAAAAATGTAATGGGTTTGGAAAGATTAAAGGATTGATGTTTGTAACAAGAAAAAGAGCAAAACCCCTTTTGTTCAGTTTTAGCAAACCTACTAAAATGGCGATACATTCGTGGTTCGTCTTCTTTCCTTTTATTGCTTTATGGCTCGACGATGAAAATAAAATTATTGAGAAAAAATTAGTCAGACCGTTTAAATGTTTTATAACTCCAAGAAAATCTTTTCATAAACTCCTAGAAATTCCTGTGAATGGAAAATATCAGAAAATTATAGAACTTCTCGACGGTGATTAGAAAAGTTTAAAAAGATTATGTATTTTTATTCAGCATATTAAAAAAGGAGGTAAAAAAATGGGTAAAGTTGTCAAGAGAAATGTTGTGAAAAGAAAACCTGGTTATCTTTATTATGTGGATGGCAGCGGAAATGTCTGCGAAGCAAGAATGTCTCGTGGCGGAAAGAGAAAAAAGAAGAAAATGGCAAAGAAAAAGGCTAAAAAAAAGACTAAAAAGAAAAAAAGAAGATAATTAAATAATTTTTATTTTTTATTTATTAATTTTCAATTAATCGGCATTTTAAAAAATTTGAATTTTAAGTTTGGTGGTGTATTGTGTTTCTTATAATTTTATAAATATATATTTGTTTGAAAGTGTATGGCAATAATTTTAGGAATTGAGTCTACTGCACATACTTTTGGAGTGGGAATTGTTAATGAAGGAAAGATTTTAGCAAATGTAAAAAAGAGTTATACAACAGAAAAAGGAGGAATAATACCCCTAGAAGCAGCAAAACATCATTTTAACAATAAAAATGAAATTTATTTTGAGGCATTAGATTCTGCCGGCATTAAGGAACAAGATATTGATGCAATTGCATTTTCTCAGGGACCTGGATTAGCTCCTTGCCTGATTGAAGGCTTGAAATTTGCTAAGGAACTTTCTAAGAAACTCAAAAAACCAGTCATCCCCGTCAATCATTGCATTGCTCATTTGGAAATTGGTGGTTCATTAGAACAGGCTGCAAAAAATCCTGTTATGCTCTATGTTTCAGGAGCAAATACCCAAATAATAAGTTATGCTTCTGGAAAATACAGAATTTTTGGAGAGACTTTAGATATAGGGGCAGGAAATTTTATTGATAATTTTGCAAGGTTTGCCGGAATTGGTTTTCCCGGAGGTCCGGTTATTCAAAAACTTGCACAACAAGGAAAATGTTATATTGAACTTCCCTATTCAATTAAAGGAATGGATGTAGCTTTTTCTGGCATTCTCACAAATCTAAGAAACAAGTTAGAAAGCAAAAAATATGAATTAAAAGATTTAGCTTTTTCTCTGCAGGAGACAGTTTTTGCCATGCTGGTAGAGGCAGGTGAAAGAGCTTTGGCTCATGTTGGTAAAGATGAATTGTTATTAGGGGGAGGAGTGGCTTGCAATTCAAGATTACAAGAGATGTGCAGGATAATGTGCAAAGAGAGAGGAGCGAAATTTTTTTGTCCTGAAAATTCTCTGTTAGTTGACAATGGTGCAATGATTGCATTCACAGGAGAAATCATGTTTAATGCAGGAGTTAGAGAAAAAGATGCAGATAAAATTGACATCAAACCACGCCAAAGAACTGATGATATGAGTGTTTTATGGAGATAAAGTTTTAAGGCACAGTCCCAAAATCTCTTTTCTATTCACAAATTGTCCATAAATTTTGATATGATAGTTAAATTGTGCCATAAAGCTTTCAAAAGAAGTTCAACATCTTGGGAATTTGATTTTCTGCATCGGATATAATTTTTCCCTTTTCGTTTCATTAAAGAAAATAAATTTTCAACTATTACTCTAAATCGATATTTTTCATGCCAAATTTCAGGATGCTCTCTGTATAATTTTAATTTTGGTTTCCATAAATTACTTTTAGGTCTTTTTTCTGTTGAGTTTTTTTTGAAATTAATAAATACATCTTTTATTCCATATTCTTCGCATAAAGCATAATTTTCCCTTCCAGTATATCCTGCATCTCCCAGTAAGCATTTTATCTTAAATCCATTATCTATAGCTTCCTTTAACATTTCCTTAAAAAATTTGGAATCATGTTCAGACCCAGCCGAAACCCTCGCACAGATTATTATCTGAGATTTCAAAAAACATAAAATATGAAGTTTTCGTGTTTTGTCCAGCGGACTTTTATCATTATATTTCAAAATTTTATTGTTGTTTTTATGAAGGGGAGAAATAGGAAAACGATAACCAAACCAAGTGCTGTCGATAATTACCATATCTTCCATGTCAATGAAAGTTCTTGCAGACAAAGGAATTAGTCTCAATAATATTGCTTTTGTTTCTGGATCAAGCATATACTTGCATAATGTGCTTCGTTTTGGGATACTTTTAATATATCCTTTATAAAACATTTCAGCAATATCTGAGTTAGCCCGCCTGTATGAAAATCCATAATAAGAAGTTATCAGTAGACATTTTAATATATCCCTGAAATCTGTTCTTGGTCGTCCGCAGAGTTGTTTCTGCTCGAAATCTATACTATCTATAAATTCATTTAAGATTATTGTCAAATCTTGCTTTTCTGTTTCTAAGTGGTACGGGTTTTGTTGTATTTCCATTTTAAATTGGTGGGCAGGGATTAAACCTCTTTTCAGTACCCCTGCCACATTTAATTGGGCTAACAATGGTCGAAGACCATTGTATTTATCTGCATTTGTCAGCAGATAAACATAAATATATTATTTGTAATTCTTTTTGAAACTTTCTATTTGCCTGCTGAAATAGATAAATTTATAAAGACTGCCTACGTTGTTAACGTTGTAGGCAAAGTTAACATTTAAAAGGATGGAACAACTTTGGTCTATTATGGCTAACAATGGTAGTAAATCTAAAAGAATACAAAAGAGAGTATTGGGTCTTGTTAAAAAAACTGGTTGTTGGGATCCAGAATGTAATTTTACAGATGCGGTTGAAATAATGGCTCTCTTTTGTATTGATAAACAGAAGATACTTAAAAAATGGAAAAAACTGAAAAAGAAGGATTTGAAATAGAAAGATTAATTCCTGTAAACATACTTGAAGATAAAAAACAGATGAGAATTACAATTCCCAAAGAAATTGTTGAAGATTTTAGAATTAATCCTGAAAAGGATCAATTCGCATGGATCGTTCAAAGAAAAATTAATTCTGATATGATAACAATTACTGGAAAATTTATATTCAAAATAAAAAATGGCACGAAAAAAGATTGAAAATAAAGAAATAGAAAATAAAATACTCGATATAGTAAACAGAAGGGGAATTGTAACAATAAGGGGAACAACATTAATCCTTAGAGAAAGATATGGAATTAAATTAAGTCCTCAAGTCGTAAGAAGATATCTTTTTAAATTAAAAAAAGAAAAAAAGATAAAATAAAATGGCAATAAAATTTAGGACATTAAAAAAAAGGAAACTGGTTAATAGATGCATCATTTGCGGAAAGATTATTCCTCCAAATAAAATATTATGTACAAAACATGATATAATTAAGAAAATTATGAAAAGAAAATAAATTATCTTATTAATTTCTAAGGGAAAACAGTCTTTCAGGAATCGGTTTTTTATTCCCCTTCCTCTCTTTGATTAATTCAATATCTCTTAGAAAGTTCAGGCAGGTAACTACTATCCTATATTTGGCTTTCATTATCTTGCACATCTTGTTTATTGAGTATTCTCTCTTGTTTTTCTTCATAAAAAGATAAATTTCTTTTGCTAATTCTATTGCTTCTCTTCGCTGTTTCATTATCCCTTATAAAATAGTAACATTTAAATAGGGATAATCTTCTATAAGAGAGTAGGTGATGGTTCACCTCAGAGACCTAATTCTGGGAAAAATTAAGATGGAAAAAATAACCTCAAATGAGATAACATATTCAAAAGAGGATTACAGAGATGTAAGGAGGTCTAATAAAATGAAACGAAAGATGAATAAAAAACTTTTATTGTTTGGTTTACCAGTGATATTAGCATTAGCTTTTGTTGCAGCAGCAACATATTATGCTTTAGTAACAGTTAATGTTAATGTTAATCAGCCAATTAGTGTTACTGGAGAACTTACGCAAGAAGTTGATTGTGATGCAGGAGATACTTGCTATGGAAGTGATGTGACTATTTCAAATGATGGAGATAGCGAGAGAGAAGTAGATCTATCTGCAACTGAATATGGTAGTATAAAAACTAGTTTCGTAAGTGAAATTGTTTTGACAGAAAAAACTGTTGATTTTGGAAATGAGCCCTGGCTAATTCCAGAAGATGCAGATGAAGTTAAAGTAAGATTCACTTTAGTTGGAGATGAGTTTAATGCAGAAGTCATCGAAGATGACAATGCAGAAGAACATGAAGATTATGTTCTGATTTACTACAAAGATAATAGTGACAGATGGAATAGTCCAGCAAAGGCAATCTTAGTAGAAGATGTAAGCGGAAATCTTCCATATATGGATGATGCAAATGCTGATGAATATAATTATTGTTCAACAGGAGAATATTCAACTTGCCATGGTGCAAAGTTGTGGTATGTTCCTGAAGATGCAATAAACGAAGATGACAGTTTGGATTGGAGTAGAGCAAGTGAATTTTTCTATGAAACTTACTTAATCCATAACAGTGATGGAAAGATAATTGTCTATCCTGATAGCAGTATAACTTTCAAACCAATGTTTGAAATAGACAAATATCTTGGAGACGGAACTTATCCTGTAACAATAACTGTTGCATAAACAAAACAAAATTAATTTTTTATTTTTGTTTTATTTTCCTTCGGTAAAAGTCCGAAGCTGATGAGCATGAGCGAAAAAATGAAAAAACAAATAAGTTTAATGTTTGGAATAATTTTACTATTTGGAATTGGAATCATAAGTGCTTTAAATATTAATATTTCTGCTGGAGATTCTTATACTTTTAATATTGGAACAACAGAAAAAGTATATTGGAATATTTCTGGAATTGAGGAAGAATATCTGAATATAACCCAAGATGGAGCTAACATTACAATTACCACGAACAAATATTTTTCTTCTGATTCTAATTTTAAAATAGATTTTTACACTTTAGGAAAAGAGCAAAGTTCAGATTCATCTTCTGGAGGAAGTGGTGGTGGAAGCAGTAAAGTAAAATTATCTATCTGCAAGGAAAGATGGGAATGTTATGACTGGGAAGATTGTATAAATAGTGAACAAAAAAGAGTGTGTATAGATTTGAATCAGTGTGGAACAACAGCTTACAAACCAATAACATTTAGGTTTTGTTCTGAAGAAAATATTAGTGAAACATTGCCGTTAACACAATCTTCAACAGGATTCTTTGCAAAAATAACAGGAGCAGTCACAGGATTTTTTGCAAAATCAAGGGTTGGGATTATTTTAATTGTTGTATTGATAACTATGCTTGTTGGAGGAATTGTGTTTTTTAGAAGGAGAAAAAAATTAACCAAAAAATGATTAGAAAAGTTTATATATAAGTGTTACATAATTTTTTTATGATATTCAATTTCTTAATCATTTTTGAAGCCAGTAAGTAGTCCACCATTCCAGCCAGCCACACTCCGCCCCCGAGAAGGTTTTGTATGTCGGTTTGACTCGGACTATTTGGCTACAAATGTAGCAAAATCAAATATCATTCCTTTACCCAGGCTCTGCAGCTGCATTAACATTTTGAGAGCCCGTTGCAACGGACTGACTGGAATATAATAATCTCTTTCTAAACTTTGTTGTTGTTTTATCTTTCATTTTTACAAATTAATTCTGCTTTCGCAAAGATAACTCTTTTGAGTTTATCTCTTTCAAAAAGATTTTTACCAAATACTTATTGAATATGAAGGTGATTTGTGATAGTGAATGTGAAACGGCAGTTCTTGATTTCTCAAGTATTTGGTAATTTGAGAAGTAAATCGCAAACTACCGTTGGCTTACGCCAAAATAAGAAAATCATGCTTATATTTAAAACTTTCCCAAAATCCAAAATCCAAAATTTTGTGCATCCCCACCTTATTTTGTGCAGGAGTGGAGGTTTGTGCAAAGCCATCTTTTAAAGAAGATTTAAATATACTAAAAAATATAAATATTTATATAAAAAGGAGATGTAGAAAAAGAATGGTTAGTGGACTTTTTCATATTAGGTTGAATGATTCTGAAGAAAATAAAGATTTTGGATTTTTTACATTGATGACTTCTGGAGCTTCAATAGTATGTTTGGAGGATGAAGAATATATCATAGATGAAGTTGCTCTAAAAAAGTTACAAGAAAAAAACATAAAATTCGAATCTGTTGAAAAGCAAAAAGTGGTGAAACAAAATAACAACTTGGAAGGAAATACAAAATGCCACCCCAACTAAGATATGAATTTTATTTACCAACTTTTTATAATAATGAATCAAACCCAGAAGAATTTGGAAAACCAATTGAAGCTAATAAATATCGAAAAGCAAAAAATAAAATAATAAGGAAGTTTGGATGTCTTTCAATACATCCTGGTTCTATTCAAGGCATATGGACTGATGCAGATACAAATAAAAGATATTATGATGTTTGTTATAAGTGGGAAATTTGTGTGGATATTAAAGGAGATAATATCTCTTTTTTTGAAGAGTTAAGAAAATATTTAATGGATGAATTTAAACAACATGAAATATTTATGATTTGTTTTGAAGTAAATAGAATTTAATTATGCAATCTCAATTCAATCTTGTGTGAATCATCTGATTTCTAATATCCTCTTTGTGGACATTTTATAAATATTTTTTGGTTTGTGGACTGTGTCAAAGTTTTAAGAAAACTTTATAAATTGATTTTATCATGTTAATCTATCCAATGATATGAGGATTCTTATCCTCGAAATTATGATGGTAGATATATATAATTTGATTGAAATCTGTGCGAAAACAGGGAAAGTTGAAAAAGGAACTAACGAAGTTACCAAGGCGATTGAGAGAGGAACCGCAAAATTAGTAGTTTATGCTGCAGATGTAGAACCAAAGGAAATTGTCAAACATATTCCTGTTTTATGTAAAGAAAAGGGAATTCCTTGCCGAGAAGTTGAAAGCAAACAAAAACTTGGAATTGCAGTTAATATTTCTGTTCCGACTTCTTCTGTAGCAGTAATTGAACCAGGAGATGCTGATAAAGAAATTGCAGGATTGAAATAAAATGGCAGAAAGATTAGAACAACTTGAAAAAAGATTTACTGAAGAATGGGATAATATATGTATATATGCAGAAAAAGGATGTATAGGTGCCTTGAATGATTGGTATTTTAGGAGACATTGTATGAATAATGGAGAACGGTGTTATGTTAAGTCTCGTAAAGCATCAAAGGGGTTAGTAGCAAATAAAGACTTATAATAAAATGGCAAAACAACAGAAAGTTAGACAGGGAAAAGCAGAATCTTCAAAAGGAAGTGCAAAGATTTTAAGTGAGACAGCTGTTCCTGCTTTGGTTGAAGAGATTATCGGAAGAACTGGTTTTAGAGGAGAGATAACACAGGTTAAATGTTTGGTGCAGGAAGGAAAAGACAAAGGCAGAAGCATGAGAAGAAATGTCAAAGGACCTGTGAGAATTGGAGATATTCTTATGCTGAGAGAAACTGAAATTGAAGCAAGAAAAATTAAATCAAAAGTTACGAAGGGGGTTTATACTTAAACAATGAAAATCAAAGATTTTCAAGCATTCAAACTCCATTCAATGCTGAGTTTGAGCAGGGAGTTTGAATATGCCTAAATGTTCTTATTGCGGGAAAGAGTATGATTTGCATAAAGGATTAACTCTTGTTTTGAAAGATGGAAGCGTGAAGCATTTGTGCTCTTCAAAATGCAGGAAAAATATGAAAATGAAGAGACGAAGAGTCAGATGGATTAGCAAGAAGAAGAAAAGTAATTCTTAAAAAATGTCTGCTATAGCAGAATAAATGCAGAATAATTAATAATCAAAACAGGATAATAATCACTCATTTTTATCAGTTATATATTCATCATTGTAATACCCCCTATTTTAACAGAGAATTTGAATTTTTCTACTTTTATCGACGACAAATTTAATTTTTGAGGAGAAAGATTTATAAAGGATTATGTCTTTTTTGGAGTATAGATTTGAGGAAATCTAGTTAAGAAATTACCTAAAATTGTTCAATCTTGGCTAGTCCTCTCTGAAAATTAAAATGGAAAAAATAACAGAAAAATACAGTGCAGAAAAGATAAAGGTTTTGGAAGGTCTGGAAGGAGTAAGAAAAAGACCGAGCATGTATATAGGTAGCACGAGCAGTGATGGTTTGCATCATTTAATCTCTGAAACTGTTGATAATTCTGTTGATGAGGCACTGGCAGGTTATTGTAAGGAAATAAATGTTTCTTTGAATAAAGACGGCTCTGCAACAATTGAAGATGATGGCAGAGGAATTCCTGTGGATATTCATCCGATTTATAAAGTTCCCGCTGTTCAGCTTGCATTAACAAAACTTCATGCTGGCGGAAAATTTGACAAAAAATCTTATATGATTTCAGGAGGTTTGCATGGTGTTGGTATAAGTGTTGTGAATGCACTTTCAAAAAAATTAATTATAGAAGTGAAAAGAGACGGAAAAATCCAAAGTCAGGAATATTCCCGAGGAAATCCTAAAACAAAACTTAAAGTTGCCGGGAAATGTAATAAATCTGACACTGGAACTAAAATCACTTTCTGGCCTGATGAACAGATTTTTTCTACAGTCAATTTTGATTACAAAGTTTTGGAAACCAGGTTAAGAGAAATTGCTTTTTTGAATGCAGGTTTGAAAATTACTTTAAATGATGAAATAAAAAACAAGAAAAAAGAATTTTTGGCTTCTGGCGGACTTATTGAATTTGTAAAATGGATTAATCAATCAAAAGAATCGCTGCATAAGCCGATTTATTTTAAGAGAGAAATGGACCATACTATAATTGAAGTTGCCATTCAGTATAACAGCGGTTATCAGGAAAATATTTTTGGTTTTGTAAATACCATAAATACTGTTGAGGGAGGGACTCATATTTCTGGTTTTAAAACAGCACTGACACGGGTTGTTAATGATTATGCAAAGAAAAAAGGAATGTTAAAAGATAATTCAATACTCGGTGATGATGTGAGAGAAGGACTTGCTTCTATCGTAAGCATAAAAATTCCAGAACCGCAATTTGAAGGACAGACAAAAACCAAACTTGGAAACAGTGAAGTTAAAGGCTTTGTTGATTCTGTTATCACCAGTGCTTTATCAGAATTTTTTGAAGAAAATCCTTCTGTTGCTAAAAAAATTATTTCAAAAGTTGCAGATGCTGCAAAAGCCAGAATTGCCGCTAAAAAAGCCAAGGATTTAGTAAGAAGAAAAAATGCATTCTCGCTTGGGGGTTTGCCTGGGAAACTTGCAGACTGTTCGAGCAAAAAATCAGATGATACAGAACTTTATATTGTGGAGGGAGAAAGTGCTGGCGGGAGCGCAAAAACAGCAAGGAATAAAGAAAAACAAGCCATACTTCCGATTCAGGGAAAAATTCTGAATGTTGAAAAATCAAATCCTGTTCGTGCTTTGTCTTCAGAAGAAATAACTAATTTAATTACAGTAATTGGAACTGGTGTTGGCGAGCAGTTTAACCCGGATAAATTAAGATATAATAAAATTGTAATTATGACTGATGCAGATGTTGATGGAGAGCACATCAAGACTCTTTTACTGACATTCTTTTTCAGGTTTATGCCAAGATTGATTGAAAATGGAAATATTTATGTTGCTCTTCCTCCCCTGTACAGAGTAAGAAAGAAAAAAGATTATTATGTTTATTCAGACTTGGAATTGAAAAAGATTATTGATAAATTAGGCGGGGCATTGAATGTTACAAGATTTAAGGGTTTGGGAGAAATGAGTGTTATTCAGCTTTGGGATACCACTATGAATCCAAAAACAAGAAAGATTAAAAAAATATTTATAGAAGATGCTGTTGAAGCAGACAGGACTTTTTCAATGCTAATGGGCAGCGATGTTTATGCGAGAAAAGTTTTTATTTCAGAAAATGCTAAGGAGGCTCAGTTGGATATATGATAAAAATGCCTAAGAAAAATAAACTAAAAACACCTGATTGGATACTTGAAGGTTATGATTCAGAGGAAGAGTATAACAAAGCCAAAGGCATAAAAAAACAAAAAATCAAAAAAACATTCAAGATACGAAAATGTCCAAAATGCGGGAGCAGTGATGTTGGAATTGTTTTAAGTAACAGTGATGCTGAAGAAGGCGGAGGAAAAGAATGGGAATGTCATAAATGCAAATGGAAAGGAAATGATGTTGAAGAGGAAGAATTGACAGAGGATGAATTTATGAAATATCTGGATGAAAAAGGTGAGGAGGTTGCATGAATATGGGAAAAAAGAATAAAATAATGGAAGTTGATATTAGTGGGCAAATTCAGCAGATTAATCATGATTCTGCTCTAGGTTTTAGAAGAGATAATGGAATTGAAAAAAATGTTTATTTGCGTAGTAAGGTAAAAAAAGAAATAATTAAAAAATATAAAGGACAGGTGACTAATTTGATTGAGAAACTGCATTGCATTATGATTTATTTTTGTATTAAAGACTCTTTAGACGATGTTAAAGAAATTAAAATTTGCAAGGATGTTAATTTCAGAAGAATAACTAATCTACTTCCCTTACTTTTTAAAGAACATAATTATCTCAATGAAATTAAAATAATTCAAAGAAAAGGAGAGGAATCAAAATCAGGAGGACATAATATTGCACTGAAAACTTTTAGAAGAAAGAAGTATGCCAGTTTAATAATTAAAAAGGAAATGATAGAAGATGTATTATTCAAATTCAAAAGAAAGTAAGAGTGGGTATCAAAAGATACAAACCCCGATTATGTTATGTTTAAAAGCCAGAGGCATCCGCACAACTCCTCCAGGCAACTCTTACATTTTCTTTAATAATTCAATATATTTAAATTTTGTGGATATGGAGGGATGTTAGTTAAAATGACAGAAGAAAAAATGAAAATAGTTGCTGCCAGCGGATACTTTGACCCTATGCACAGGGGGCATATTGAATATTTAAAATTATCAAAGGAGCTTGCAGATAAAATCGGAGCCAAGTTAGTCGTTATTTTGAATAATGATAAGCAATTAATTTTGAAAAAAGGAAAACCCTTTATGCCTTTGGAAGACAGAAAAGCAATTTTAGAGGCTATTAAATTTGTCGATGAAATTTTTGTTAGCATTGATGAAGACAGAAGTGTTTGCAAATCCCTTGAAGCAGTAAAACCAGATATATTTGCCAAAGGTGGAGACAGATTTAGTAGTGAGATTCCAGAAGCAGAAACGTGCAGGAAATTAGGAATTAGAATAATTGACAGGCTTGGAAACAAAGTTCAGTCATCTTCAGAATTAATCAAAGCTTTTCAGGAGGGAAAATGATGATAAAAGTTAAATTTTGTCCTAAATGTGGAAGCACAGAGTATGAACTTCCTTCACAAAATAGTCAATATATGGGGGTGGCACCTATTTTTGGAAAAAGTGGAAATTCAAGTATTATGGAATGCAGTAAATGTAAATTTGTAGGAATATTTCCTGAAGTTAATAAGAAAGACATTCCTAAAATTAAAAAAGAAATAGAGAAATTCATGAAGAAAAAATGACACCAAAAAAATCTGAAGAAAATCAAGATGAAACAGAGAAAGGCATAATAAATGCCGAAGTTTCAGAGGAAATGAAAAAGGCATATTTGGATTATGCCATGTCTGTTATTGTTTCCAGGGCTATTCCATCAATTGAAGATGGTCTGAAGCCTGTTCAAAGAAGGATTCTTTATGCGATGAATCAGATGGGACTGAAGCCAGGAAGCCAGACAAAAAAATCAGCAAGGGTTGTCGGTGATGTTATTGGTAAATTTCATCCGCATGGTGATTTGCCTATATATGATGCTTTGGTAAGGATGGCTCAGGATTTTTCCCTGCGTTATCCTCTTGTTTTTGGACAGGGTAATTTCGGAAGCATTGACGGAGACCCTCCTGCAGCTTATCGTTATACTGAAGCAAGACTAATGCCAATTTCAGCAGAACTCTTACAGGATATTGATAAAGAAACTGTGAAGTTTGTGCCCAATTTTGATAATTCTGTTAAAGAACCGGAATTACTGCCTGGAAAACTTCCTGCCCTGATTTTAAACGGAGCAACAGGAATTGCAGTCGGTATGGCTACGAACATTCCTCCCCATAATTTAACAGAAGTCTGCAATGCTATTGTCGCTTATATTAAAAATCCTGATATTAGCATCGAGAAACTCTGCGGGATTGTGACAGGACCTGACTTTCCTACCGGTGGCAGTGTTTCAGGAGACATGCTTCAACTTTACAAAACAGGAAAAGGAAGATTAATTATGAGAGGAAAAGTCGGAATTGAAAAAATAAAAAGTAAAGAGGCAGTTGTTATTACAGAAATACCTTATATGCTGAATAAATCCCTACTCATAACTCAAATTGCCAATCTTATTCAGAGCAAAAAATTAAGAGATGTTTCTGATTTGAGAGATGAGAGTTCAAAAGGAAAAATAAGAATTGTTCTTGAACTGAGAAAAGGAACAAACCCTAATTTTGTTGTTAATGCTCTGTATAAATACACAAGACTGCAGGATACATTTAATGTAAACTTTCTTGCTTTGGTTGACGGGCAGCCAAAAATCTTGAATCTCAAGCAGGTTGTTGCGGAATATGTCAAATACAGAAAAACAATCATCACAAACAGGACAAAATTTGAACTGAAAAAAGCGAAAGAGAGACTGGAGATTGTTGACGGGCTTTTGATTGCTTTGAAAAATATTGATGAAGTCATTTCTTTGATTAAAAAATCAAGAGGGACTGTGGAAGCTCTTGACGGGTTGATAAAAAAATTCAAATTGAGCAAAAAGCAGGCTCAGGCTGTTTTAGACACAAAACTTCAGCAATTGACTTCACTTGAACAGGAAAAATTAAAGAAAGAGCAAAAGCAGTTGAAAGAGATGATTGCAGAACTTGAAAAAATTTTAGGGGATATTCAGGAAGTTTTGAAAATAATTGTTAAGGAAGTTAATGAATTAAGGAGCAAGTATGGAGATAATAGAAAGACAAATGTTTTACTGAGAATTTCTGATATTTCTGAAAAAGATTTGGTGCAGAAAAAAGAAGTTGTTGTGACAATCACTGACAAGGGATATTGCAAGAGAATGGATTTGAAAACATATAAAGAGCAGAAGAGAGGAGGCAGGGGAGTTATCGGAAGCAATTTGGCTACAGGAGATTTTGTAAAGCAGATGATTATGTGCTCTACTCATGATTATTTAATGTTCTTTACTTCAAGAGGAAGAGTGTTGTGGCTTAAAGCATATAACATTCCTGAAGCAGAAAGATACAGCAAAGGGAAGGCAATAATAAATTTGCTCGGTTTGAAGGATGAGAAAGTAACCAATATTATTCCTGTGAAGAATTTTGAAGGATACTTGTTTATGGCAACAAAGAAAGGCATTGTAAAAAAGATTTCCTTGGCTCATTTTTCAAAACCCCGAGCATCTGGAATAAGGGCGATTAATTTACCTGCTGATAATTCTGATGTGTTGATTGGGGTTGAGCTTATAGAAAAAGGGCAGGAAGTTTCTTTAGCAACGAGAAAAGGAAAAGCAATCAGATTTAACAGCAATGAAGTCAGGGAAATGGGAAGAGCGAGTTACGGAGTTACTGGAATCAAGCTTGATGATGACGAGGTTGTGAGTTTGGGAATCCTAAACACAGATGCTATTTTAACAATAACAAAAAACGGATACGGAAAGAGAACTGCTGTGAAAGATTACAGAAAAACAGCAAGAGCAGGAAAGGGGGTTATTAATCTGAAAGTTTCTCAAAAAACAGGAGATGTCGTTACTACAATTTCTGTGGATAATTCTGACAGCATAATAATCACGACTGCCAAAGGCATGGTAATAAGAACTTCATTAAAAAATATAAGAGTTATGGGAAGAGCTGCTCAGGGCGTGAGAATCGTAAAGCTTCAGCAGGGAGATTATGTCACTGACTTGATCAAGGTTGAGAATGGAGGAGATTAATTCTGGAATAATTAATATTCAATTTTCCATTCATTAAATAACCATCTGAGTCCCTGATATTCTTCTTTTTTTGCATAATCTTCCTTAAATAGAATACTATCTTCAAACATTTGTCTTATATAAATAAGCAGATTCTTAAAATATAATTTTGCTTCTTTTTCATTGATTAATTTTTTAAATACACAAATAGCAAGATATTCATAATAATTAAAAAGAAGAGTATCATAATTTAATGTAATTTCTTTAAATTCCTTGTTTTTATCAAGTCTTTTATCAATTTCTATCCTATATTCATTTAATTTTATTCTCAATTCTCTTTCTTGTTTGACTAACTCATTAAAAATATTATTTTGATTTAAAAGTTTATTATGTTGGATAGTTATCCATAATATTAATGCTGTGACTAATGTTATAATTGTTGAAAGAAGTTGGATTATTATTAATAGTCTATTAGTATCCATATGAGCGACCCCATCCTTTTTTAGATTTGGTCACCCTCTTTTTTTTGCTCTTTGTTTTTTTCTTATTCCCTGAAGATTTCTTCTTCTTTGTCATACATTCTAATAGTTTCTCATATTTAAAATTCTTTCTAATAAATCCTTCAAAATTTATTATTTTTATTCTGGATTTGTTTTCTATCCCGAAATATCTTTAAACTCCGGACAAATATTCTTATATTCACACCAGTCACAGAGACTTGATTTGTTGGGATGAAAATCTTTTGTTTCTTCTATTTGTTTTATCAAATCTGTTATTTCCTGTTTTAAATTTTCAAGTTCTTCGTTTGTTTTTCTTATGCATATCCTGGCGTCATGTGCGAGAAAATGCCAGATAAGGCATATGTTTTTCTCTTTCCCGAAAATCTCTTTAATGGCAAGAGAATAAAGCGCGAGTTGTCTGTTGTGGTTCATGCTTTCTTCTGTCGGAAGAAAATTTGAAGTTTTATAATCATGAATTTCTATCTCATTGTTTTCTAGGTTATGAACAAGCCTGTCAACAAATCCGATTAATTTAGTTTCTTCATCTAAATTTAATTCAATTCTCTGTTCAATTGCAATAGTATTATCTTCAAAAGGATAATTTTTTGTATAATAGTTTACAAGAAATTCCACCCCCTTGTTAAAATAATCTTTGTCTGTAAGTTCTTCTCTTACAATTAGAATATCATCAGTGAATTCCCCTTCCCATGCTTCTGCAAAATAAGAGATAATCTGTTCTATTGTTGGTATATTCCCCCTTTTTATCTGTATATAGAGCCATTCAAGAGTTTTGTGAACAGTGTTTCCCAAATAAGCCTCGATGCTTTTTCCTATTTCAGGAATTATCTTGTCGATGTATTTGAATTTGAATTTTAGTCTGCATTTTTCAAAAGTTTCTAATTTTGAATGTGAGTAAATTCTCATAAATATTTTAGAAAAAAGCGGGTTATAAATTTTGTTGAGATAATTAGAATTTGTAAGCCTTGTTTCATTTGCTTAATATTATGATAATTAATAAAAAAAATTTGTTAATTCTGATTTTCTATTAATGGTTTTTGTGTTTTTATTAATCTGCGAACAAAGTGAGTAGATAAAATTATTAGGATTATTCAGAGAAAATACACTCTCCGATTTCTCCGTTCCATAAATCATAACCCTTATTCACGCAGCATTCATCTCTGCTATTCGGAGAGACAGTTCCGCAACTTGCTCCAAGAATTGGCGGTTCTTCATTTGTTGCAAAAAATGACCACCATGCTCTTCTTATTCTGAGAATTTCACCTGTTTCTGAATCAATCTCTGCCCTGATTCTTTCCCTCAACCGGATTAATGAAAATAATCTGACTCTTTGCCTTGCTCTTAATCTGTAAACTCCTTCTTCATCTAATTCTATTTCTTCATCTTCCAATTCACTCAATAATTTTTCTCTAATCTTTTCTCTAACCTGGTCTGGTAGAACCCTAACTTCTCTTGTTTCGTTATTTTTGAAAATACCATAAACTTTTCCTCCTGATTTGTATAAGGTTACCTGAGTTGAAGCATTCATCCCTTTAACTTGCACTATTACATTTCCTGATTGTCCTGCTGTTATTGTCATTTCTCTTCCTCCTCTTTCTAATCGGCATTTTATCGTAGAACCAGAACATGTGCAATTTTCAGGACATTCTCCTGCCTGTATCTGAGCCTGAATTCTCAGTCTGTTTCTATCTCTTATTATTTCTCCTATTTGCCCCTCTGTCAAATTACGTTTTTGAACCAAACCATCTTGAGAATCTTTATTTTTTTCTGTAGCACGGCTTGTTATTCCACCTGCTACAAAACCCATTAAGAACAATACTAAAATAATAAATATTATCCCCCTTTTCATATCATTATTTAGAGGAATTTATTTATAAATTTAATCATTAACAATGATTTCTACTTACCAATAACCTCTGCTCAGCCATTGACTCATGCTTAATGTTTATTTTGTCTCATCAATAACCTCTGCTCAGTCACTGGCTCGTATTAATATTATTTGTTTGTCTCGCCAATAACCTCGCCAAAACCGATTAGTCTCCAGTGTCCGTTTATGTTTCTTGCAATTCCAGCGTTGTCTCCTTTTAATGCAATGACAGGGATGTTTAGACTTAATTCTATTTCATTATCAGAAATTTTTTCAACACTGCCGACAGTCGTTGTTGTATTCACATTAAGCATTAACATTTCTTTTGTTTTTATTGGTTCTACTTTTTTATGCTCAAAAATTCCCAGAACTTTATCAAATAATTTTATTTTAAGTTTTATCTGATAAGTTATATCTGGAAGTTTATCTTTTAGTCCAACCACACATCCAATCAGTGAATCTGCTTTTGTCAGAAACGAGTCTAAATTTGTTTCAATCGAGATACTTGAGCCAGGACCAACTTCATTAACTTGGTTTTTTCCTTTATGAAGAGAAAGGATTTTTGTCGTCAAAGTTTGGTAAGATTGCTGATTTGCTTTTTTTATGCTCAAGCCGGGTTTTAGCTCAATTTCTTCTCCGACAGTTAAAGTTCCTTTTTTTAAAATTCCTCCCAATACTCCGCCTTTCAAATTTTCAATTAGTGTTCCTGGTTTGTTGATGTCAAAACTTCTTGCTATTAAAAATATTGGTTCTGTTTTTGATTCTCTTTTTGGTATTTCCAATTTACATAATTCTTCAAATATTTTTTCAATATTTACTCCCTGCTGTGCTGAAATCGGGATAATAGGAGCATTTTCTGCCAAAGTTCCTTTTACAAAATCTTTTATGTCCTTGTAATTTTTTAAAGCCTGTTCTTTTGTAACTAAATCTATTTTATTTTGGACAATAATTATGTTTGTGATTTTTTTTGCCTGTAATGCCATGAAGTGTTCCTGTGTTTGTGGTTTTATTCCTTCGTTTGCAGCGATAACTAAAATAGCAGCATCAATAATTGCAGCGCCAGAAAGCATAGTTGCCATTAACATTTCATGTCCTGGTGCATCAATAAAACTTATGTATCTTACTGGTTTTCCTTTTCCTTTATTATTGAAATTTTTTCCATCCTGGAAAATTATTGTATCAGCATAACCGAGTTTTATCGTTATTCCTCTTTTCAGTTCTTCAGAATGTGTGTCAGTAAACTTCCCAGTAAGCTGACTTAACAAAGTTGTCTTGCCATGGTCGATATGTCCCACTACTCCAACGTTTAATTCTGATAATTGAGATTCTTTTGTCATCATATAATTTTCAGAAAGAATTAGTTTTTAAGATTATTGATTATTATTTTTCTTCAGTTTTTGTTTCTTTTGGTCTTTCTTCTTTCTTTTCTTCAACAGGTTTTTGTTCTTCTTTGACTTCTTTTTTTGGAGCTTCTTGTTCAGTTGGAGCTTCTTCTTTTGGAGCCCCACCCTTTTGACTTGTGTTCGCCCCAGATTCCCCTTCTTGAGGTTTGTTAGATTCAGGAGAACTCTCTTTTTTGTTCTGCTCAGGGAAAACTTCTTCAAGCTTTTTTCCACCTTCTTTTAAGATTTTTAAATTAATCTGGACAATTTCAGGAGAAATTACTCTTCCCCGAGCAGTTTTTCTTAATCTTAAGCCTTTTGGACGGGGATTTGAAACTTTCTTTTTTCCTTCTTTTCTCGGGCGTCTGTGCATGCCTTTTCCGTAACCTAACAGAACTTTTTTTAATCCAATTCCTTCTACATTTTCCAATGCAGGAAATCCTGCCTTGTCACTCGCTCCTGTGATTTCAAATTCATAACCTTCTAAATCAGGAAGAAGCTCTTTGCCTTGAATTTTATCATGCAAAGATTTGCCAATAAGCTCTTCTGTTTCTTTTTCTAATTTGTAAGTTTTTCCTGATTTTTCTGATATGTTTATCTTGAATGGCATGAGAATTAAAATTATAATGAGTTTTTAAAGGATTTGGTTAGGAAAAGGGGAGTAACTTTTTATATCTCTTTGGTTTGTGTATTTAATGTTTAAGATTCAGATAAAAAAGAAACTGGATATAAATAAATTATTAAGCATACTAGAAAAATATAAAAAAGAAGATATAGAATGCACTCGTCATACTTTATTTAGATTTAGCGAAAAACAACGGAAGATATTTACATGTGATGAGTTGATAGAAATCTTAAGATGATTGTTGGAATCAATGATAGAAAAGTTAATATAGTTACTTTTTACTTTATAGAAGAATGGCAGGTACCAAAAATATGAAAGAAAGAATTTTAGAGGCAGAAGGAGAAATGGATTATGATTTTGGAGAGGATATTCTTTTTTTTAAGGTGAAGAACAGAGATTATGATTTTTCTCTTGAATTTCAGAATATGGTGGTTGATATAGATAATGAGAAATTCATAACAGGTATACAAATTTTTAATGCTTCTGAATTTTTAGGGATACAAAAACAATATTTAATGAAGATACCAAAATGGCAGTTTAAGGCAAGAATAAATCAGGGAATTGTGGAAATAAGATTATTCTACCAGATTAATATTAGAAATCAAATTATAAAAGGAAATCCTATAATTGTTCAACAAAATACTGCAAATCTTCCAAGCCCGCAGACTGTCAGGACGATATAAGATTTTGATTATGTAAGTTTTTTTATCTCGGCAATTTCCTGCAAGAGTTTTATTTCATTCTGGCTTAGCAAATCCTTGTTCTTCTTAAAATTCTCGAGTTGCTTTTTGGTTATGTCATAATAGAGAAATTCTTTGTCTTTCAGTTTTCTTTCAAAATTTGTTCCAGGAACAGAGATTGCCACTTCCATACCTTCCCTC
The DNA here is from genome assembly GCA_964495875.1 of Candidatus Woesearchaeota archaeon. Lineage (GTDB taxonomy): Archaea > Nanobdellota > Nanobdellia > Pacearchaeales > GW2011-AR1 > JAGLWP01. The sequence continues at coordinate 119,972 of CAZBWB010000001.1, read as the reverse complement.
GCCTCTTCAACTGATTTATTTTCAGATTGTATATTTTTTATTTTTCCGATTTTCTCTTCTTCTTTGTCAATTAGTTCCAATCCAGGAATGATTTTTCCTGCTTCAATTCTGACACCAAAGATTGCAGGATTGGTGTTCCTGAAGACATACTGCGGAAGGATTTTTAACTTGCAGAGCGGTGCCAGTCCTAAAAGCCGTTCTTTTTCTATGTCTTTTCTTTTCGCGTCACGGAATTCAATAAGATTTTCTATTAGTTTGTAAATCACATCATCCAGAATTATTTTGGTGTTTCCCTTGATTTCTTCTGCTTCTTCATCTGTCGAGACATTAAAACCAACAATAACTGCATCGAGCTCATTTATTTTTAAATTTGCTTTTGCCGAGATTATATCATTTTTATTTATCTTTCCAATGCCTGCTTTTACAACAGGAATATTGTTTTGCTTTAACATTAAAAGAAGGGCTTCTAAACTTCCCAAGGAATCTGCTTTTGCAATTATTCCCTGCTTGTCTGTTTTGATATTTTCAGAAAGTTCTTTTTTGAAACTTTCCTTAATTTTTTCTTTATTATTTTTATAGATTACAAAAGGCAGTCCTGGAAGAACATTTATTTTTTCAATAAGTTGCATTCTTATGCCTGTAGAAGCCCAGACATCCTCTTTTGGCTTGAATTTTTGGCTTAGAGGAAGAATCTCTTCAAGAACTCTTATACGGGTTATCATAGGTTCTCCCTCAAAACTTGAAACAGCGATTTCATTTTTTCTGGAAAGTTCTCCGTCATAAAGAATTGCTTCAATGTAGCTAGATTCTTTTTCTTTTTTAACTTCAAGCATGACTCCTTTTGCATCTTTTCCAAGAGAAAGTTTATCCTGAAGATATCTCTGGCTTAAACCGCAGAGCATTAATATCAATTCAGGAATTCCTTCGTTGGTTTTGGCAGAGCAGGGAACAAGTGCTATTTTTTTTGCAAAATCTTTTATATTATAAAAAAGGTCTGAGTCAAATCCATAACTGCTTAATGAGCCGATTATTGTCATATATTTTTCATCAAAATTCTGTTTTGTTCTTTGTGATTGGGAATCTATGCTCTTCTGCAGACTGTCGTCTAATTTTCTCCATCCCGGAATATTATCTATCTTGTTCAATGCAATTATAAAAGGAGTTTTGTTTATTTTTAAAATCTGAATTACCTCTGCTGTCTGTGGTTTGATGCCTTCATTAATATCTATGACAAGAACTGCCAAATCAGCCAGACTTCCTCCTCTCTTTCTCAGATTTGTGAATGCAGCATGCCCTGGCGTATCGATGAACAAAAAACCAGGTATGTTTAATTTAATTCCTGACTTTTCTATTAACGGGCAGGATGTTTTCAGTTTTTCTATGGGGTATAGTGTGAAAGATATTTTCTGTGTGATTCCTCCTGCTTCTTTTTCCTGAACAGAGCTCTGTCTAAGTTTGTCTAATATGCTTGTTTTTCCGTGGTCTACATGTCCGCAGACTGTAACTATTGGCTGACGAATTTTGGTGTTCATGATATATTTTCAAGAATAATTTTGTTTTTAAAGGTTGATATTTATGATTTATTCTGATTTCTATTAATTTATAAATAATCTTCTCTTTATTTTTTAATGAGAAAGGGGTGGTTTGGAAGAGGTTTTAGGAATATTTTTCTTGTTGGAACTTCGAGTTTCTTTAATGATGTTGGAAGCGAAATGATAACTCCGATTCTTCCTTTTTATATTACTGGGCTCGGAGGAAGCGGAATTGCTGTTGGTTTGATTAGCGGATTAAGAGAGGGCTTGGCAAGTTTGTTCAAGGTTATCGGAGGATGGCTTTCTGACAGGGTTGGAAAGAGAACTCCTTTTATTTTCTTTGGTTATCTCATCTCAGTCTTTTTTAGGTTTTTATTAGGACTGGTTAATCTGTGGCAGTATATTATTGCTTTTGTTTCTCTCGAAAGACTGGGAAAACTAAGAGATGCTCCGAGAGATGCATTGATAGCAGATTCTACTAATAGAAGGGGAAAAGGTTTTGGATTTCATCAGATGATGGATACTCTTGGAGGAATCATAGGAACAATCGCTGTTATTTTTCTTTTCTGGAAATTAAATTTAAGCATGAAGACAATCATATTTTCTGCTGCAGGAATATCTATCCTCTCACTCTTGCCTTTATTTTTTGTTAAAGAACCGAAGATAAGAAAAATAAGAAAAAGTTTGTTCAGAAAAGTTAAAAGACTTAACCGGAAATTAAAATATTTCATTTTTGTGGCATCTGTTTTTACATTGGGTAATTTTGGATTGTATATGTTTTTGCTTTTAAGAGCAAAAGAAATAACTGGAAACATAATTTTTCCTTTGATACTCTATGCAGCATTTAATTTTGTTTATGCTGTTTTTGTCATTCCTTTTGGAAGTTTATCAGATAAGATTGGAAGAAAAAAAGTTCTTCTGGCAGGTTATATCCTGTTTTTTATCATTAGTTTAAGTTTCATCTATCTTCAAAATCTTTTTTACTTCTCTCTTTTATTCATTTTTTATGGATTTGTTTATGCCCTTACCCAATCAAATCAAAAAGCACTGGTTTCTGATCTTTGCGGGGAGATAAAAGGAACAGCTTTTGGGTTTTATGGTTTTATTGTAGGCATAGTGAATATAATTGGAGGACTTATTGCAGGAGTTTTGTGGGATATTAGTTATGTAACAATGTTCATTTATATTGCCATAGTTGCTTTTCTTTCGATAATTTTCCTGGCTTTTGTCAAAGAAAAATAGTTATTAATAAACATAAAAAAAACAAGAAGGAGACGTCCGAAGCCAGCAAAGAAAATCCGAAGATAATCTTTAACTGATTGCTCCGTCTCTTCTGATATATGCTAAGAATTGAGGGTTTTTAAAGGTTTATTATCACCCAAAAATTATAAAAAAGAAGTTTATTCTGTTTTTCTATGCAAAAAACACTTAAAGAACTTGAAAAGACTTATGAGCTGGACTTAGACAGAGTTATCAGCGAGATAAAGAAAAACAGAGCAAAACTTGTCTTGCTGCAATTTCCAGACGGTCTTAAACAATATGCTACCTCGATAGTTGATTTTCTGGAAGAAAAAACAAAGGCTGAATTTTTGATTTGGTTTGGAAGTTGTTATGGTGCCTGTGATATTCCACAAGGGCTTGAAAATTTAAAACCCAAGATAGATTTGGTTATTCAGTTCGGGCACAATGAAATTTTGCCAGATTACTGATTTGTTAGTTTATGTCATATTCTCTTTTAGATTTTACATCTTTTGCAATTTCTTTTACTCGTTCAATACCTGCCTGCACTATTGCAGAGTTTCTTAATGTATTTCTGTCGTCATCATAAACACGTATTGAATAACGTGTCCCTTTTTTTATTACCTCGCCTATTGCTGAACCATTATAAAGTTTTAAATTAGATAAGCCTGTTTTTCTGTTGCCAATCATGTGGATATTCGCCCTGCTAATAAGGATATTTATTTCTTCCTGTGTTAAATCATCTATAATGGTGTTTAATTTTCCCATATGATTTCTTTAGATATTTATTTTATATAACTTTCGTTTAAGAGTTAGTACAGATTTAAATCCATCCCATAAGCAGAGCAACTCCGACTACGAATAACAGAATTCCTGCGATTAAATGCAGTTTACGGATGTTCCTGTCCTTCCATCCTGAAACTTCCTGAACTCTTGTGAATCCATAATAGATTAAACCAACGATTATTAACATAGGAAGAATGAATAATAAATTATAATATAAAAGCCATGGCAATGCTTTCAGAGTTCCTAATTCAGAGAGCAAACCAGACGCTATAATGTATGGACCAATTGTGCATGGCAAGAGAAATAATGTGACAAGAAAACCGATTACAAAGGCTCCTTTTGGAGAGGTGATTTTGTCTATGATTCTTTTGACTTTTGGACGCATCCAGATTGGCATTTCTGTAGCAAGTCCGCCTTTTTTGTAAATGAAAAAATCTTTGATATTCAGTGCTCCTAAAACCATAGCGAAGATTGCAAGACCTTTATAAATATAAGATGAATTTTCTCTGAGCCATTCTGCAAATGCTTTAAAGAATTGTATGATTACAACCCCATAGAATAAGTAACCGATATAAATCGCACTTACAAACGCCAAACCTCCGAATAAAACTTTTTTTCTTTTTTCAGGATTTTGAATAAGTATTGCTGTTAAAACCATAGCTAAAACAGCAAGGGCACACGGGTTTACAGAATCAGCTAATGCAAGTACGGTTATTCTTCCAAGATTTAAAATATCATCCATGTTAACATCCTGTAAGCTCTTTTAATTTTTCAATACTTTGAACTCCTGTATATTTTTCTCCGTTTATAATCCAGGTTGGAGTATATTGAATATCTGTGCATTTTTCTCTTTCAAAGAAACAATCTATCACATTTAAATATTTGTAATTATCTTCGAACATTTCTTCCTGAATTTCACAAGCATGGCAACCCAGCTGAATATAGAGTTGAGAATGCTCTGCAATACACATAGTTGTTTGTTTTGAGGCTCCATCAGGAGAGCGACTTATAATCAATACTGCGAAAATTACAACAGCAATAACCACGGTTAGAGTTATCCATATTTTTTTTATTTTCATTAACTAATACAGAAAAAATAGATTTTAAAAGTTTTGGGCTTAATAATCAGGCAATTCCTCTCCGGGTTTTTCTACTTCAATTTCTTCATCTTTTGGAGATTGTTCTTTTTCTTTAATACTTTCATCCAGGGTTTCTTGTCCTGGTTCAGGTTGCTCTTCACTTTGCTCTTCAGGAGCTTCTTTCATGTCTTCTTCAGTGATAGAGTTTATCATTTCCTTGAATTTTGGAAAGTCAGTTGCCAAAATTCTTACTCCAGCTTTTGTAAATCCTGTATATCTATCTCCTGTAATAAATTCTCGTATCGTAAGCCCTTTTCTGCCTCCAAAGTCATCCACTCTCACGATGATATCTGCTATATCGTTTTTCTTTATTTTTCCAATGTCTTTTTCCATATTATCTGTTAATAGAAGAATTTTATAAAGTTTTGTATAATCAAAGAATATAAAGGGAGCAAACCGAAGTCTACCCCCAACGTCTAACCGAAGTTAGACAATTATATACTGGATTTAGGGTTTATAAGTATTTTGGTTTTGAAAAATCTGGTGATAGAAGATATATTTTAGTCTTTCATCTCAATTTTTATATTGACGTTTTTTGGAATGTGCATTCTCATGATATGATGCAGAACCTTTTCATTTGTAGGAAAATCAATCAGTCTTTTGTGAATTCTCATTTCAAATCTGTCAAAAGTTGCAGTTCCGTCTCCGCATGGAGATTTTCTCGTGGTGATTTTAACCTTTTTCGTCGGCAAAGGGACAGGACCAGAGATAACTATGCCTGATTTTTTGGCAATTTCCCGAATATTCTCACAGATAGCATTGAGCATTTCTATATTTGTGCTGTTAAGTTTAATTCTTATCTTGGACATAAGGATAAGATTCGAATTTTATTTAAAAACCTTTTTATAGTATCACCTGCTTTTAATAAAAAAGAGCAAATGGACCTGATATTCATTCAACTGGCAATTATTCTTTTTGCTGCATTTATCGTGGCGTATATAATCAGGATTTTCAAACAGCCGGTAATTATTGGTTATATTGTTGCAGGTATCGGCATTGCCTTGATTCTGCAACTTGGGATAATTGATATAGGAGCTTCTGAAGAACTCATACATACTTTTTCAAAATTTGGGATTGCTTTTTTGCTTTTTATCGTGGGTTTGCATTTAAATCCTAAAGTTATTAAAGAAATTGGAATATCTTCTTTGTTTGTTGGACTTGGGCAAATGCTTTTGACTTTTGGACTTGGTTTTTTAATTGCTTTCAAATTACTCGATTTAAGCATTATTGCTTCATCTTATGTTGGTATTGCTTTGGCATTCAGCAGCACAATCATCATAATGAAACTGCTTTCTGATGAGAAAAATATTGACTCTCTTTACGGAAAAATTTCAATTGGTATTTTGATTATTCAGGACTTGGTTGCTGTTGCTGTTTTAATGTTTATCTCTTCAGTATCAGGCAGTGTGAATTTTGGTTCTATGGCTTTGAAGACCTTTCTCGGAGGAGCAGGATTGATAGTTATGATATTTTTAATTGGATTTGTTCTCTTACCCAGGTTCACTAAGAATATCGCCAGGTCTCAGGAATTATTATTTTTATTCTCAATTACTTGGGCATTTGTGATTGCAGCAGCATTTAGTTATATTGGTTTTTCAATTGAGATTGGGGCTTTGATAGCAGGAGTTGCTCTTTCAATATCTCCATATAGTGCAGAAATCACTGCAAAAATTCGTCCTTTGCGTGATTTCTTTTTGATTATATTTTTCATAATCCTTGGATTAAATGTACAGATTGCAAATATTGGAAAAATTCTTATTAGTGCTTTGATTTTATCTTTGATTGTCTTAATTTTTAAGCCATTGGTTTTAATGACTTTCCTGGCATTTTTTAGATATACAAAAAGAACCAATTTCCTTGTCGGAACCACATTAGCTCAAATTTCAGAATTTTCTTTAATCATTCTTGCACTTGGGGTTGCAGTCGGGCATGTTTCTTCTGAACTTCTTTCAACCCTGACTTTGACAGGAATTATAACAATCACATTTTCAACATATATGATTATTTATGCTAATGGATTTTACAAAAAAATGAAAGGATTTATAGGGATTTTTGAAAGAAAAGATGCTAGAAAGGAGAGAAGAGTTAAAAAACAATATGATGCGATTTTATTTGGTTACAACAGGATTGGTTTTAATATTTTGAGGTCTTTGAAGAAAATAAAACAGAATTATCTTATTGTTGATTTTAATCCCGATGTTATTTCTGACTTGACTAAACTTAGGATACCTTGTTTGTATGGAGATGCTTTTGATTCTGATTTACTAGATGAATTGCCTTTGGATAAAGTCAAACTGGTTATTTCCACTGTTCCTGATTTTGAAACAAACGAATTGCTTATCGAACAAATCCGGCTTATGAATCCTGATTCAGTAATTATTGTCCGGGCTCATCAGATTAGCGAGGCAATGGAACTTTATAAGAAAGGGGCGAGTTATGTTTTGACTCCGCACTTTTTGGGAGGAGAATATGTTGCTAAGATGATTAAAGAGCTGAAAACGAACAATGAAAAATACAAAGAAGAAAAATCCAAGCATATAAAGATGCTTTCAGAAATGACTGCTAAAGGACATGAACATCCCCATGTTGAAAGAAATTAAGGAGATTGTTGTTGTTCCTCTTCTTTTACCTCTTCATTTATTTCTTCCAGTCCGAACAGAGAAAATATAAAATCGAAAAGTCTTAAGATTATCTCCAAACTGATTATAAATAACAGATAGATTATTATTTTACTCAAGAAACTTGGGAGTTCTGAAATATTGCTGATTATTCTTTCAAAATTAAAAAAATTCGGATTGAGCAATGAAACTGCGAGAAGGGTGAAAGGCAGGAGTTTGGCAAGGTCTTTTGCAAGATCTTCTTTGTAATAACATGACAACCTTACTACAGCAATAATAATTGCAGACACTGTCAGGAGAGCACTAACTTTTAAGTCTTCTGTTAATAATATCAGGAAAAAAGTAAATATCGCAAACCAGAAGAAAATTATGAACGGCAAAATAATGATGTACTCCAAAAAATAAAAACTGCCCGCAATAAGTTTTGTTACAAAAGGATGTTGGGATTTATTGTATTTGTTAAGGTCTAATCCAAAAATATTTTTTGTTGCTATGAATCTGTAAAACTTCCATATAAATAAAGAATAAAGGAAAACTAGTATTATCAGGAAAAATAAATTTACAAAATTTTGTGCCCAAATTGGAAGTGATGAAATAAACGCATCATATATCTCTACAATTGGAGCTGTAAAATTTCCAATCACCTCTGTCATGATTTAATTATGTTATTTCTATTTTTAAAAGTGTCGTTGATAACATTTAAATACAACTTTGCTTTGTTGCTGTTATGATTGATTTAAAAGATTTGAGAGAGAGGCCAGAGGTTTACAGAAAAAATATAAAGAAAAAAGGGAAGAGTGATTTAATTGTTGGAGAAGTTTTGGAGATTGATGAAGAGTGGAGAAAAATTAAATTAAATGCGGATAAATTAAGGGCTGAAAGAAACAAGATTTCTAAAGAAATCAATAAAGCGAAAAAAGAAAAGAGAAATATTTCTAAGTTGCTTAAAAAAGCAAAAGAAATTCCTGACAAAATGAAAAAACTGGGTGAAAAAGAAAAAGAAATTTACAGAAGATTAAAAGAGAAGCTGTATGATATTCCTAATTTGATGCACGACAAAGTTCCTGCTGGAAAAAATGAGACAGAAAATGTTGTGAGAAAAAAATCCGGCAAGATTCCCAAATTTTCTTTTCCTATAAAGAATCATGTTAAGATTGTTGAGAAACTCGGGATTGCTGATTTTGATGCATCTGCAAAAACTTCTGGAAATGGCTTTTATTATTTGAAAGGGGACTTGGCTCTGCTGAACAAGGCATTGATTAATTTTGCAATTGATTTTATGAAGGCAAAAGGATATGAATACATTGAACCGCCGTTGATGGTGAATAAAAAAATTGTGAAAGCAAAAGGGGATTTTGAGGCATTCAAAACAGGATTATATAAAATTGAAGGAGAGGATTTGTATCTGATTCCTACTGCAGAAGATTCTATTTTAGGAATGTTATCTGACAAGACTGTTAAGGAGAAAGAACTGCCCCTGAAGTTTTACGGATATTCGATGTGTTTTAGGAAAGAGATTGGAAGTCACGGAATAAATGAGAAAGGGCTCTGGAGAACTCATCAGTTTAACAAAGTTGAGCAGTTTGTCTTTTGTCATCCTCAGGATTCCTGGAAATATTATGAAGAGCTGAAGAAAAATTCAGAAGAGATTATGAAGAAATTAGGATTGGTTTACAGGGTTGTTGAATGCTGCGCAGGAGATTTGGCTGACTGGAAAGCAAAGAGCGAGGATATTGAAGTTTACAGACCGACAACAAAAAATTATGAGGAAATTATGTCTTTGAGCAATTGCACAGATTATCAGGCAAGAGATTTGAATATTAGGGGAGTTAGTCCTAAGGGGGGGAGATATGTTTTGCATACTTTGAATAATACTGCCTTGGCAACTTCAAGAATAATGGTTGCTATTATTGAAAATTATCAGCAAAAGGACGGGAGCATAAAAATCCCAAAAGTTTTATGGAAATATACTGGATTTAAAGAGATAAAAATTAGTAAAAAAGCATAGAAATATTTAAAATAAATTATCTCGTAAAAATAAAATGAGAGGAAAAAATGAATAAAAGAAAAATCAGATGGGATAAATATCTTTTATTAACTTGGAAAAAGACAGCTATTGCTCTGATGATTTGGATTATTGCTGTTTTTTTTCACAACATTGTTTATGCGATTTCTTCAGGAGTTTTTCAAATTAAAATTGAAGACCCTTTCTTTTTTAGTATTGCAGTTATCTTGATTCCTATTTATTTCATAGTTTCTATTATTTACACTTTTGTTAAAAGAACAAAAAAAAGGAAATGAATATAGAAGAATTAACTGACGCACAAATAAATGAAATAAAAAAAACTAATTTTAGTTGGGGTTGGTTCCTATTTTGGTGTTTGTGCTTTAATGCTCTTGGGGCAATTGGTTATATTTACTGTTATTTAAATAAAGAAAGGAAAAAATGAAACCATATATGTTGAAGATAGTTGAAGAATTTGAGGAGACTGCCGAACCAGCAACAGCATTTAATGAGACCACTGAAAGATTAGAAAGAGAAGCAATTGAAACTTTAATTGATAAGAATCGGTTAAGAAGAGACAGAGATTGGAGTATATTAAACAGCCAGGTTGTTGGTGCTGAAATATCTTCTGAATATCCTTCCTGAAAATTGAAAGAATTTATTTTTTGATATGTTATTATAACTGATGTTTTTGATGATATAAATCTATATAAAACCTAATTATCTGTGGATAATATGCAAACTGAAGAACGAATATTAAATGGATATCAGATTGAAATTCTCAAAAAAGTAGTAACTGATTCAGTTAAAGCAATAAGTTATCACAAACCTCAAAAACAATTGGGGGATGTTGTGGAAAATAAAAGCCATGATGAAACTATAGATGCTCTTTCTTCTTTGGAAAACCATTTTCGTGTATTGGATTTTGATTCTGCTATAAAATTTGGAAGAAGCAGATGCGGATATTTGGTTAATTTAGGTAAAGCAAAAGAATTATATTCTTCTGTGCAAGAAAAAGAGTCTGATTCTAACTAAAAATTTCTGATGTAGTAAGTTTTAAAAATTGATTTCCACAAGATAAGTTATAGTTACAAAAGCCTACGTGGTCTAACGGCTATGACATATCCCTGTCGCGGATGTAAGGAACCAAGGTTCCTTGACAGTCAACCTCCTTTAAGGATGGTTCATGACTGATGGGCACCAGGATGGTACCTTTCCGCAGAACGGATATAACCCGGGTTCGACTCCCGGCGTGGGCGCTTCTACTCCCGAGACAGGCATAGAAAGTTTTAAAAATTTATAATACATTTCATAAATATGGCTAAAAAATTAGGCAAAAGGATTTTAGTTGCAGTAATTTCAGCAACTGCCGGGGGATTTTTAGGTTCATACCTTGGAGGATTAATCTCTCCAGAAATCTGGGTAAGAGTTCTTGGAGCTTTTATTGGGGCTGTAGCCTTAGGTACATTAATCCCTGTGATATCCTTTAAGAAAAAATAAACGCTCCCAAGGGCATCGGCATGGGCGTTTTATTATACAAATCTTTATAAGATGATTTTCATTTTTTATTTCAAATATGCAAGAGGAAAAAACTGAAATTCAAAACAGGATAGAATCTCTTGTGACTAACGGACTTGGTTTTTGTGATAGTGATACTTTGGGTAATAAATATTTTAGAGAAATGAGGGATAAATGTAATCAATTCAAAAAATTTCTCGCGCCTTATGAGATAAAGGTTCTTGAAACTGCTTTATTAAGATTTAAACTCTCAATCAATGAATCAAGAGTAGCAAAGGATATGGAAGCTGAAGCAGCTTTGGATTGTGCCAGAGCATGCCATTCATTCTTTGTTACATATTTGCCAGAAAGAACAAGCAATGGATTATATAAGACAGATAAATAGATTCTAATTATATGAAATACATTTTGGGAGAAATAGATTGTGGGGAGGTTATTATTTGTTTTCTTAGAGTAATAAAAAGAAAAGTTTATAAATTAAATAATTTGCCCTTCTTTTATGATAGTGAAATATGAAACTGATCTGAGCAGGCAGAGTTTTTATGAATTTGCAGGAACACTTATAAGATTAGGGACACCAAAACTCTTTGCATCCTTTACTTCAAATAACTTTTTTTTGTTAGGTGAGATAGAAAATCCTGTGTTGGCTCTTGATTCTGAGAAACTTGCTTCTCTTGATAATGGAAAATTGATTTTTGCTTTATTTAATGAAGAAGGATTACCTTTAACAACAGAATATGATGGAGTTTATAATACATGGCATAAACTTAATGGAACTTGGCCTTGCTCTATTGATACTATGGTTCATTTAAATGGTCAGAGAAAATCAGCATATTTACAACAGGCAGAGAAAGTATTGGATTTATGTTGCGGGACAGGCATAGCAGGAATTTATGCTATGAAAAAAGGAAACCTGAAAAAATTAGATTTTTCAGATATAAATCCTCATTGCGTAGGAAGTGCGCTAATTAATTATTACAAATCTGTTGGAAATAAAAAATTAAAATTACCTTCTTTTTTTGTCAGTGATGGACTTTCTTCTGTTCCTGAAAGATACGATGTAATTTTAGCAAGTGCTCCTCCAGCAATTCCCTCTTATCCAAGTTTGGAGAGACCATTGAATCCTCTTTTTGAAGGAACAGGATTATTAGAAGATATTTTAAGAGATGCTCCAAATCATTTGAATAATGGAGGAAGGCTTATTATTTCTCATTCTTCGTTAGGGGATAAAGCATTTGGAGAAGCAGCTAAAAAGTATGGGGCAAAAATAGAAAAGATTTTGTCTGAAAGAGAAAATGTTTTTAGAACAGAATTTTTAGATTCCGAAGAATGGATTGATTATTTAGTTAAAGAACACGGAATGATAGAAAGAGAAGGAGATTATCCTTATTGGCATACTGTCCAGACAAAAGAGGTTTCTTATTAATTTAATGATTCATTTCTGGCAATTTTCCTTCTCGAATCCCCTTAATTATTATCTCACAGAACTCGGCGTCCTTATGATATTCTATATGATATTCTCTTTTGTCTGATAAATTATTTAAGGCATTCATGAGTCTTTTGCCATTACTGCCTTCAACATGTGAACTAGGTAAATTATGAAAGATTAATCTTCTAAAGGGTAATAATTAATCCAGAACTTAGCTTCTTCTCTAATAATATTCTTATAGGATAAAACTGATCTTCCAGTGAATAAGCCCAATCATAACAGGTTAAATTTCCAATATCTATCACGATTTCATCAGACTTTAATTCTCTTTCTATTTCTTCTCTATATATTTTTTCAAAGGCTTCAAGTTCTTCTTCCAAAAATCTTACTTTGTCAGAAATTTTCATTTTTTTATTAATTTTCTTTATTATGTAAGGATTTATTTTGTGTGGGATATGGTATTCTGGGTTAATTTTATATAGGATATATTCTTAATCAAAGCATGAAAAAAGAAGTGATAGTTTTACTTTTGTTAGGAATTTTATTAGTCTCTCCTTTAATTCAAGCTCAAACATCCTTAGAATATTCTACATTAAATAGAGCCACAGATAACCTTAGATTATTTTTTTCTTCTGGAGATAATAAAGTAAGATTAGCTTTAGAAATTAGAGAAAAAGAAATAGATTCAGCAATAAGTAACTCTCAAAACCAGAATGAAAAAGATGCAATTAAAAATCTTGAGGGGGCACATGAAAAACTTCAGGTTGTTAGAGAAAAAATTTCTTTAGATGTTATTGATGAAGTTGAGGAAAGTGTTGATGAAATTGTTAATAAAATAGAAGATGAAGAAAATCTTTCAGATAATTTTGATGTTTATATTTTAGAGGAGAGAAAAACAAAACTTACAGCGATGCTGACTAAAGAGATTTTTGAAATGTGTAAAAAACTTGCAAGCGAAGATTATACTTTAATGCTGCGAGAAGAAAAATGCAATCCAAAAACTGCTCCTGAACCACTTCAAAAAGAATTAAAAGAATTAAAAAAGCTTCAAGAAGAATTATTTGTTAAGTTAATGTTAGATATTAGAAGTTGCATGGATGACCCTGGGACTTGTAATTGTGAGGATGTTTCTGATGTTGATGAACAGGCAAAATGTGAGAAGATGATTGCTTTGGCAGTTCGGTGTGAATACAAAGATGACCAAGAAGCATGTGACCAAATGATATCTCTGAGACCACATGCAACAAGTTTTGTCCCAGATTTCTTAATGAACTTATTTAGAGAGAAAGAAGGTATGATAGATTATGGTATAGAACATTCAGAGGGGGTTCCTGAAGAATGTTGGAATGAAAATACTAAACCTGAGTGCGAACAATACAGGCATCTAAAAGAAACGTCTGCAAAATGCTGGGATGCTGAAGGTAACTGGAATGAAGAAGAATGTGGAGGACCTAAAGAGGAAATAACAATGCAAGAATCAATTCCTCAATGTTATGATGAAGATGGAATTTTCCTAAAAGAAAAGTGCGGAGAAATTACAATGGTTGAAAATGAGGACGGGCTAATAAATTATATTATTGAAAATGAAATTAATGGGGTTATAGATGAATTTGAAAATAAATCTAGACAACATCAAATTGATATTAATGAAAGTTTAGGACAAAATGAAGTTTGGGAAGTGGAAGGGGAAATTGAGGGGGTTGAAGAAGAGATTGAAAATTGGGTTGTAGATCATCCAGCCATGGATGTGAGTGGTGATGGTGGCTTAACTTGGGATATTAAAACAGATGTTTCTGGAAATGGAGATGATGGAGAGGATAATGTTGTTGTAAATAGCGGGGGAGGTAGTGGAGATGGAAATGGGAATGACGCTGATAATGGAGTAGATGAAGGACCTGGTGAGCCTGGAGAGATTGATGAAGATTAAATTTTTTTATATCAGTTGATTGCATAAATTTTTTTCCTATTCCTTATTGGTAAATAAATTCCAAATAAAAGAGATAACTTTGAAGAGGATTGGCTGGATTAATAAAAAGAAAATTATAATCAGAAAAGCATCCTTGGGCTCAAGACAAATCATTTGAATCTTAACCTCCGAACTTTTAGAATTCTTTTTCTCCTGCAATCCGAGGGTGGCTCATCTGAATTATTCATTATAGCCATAAAAATGGACGTAATTTTTCATATAAAAAGTTTGTTATTTTTTGTCTTATTAAGCAGTAGTAAATTTTATCTACTCGATAACTTGAAAAGTCGTTATTTATTAAATTAATTTTTTCGCTTTCAAATTATCTCGCCAAAACCTTTAAAAAAGAATTTTTCGTCGTAATTTTACTTAAATAGGTAAAATAAAATGGAAGAAGAAAACGAAGAAACTGGAGAAGAATCTGAAGAGCCAAGTGAATCTGAAGCTTCAGAAGAATCTGAAGAACCAGAACCTGCTCCAGAAGAACCAGAAGAACCAGAAGAAGACGAGGAATAATTCTTCTTTTTTACTATTTCTTTTTTTTGTTTTTTTATTAAGATTTATATAATCTAATTTTTTTAATGTTCTTATGGGGTGGATAAAAATTATTCTAAGCACAATATTTATAGTTTTGGTTGTATCCTTGCTTGTGTTTTATTGGTTTATTCCCAGAGGAGCAATTAATTTTGGAATAAAAACAGGAAATTCTAATTTTAGTGTCGGTTCTGAATACCAAGAAATGCAATTTTATCAAAATATGAGATTTCCAAATCCAGAAATTTCTTATAAGATTTCTGACTGCACATTACAAAAAGAAGATGAAATGGAAGAAGCATTTGATATAGTTTCTAATCTAACCCTCTTGGATTTTTATGTTGTTGATAATAATGAAGAAATTTCAGTAACATGTGACAGTGGGGCTAAAATAGAAGGAGGTTTATTTATTGCAGGTGAGGGCGGACCCACCAATATAACTCGGGCAGGAGAATTTAATGTAATTTTTCACGGGAAAATTCTGCTGATAAGAGAGTCTAATTGCGAAAGACCAAATATTGCTATTCATGAATTATTGCATGTTTTGGGATTTAATCATTCAGCTAATCCAAAAAATATAATGTATTATATAAGCAAATGTAACCAGGTAATCGGTGATGATACTATTGACTTAATAAATGACTTATACTCTTATCCGAGTTATCCTGATTTGGCTTTTGAAAATGTTTCTGCGCAAATGAAAGGAAAATTCTTGGATGTTAATGTGAGTGTGAGAAATAACGGACTTAAAGATACAGGAACAGCAAAAATAATTATTTATGCTGATGGGAGGAAGATTAAAGAAATTGAATTTGAACCTTTACAAGTCGGTTATGGAAGAATGATGGTTCTTGTAAATATCTGGGTTCCTCAAATCGTTGTCAACGAACTTGAATTTTATATTGATTACAGCGGGAACGAATTGGATAAAGAAAACAATAAAATAAAATTAAAAATAAAAGAATAAAAATAAAAAATTAGTTGTCGAGATCTAGCTCTTCAATCTCCTTAAGAAAATCATCTTCTTCGGTTTGAGAAGAATTATCCTCCATCTTTTCCCCCGTTTATTTATTTTTTAAAGAAATAACTGGTTTTTAAATATTTCTATAATTGATTTATTGGGATTATCGGTTGGTATTAGGTAAATTTTTAAGTATGCTTATTTTTAATAATCTATGAAAAAAGGAATAAAAATATTTCTAATTATGTTGGGAATTATTGTTTTTTTAGTGATTATCATAACTTTTGGAGGGGAAGATAATACAAAAAATATTACACAACAAACAACAAAAGAAGTAGAACTAACTTCCAAATTAATTGAAGAAGTATGCAGAGAAATTAAGATTTATACTGATTATTGTTATGAAAAAGGAATTTCTGCCGAAGATTGTGGAGAACAAATGTATGATAAACTAATTAGAATTTTTGATTTAACACCTAATCAAATTCTTGAGATCACTCCTAATTGCAATTAAAGTAAGAAAAATTTAATTCTTTTGACTTGCTAAATAAATTAAATCAAGCCATTTATTTTTTCCAAGATTTAGATTGACAAACATCCCTCCACCCAGAATCGAACTGGGACATGTCGGGCTACAGCCGACCGCTCTACCACTAAGCTATGGAGGGGCTGAAATAAAAAGTTAGAAAGTATTTTTAAGATTATTGGTATGTGAGATTTCAAAATTTCTGAGAAAGTTTTAAAAATATAGAAATACTTAAATAATAAAGAGGTGGCGGAATGGGATGGAAAATAAAATGGTATTAGATTTAGAAAATTACGAAAAGGATTTTATTTGTTTTCAAAATGTTTTGCCAGAATTAAGAAAAACAAATCCAGACCAATTTGTAGCATTTAAAAATGGAAAAGTCATTTCTGCTGGAACCTCTATTGAAGATGTAAAAAAAGAATTAACTGCTCAAAATATTGAGGCATCTGGAGCAGTAATTGAATTTGTTTCTAAGGATGACATACATGTAATTTTTTAAATGGGAATTAAAATTCCTTTATTTACTTCTAAAGCACTCGGTTTTGAAAGAAAATCAATGGTTACTTTTTCTGTGGAATATGGTACTCTTCCCCATTTTTATTCAACAGCAATTGTTGATACAGGTTGTCCTTTTTTTATAATTAGTCCAGGAACCATGAACAAAACGAGAGTTCCATATATGCAAAAACCTTCTATGGACCTTAAAAAACCATTAATACTTGGGGGGTTCCATTTGGATTTAAAAGATTTAGGAGAATGCAACTTGTTTTTTAGAGATTATGAAAATAAGATAATTGATTTTGTTCATAATCTTTATGTGGGAGTTCCATTAGGCGTACAAATGGGACAAGCACAAAATATTTTGAATCAACTACCTTCTTTTATTGGGGATGATTTTCTTAGTAAGAATTTTTTGTCTGTTGTTAAATCTAAAAGAGATGGAAAAAATTATCTTCAAGAAATTGAGTAAAAATCCATCCCCCTTAAATCTTTCTATTCCCCAACTTCTTCCTTGGGGATTTTGTGTTCGGCAACGAAAAAAGTTTTATTGGATTCTGTCTCATGGAATTCGCCGTTTCTCTCATAAATCGCAGTTGCTGTCGGAAGCGCAAACTTGCCGAGAACACCAATTTTAGAATAAATGATATAAGACAGTGTTCTTGTCTCTCCTGCCTCAAGTTTTTCAAAATTCCATTCAATCCTTCTTGTTTTCTCATTAATTCTTGTCGGTTGTTCTATTCCAAATCTTTCATGAATCTTGACCAACGGAGGAAGCCTGTCAGTTATATTCACTCTTTCAATATATTTCTTGGCATTTACGAATATAGAGACTTTCAAAGCAAATTCCCCTCCTTTAGCCCTGACAAAAGAAATTCTTTTTCTCAAAACCAGATTTGCCACTGAAAATTTTTTTGCCAATATAACGATTGCTAAAATTAAGAATATAACCAGCAACGGCAGTAGCCAGTTTGTTCTCACACTGATTTCAAGAGTCTCTCCTGGTTTTACCTGCTGATTCCATGTATAATAAATTACCAACCCTTTTCTTTCAACAATATCTGGCTTAGGATTAAAACTTGTAAATAATCTTGTAATAATATTCTTTTTTATTACTGTTTCAGATTCAGAAATAACATTTCCCTCGTTTGTTTTTTTAATTATATTTGTCCTGATGATAAAACCATAAGCCTCTTCTGTTGTTTTTAAGATATCTTTTTCAGAAAATTTCATTGTCCCCTCAATCTTAAATTCCTGCCCGTCTGTCTTTATTTTAGCTTCAACTGTGTAGAACCCAGCCATAACTTTGTTGAAATCCTCTTTGTTCAACTCTACATCAAAACTTTTTTTTTCATAAGATTCTAAAGAGAATTTTTCTTCAAAACTAAAAAAGGGAGATTTAAATCTTGCTTCAATCTCACTGAAATCAATATTTACTTTATTTTTTATGTAAATTTGAAGAGAATTTGAGCTGGGGTCAAATTCTTCAGAGCCGATTTCTATCGAATCTTCTGCGTCAACGACTTTTACTGTAAGAGGGATTTTCTTTTCAGTTCCGTCCTGTCCTTTGATAAATAAATCAAATATGACAGCGCCTCTCTGGGTAAAATCTGAACGAGGATAAACTCCAAATTCCACTTCTTTTGCCTGCCCGTTTCCGATATAAACTGTTCCTGTGGGATAACTTCCTCCGCCAAAAAAAGTATAAAAAAGGAAATTATCTGATGCACCGTTGTTCATAACATCTAAAACAAAAACAGCCGGTTTTTCAAGTCCTATAATCATGAATTCATCTGAACTTTTTTTTTCTACATCTAAACTTATGGCAATAATATTTGGAATAATAAATAATACCAATAACAGAACAAATATCTTTTTCATAATCAACTGAAAAAAGAAATTCTATTTAAGGATTTCGGTGATTACTTTTTACCTTCTAAATCAAGATAAGCCTTGGCTTGGTTCAGGAATTCATCACAGTCTTCTACCAATTTGTTTTCATATTCTATGATTCTTGAAGGAATGACCCATTTTTCATAAATACTTCTAAGAAACTTTTTACCTGCAGTATGTTCAAATTTACCTTCATAATCCCTTACAAGTATACCCCTTACATCCACTTCAACACGTCCCTTGTTAGTTTTTATCTTTATACCATTTTCCTGAATTTCAACTTCTGTTAATTCAATTATCTTGAATTTTATTTTAACTTCAAATTTGAAATAATCTGTGACCTTTCTTTCACCAATCCATTCAATATCTATGTTTTTTGAATCTCCAATTATTTTTTCTGTATATTTGCTTTCTGCAACATCAAGTATGAATTCTTGTGTAAGCCAGTCATAACAAAAATTATAAAAATCTTTAAAGGAAAAGATTCCAGTATATTTTATTTTGCTTGAAAATATAGTGTCTTTTTCTGGCATTTTTTTAATAAGAAAACTTTATTTAAATATTCTTCGGAGAAATTTATTAGAAGAATTTTTATATTTTGGATGTGTTCTAAAACTAAGTGGAAAATGATCATGGAAACAAGATATAGAGAGGATATAATAAATTATGATAAAACTCTTACTGTAATTTTTAGAGATTTTGTTAAATATTCCTCTGAATTTAAAGAAGCATTGGATATTATAGAGAAAAATTCCAAAGGGAAAATATGGCTCATAGGAAGTTTTCTTTATAGAAATATAATAAATAAAATTCGTAAAAGAAAGTTAAAAAGTCTGGAGGAAATTGATATTGATTTTTTAGTTAGAGAGCGTTCTGAAGAAGAAATATATATTCCAGAAGGATGGGAATTGAGAATGACTAGTTACGGAAATCCCTATTTCTTAAAAAGAGAAGATAATATTAAAGTTGATTTAAATTATTTATTTAATATGCATTCTATATTGACCAGGGATATCGAGCCTACAATCGAATCCTTTTTAACTGGAACTCCTCTGACGGTTCAGTCAATAGTCTATGATTGTGATAAGAAAAAAGTAGGTGGAGAGATAGGAATTAATTCAATAAAAAAAAGAATTGTTAAAATAAATCATCTTCCTGAAGCAGGATTTGAAGCACAGAATAAAGGAATTTCCTTGGTGGAATTAATAAGACAAAAAGCAGAAGAATTAAGGTTCAAATATATCTTGCCTTAAGGTTTGGAATTTATACATGATTCACAAATCAACATGCCATTGAATTTATAAAGAATATCTTGTTTACCGCATTCTTCACAAGTTCCCTCTTTTACGGATTCTCTACTTTTTGCCTTTTTTACTCTTTTTAATTTTTTTGATTCTTCCCTGATTTTTGCAAATTCTTCTAATTCTGGATAAAATTCCGGATGAAAATTTAAAATATCTCTGCTGGTTATTATCCCAACGAGTTCTCCATTCTCAATAACAGGAAGTCTCTCAAACTTTACTTTTTTCATTTTTTCGATTGCCTGTGATATTGTTGCAGTGGGTTTTATTGTCGCTATTTTCCTCGGAGAAATATCAATTGCTTTTATTTGCGATAAATCTTCTTTTGATTTTTTTATTAATGCCCAAAGTATATCTTTTTCAGAGATAAATCCGACTAGTCTTTTCTTATCCACAAGAAGCAGGCTTCCAACACGTTTTCTCACCATTTTTTTAGCGCATTCCAACAGATTTGTGTCTGGTTTCGTTACTATTGGTTCTCTTGTCATGATGTTGGCGACAAGTATATTATTCATATTATTTTAAGGGGCTTGAAACTTATAAATTTTTATATAAAATAAATTATCTTCTGATTACAATAATGTTTAAATATAGGTGTAGAAAAAAATATTTATGGCAGATAAACCAATAGTTCTCATGCCTGAAGACATTCAGAGAATCATGGGCAAGGATGCTCAGAGAAATAATATTCTTGCTGCACGAATGGTTGCAGAAATGGTGAAGACCACTCTCGGACCAAAAGGCATGGATAAGATGCTAGTTTCTCCGGCGAATGATATTGTTGTGACAAATGACGGCGTGACAATTTTGGAAGAAATGCAGATTGAACATCCTGCTGCAAAAATGATGGTGGAAATTGCCAAAACACAGGATAGTGAGGTTGGCGACGGAACAACAACCGCTGTTATGATTGCAGGAAAACTTTTGGATAATGCAGAAAAACTTTTGGATAAAAAAATTCATCCGACCATTATAACCAAAGGATATAAAATAGCTGCTGAAAAATCACAGGAAATTTTGAATGAGATTGCCCTTCGTATAACTTCTGATGATGAAGATATTTTAAGACAAATAGCAATGACTGCCATGACAGGAAAAGGTGCAGAAGGTTCAAAAGAAAAATTTTCTGATATAATCGTGAGAGCTGTCAAGCAGATTCAGGACGGCAACAGAATAGAACTAAATGATATTAAAATTGAAAAAACAAGGGGGGACGGAATTGCAGATACTGAACTTATTTCAGGAATTGTTTTGAATAATGAAAAAGTTTCCTCTGATATGCCTTTTGTTGTGAATAATGCCAGAATTGTTTTGATTGATTTTCCTCTTGAATTAAAAAATCCGGAAATTGATACCAAAATTTCCATATCTTCTCCAGAGCAATTGCAGAGTTTTATCAGCCAGGAGGAGAAAACAATAAAGGACATGATAAACAAAATCAGAGAGACAGGAGCAAATGTTGTTTTTTGCCAAAAAGGAATTGATGACCTTGCCCAGTATTTGCTTGCCAAAGCAGGAATTTATTCCTGCAGGAGAGTTGCCAGAAGTGACATGGAAAAACTTTCCAAGGCAACAGGAGGAAAGATTGTCAGTAATTTGAATGAACTTTCTTCTGAAGAATTTGGAACAGCTCAAGTAGTTGAAGAAGTAAAGCAGGGAGATGATTTTTTTACTTATGTTAGAGGATGCCAGAATCCAAAAGCACTGACTATTTTGATTCATGGCGGAAGCGAGCATGTTATTGATGAAATTGAGAGAGCCATTAAAGACGGATTAGGGGGAGTAGTTTCTTCTCTTAAAACCGGATTAATAGTTCCTGGGGGAGGGGCAATTGAAATTGAACTTGCAAGGAGGTTGAGGGATTTTGCACAAGGTTTAAGCGGAAGAGAGCAGCTTGCTGTAGAAGAATTTGCTTCTGCTTTAGAGTTTATTCCCACAACCCTTGCAGAAAATGCAGGCATAGACCCTATAGATGTTCTTACTGAACTGAAATCAAGGCACGATGCCGGAGAGAAAAACGCAGGACTGAATTTATTCAGCAACAGAATTGAAAATGTTCTGGAAGCAAGAATACTTGAGCCATATAAGATAAAGAGTCAGGCAATAAGTTCTGCGAGTGAAGTTACTATTATGATTTTAAGAATTGATGATGTTATTGCTTCTGAATCCAAGAGCAATGCAGGCAGAGGAGCAATGCCTCCTGGAATGCCTGGAATGGAATATTAATTTTGCTTAATTAATCAAAAAACTTAAATACTATGAAATACTATAAAATATTGTAAAATGACAACTGCAACAATTTCTATTCCAGAATATGAAGACAGAATATTAAATATAATTAAAGCTAAATATGGTTTTAAGAATAAAGAGCAGGTTATAATTTTTTTATTAAAAGAATATGAAAAACAACTTGAACCTGAAATCAGACCAGAATACCTGGAAAAACTGAAAAAGATTGAAAAAGAAGGTTATGGAAAAACTTTTTCTTCTATAGAAGAATTAAGGAAAATAATAGAAAGAAAATAAAATGTTTAATTACAAGATAAGTAAAAATCTTGATAAAATTCTTTTAAAATTATCTAAAAAAAATAAAAAACTTTATGAGCAGATTTTGAAAAAAATACATGAAGTAATTAATTCTTCTGACCCAGAACATTATAAAAACTTAAGATACAATTTAAAGGAATTTAGAAGGGTTCATATAGCACAATTTGTTTTGGTTTTTAGGTTCAATAAAAAAGAAAGTTTGATTTATTTTACTGATTTTGCCCATCATGATAAAATTTATTTAAAGAAATTTTAAAAATTATATCAATTAACTCAAAATAGCATAAATGACATATCAATTAATCCTCTAAATAAGGCACTAATAAACATTCATCTTTACGAAATCTTCCTTCAAAAGAACATCTATTTCTCTTTGTTAGATAAAAACAAACTGGAGTTCCATTTCCAGATATATCTCTTTTTAACCTCGGGCAGAATGTTTTTGATGTCCTGTTAACAGGAGTTTTTAATTCAGGACATTCAGGACTCCCATACAATATGATTTTGAAAGGTTCAGCCATTTTAATAAATTAGTTTTTATCTTTATTTTGGCATTTATTTTAAACCAAATAATCTCTCAAAGAAATTGACTATTGCTCTTATTAATTTCTGGAACCAGTTGAGAGTTTCTTCTTCCTCTTCTTCAGCAATATAAATTGTTTTTGGTTTAAATTGGTCCCAATATAATTGTTCATAATAAGAATCTCCATAAATATCATATGAACTTGAATCAGAATCATCATCTTCATTATCATCTTCATCTCTAACTTTCAAGGTGAATGTTTGTATATCATAATCTTCACCATCAGACACTTTCACTTTTATAGTATGAGATTCATCATAATCTACTTCAGGTGCTGTTCCTGATATTAATCCTGTATTTGAATTTATAGAAAGCCAGCATGGTTTTTGAAGCAGTGAATATGTTAAAACATCTCCATCTTCATCACTCGCTTCAACATCATAAATATATTGCTCTCCTTCATCAACTTTAGTTACAGGAGTGGAAGTTATAACAGGGGCATGATTTTCTGAAGGGCAAAGAACATTCTTTACAGTTAAAACATATGTTTGAGTGTCATAATCTTCTCCATCAGATACCTTCACTTTTATAGTGTAATATTTATTATAATATACTTCTGGAGCAGTTCCTGTGATTAATCCTGTATTTGAGTTGATTGATAACCAACTTGGTTTTTGAGTAAGTGAGTAAGTTAATGAATCTCCGTCAGAATCTGTTGCAGTTACCTGATAAGTATATAATGTTTTTTCATTTACTGATGTAATAACTGGCGTTGATGTGATTACAGGAGCATGATTTTGCGGAGGACAAGTTGTGTCTTTAACAGTTAAAGTATATATTTGTATATCATAAGCTTTTCCATCTGAAACTTTCACTTTTATAGTATGAGATTCATCATAATCTACTTCAGGTACTGTTCCTGAAATAACTCCTGTATTTTGATTAATAGACAACCATGGCGGTGCCTTG
Organism: Candidatus Woesearchaeota archaeon; assembly: GCA_964495875.1. Lineage (GTDB taxonomy): Archaea > Nanobdellota > Nanobdellia > Pacearchaeales > GW2011-AR1 > JAGLWP01. Next base: position 95,985 of record CAZBWB010000001.1, on the reverse strand, counting down.
ACTAGTGAATATATTAAAACATCTCCGTCCAAGTCAGTTGCATCAACATTATAACTATAATACTGATTTTCATTGATTTGTGTATCAGGAGTGGAAGTTATGACAGGCGGATTATTTTGCGGAGGACAAGGAACATTCTTTACAGTTAAAACATAACTTTGTATATCATAATCTTCACCATCAGATACTTTTACCTTGACACTATAGCCAGTATCTGAATCAACTTCATTTGCTGTTCCAGTGATTAATCCAGTAGAAGGATTTATTGATAACCAGCTTGGTTTTTTAATTAATGAGTATGTTAAAATATCTCCGTCCAAATCAGTTGCATCAACATTATAACTGTAATACTGATTTTCATTTACTTGTGTTACAGGAGAAGAAGTTATGACAGGCGGATTGTTTTGCGGAGGACACTGAACAACTTCAACAGTTCTTATTTTTACAGCAGTGTTCGCTGAACTGTCTGAAACAGTATAAGTTACTGTATAAGTTCCGGCAATATTTGGATAAACATCACTTGCATCTATTATAATTTCTGAAGTTAAATCTCCATCAACATTATCCCAGGCAGTTGCTCCTTGTTCAAGATAAGGATCTCCTTGCTGAATTATCTGAGGATTTGCTCCTAAAAGAGTTATTACAGGAGGAGTTGTATCTTGTGAAGCAGGATTTACTTTTAAAGTTAAAAATTCAGGCCAACTACCAAAACTATCTGTTCCAACAACACTTATTTCATAAATTCCTGATTGTGAATTATAATAAGAAGGAGTTATTGTAAATAAAAATGGATCTGGAAAGTTAAAATTATTATTAGTATAAATTGTATTTGAATCTAATTTAATTGTCATTGTTACAGGAGGATTCATTGAACCCCCATCTGGAATAATAAGATTTATACTTTGTCCATTAGTGATTGTTGCAATTTGGCTTCCATCGCTCCATTCAGCATCAAAAATTACTGCAGAAACCAAATTAAATAAGAATATACTTAAAATCAAAAATGATAAAATTTTTAAGAGTTTCATTTTATTCTTTATTTGGATTTAATCTTGCACTGCTTCTAATTCCATAATAAAATCCCTCTGAAGCATCATAACCAAGAAGTCCCTCAATTCTCAAATTTTTTCTTTTTCCTATTGGAATTCCACCTCCCCCATAAATTTTTCCAAATACTTGTCTGTCAGAAACTGAATTTGTATTTGATTTTAATACATTTCCATTTACACTTCGTATTTGTTCTATAACTTCTCTTATAAATCTTTCACTATCTATTCCTCCTCCAAAGAATAAAGGACCATATTGAAATTCTAATGAACCACCAATTGAAAATATATCTTTATCATTTAGTTCTCCATAAAAAGTTCTTCCATTTGAAAAAGTTCTGGAATAAGTATCGATTTGTTTGTCTAGCGCTCCTCCAACGTCCATTAATGCTCCAAGACCGATTTTTTTATTCTTAAAAGGATTTACTCTAACTCCGAAAGTTCCGCCAAAACTATCAAATTTAGCATTAGAATTTGCTCCGAAAATTAAACTTACAGGAGTTGATTTTGTTTTTCTCTCTTTTTCTGTATATTCTGGCAGTGCAGTTTCTGGCAATACAACTTTCTCTGTTTTTTCCTCTTCTTCTGCAGTTTCTGGCAATACAACTTTCTCTGTTTTTTCCTCTTCTTCTGCAGTTTCTGGCAAAGATTCTGCCAAAGGAACTTCATGTTCCTGAACTTTTGGAGGTTCTAATGAGACTTCTTCTGGAATTTTTTCATATTTAAAATCTGAAGGTTTATGATAGCCAAATGCTTTTCTCATTGCTCTTCTTAATTTTCTGTTTGCTATTTTATTAAATGCAGGATGCATGTATACTAATTTTCCGGATTTCATTGCTTCTATTTCTGCATCTCCGAATTCTCCATCTCCGTCAACATCCCAAAACCATATTGGTGCAAATCTTGCATCTGAACCTTCCCGAGAAATTGTATTATCACTCCATATATTATATGTCAGGAAAGGACTTTTTCCTTCATATCCTGCTCTATGACTATCATATTGAAAAGTTGCGATTATTTCAGAAGAAGTATTTTCAGATTCAATTTCAACCTTTTCTTTATCTTGAGCATATGCAGGAGATAAAAGAGATAATGCTCCACCAAGCACAAGTCCTGCGAGTCCTAATCTTTTTTTATTTTTTGTTTGCATGAATTTTTCAGAAATAAGATATTTATAAATCTTTCTATATTGTTGTTATTCTGCAGTTACTCCAAAAAAAGAATTGTAGAGTTATAAAATTATGTAAGACTGGCATATGCAATGCAGGCAACTATAACAAGTGCTGCAATTATATTCCTTATTTTAATTTTTTCTTTCAAGAAGATATGGGCAAATAAGTATATGAAAATCGGACCGAGCATTATTATCAGGGTGGTGAAAATCACACCTATATTCAGATAACCATAATAAATAATAACTCTGTAAATTACCCAAATTAAACCTATTAAAAAAACATGGAAGCGCACTTTTTTGTCTGTCTGTTTAAGACTTGGACGGAATAAGATAAGACTAATTAAAAAAATTGCAGAGCATCTTAAAAAATAAAAACTAATTGGCGAATAAAAATTAAGAATTAATCTTGATATCACTAATTCAAGTGCAAAGAAAAAACTTCCGATTATTGCTGCTAAAAAATATTTATTGAAATCAAGATGATGTTTCCTTATATGGGAAAAAACAAGAGTAGCTGCTGCAATTATTGCAGGAATAAGAACATTAAACTTTCTTTCATAAAGAACTTCTCCAAAAATAAAACTAAATATCACAGCCAGCAATATTACAAACAAAGGTTCAAGAACTTTTGCAGGTTCGAGATTTGAAACTTTTTCCCATTTCATTGAGAAAAATGTGAAGAGATTTGCAATTATTGAGAACAGGATTACCAGGGAAAATATGAACAAATTTTTTAATTCCAGTGCAGGGGATTCCAGTTTCCAGAAAAAATATATCAAAGGCAGCATTACAATAGTAATTGCCGCAAATTCAAGAGTTTGATAAAGCTTTATGTTGATTTTCTTTTTTCTTAAAATTGTTTTTTGCAGAATTGTTCCTGCAGCTAATGCAATTGCTCCAAGAATTGGTATCTCAATCATTCTTTTTTATCAGTCCTCTTTTATATAAAATAGGATAAGACATTTAAAAAGTTTTCAAATATTCTTTAAATAATAACAAAATTTAAAAATTTGCTATCCGATTTTTAAAATATGAGTCTTGAAAAAAATGTGAAACAAAAAAATCCAAGAAAAAGAAGAACATGGAAGGTGATTATTGGAGCAGGTATGTTCTTTGTTGCTCTAGGGCTTATTGATTATTTTACAGATACAAAAAATAATCTTGCACCAAATGCTATTGATGTTGGAGGTTATAGGAAGAACACTGATTTCACTGTTTTGAGTAATGAAAATTTTAATGATGACTCACAGATTGAAAGTGTTATAAAGTTTTATGATAGAGATGGGGAGTATCAAAGATTTGAAATGGAATGGGATGAAAGAGGCTGGCCCAGAATAATTTATCCGACAGAAGAATAAGTTTTATAAAAAATGCGCAAGAGGTTCTCGTCCAATATATGCGCAAGCCGGGAAAGCTCCCATCCACACTCTTTTTCTTATGGATTAGGCTCGTGTAAATGCTCGTCGAACCCCTGGATTCTCGTCCAATATATGCGCAAGCCGGGACTCGAACCCGGGTCTCTTCGTGTTTGTTATCAAACTAACTGCAAGACGAAAATCCGCAGCAGTTTTCATTGGCAACGAAAAATACTAACCACTATACTACTTGCGCAAATATGTTTTTATTAGAAAAATATGTTTTTAATATTTATCTGAATTATTATAATCCCATATTTATTTCTTCTTTAATTTCTTAATAATGTCAATTACTGCAAGCAGAACACCTATTCCGATTAGACTATAACCAATAAATCTGTTGCCTCCAAAGACGATTCCTGCTATGATAAATCCAAAAGCCAAACCTGCTAAGGGGGTGAGTCTGGATTTCTTTTTGTTTTTTCTTACAAGAATTGACAGAATAACAATTATCAATAAAACCGAAATTGAAATCACAATATACAACTGTGAAGGTTCCATTATATGAATAATAATATCTAATTTATAATTTTTTCTAATTTTGAATTGTTGAATCTGTTTTATACAGATATTTTATAGAATACAAATATGACAATTCCCAGTATCATTAGTATTCCAAGTATCCACATCAGAATATTTCTGGCTTTAGGATGTTCCTGCAGATATTTTTGAAACGAATAGCTCAGCAGCATGAGCCCTGCAAAGAGCAAGACAAATCTATACCAAATCTCTCCTAAATCTTTAAGAAAAAAACTCACAATGAAAATTATAATCATAGCCAGTGCAATTATGACTGTGTTTATTCTTAATTCTCGGAATAACTGCGCATCTGTTCTTTTTGTCATTTGCAAAACATGGTCCTACGAGGAGTTGAACCTCGGTTTCATCGGTGTAAACGATGCGTCTTAACCGCTGGACTATAGGACCTTGTAAAAGATAAATAATAATCATTAAAAAAGATTTCTATTGAATTTATTTTCTTCTCTTTAAATCTGCAATAATTTTTCCGTCTTTTAATTTTATTACTCTCGAAACATATTTGGTATGCCAGTTTTCATGAGTAACCATAACAATCGTCTGTCCGTATTTTTCATTTAACATTTTAAAAACTTCCAAAACCTGTTCTGAAAGACGTGTGTCAAGATTTGCACAAGGTTCATCTGCAAATAAAATTTTTGGCTTTTTGGCAATAGCCCTGGCAATAGCAACTCTCTGTTTCTCCCCCCCTGAAAGCTGGTCCGGAATTCTGTTGCCTTTATCACCCAAACCAACGATGTGCAATGTGGACTTGGCTGTTGCGAGAGAGTCTTTTTTTGGTTTTCCTTCCATTAAAGATAAAGAATATACATTTTCCAGAGCAGTCATCTCATTAATCAAAGCATAATCCTGAAAGATATAACCTAATTGAGTTAGTCTGTAATATCCTCTTTCTTCTTCTGGCAAATGAACCACATTAAGATTATTAATTGTATACTCTCCTTTGGTTGGTTTATCAATCAAACCAAGAATCCTTAACATAGTAGTTTTTCCGCTTCCACTTGCACCCATTATTGCGATGAACTCTCCTTTGTTGATTTCAAAAGAAACTCCATCCAGTGCCTTTATAACTCCTTCTCCTGACTTGTAATATCTCGTTAAATTTTCGACTTTGATCATTGTGTCTCTATACATTTTTATCTCCCCCAAATCGCTTTTAATATATTTTCTCTTGCAACAAGCCATGCAGGAATAAATCCTGCTATAACAGCCATTACCATCATAGTTAAAATACTCTGAATTAATAATCCTGCTTCTACTGCAGGAGCAATTTCCATTGTTTCATAAAATATCATTGGGTTTGCCTGCAAATAAAATGTAACTGAAAAGAACATAATTAAACCCAAGAAAATTCCCACACTGACATAAAACAAACTGATGAAAACATAAGACAACCGGATTGAGTTAGGCGTAATTCCAATGGCTCTGAGAATTCCAATTTCTTTTTTTCTGTGCAGGGTATTTATATAAATTATGATAAAAATTAATGCAGCTCCGACAATCAGGCTTACTACTTTTGACATTATTCCAAGAATTCCTATGCTCTGCAATGCCTGTTTTATTATTGTTTCTGATTTTTCCTGCCATGTAAAAACTTTTTCTTTTATACCCAAGTTTATAATTTTTTTCTTAATTTCTGCTTCCTGTCCTTCTTTTTTTATTCTTGTAACTATGCTCGATGCTTTACCCTGGGCTTCTTCACCTAATGCTGATTCGAGTTCTTTATAATGAACTAGGGCATTTAAGTCTGTAAGTTCAAATGTTCCTGTGATAATTCCTTTTACCTTGTATGTTCTCTCAACACCGTTGTTATAAGTTACATTAATTAAAGAACCAATCTTAACTTCTCCAAGATTATCATATATTTCTGCTCCAAATCCTGTTCCTGCAATCATGGCTCCTATCATAATTTCATCTCTTGAAAGTTCTCCTAAAAATTCTCCATCACTGACGATATCAGGATATGAAGACACATCCTCTTCATCTGTAGGAACCAGTCCCTGAATGCTCGCTCCAACAATGTTTTCTTTGTAACGCAAAGATGCTCCTGCTTCCAGTCTTTTTGCTACTCCTGTAACCCCGTTAATACTTCTGATTTTCTTTAAAATATTATCTGCATCATCTATATAAGCATTATCATCTGATGGTTCAATAACGACATTTCCATATGCATAATCTTTAACCAACCCCACAAAAAGGTCCATCATTCCATTTACCAATGAAGGTAAGAATACAAGATTCATAAAAATAAGTCCCAGCACAAATACAATAAAAAATGTTGTCTTTTTGTTTCCTCTTTTTACAGAACTTGAAGCAATAGTAAGTCCGACTTTAATATCATTAAACATTGTATCATTTTTTATATTTTTTTAATACTTCTTCTTTGAATTCTTTTTTTCTTCTTTCTTTTCTCTCTCTTGCCTTTTTTTCCTCATAGGTTTCCTTTTTTATTTTAGGAACTTTAGTCTTTTCAGTTTCTTCTTTTGTTTCTCCGCTCAAAAGCTGGTGTATTATCTTGTTTTTGGTTCTTTTGAGTTTTGCATAATTTCTAAAACCCCAGATAGCAAATAAACCGATTGCTATTAAAAATAATATTAAAATCCAGTTGATTTTTTTTCTTAAAATAGTAAGATTAATTTTTGTTTGAATTTCATTGTCTCCAAAATCATCTTTATAGCTGATTGTTACAGGAATTTCAAATTCTCCTTTTCTTTGAGGTATAAATGTAAAAACTGCAGGACCGTCCTCATCAGAGTCTAAAGTTCCTATAAATGCTTCTTTTATTCCCTTAAATGAATGGTTTAAATAAACTCTTACAGCATTTGCTGTTCCATCACCGAAGTTTTCAATTCTCAATGTTAATTCCACAGTCTCTCCTTTGTAAGGCAGGACAGGGTCTGCTTTAATAGAAGCAATGCTTAATTTTGCTTTATCTCCAATAACCTCTATCGATATTTCATCATCTTTTGTGAATTTAGCACTTCCACTGCCATAAGATAATCTTGTTTTTATTACATAAGTTCCAGATTCAGCCCCATCATCTAATTTCATGTGAAAAACTAGAAATCTTTCACTATTTGCATACCACATTCTTGGAATTTCATTTATCAATGGTTCTTTTATAGATATATCTGGCGGAAAACTTAATATTTCAAATGAAATATTTTCCGGAATGGTTGTTCCGCAATTTTCTACATGAATTCCAACAGTAAATTCATCACCAACTTTAATTGAACTGGGACTTATATCTGAAACTTCTGCATTTACACAAAGACCTTGATTTAAAGCCAGAACAGAAGGCATAATTGATAAAGATAACAAAATACCGATTAAACTTAGCATCACTTCTTTTTTCATATATGGATAATGCTTGTTTAACTTTTAAAATTTATCTATAAGAAAGATTTATAAGGGAAATGGATGTTTTTTCATTATGCGTTCAGACAAAGCAAATAATAGCGATGAAGATATATCGGAAATGTCCCTTAGTAAAAAGTATTCCAATAAACTTCCGGAGATTTCAGAAACACCTGATAAAGTTCAGAAAGATATGGAGAAAGTTAAAAAAGAACTTGAAAAGCTGAAAAATTTTATCGTTAAAAAATATTCCTTTACTCAGTCAATTAGCATTCTTCCGCCAATGTCAATTAAATTATTTGTTGAGGAAGAGGAAGTTCCAAAAGAAACTGAAAAGTATGTTCATATGTATATGGTTGTTCCAGAAGAGAAGTTTAAGGAGATACCCAAGATAAAACAGGAAATTATCAAGCAGATTGAAGCAATGAAACAAAAAATTTGGCTTCAGATTAAGACACCTGTTGATGTATGGGAGAATTGTCTTGATAGCAAGTTTGATTTAGTAAGTGCAATAGGAATGTCTTTCCCGCTTTATGACAAAGGAATTTTAGGAGCACTGAGAGTGGCAGAAATTCACAAATCTCTGGTTTTGCAAAAGTTTGAGAAATATGTTGTCAGTTATGTTATCGGAGGGAGTTTAATCAGGGGTGAAGCAGTAAAAACTTCTGATGTTGATGTTTTTATAGTTATCAATGATACAGATGTAAAAAGAATGCCCAGACTTGAATTAAAAGAACGGCTCAGGGCGATTATTTATCAGTATGTTGCCGAGGCATCTGCTTTGGCTGGTGTCAAGAACAAACTTGAGCCTCAGGTTTATCTTTTGACTGATTTTTGGGAAAGTGTCAAAGATGCTCATCCTGTTATTTTTACTTTTATCAGAGATGGTATTCCAATTTATGACAGAGGAACATTCATGCCATGGAAAGCTCTGTTGAAAATGGGGAAATTGAAACCCTCTCCTGAAGCAATTGATATGTTTATGTCAATGGGAGATAAGACAGTGTCAAGAGCAAAAATGGCTCTGCTCGATATTGTTGTTCATGATGTTTATTGGGGTGTTTCAACACCAAGTCAGGCATTGCTCATGCTTTACGGACTGCCGCCACCAACACCAAAACATCTTGTTTCAGAAATGAAGAAAATTTTTGTTGATAAGGAAAAAATGCTGGAAAAGAAATATATCAACATTCTTGAAAAAATCGTCGGAATTTACAAAGATTATGAGCATGAAAAAATAAAAGATATCAAAGGAGCTGAGGTTGATAAACTGATTAAGGATACAGAAGATTATCTCAAGAGACTTAAGGAATTGAGAGAGCAGATTGAAAAGAGAACTTCTGAAAAAACAATTGAGCAAATTTACAAGGATATTTTTGACATTTTGAAAACTATGTTTGGCAATAAAAGCCAGTCTGCGATGGTTGAAGAATTTGAGAAGAGTTTAATAAAGAAAGGCAAGATGCAACCACAGGATTTGAGAATTTTGAAAGATATTATTACTGCGAGGGCAGATTTCAAAAAAGGAAAATTGAATGTTCACAAAGTTGATGATGCGAGAAAGAATGCATCTATTTTGATTAATGACTTGATAGAATATAATCAGAGATGCGAACTGGCAAATAAGAAGGAGAAGAATGGCAAAGGAGAGTAAAGCAAAAATCATCCCATTTTATAGAGCAAGAACTATTCCCGAGACAGAAAATGTTGAAAGGGATTTTATCCAATATAAAAATGTGCAATTATATGAAGGATATACTGACAGAAATGGAGAAGAGATTACAGCATGCATTGAAGTTTGTATAGGAGATATGTGGGTAGAGGACTTAGTTCTTTCTCCAGGATATAATAATCTTCGTTCAGTATCAGACATGATTACTACGGGAGAGATGGATGAGATACTTGGCAATAAATCCTATGTTTTACACGCAGTAGAAACAGGATAATTTTTTATTAGCAAATATTTTTAAACTAATTTCTTTATTTATTTTCATGAAAGCAAAAATTGTTCAGTTTCGGAGAGGAAGGCATACGATTCATGAGAGGCATTTTTTAATAGACGTTAGTGCGAAAGACAGGAAAGAGGCTGAAAAATTCGTCGGCAAAGAAGTCGAATGGAAATCTCCTGCAGGAAAAATAATCAAAGGCAAGATTTCATCTGCTCACGGAAATAAAGGACTTGTTCGTGCAATTTTTGAAAAAGGTTTGCCTGGACAGGCTATCACAACTGAAATCGAGGTAAAATAAAATGGCATCATTGAGAAAAGCAACAGCATATTCAAAAAAGAAAGTTGTTCCTTATACTAGAGTCAGCAAGAAGAAAGGAAAGTCTTATATAAAAACTGTTCCGCAACAGAAAATTGTGAAATTTAATATGGGCAAGGAAAAGTTGTATCTCCGGGGAAAATTGCCTCATGTCTTGACTTTAGTTTCAGAAGAAAATATTCAGATTAGACAAAATGCTCTTGAAGCCTGCAGACAATTTCTTAACAAAAAACTTGATACAGAACTTGGCGGGCAGTATTTTTTCAAAATAATTCCTTACTCTCATCATATTCAGAGGGAGAACAAGATGCTGACAGGTGCTGGTGCAGACAGAATGCAGACAGGAATGCAATTATCTTTTGGAAAAACTTCAGGTAAGTCAGCAATAGTTAAAAAAAATACCAAACTTTTCATGACTGCTGTTGCAAATACTAAAGCAATAGCTCTTGTGAGAAAAATATACAGTCAGATTAAATCCAAACTTCCTGGAAAGACGAGAGTTGTTTATGAAGTTATAAAACATTAATTAATATTCTGCTGTAAATATTGGATAATACTCTACACTTGGATTTTCTGGGTCCGGAGGATGTATCTCTGTTTTTCCAAATCTTCTTTCCTCTTCTAATTTTCTTTCTAACTTTTCAGAATTTACATTTGCATATATGGCTGAAAGTCTCAATCCGAGTGCTAAAATATACATCTTACTTATTTTCATAATCTTTTTATAAAAATCTTTATATTTAAATCTTTCGAATTATAATTACTCAGTAGTAACAATATAGAAATATTTATAAAGGATAAATATATGGAAAAATTATGGGATTAGAAGATTTAACAAAATATAGATCTGCTGCAGTTGCGTTACAACATTATGAGAAGAAAAACGAAACAGCTGCAAAAGGCGCATTGGAAATATTAGCTGGTGCTCTGGACATGGGGAAAGACGGTCCAATATTACTTAACATGATTAGAAAATCAGACCGAGGGGATAAACTTTTGGCAAATACATATGCTCCTGGATATCAGAAAACTTTAATGAATGCTAAAATCAAGGAGTTATTTAAATTCTATTCTGATTATTTCAAGGAATATATTGAAGGTGATTCATATGCAGAGGCAGCAAAATTTTTCACTAGTCAATATGGTAGTGAAAAATACGAAGATATTCTTTCTGAGTATATGAAAGCTCAGAAGACTCTTGATAACCCAGTACCAAATCTTACAGATGAGGAAAAAGAAAAGGCACAGGCTACTCTAGAAAAATATGGGAAAATAGTAATTCCAATTCAGGCTTTTGAACAATTAGAAATAGAAAAATTATCAGGACCTACTGGCAGAGATGCTTTGAAAAAGGACCTTACACAAATGTTTAAACCAGAAAAGAAAGCAGAAGGAAAAAAATAAATGAGACAGAATTATGCTATTTTTACTAAATGTGGAAAAATAGTTCAGGTTGTTACAGGAAGGGAAGAGTTACTGAATTCAATAACAGGGCAATATGACCCAGCATTTGGTTATATTTCTTTTCCTGTTCTAAAAGAACAGGCAATACAACTCAGGAAAGAGTTATCAGAAAGAGCAAACAGGAGAATATCAAATTCACCCAGAAAAATTGTTCTTGATTGCATTGCTGATAAAAGAAACAAAGAAATGAATGAAGAAGTTTTGTTAACTGATGATGATTTACTTCAGTGTGCTTATCATGTGAGTCAGGGAGATGTTAAAAAATTGTTAGATATTGCTGATAATATACATATTGTTAATGATGAAACTGGATTTGAAGAGAATGTAGTTCGTCCAATAAAATTAATTCAGGGAATTTATAATTAGGAAAATTCATCATTTAATATAATCATTGACTAATTTTGCCATTGTTCTCATGAAATCCTCTGTTCGTTCCTGCCACTGGTCAATTTCTATGCCTTTTAAATCATTAATCTCACCGTGAGCAATTTTTTTATGAAGCAAAAGCAAATCTCTATACCATAAAACATATTTCATATTGAGTTTTCCTGTGTTTACAAAAGTGTCTTTTAAATCAACCGAGACATGTTCTGGAGATGCAGGAGGAACATCTGCTGCAATTAATGCTGCATGAGCAGAATCAACCATTGCCCAGTATAATCCTTCAATAGAATTTAATTCAGCAACTTTGCTTCTTAACATGTGCTGCGGTGCTCTCTGCAGACAATTATAAATTGATTCTGGAGTTGATTTTATTTTTCCAGTTATTAGCAAATATTTCAGTGGCTCAAAAAATCCGGCTAAATCAATTACAGACTCGCCGTGTCTCAAAACATTTACAACCACAGGGTCTCCCCGCATTAAATCTTCCCACCACGTGCTTAATTTTATCGTATTAATATGCAGACTTTTTTGATAAGGATTTCTTCTCAATATTTTATCAAGTTCTTCCCTATACCACGCAATTAATTCCTGCCCCCATTTTATTGAAACATCGTCCAGTATAATAATTATGTCGATATCTGAACCAGCAGTAGAAGTCTGTTTGATTGCAGAGCCAAAAAGGATAATTGATTTGATTATTTTATTAAATCTTTTATAAACTTTTGTGGCAAAATCCATTGCAATTTCAGATTCTGTCTTTAAATCCAAGGTTGGAATATTTTTTTTATTGATAGTTTTTTTCTTGGATTTCCTTGTAGATTTAGTCTTTTTCTTCACCATCTTTTATATTTAAGTTAAGATACTTTAGTTTTTAAAGATTATTAATTGGTTCACTTATTAATATCTTTTATTAATGAAATTTTTTTATTAATTTTTATTCCATGGGTTTTCCGCTCATTCTGCTTCCCTGTGCTCCTGGACGCTGTCCTCCGAGTTCTGCTGGTAATTGGGAAAAGCCTCCTCCGAATGTTTCATAATTTACCTGGGGAAGCCATTGTCCTGCCAAACCTCCATAATATCCTTGTTGAAATCCTAATGCCTGATTCCAGTAAGGAGCCATTTCCATAGAATAAATTGGTGAACCAAATGCCTGCAATGTTTCTGTGACTGGCGGGGTTTTGAAATGCTGCCACCAGCTGCCTGCCTCAATAATCTTTTTTGCATCAAAACCTTCTTTTCCAAGTTTATCCAGGATTTCTTTAATTGGAACATTTCCCATTCCCATAGGTAATTCGGTATGTTCTAATCCAAAATTATCAGAAAGATGAATATGCTTCACTAATGGTGCAACTGCTTCTGTTTCTTTTATGATATCTTTGGCTTCATAACCGTATTTTCTGAGCATATTGATATGCCCCACATCCCACGTAACTCCCAAAATCTTTTCAGCGGCATTTGTTGCCTGGCTTTTTGTCATGCCTTCCTGTATAGCCTGTTTTACAAATTTTTCCCTTGCTTTTTCAATAATTTCTTTTAATTCTTCACCTGTTGCAAATGCCCCGCCTACAGGAGGATTTTCAACACTAATTATTGGTGATTTGTCCTTGAATTTTTTATAAGAATTAAGCGCCACATTGGCAAATGTCTGGATTGTTTTTTCTTTTGCAAAATCATTTAACGGTTTGAAAATTTGTGGAACATTGAGTTTGTTCAGAGTTTCAATTCCTTCTTCAATGATTTCTTGTTTTAGCAACACGCTCTCTGAACTATCTTTAGCTTCTTTGATTTTTTTTGCTCTTTCTTCAATTTTATCTCTTAACTCACGGAGTATTTCTTTGTCCTGTTCTGTTGCTGCATTATTGTATGCAGATTCATATAATCCCTTAAATGACCTGTAAGCATCACTTAAAAAAGAGTTAGCTACATTAAATGCATGTATTGCCCTCTGTTGTTTTGGAGTTATTTCTTTTCCTTTTCTTTTTTGGGATTCTGATGCAATTGCAGTCGCTCCATACATATCAATTATTTCATCAGCTCTTTCGCTGCTATATGAAAGATTACTTTTGCTGTGAAGCCATGATTCTTCATTTATTCTGTTTAATTCTTGTTGAACATGTTTTTGCATTTCTTCTGGGATTTCTTCTCCTGGGAAGTGTTTTATTTCTTTTATAGGAATTCTGTTAATGTCTCCTGTTTCCTGATTTATTACAAGTATATCTTCTGGTTTTTTTCCCTTTTCTGTGACTTGTCCGGGAAGCATTGCAGATGAATGGAAAGTTACGGGTATATTTCCTTGAGGATTTATTTCATGACTCCTTTCAACTGCTGAAGTCATTTGCCTTTCTGCTGCCTTTCTGTTTGCTTCTGTGAATCCTTCTCTTTGAGTCAATCCAGATGCTTCTACAATTGGACCGTGAACAGAAACATCAACTCCTGTTAATTTGCTTAATCTATTTAATTCTTTTAATTGTTGTTTTGGAATTGATTCAAAAACTTCTGGTTGTATTGCAGAAATTTCCATATGTTTCACACCTGTTGAAAGTTTTGTTGAAGCATCCTGAACAACATTTGCTGTTCTTGGGTCTGTTGTCAAACCAAAAGTGCTAGCATTAACCCTATAGTGCGTGAAAACATTTCCATAATTTGGTTTAAGAGATGAATATCCTCCTTGATAAATACTACCTATATTATAACCACCATTTTTTGCCATTTTATTTTTTCCTTATTGAAATTATTTCAATGATTACAGAAAATATTAATGCACCTATTGAAAGATTAATATCTCCTGCATTAAAACATCGCGTATTTAATGTTCTTAATCCTATTAAGGTTATTACTGCAAAGTTTATTAAAAAGGACAATATTCGAAGCTCCATATTATATTACTCCAAATGCCCTCAATAACAAAGCGATTATAATTATAATTCCTATTATCCATAATATTTTTTCTATATTTTTTTTAATAAGACTCTTTTTCATATTTTATAAAAGTGAAGTTTATTTATTAATTTATCTACAACCGAACTTTCCGATATTTTTTCTCATCTTTTTCAAAAGCTTCTCTTCTTTTTTGTTCAAGAGCATTTGTTTCAATTTTTTCTTCATTCTCATCCATTTTTATTCCAATTTCCCGGGAGGGCATTAGAAATTCCTCTCTAAATCTGCTGGAATCTGTCGGTCTTAGTATCGGAGGACGGAACTCGCTTTCATATTTTCTTTTATCTAAATTATTTTCTGTGGTAATATTTGAATATTTTGGTTCATTCCTCGGAGTATAATCAATTGCTGTTTCATTTCCTCTCGCAGATGCAGGTTCAGAAGCCAATTCTAATTCCAAGGATTCTTGTGGAAGAGTTTCTATTTTTTTTAGAATTGGTGCAGGAGTTCGCAAGCTCACTTGTTCTTGGTTGTGAGGCGATACTCGTGAACGTTGCTCAATGTCAATCGGCTGAAGAAATTCCCTGAATTCACTACCTTCTATTTTTTCTTCTGTATTTTCAATATTTTTCTCTAATTCAGACTCCTCTTCAATTATCTTTTTTTTCTTTTTAATCTCTTTTATTTCTTTTTTCTTTATTTTTTTAGAATTTTTTTCTCTTTTTTTCATCTTGAAAAAACTACGTATAACTCAGCATTGAGAACCACCAGCGAGTTCTTCACAGTTCCTGCAACCACCTTCATTACACTATGTATAACTCGGCATATTGTGGGCTTTTTTATAAACATCAAAGAGATTAAAACAAATATTTCTTGCTCGTTCTGCTGTAAAAGGTCTCAAATGCTCTGATTCAATAAAATTCTCTTTTCTAATTATTGTTTCTCTTTCTCCTTCCTCTTTTTTCTTTTCTTCTTTATTATATTTTCCTATTAAAGCAAAGAATGGATTTGATTCATCTTTTGGTCTTGCTATTTCTTTTTCATCTTCTTTTTCTTCTAAAAAGAAATTAATTTCTTCCTGTAACTGCCCTAAACTTTCTGTTGTTGTTCCTTCAATTAATGTTAAAACATCATTCACATCTGACTTTTCAAGTTCTTCTTCTAATTTTTCAAGTTCATCTTCATTTAATGAATAAGCTCTAAAAGTTACTGTAGCTTTTCCTCCAAAAGTATAGTGCGGTTGCTGACTGACTCTTTGAGGGATTCCACGAAAAATAAAATCCACCAATATACAACTATAATATTTTCTTTTTGGTTTTAATTTTACGAAATCTTTTGGAAGGTTTTCTGCTATAGCTTCTTCTTTTACATTGATTTCAGTTTTTCCAAGCAAAGTTAATTCAAGCACGATTGTATTGAATGTTTTCACTAATGCAGGTTCTCTCCCCCTTTCTTTTGACTCGAGTTGCTGAGCTGCCATCAGATAAGGTTTTACCCATCTTGAATAAAGTTTTAAACTATTAACCTGACTTCTCAAATAATTTTTCTCAAGTTCATATCTTTTGCTTAGTTCTTTTCCTGATTGTTCAACCCATAAATTAAATTCCTGAATTCTTGGTCTTAGAATCCTTTTCACCCTGTCATTTAAGTCAAGTTTGTCAACATCTTTCTCAGTTTCTATAGCTAAAAAGGCATCAATTAATGTTTGAAATCCTGCCTGCCCTAAAGCCATTGCTTTAATGCTTGAATTTCCCTTTACTATATCAACTTTATCCATCCATATTTGTTTTAATGCCAAAACACAAGCATTTTTTTCATCTTTGTTTTCGGATTTCAGACCTTTATAATGTTCTAATCTTATCCTGAATTCTTTTAAATCATAAATAATATTAAGAACACTTCGTAGGACAGTGTTTACATCCCCCAAAATTTTTGTTGCCTGTTGCTGCATGATTGTTGCTCTTTGTCCAAGTTCTGCAAAATGTCCTGAACCAGGAGTTGATGAGAAATTATCAATAAGTTTTTCCGGAGCTAATCCAAAATCATTCATTAAATCAAGAGTATAAAAATAGACAGGCTCTAAAGTTTCTGATGAAGAATCATAACCCAATGTGTGAATGGTTTCTGGAACTGAGTCGATAATACCTTTTTCTTTTTTTTCTGCTCTTTTTTTATAATATGGACTTACTTCTTCAATTATCTCGAATATAGATTTTATCTCTGGCATAAGATTTTAAAGATAGGGAGTTTAAAAAATGTTTCTAATACCTAAAACAAAGTAAATGATTAGCTTTTTTATTTTCTGGTTAAAAAACTCTGAAGACCACATCTAAAATGTGGAAACGAAAAGGAGTTTTTTATACAACTAAATTTAAAAATGACTGATGCTTTTATTAATTATGGCTTTATTTGGATTCAGAAAAAGAGATAAATTTCTTGATTTAACTGAGAAATACAAAAAACAGTTGGATGAGGCGACTAAACCACAAGAATCAAGTTTAGAAACTTCTCCGCAACAGGAAACAGCTCAGGGTTTTGATTTTCTTGGAAGAATGGCTTCAGGAGTTAAGACAGCACAACCTCAAGAAGATACTGGTGTTCCGATTTCTGGAACAGATGAAAAGAAAAAGAGACTTGCAAAACGGTTGATGGATATGACAACAAAGATAGAAGATTTATCAAACCAGATTTATCATTTACAGCAGAGGATTGAGGTTTTGGAAAGAAAGAGCGGTGTTGGGATTAGATAATTTTAATGTGATTCTAATTCACAGAAAATTTCGTTACTTGGAACTTTTGTCCATCTCATGAAACCTTCTCTTTGTTTTGTTGTTATTCTACTTTTTCCAGCTCCGTTATCCAAATAACAAGATTCTAAAATTATTTCTATCTTAGGCTTTCCCATTAATTTTATTTTTAAATAATGAGAACTTGTTTCATATTCCTCTGTCCATGTTTCTTCAAATCTTCCTTTTCTTATTTCAGAAGATTCATCTGTATTATATTCAACATTTCCTCTTCTTTCAATATAATTATGTATCCCACTAAGTGCCATTAGATGAGATTTCACTGAACTGCCTGTATCTTTCCATCTTCTAGAAAATTTTTGGATTAATTTAAGATGATAAGGAATTCTGTTTATTTCAAAACATTTATTTTCTATGACTTGTTTTTCCATGTTATCTTATCTTTGATATGATTTAAAAACATTATTGTCCTCACATAACTTTTATTAATCCTTTTTGTTTTCTTGTTTCATGAATAAAAAAGAGTTAGAAACAAAAGCCAGAGCATATGCATTGAAAAATGCTTTAGCCCATGATGGGAAAGCAATGCAGGGAGCAGTGATTTCTTCTTTGTTTCATGATGGACTGAAAAAAACAGAGGTTAAAAAATATACAAAGAAAATTTCTGAAATAATTAAGGAAGTTAATTCTCTTTCACTTGCAGAGCAGGAAAAGCAGTTTGAAAAATTAGAAAAGAAAGTTAGTAAGAGGCGTGTAAGAGAAGGTTTGCCTCAACTTCCAAAAGCTAAAAAAGGAAAAGTTGTGATGAGATTTGCGCCAAGTGCTTCTGGACCATTGCATGTCGGACATGCTGCGACTGCCTGTATTTCATTTCTTTATGTGAAAAAATATGGCGGGAAATTTTATGTCAGAATAGAAGATACTAACCCAGAGAATATTTACAAACCAGCATATAAAATGATTGCTGATGAAAGCGAATGGCTCTTTGATGGAATTGCAAAGGTTGTGATTCAGTCAGACAGGATAAAGGTTTATTACAAATATGCTGAGAACCTGATTAAAAAAGGTGATGCTTATGTCTGCATATGTTCTGCAGAAAGATTTAGGGATTATGTTAAAGAAAAAAAGAATTGTCCTTGCAGAAATTTAGATGTTAAAGAAAATTTAGAAAGATGGAAGAAGATGCTGGACAAGAGCAAAGCAGGATTTAAAGAAGGCGAGGCTGTTTTGAGATTTAAATCAAATATGAAAAACAAAAATCCTGCAATGAGAGATTTTCCCTTAGCAAGAATAAATCTTACAAAACATGCGAGACAGGGAAATAAATATAAAGTATGGCCTTTGATGAATCTTGCCGTTGCAGCAGACGACATTGAAATGAAAATGACTCATATTATTAGGGCAAAAGACCACAGGGATAATGCTGAAAGACAGAAAATGATTTATGAAAGCTTAGGAAAAAAATTTCCATGGACTGCTTTTTTAGGAAGGATTAAATTTAAAGATATGGAATTGTCGACAACTAAAATGAGAAAGGCGATAGAACAAAAAAAATACAGTGGATGGGGCGATAAAAGACTTCCGACAATCGCTTCTTTGAAAAAACAAAATTACAAACCCAGTGCGTTTTGGAAATTTGCAGAGAGAGTAGGACTGTCTGAAAATGATAAAGTTATAGACAAGAATGAGTATTTTAAACTGCTGGATTATTTTAATAGAAAATAAAAACATTTAAATATACAATTTTCCTCAAAAAAATAAAGGAGGCTAAATATGATAAAAAATAAAAAGGGATTGTCTGCAGTTATAACTACTTTGTTAGTTGTACTTTTAGTTTTAGTTGCAGTTGGTATTGTTTGGGCAGTTGTGAGAAATCTTGTTCAAACTGGAGCAGGCGGTGTTGAGTTAGGTGCTAAATGCTTGAATATCGATGTTAGTGCAGTTTCAGCAAGTTGTAATGATAGTTTATGTAATGTGGTAGTTGAAAGAAGTGGTTCAAATACAGACGAAATAGCAGGAATAAAATTAGTGATTAAAGATTCCAGCACAGCAGAAGCCTCAGGTATTACAGATTCCGAAGGCAATATAGAAGTACTGGCAACAAAGACAATATCTGATATTAATGTCAGTGGTTTATCAACTCCAGATACTGCTGAAGTTACAGTTTATTTCATAGATAATTCTGGAAATGAACAACTTTGTTCACAAACAACATCTTTTAGTTTTTAATTTTTTATAACATAGATTTCTTCGTTTTTTCTTACCTTTGGGAGTTTTAATCCTATCTCATCTCCTTTTTTTGCTTTTTGAACAGATTTTTTATTTATTTCCATGTAACTAACTTTTGCTTTTTTTATTCCGCTTGTTTTTCCGATTATTATAATTTCATCTCCGATTTTTAATTGAGATACTAATCTTATTGTTGCGACCCCCAAATTTGTGAAATAATGGGTAACTTTTCCGACAAAATGTTTTCTTTCTGTTGCTTCGCTGTTTTCAGTATTTGTAAAATCATCTGATGTGGGAATTCTTAAATAAAATCCTGAAGAAAATTTTCTGTTGTAAACTTTTTTTAATTCTTTTATTCCTTTCTGAATTTCTTCTTTGGTTAATTTTTTATCAAGAGCTTTTCTGTAGACTCTCACAACAGTATCAACATATCTCGGGTCTCTGTTTCTTCCTTCTATTTTAAAACATTTAATTCCTGTTCTTTTCATTTTTTCAATAAAGGGCAGAGTGCATAAATCTTTGGCTGAAAATATCCTGTTGTTCTGAACCCTTAATTGATTTCCTTCATCATCTTCAACTGTGTAGGTTCTTCTGCAGGGATGCAGACACTCTCCGCGGTTTGCTGACTTGTTGAACAGAAACTGGGAAGTAAAGCACCTTCCTGAAACAGAAATACACATCGCTCCATGAGCAAAGCATTCAATATCAATTATTTTTGAAATTTTTTTTATTTGTTTTAAATTCAATTCTCTTGCTAAAATAATTCTTTTTGCTCCGAGTTTTTTATAAAATCTCGCTGATTCAGTGTTGGATACAGAAGCCTGGGTTGAGATGAAAAAAGGAATCTTGTATTTTTTACAGAGTTGAACCACAGACAAATCCCAGCAGATGATTGCATCAACTTTATCCTTGACTTTTTTTATTATTTCTTCTATTTTTTGTAATTCATTGTCATATATTATTGTGTTGAGCGTCAGATATGCTTTGATATTTTTTAGTTTGCATATTTTCTGAATCTTTTGCAAGTCTTTTATTGTGAAATTTTTTGCAGCAGTCCGCATTGAAAATTCCTTTAATCCGAAATAAACCGCATCTGCTCCTGCATTCGCTGCTGCAACGAGCATTGGAAAATCTCCTGCAGGTGCCAAAAGTTCATATTTTTTTGTCATAAAATTCTAATATTGTTTAAATTTAAAAAACCTTTTAATCTTATTTTTTGTCTTCCACTATATTTTTTATCCTGAAAGAGAGAAATACAAAAAAGAACATCAATAGTCCGAAAAATATAAAGATGTATTTGAAAGGAAGAAAGACAAGCAATGTTGCAGAGAGAATTTTTCCAAGAAAATCATTGACTTCTATAGTAGTATTATAAGGACCATAAAATCTCTTTTCATTGCTGTCTCTTGTGATATCAAAGAAATAAGCTTCTGTTGTAGGTTCAAGCATCGCCAGTCCGACACTGGCTAAAACGAGCAACCCCAAAATCACATAGATATTGGAAATAAAAAAACAGGCTATTGTAAGTATTCCTGGAATTGCAAATCCTATTTTAAAGATTTTTTTAAACCCTATTTTTCCTGTTAATTTTGAAAAATAAAATTCAAACAATAAAAGGGGAACTGCCACTCCGAACAGGAAATAACCTATCCAGACTTTACTTAAATTATTTCTGATTATGTAAAGAGGAATAAAGATGTAAATAAGAGTCCACCACAGATTTACTCCTCCTCCGAGCAAATAGGAATAAACTCTTGTTTTACTTTTAAAAAAATCAATGAAATTCCTGATTAAATTTGTATGTGTTTTTTTGCTTATATCTGCATCTCTTATTTTTGATAATTTGAATGTCAGAGCAGAGAGCAATAT
Source organism: Candidatus Woesearchaeota archaeon (assembly GCA_964495875.1). Classification (GTDB taxonomy): domain Archaea; phylum Nanobdellota; class Nanobdellia; order Pacearchaeales; family GW2011-AR1; genus JAGLWP01. The sequence continues at coordinate 74,621 of CAZBWB010000001.1, read as the reverse complement.
AAAAACAGCAGAAATAATGAAAATAATATTTATTCCAAAACTATCAGAGATATATCCTGCTATCAAAGGACCTATGACCCAGGAAATATTAAGAAAAGTATATATTAGTCCCTCATTTCTTGAGAGTTTTCCGTCAGATGACTCATTTTTCACAATTATTCCAAAACTCGTTATCCTGAATGTGCTGATTATTGTGAGAATGAATGCAAGAACGATAAAAAAATAGAATTTTGTATTTATTGCAAATAAAACATAAGTTATTGCAAACAGAATCAGAGAATAAAAATAGATTTTTGATTTGTTTGTTTTTTCAATTATGGGAATAAATATGAAATAAGAGAGGAAAGATATTAGAGTCAGTCCTCCTGAAACAAATCCTACAAGAACTATGCTGTTTAAAAAACTGTCAATATACACAGCCCAGATAGTGCTTATTAGTGCAAATGCCAGTGAGCTGATAAATCCAATGATTGCGAGTCTTCCTATTCTCGTCAGATTAAAGGCTTCTTTTTGTTTTCTGAATATGACCCCCATGAGTAATATAATTTACATAAGTATATAAATTTTTAAAAATACCATTTCTTTATTCTAAAAATGGGTAGTCTTTATTCAATTTCAGGATTATTCTTTGAGAGAGTTCCTCGAGGTATTGTTCCTTTTGGAGGGTCTTTTATGAGGGAAAATGAAGATGTAGAAAGTTCGATTGAGGGAGGTCTCCTAGATTATTATGGAAACTCTGATATTAATGGGAAAATTTCAGATTCTGAATTGGAGTTTAGAAAAAGATATGAGAATAAAGGTTATGAAATACTTTATGAATTTAGATTTGATAAAGAAAAAGATTGTTGGCTCGGAGAATATTCTATTGGAGGATTTGTAGGTAGGGCTGTTTGTAAGATTCATGAAGATTTTCGGGGTTTACAACCTGCTTTTCACACATTAGAATCAGTCGCAAAAGATATAATTGACATGATGGTTGAAGATGATTATTTGGAGATTATAAAAGATCCTGAGACAGGGGAAGATCTTATTAGACCTAAAGAATAATTTTAAAAACTCTTTTCTCATGAAAATTTTATGACAAGAAATCAATATCTCATTTGTGAAATAGAAGGAAGAATTAATAGTGGAACATATAATAGTATAAATTTTATTCCTACCCCAGAAGAGATGCAAGCATTAAAAGAATGGGCTGACCCTAAAGAAAGGAAAAAGAAAGAAAGAGAAGGAAATATAATTATGGAAAAAATCGGTGGTTGTCCCCATCACTAAAGCAGAAGGTTTCTTTAGCTGTGCTTTTAGTTTGCTCGCTCGTAAACTCACTCAATTTATAAAAATAATTAACATAGAAAACCCAGTCATATTAACTAATCTTTATTCTGAAAAACCTTATAAATTAAGTTCAATTCAATTAAACTATGGTGGATGTAGTTTAATGGCAGAACGTGTGGTTGTGGCGAGTGATTTCGCGAAACTTCCGGTTGCCCTTGACTTTGAGCGAGGTCAGGAGCAGTTTACGGATTTTGTGTTATGTGAAATTGCTAGCAAAATCCGCAAAACGAGAGTTCGATTCTCTCCTTCCACCCTTTTTAGTGGAGAATCGAAAAGGAGGGGAAGATAAATGAAAAAGAAAACATCAAGAAGAATTGATTTGGCTTGGAGAATCTTTGGAGGAATTTTACTTATTTTGCTTTTCTTGCCCATGTTCCTAGCAGGTAAAGTAGGAACTAATGATAAATTTGTAGTAGTCTTGTTCACATTAACATTCTATCTAATCGTGCTTTATATTATCATCACCGCAACTGTTTTTCTTATAATCCGGATAAATAAATTAAAGACGAGGAAAATGAAAACCAAAGTTTTGTGCATATGTTCTAAGGGATCAAACAGAAGCAAATATCTCTCCTCATATCTGAAAAATAAAGGATACAAAACAAGATTTGGTGGAATTGGGGGAAGGCTTGGGGGGGATCCTGACAACCCTTTTACCCAGGATGATGTAGACTGGGCAGATGTGATTATTGTTGTCAGAAAAAGACATGTTCCTTTATTGAAGAAAAGATATAAAGTAAAAAATAAAAAAATAATTGCTTTAGATGTAACTGACTCCAGAAAAATTATTGGTCAAAAATATCCTAAGTTTAATAATTTGGGTTATGATACTTTTCAAAAAAAATGGACAAGACCTCAATTAAGAAAAGCAATTAAATCGTATTTACCTCTATCTTTAAAATGAACACAAATTTAGTAAAAGGATTCAATGATTATGCAGGTGCAGAGGCTCAGAAGAGAGCAGAGATAAAGAGATTGTTGGCTGAGATTTTTGAGAGATACGGGTTTGAGCCTGCTGAAACTCCTGTAATAGAGAATGAAGAATTTGTAAAAGGCGAGAATAAAAGAGACGAGGCTGTCAGTGATATTTACAAGTTAAAGGACAAAGGCAGAAGAAAACTTGCACTGAGATATGAGTTCACATTCCAGTTGAAACGTTTGATGAAGAACAAAAAACTTCCTTACAAGTGTTATCAGATTGGACCGGTGTTTAGGGACGAGCCTGCAAGTTCAAGGCGATTCAGGCAATTTACGCAGTGCGACATTGATGTTATCGGGAGCACAGTGAAGGACGAGGCAGAAATTCTGGCTTTAACAAAAGATATTTTAGATAAGTTGGGAATTAAATTTAATATTTATTTTAATAACAGGAAATTATTAAATGAGATTATCAATGAACTGAAAATTAAAAATGCAGGAGATGTTATTAGGGAAATTGATAAACTTGATAAATTGCCTGAAAAACAAGTCAGAGCAAACTTGAAAAAATTGGGGGCTGAGAAAGTTTTGAGAATAATCAAAAATCCCAAAAAGTTTTTTGAAAAATATGATTCATACAAGGAAATTGCAGATCTTGAAAAATATTGTAAGTTTTATGGTGTGAAAGTTGAATTTATGCCTACTTTAGCTCGTGGTTTGAGTTATTATAATGGAACAGTTTTTGAAATCAAGTCAGACATTAAAGAAACAATTGTCGCAGGAGGAAGTTATAGTATCAATAATGTGCAGTGCACTGGAATTAGTTTTGGGCTTGAAAGATTAGCTCTTTTGTCAGATATAAAATCAGAAAAAGTCAGGACACTTGTTATTTCTCTGAATCAGGACAGAGAAGCAATAAAATTAGCAGAAAAATTGAGAGGACAGGAAAAGAATGTTATGATTTATTATGGCAAGCCGTCAAAGGCACTTGAATATGCAAATGCCAAAAAAATCAGTGAAGTTATTTTTGTCGGCAAAGAAGAAGTTGCAAGCGGAAAGTTTAAAGTTAAGGATATGAAGAGCGGCGGCACGAGAGAATTGAGAATATAAATGACGAGTGCTGGCGTGAGGTGAGCGGCGGTGAGAGATTAGAAAGTGAGAATTCTGAGTTCAGACAGGAGAAGAATGGGGAAGGAAAGATATAAAAAGATCTAAATAATATAATATTTATAATGATTATATAAATTATAAAATGGAAAAAACAACTATTGCTGTAAGCAAAGAAGTAAAAGAAAAAATAAGTGAATTTGGAATGAAAAATGAAACTTTCTCTGATATTTTAGAAAGGCTGTTAAAAAGTGCTGAACAAAGACTGTTGCAGGATGTTCTGATGTCAAGAGAGGGCTGTGTAACAATTGAAGAAGCCATTGCAGAAGCAGAGAAAAAATGGCCGAGGTAATAATTACCGAAAGTCTTAAAGAAGAGATTTTTAAAAAATTTAAGAAAAAGTCCAAAAAAATATTCAAATTGCTCTATTCTTTAAAAGAAAACCCGAATAAAGGAAAAAAATTGGGCCAGATTAGGGGAATTTTAATCAAGGAATTAAAATATGAGAATTTTAGATTTTATTTTATTACAAACGGGTTTGAAATTAAACTTCTAAACATAAATGATTTACAGAATTTAGTTATTAAATTTATAAGGATGTCTGATAAAAAATCCCAACAAAAAACAATTAATGAAATAAAAAATATTTTGAGAAATTTAGGGGAGAGAGGTTTTAACGGCTAAATTTCTTTTGGCAAGAAAGAAGTTGCCAGCGGGAAGTTTAAAGTTAAGAATATGAAAAGTGGTGGGGAAAGTTGGGAAAGGCTGTAATAATATTCATAAAAGTGTTTACTACCGAAACATTTATATGTATGTATGTATGTATGTATATGTACCAACTGCTAGGGAGTTCATCTGGTAGGCTTCGGCTTAGTCCAGAAGGGCAATCTAGGGCAGCGACACTCTCGTAGTGCCCTTTGGTACTTTATTTTTTTAAAAATTCCTCAAAATCTTTTAATATTATTTTAGTATAAACAGGCAATTTATTCTTTTTATCTTTTCTCATTAAAAAAGCATATCTGTGAGCAGTTGAATCTTTATCTAATCTTGTAAAATTAATATTATCTAATTTTAGTCTTAATTTTTTATCTATAAAAAATTTTAAATTCTCCTTTATATCATTTTCTTTTCCATCAAAATCTCTGCATATAACTAAGGATAAATTCCCTTTAATCCTTATTGATTTAAATATATAATAAATAGCTATGCAATAAATTCTAATTTTAAATAAGGTCTTTTCTTTTTGAGATTTTTTATACCGGTAAAACTCTTGTCCATATCTTGAACTTAAATCTTTTACTAACTTTTCATTAAATTTAAAACCTTTAATAATTCCATCTTTATTAGCAATACAGATTGAATAATTTTTACTTAAAATATCTTCACCTGAAACATCAATTTCAAAAATCATTTTATTTCTACTTCCTGCCTCCAGCTATTCCCGACACCTATTATATAAATCATGCAGGGGGACGCGACCTGACGAAAGCCACATACGCTTTGCGATGGTGTGGGGAGTAGGATTGACGGACGCCATAACCCTATATAATAATCAAATTCTCTTGTTCTCATGAATTATTTAATGATAATCTGCTTTTAACAATTTCTGTCTTATTTAGAATTCTTTTTCCCTTTCATTTCTCTCAAAATTTTATTCGCCCAGATTCGTCCTGCATCGCCTCCCCAGAGAAGCCATGCAATATAACCATTTGAGGGATTTTTAGGATTGCTCCATCCAGGACGTTTGTCTCTCTGATGCCTGCTGAAATAATTTGACATTCTCTGAATTGTTCTGGGAGAAATATTCATTCCTCTTGCGAGATTTGATGCCCTAATTATCCCTGAGCCTATTCCGAGTTTTCCTGCAGCCTGGGAACTTAATCCGCCTCTCTTAAATTTTTTTCTTAATTCCAGTCCTTTTTTTGCAGCATCACAAACACTTTTCGGAGGACGGAAATTTATTTTTGAACGCCTCTTTTTCATAATTATTATAATGATTATCCGTTTATAAAATTTGAGATATACAACTCATTGAGATTATTCAACCTTAATCTCTCTTCTAAAACTATTCTCGCCTTCTTTAAAGTCCCTGAATGATTTTATTTTCAATGGTTTTTTGAACAAAGGGCAATCCAGCACAAATGTTTCAAATTCTCCGCCTTCACCTGCAGCATGGATTTTATATTTTTGTTTTAGGATTTTGACTTCTTCAATGAACTCTTTGTCAATAATCCTGCCCAGCCAACTTTTATTTAAGGGATATGCAAAGACACCAGTTATTGTTACTTTGAATTTATCTTTTATCAGATTATTCAGATATTCTATTTCATCTTTGTGCCATAGCGGATTAATGCATTTCACTTTTAATCTGTCGCATATTTTTTGAATTCTTGATGCCTGATAAACAGAATGCAGAGCACCTGTAACAATTCCCTGAATTTTGTATTTTTCCTTTGCTTTTTTTATTGCTTTTTCAAGATCAATTAATTCTTTTTCTTTTTCTCCTTTGGTTTTTGAAATCATCAGGGGCAGTTCCATAACTTCTGCCTGTTGTTTTACTGAAGAAATTGATGGCGTGTGGAACATATAACTCTCTGGATTTTTGGAAAAAACCGAAATAAGACATGCTAATTCATGTCCTGTTTGTTTTGCCAGATAAGCTGAATAACAGCTGTCTTTCCCTCCTGAAAATAAAACTGCGAGTTTCATGAAAAAATCAAGAATTATTCATTTTTAGAGTTAATGTTTTATAATATATAATAAATCACGTATATGTTTAAAAATAGTTTATCTGTTAAATGAATATGTCTAATGCACTTGTTGAGAAATTATCCAAAGAAAAATTTGCTGGAAAAAAACCTGAATGGAAAAAAGCGAAATGGGGAGATATACAAGTTCTTTGTGTAGGAGATAATAAAAACTGGTATTATAAAAACGGAGAGATTATTTATATTCAAGCAAAACAGGGAGATTTCACTCCACATTGTTATGGTTGTGGAGCAGAAATAGAATTTAAAGAGCAAAAGCAACCACATTGGTTTGGAGAATTTGATGGAACTGTTGGTGGTGGAAAGGTTAAAACAAAATATATTCCATATTGCCCAAATTGTGAAAAAGAACCTAAAGAAACTAAAATAAAAGTAGCAGAAGATATAGAATCTCTTTTTTAATTAAGAATTTTTAAATCCCTCCGATTGGTTCTTCAAATTCTTTGTTAATTTTTTCTAATCTTTTTTTCTGCTCTTCGTCGAGTTCTTTAATTTCTTCTTCAATCTCTTCTCTTAATTCAGCAAAGGGGTCAGGATTATGTTTGAGAAAAATTTCTTTAAGCCAGATATAAATTTCTTCGAAATGAGTTTCTTGTTCAAGCCAGATTTTCTTTTGATTTTCCAGATGCAGCAAAGGAAGAAAAGAGATGATTTTTTCCTCTTTGTTTTCTCCGATTAATTCAGTAAATGAAATTTTTTTCTTTTTTCCCTCATCTTTTAAATGTCTGAACAGATTATCATAAATTTCCTTTATTTTATCTTTAATATTAAACTTTCTTTTTGGAAGGAAAAAGGAACTTTGTCTTAAGGCATTCTGATTTATAATTTCTTTTTTAATTCTCCTGTTCTCTGTTGTGATTGCTTTATTTAAAGATTCTATTAATTCCTGCAATGTTACTTTTTTGAATCTTGGAATAGGGGTTTTTGGAATAATCTCTGGAATTTGTTCGTCCAATTCGATTCTTTCCAAAATAGTTTTCTTTTCTTCTTTTTTTCCGAATAAAATTTCATCAATGTTTCTTATATATTTATTTAAGAGAATTTCTGTTTTAATTCTCAGAAGTAATGATGCTGCGAGCAATACTTTACTTGAAATAAAAAAATCTGCTTCTTCTATTTCCCTAACTTTTTCCAAATACTTGTCTGCGAGGACGATAATATCAATATTCCAAGCATCCAATTGCTCTGTGTTAATCAGATCATAGATTATTTCCTGCCATCCCAACTCCCGATTAAAAAGTAAATTGTGAATTTGTTCCTGTTTTACTGAATTTATCTCTTTTTTTTCCATTTATTATATAATTAATATGATTTTATAATTGTTTGTAGTGCCTATTTTTCTTATAAGTAGTGCCTACAAAAAAGAATATGTAGTGCCTAACAAAAAAATTATTTCACTACTTTTAGTGAATTACCGCTTGTCATTTTCGAAGGGTAACAAAATAGAAAGATTTAAATAGAACTAAGTATTGAATATTCTATCACCTCTTTTTCCCCAGGAGAGGCTTCAGGTCATCTTTTTGACGGCTTGAAGAATCTCCCAGGGTTATAATTATTTTTTTGGAGATTCTTCTTTTCCTTCGAATTCAGAATAATGACATTTACCGCAGTAAACTCTTCCTTGAGATTTCATTAAGAAAATACCAGGACCGCACCGAGGGCAACATCTTTCTTTTGTGACTTTGTCACCTTCAATTTTATATTTAGTATATTTCTTGCTCGTAGGTTTGTTTCTGTGCGGTTTTTTTCCTTTTTTTATAATTTTTTTCGGCATTTTTTGGTTAAATTAAACTCATTTTCGCTCGTTTATAATTTTGATTATTCTGTTTCACTTTTATTTTCTTTATTAATTAAATTATTATCTGCATTAGCAGGACTTTTTTGTTCTGGAGATTGGGGGGTTTCTTGAATTTGGGATTCAGAACCGGATTTTTTCTCCTTGGGTTCTGTTTTTTCTTTATCTTCTTTAGAAGAATAAATGTTTATATTAATTGTGAAATCTTTTGAACCGAATTTTCCGTGAATTCCCTTAATGCTTATATTTTCAGGATTAACTGAAAATTTTTCTGCAATTTTTTCAATTATTTCTTTTTTGCTAGGGGTTATCTGCGCCTCTAAATTTATTTGCATTTCTTTTCTTTTAAATAGAAGATTTTCTTTTTGTTCAATTATCTCAAATTCCATCAGAACTACCTTGTTTTAATTGCAAAATTTCCTTTTTCTTTAATATTAAGTTTTTTTGCTATTTCTGAATTTTCAGGATTTAGAATTACGATTCTTCCCTTAAAACTGTCTGTTGATTCTGCAGAACCACATTTAGGACATTTTTCTCCTTCATATATCAGGTTGCAAATTTTGCATGCTTTTTGTTTTGTCATTTTTTCTTTTTTCCTTTTGCAGATTTTTCTTCAGCTTTCACTGCTTTAGCAGTTTCTTTTTCTTTTTTAATTTTGTCTTCTTTTATCCATTCTAATTTACCGAGTCCTGGCTGTCGCATTGTTAATCCTATTTTTAATTCCCCCCCCTTATGGCTTATTGCAACAATTCTCGCAAGACATAAATCTCCTGATTTCAGACTTCTTTTAGTTGATTTTCCCAATAGAGAATTTGTTTTACTGAAACTTACATAATCTTCCATTGTTTGACTTATGTGAATCATTCCCCTCATGACACCCAAATCAATAAAAGCCCCGAAATTTGTTATCTCTGAAATTACTCCAAAGACAAGCTCATGAAGTTCAGGTTTCCATACCAATAATTTAAATCTTGATTTGTAATATGCCGCACCATCTCCTGAAATAATTATTCCTTCTCCAACTTCCAAAACTTCAATTACTGAAATGACTTTTCCGATTTCTTTGTCATAATGCTCAGAGTAAGTTTCTCTAAGTTGTTTATCAACAGATTCCTTAGTAGGCAAACCAAATAATTTTGGTTCTACTCTTATATGGTCTTCAACTTCAGTCAGATAAAACATTTTATAAAATTTATAACAGAAATTGATTTAAAAAGGTTATTATAAAGGATATAAATCCTTTTAAATAAGACCATATCAATAAATTTATGGGTGGAGGAACAGAAACTGGTGGAAAAAAGAAAAGAAGAATAATTGTTAGTCTCAATAAAATTACTGACTATATTATATCCACTCTCTCTGATGAAAGTATATATGTTTATCTTTCATCCGAAGGAAAAAAAATTAGAGCTGATGCATCTTCAGAATCTCTGTTTGAAATCCCAAATAATTATATATTCGCTTCACAAGTATGGGATAGTAATTTTAGGAATGGAAAAGAAATTATGCATTATGAAGATTTCATTGATGTTTTAGCAAGGCTTAATAACGGACAAGTTATTGACCACACTCTTGAAGAAGGAATTTCCGCTGTTAAAAGATTAGATACTCTCTAATTTCTTTTTTCCCCTTATAATCAATTTGGGATTTTTTATCTTCTTTTTTATCTCTCTGTCGAGTGTCGCTATAACTGCATCTTCATGCTGTTTTGCATAATTTATTATTGCTTTGTCTGTTGTTTTTCCTTTAAGATTGATTGTTCTTGGTTTTTGTTGATTGATTAATTTTAATGCAAGTTCAGACTGATTCTTGGACGCACCCTTTTTTAATTCACTGATTCGTTCAATTTCTTTTATTACTTGCTTGGGGATTGCTATCTGCAATCCCATTAATTTTATCTCTTCAAAAAAATCAATTTTCTGTTTTACGCAAGTCAGGATAAAACTTGTATCCAAAATTATTTGTTTCATTATTCTTATAATTTCTGGAAACTTTTAAATATTGTCTTCTCATCTATTATTTATGAAAGAGGTTGAAAATATCTTAAGAATCTTTGAAGAAACGAAAACAGCTATTAAAGAAGAAAACATCCCTAAACTTAAAGAATTGAGTAATCAGACAATTCATACTGCTTCAGTTACACAAGACCCTGATAATATTCTTGTTGCTGTTGTTGTCTATTCTTTGAGCAAAATTATTGAAAGAGAGGAATATAAGAGATATTCTGGATGGAAGGAATTTTACAAAACTCTTCTTTATAATATTGATAAAACAATTGCATCTCTTAAAAAAAATAATGAAGAAGCAATTAAAAAAAATTTGAAAAATATAAGGAGCGCTGTTGGGAAGTTATCTGGAAAACTGAAAAAATATATTCAGGATGTTTTCTGGAAAGCAAAAATAAACAAAGCCTCGAAGATTTATGAGCACGGTGTTTCTATGGAAAAAACAGCCAGTTTGCTTGGAATAACAATGTTTGACCTGGCTGAATATGTGGGGCAGAAAGAAGAAATTTCAGAAATTCCTTTAATTAAAACAGCTGATGTTAAATCCAGAATTAAAACTGCAGTTGAAATGTTTAAATGAAAGTTCTAATCTTTGACGCGAGCACTTTAATTACTTTGGCAATGAACGGGTTATTTGAAGAATTCAGAAAACTGAAATCAAAATTTGATGGCAAGTTTTTAATTACCAAGGATGTGAAATGGGAAATTATTGATAAACCTCTTACAATAAAAAGATTCAGGTTAGAAGCATTAAGGCTAAATGAATTGCTTTTTGAAAAAGTTTTAGAAATGCCTTCTTCAATAGGCATAAATCCAGCAGAAGTGTCCAAGAAAACACAGGAATTGAGAGAAATAGCTAATTCTACTTTTGAAACAGCTGAAAAAACCATTCATTTGATTGACTCTGGTGAGGCTTCTTGTATGGCTCTTGGTAAAATGTTGAACAAAAAGAAAATTAATAATGTGATTGCGGTTGATGAAAGGACAACACGGATGTTAGGCGAAAGACCTGAAAATTTAAGAAAATTGTTTGAAACAAAATTGCATACAAGTATTAAAGCCAAGAAAGAAAATTACAAGTTTTTTGAAGGGTTTAAATTCATCAGGTCATCTGAGTTAGTTTATATTTTATATAAGAAAGGGCTTATTAAATTAAAGGACCATGATATACTGGATGCTTTGCTTTATGCTGTGAAGTTTAAAGGGTGTGCAATTTCAGGAGACGAGATTCGAGAGATAAAGAGACTGTATCGGAAGAATTAAAAATTAATTATTTCTTGAAATATTAGGGTGCATAGTTTAAAGGCAAAATAGGCGGCTCCAGCCCGCCAGCTGGGGGTTCGATTCCCTCTGCGCCCATTTTCTAATCGATATAAAATGTCAATTGATGGAAATCATTTAATTTGTAAGAAATGTTTAGGGGAAACCATATATTCTTCTGTAGAAAGAAAATGGATTTGTGTAAAGTGTGAATTGGAAGAAGATTAATTTAATAAATAATTATGTTTCTGTTATTATATGCCCGCGTCGCATAGTGGTATTGCACAAGATTGGAGATCTTGGCCCTTTTGGGTGCGCAGGTTCGATTCCTGCCGTGGGCGTTGATAGGGATAATCTAATTTCTATATAACATTATTCCATAAAGTTTATAAAGATAATATGAAATATTTTTCATATGACTTACAAATCATATCATTTCTTTTTCAGGAATCTTGCAAATCCTGTCAGAATAAAAATCATCTCTTTGTTAAAGGAAAAAGAGAGTTCTGTGAATGAATTGTCAGAAAAATCAGGCATTGAACAGAGCAAACTGTCACATGCCCTTGCATCTTTAAAGTGCTGCAACATTGTTCAGGTGAAACAAAAAGGGAAGCAGAGAATCTATTTCCTGAACAAAGATACTATTATTCCCATGCTTAAACTTATTGACAAGCATGAGAAAAAATTCTGCAAAAAATGTCCTTTGAAGGTCGGAAGATGAAAATGATTGAATTCAATGAAAAAGAAATAAAAAAAATAGAGAAAGATAAAATTTTCAAAAAGGAAGCCGGAAAACATAAAATATGGATAAAGCCGGTAAAACAATCCAAATATAAACAAGGAGACATGCAATCTCATGAAAAATATTTCAAAATTCTTAAGAAATATCTAAGAAATTCTTGCCCAATCATAAAATCAAAGAAAATAAAAATTAACAATAGAAATTATTTAATAGTTTACTCTAACCATGTTGAGGGCAAATTAATATCTTACAAAGAATTATCAAAATATCTTAAATTAAAAATTAACAGAAATTTAAGAAAGGGTATTCAAAAGTTATTGATAAAGGGATATGTTCTAGACTTTTACGGAAGAGGAAATTTTGTTTTAGACAAGGACAAAAAGATTTATTATATTGATGTAAGAATGCCTTTATTCACTAAAAAATCCAATGAAGGCGGAAGATTTGAAATAAGTAAAAATAAAACAGTTCATATATTAAAATGAAAACAATATATCTTGATAATGCTGCAACAACGAAAGTTGATGATGAAGTTTTGAAAGAGATGCTTCCTTATTTTACTGCAAAATATGCCAATGCTTCTTCTTCTCATGCAATGGGGCAAGAAGCCAAACAGGCTTTGGAGAAATCAAGAAGAATAATTGCAAAATCTATCGGAGCCAAGACCCACGAAATAATCTTTACATCAGGAGGGACAGAGGCAAATAATTTTGCTCTTAAAGGCTTGTTTTTCCAGAATTATCCTCAAAAGGACCACATCATTACAACAAAGATAGAACATGATTGTGTTTTGAATACTTGTAAATGGCTTGAAAAACAAGGAGCCAGAGTTACATATTTGGATGTTGATGAAAAAGGATTTGTCAATCCTGAAGATGTTGAAAAAGCCATTACTGACAAGACAATTGTTGTTTCAATTATCCATGGAAACAATGAGATAGGAACTATTCAGGATTTAGATGCTATCGGAAAAATCTGCAGAAAAAAAGGAGTCTTGCTTCATACAGATGCCTGCCAGAGTTTTACAAAAGTTCCTATAAATGTCAGAAAACAAAATCTTGATTTGGTTACTCTGAATGCCCATAAAATTCACGGACCTAAAGGAGTCGGAGCATTGTATATAAGAGAAGGGATTGAAATCATTCCTCTAATGCATGGAGGAGGACATGAAAAAAAACTCAGAAGCGGGACAGAGAATGTTTCTGGAATCATGGGATTTGCAAAAGCAGCAGAAATTGCAAAACAAAAAGATACAGAAAAAATGAAAGAATTAAGAGACAAAATAATTGAAGGACTTTTGAAAATACCGAATGTTAGGTTAAATGGCTCAAAAGAGAAAAGACTCTGCAATAATGTGAATGTTTCTTTCAATAATATAGAGGGAGAAGCTGTCGGAGGTTATTTGGAGAATTATGGAATTTATACTTCAACTGGAAGCGCATGTTCTTCTCATACTCTCGAGACTAGCCATGTTCTGAAAGCATTAGGATTAACACCACTGCAAGCTAATAGTTCATTGAGAATCAGCATAAGCAAATATACCACAGAGGAAGAGATTGATTATTTTTTAAAAATCCTTGTTAAGATTGTAGAAAAATTAAGGAGAATAAGTCCGTTTAAATAAAATGTTTGAAGATATAAAAGCAATTTTCAGAAATGACCCTTCAGCAAAAAATATAGAATTTTTGATCTATCCTAGTTTACATGTTATATTTGTTCATCGTTATATTTCCCATCCTCTTTACAAAATAAAACTTCCTTTTATACCGCGTTTAATTTCACAGATTATGAGATTTCTTACAGGAATAGAAATACATCCCGGAGCAAAAATAGGAAAAGGTTTTTTTATTGACCATGGAATGGGGACTGTTATAGGAGAGACTTCAGAAATAGGCAAAAATTGTGTAATGTTTCAGAATGTAACTTTAGGAGGCACAGGAAAAGAAAAAGGAAAAAGGCATCCCATGATAGGAGATAATGTGCTAATAGGTGCTGGGAGTATTTTGCTAGGACCGATAAAAGTCGGAAACAATGTTAAAATCGGAGCAGATACTTTTATAATAAACAAAGACATTCCTGATAATTGCACGATTGTCGGAACTCCTGGAAGAATTGTAAAACTTAACGGTAAAAAAGTGAATATTAAGTTAAAAAATGAAAAAAATTGAATGAGAAAGAGTAAAAAAGAAGAGTCTGTATGTTGTGATGAAGAAACATTTAGTTGTGAACCTTGTAGTTTTGAAGAATCAATAAAAGTTAAAGAAGAATAAAAATGTCGAAAAAATTTAAAGAACATGCCTGTGAGTTTAAGAATGAAGATGAATGTGAGGAAGAGTTAAATGAAGAAATTTTAAATTTTGAAAACGAAGAGGCAGAGGAATTTGGTGAATGATGAAAATAAATAGAAAAACTAAAATGAGTGAAATACTCGAAAGCAAGCCCGATGCAGTTGAAATTCTATTTAAGGAGGGTTTGAGTTGTGTAGGATGTCCTATGACAATGCAGGAAACTCTTGAACAGGGCTGTAAGGTTCATGGTTTTAGTGATGAACAGATTGATAAATTAGTTGAAAAGTTGAATAAAAAATAGATTGATATAAACTGTTAATAGAAAAGATGATTCATAAGACATATTCATTAATTAAAACATCAATAGCAAATTGCTCTGGGATTTTTTCAAATATATAAAATGACACAAACATATTCAAAAAAACTTATAGAACATTTTAGAAATCCAAAATTTGTAAAAAAAATTAAAAATCCCAGTGGCAAGGGCAAGGTTGGAAATATAAGATGCGGGGATGTCATGCATCTTTCGATAAAAGTTGAAAATAACAGAATAAAAGATATTGGATTTCAGACTTTCGGATGTCCTGCAGCTGTTGCAAGCAGTGATGTTGTTTGTCAGTTAGCAAAGGACAAAACACTCGAAGAAGCAGAAAAATTAACAAAGAATGATATAATTAAAGCTCTCGGACATATGCCTCCTGTAAAGATTCATTGTTCTGTTCTTGGAATTGAAGCCTTGAAAAAAGCGATTGAGGATTATAAAAAGAAGATTTAAAAATTATAAATGTATTAACCGAGTATGAAAAAGAGTGTGTTATTATTTTTAATTAATATTATTTTGTTTATTAATCTAATTTCAGCAGCATATGATTGTTCTGGAACTCTTTCAACAGAAGAGAGTATTATTAATATCGGGGAAATAGAAGTCATTAACGGAGTAAGAATAGCATTGATTGATTCTAGTATGGGAGGTGCAGCAGAGATTTTAATTGAGGTAAAGGAGCTTACATTAACTAGCGGCTCTCCTTATGGAAATGTTACTCTTGCCAGCGGATTTTATGAGATTAATTTAACAGGGACTACTGGTTCCTCTGCTTGGATGAAAATTGATGGTACTGAAGGGAATGTTGAAGAGAAACAAGTTAATGGGATTGGAGATTTACAATTTTATGTATCAAGTTTAAGCGGGACTTATTCTGGGGGAGATGCAAATGTCGAATTCTTTGTAGCTGATGAATACTTATTCCTTTATGGTGCAAACCCTGCAGCTATTCGAACTATTGGTTCAAAGGAATGTTTATTTGAGGTTTCATCTTCAGATAGTTCAAGAGCAATAATTAAAGTGCAAAAATGTGATGGTGGAAAGTTTACTGAAATTAGTGATTCTCCAGAACAAGAACCAGATTCAGATGATTCTGATACTAATGATTCTTTATTGCAAAATGACTCATTGATTAATAATGCGACTGAAAATCATACAGATGGAGGGTTACAAAAAAAAGGTTTTTTGCGAAATATAATTTATATTATTATTTTAATTATTATTGTTATAATCTTTGTTTTTATTGTTCTTGTTATTCGGTACAGAGTGTCTAAGAAAAATAAAAAATTAAAATAATTTAAATCTTGCGATAACACTGGCATAGATTTCCTGTTCGCTTGGTTGTATATCTGTAGTTGCTGTTTTTGCTCCTGCGGCATCCATTACTCCTTCCTCTGCCTGATAAATTCTCCAAGGTGAATAGTTGAAATTGCTGTCTGATACTGAAACGAGCCTTCCGAGTCTTTTTCCTAAACCCTCTGCAATAGATTCTGCTTTTATTCTGGCATCTTCAGCAGCTAACTTCAGTGCTTCTGCCTTATATTCATTTTGCTTTTCTTGACTTAGTTCAAAATTTATATAAGATATCCCTGCTCCTGCACTCACTCCTGCATCTATTATATCTCCAATTTTTCCTGAATTATCTGAGGATACTTGCACTTTGATGCTATGGGTTGCCACATATCCTTCCTGGTTTCTTTCTCCGTCATCCCAATCATAATTAGGATATACATTAAAATTCATAGTTTGTATTTCATCTCTATCAAATCCTTGTTTCAGAAGTTCGAGTATTAATTTATCAACAATTTCTGAATTACTATCTGTTGCTTCCTTGCTCGTATCTCCTTCTGTCTGCACATTAAAATAAACACTTACTAAATCAGGTAAAGCCTTAACTGTGGCATATCCGTTTCCAGTAACTGTGTTTGCAGAAGTTAAGTTAGAGAATATTATTACTCCCATTAATCCGAGCATTACAATTCCTGCCACGATTATAAGTGTTATCTTGACTGATTTCTCCATTTTAGTCATTTTGTTTTACCTCCTTTCATCTATATTTTCCTCCAGTTTATTAGAGTGAAAATAATCATGACAAACAAGGCTCCTATTAAAAACCAGAGCCAAATAGGTAATAATGATGTACTGGAAGAAGCTAATGTCTGTGAAGATTCTGCAGCAAATTTAAGTGCATCATTTGTTCTTTGAGGAACATTGTAAATTTGTCTGATTAATAAAGCTGCTACACCTGAGATTCCTGCAATTAATGCTAAAGATTTTACTTTTGAAGTTATATTTGAGAATTTTGGAGATATTACAATTGACTTATGAGAAAGTTTATACATAGAAATTTTCCTTCCTTTTTTGCTCCAGAAAAAGTTTTTCGTTTTTTCAATTAATCCAGCATCGAGCAGTTTTTTTAGATTATATTCCACAGTATTAATTGGCAGGTTTAATGAATCTGCAATTTCTTTTTCAGACAATTCCTCTTTGTTTATCAGCAAATCAATTATTTTTTTGCAAGTTTTATTTCCCAGAACTCCTGCTACAGCTTTTGACTTCTCATCATCCAGTGCGAGCATGATGTATTTTTTATTCATATGAATCATAAATAAATTTACTTTATAAATAATTTGAAGACTTCAAAAGTATTTGAAGTTAATGCAAAGAAATTAAAACTGTTTTTTTATTATTATTTCATGAAAATAGAAAACAAAGTAAAAGATGTTATCAAGAAGTATAAGTTGTGCAATAAGAAAGAAAAAATTCTCATAGCTTTGTCAGGAGGAAAGGATTCCTCTGTCTGCGCTTATTTGCTGAAGAAATTTGGCTATAATATAGAAGGATTTCATATTAATTTGGGAATGGGCAATTATAGTGAAAAATGCTTAAATGCTGTGAAAGAACTCTGCAGACAATTAGAGATAAACCTGCATGTTTATGATATTAAAAAAGAGATGGGAAGTTCTATGTGCTATCTCAGAAGTGCGGTTCAATCTCAAAAAAATTTGAAAAATTGTGCGGTTTGCGGTGTGATAAAAAAATGGATTTTAAACAAAGAGGCTAGAAAATTAAAGGCAGACAAACTTGCGACAGGACATAATTTAGATGATGAGGCACAAACATTTCTTGTTAATATATTTAAAGGTAGCCCTAAATTGAGTTTGAACACAGGAGTTATCAGTAAGAATACAAAAGATAAGAAATTTGTTCCAAGAATTAAACCTCTGTTTTATATTCCTGAAGAAGAAATAAAGAAATATTCCAAAGAAGAAAAACTTCCTGTGGTTTATGAAAAATGCCCCTGTGCCTTGGATTCCTACAGGATACAGGTTCGGAAATTTATGAATGTTTTGGATAATAAACAAAAAATGAATATAATAAAAAACTCTGAGAAAATTCTGAAGGGAATTAAAAATAAAAAAGATATAATGCATTGTGAAATTTGCGGTGAACCAGCGAGAAACAGAATTTGCAAAGCCTGTGAGCTGTTAATGATTAAAAAATAAAATGTTAAATAAGAAATCTAAGATTTTTGGTTAATGAAAATAGAAAATATAAATTCAAAATTATTAGAGAAGGCTTATGCAGGTTCAATACGAATGAATAATGGTGATACTGAATATAGACTTTGGACTAATCCGCTTTTACATCCTTTTTATGAATATATTTGGAGAAAATATTTCATAGGTTGTCCTACTATGTTAAGAGACCGTAATAAATTGAAATGTGAAGGAGTAGTACATTGGGATGTTGGTATGAAAGATATGGAATATAAAAAATGTGGAACAAATGATTTCATATTATATGCTATTAAAACAAGAAAGGATAGTTCTCTTCTTGTAATAAAGGATTTGCTTTCTAAAATAGAAGAACTTGCAAAAAATAAAGGCAAGAATGCCATATATGGATACTCAAATATTATAAATCCAAAAATTGCAAAGCGATTCGGATGGGAATCATATTGGCGGTTAAATATTTGGAGATTTCGTAAAAAGATTCAATAACTATCTTTTCTTCTTCTTAGATTTCTTTTTAGCTTTCTTAATTGGCTTACAGGGTTTCATATCTGATAAAACAAAAATATAAAGAATTTCCAATAATCCCATTGTATTAAAAATCGCCAAGACTATGAACCAAACTACAGAGCCTTTTCTTGCACTTTTCCATAAAGCCAAGAGTTTCCACACTGCAGACCAAAGAAGAATAATCAAAAATAACCAAAGTGAAATCCCCAATTCACTTGCTATTGTTGCAAAATAATCTGCCATTTTCTTTTTATATAAAGGGATTATAGTTTAAAAATGTTTTTGGATGTATTTTTTGTTATTATATTTTAGGGAGAATAAATCTTTAAATACTTCTTAGATTTTTTTCTTTTGTTTTTGGGAAATTATGATGGTAAAAACAGAGGGATTGAGTATAGAAAGATATTTTGCAGAACCTTTTGGAAATCCTTATGAAGATTCTAATCATTTAATGGATTATCAAAAGAGGAATGTTACTGTGACTAATGATAAAGGAGGAGTTGTAGAGACAGTAAAAGATACAATTTTTCCCTCTTGGTGGAGTCAGCATGCTGCTAATACTGTTTCTACAAAATATTTCAGAAGAAAAGATGTTCCAAAAATAGGCAGAGAAACTGATATCAGGCAATTGGCAGGAAGAGTTGCTAAAAAAATTTCCCAATGGGGAGTTGAGCAGGGTTATTTCAATAATAATTCTGCAAAAAATCTTGAGTATGAACTTGTTACTGCCACAATAGGACAATATGGCGCATTTAATTCTCCTGTTTGGTTTAATCTAGGGTTGGATTTATATGGGATAAAACAAGACGGAGAAAATTTTTATATTCAAAATGGAAAAGTAAAAAAGGTTGATAATTTTTATGCGCATCCACAGATATCTGCATGTTTTATTTCCTCGCCAGAAGATTCTATTGAAGATATGATCTATGTTGGTACTGTAAAAAGTTCGAGAGTATTCAAAGGAGGTTCTGGAATTGGTGGTGATTGGTCAAAAATAAGAAGTACCGGGGAGCCTGTTTCAGGAGGGGGGCAGGCATCAGGAGCAGTTAGATTTATGGATTTACAGGATGCTTGTGCAAGAGTTATTAAATCCGGAGGAAAAACAAGAAGGGCTGCCACAATGCAAAGTATTTTGGCTTTACATCCTGATTTAAAAGAGATTATAAAACATAAATATAAAGAAGAACAAAAAGCAAGAATATTGATAAATGCAGGTTCCCCAAGCAATTGGGAAAGCCACACAATTCAGGATTTGAGAGCTCAAAATGTTAATATTTCTATCAGAACTACTGATGATTTCTGGAGGGCGTATGAAAATAATAAAGAATGTGAAGTTAGAAGAGTTTTTGATGATAAACTTATTAGAAAAGAACCTGCAAGAAAACTTGCAAAGATAATGGCTTTTGCAACTCATGAGTGTGGAGACCCAGGAATGCAGTATCATGATACAATTAACAGATGGAATACTATTAAAGAATCTGGAGAGATTTGGGCTACAAATCCCTGCACAGAATATAATTTTATAGATAATACTTCATGTAATCTTGCATCTTTAAATTTATTAAGATTTAGAAAAATTGATGGAAGTTTTGATTTAGAATCTTTTTGCAAAGCTGTAGATTTATATATTACTTCTCAAGATATCCTTGTATCTAAAGCTTCTTATCCTGATAAGGAAACTGCATGGAACAGTCATATTTATCGTCCATTGGGGTTGGGTTATGCAAATTTAGGAGCTTATATAATGTCTCTTGGATTGGCATATGATTCTGATGAAGCAAGAGATTTTGCAGCTGCAATAACTTCAAATATGACAGCAGAGGCTTATTTGCAATCAGCGAGATTAGCCAAGACATTAGGTTCTTTTCAGGAATATGAAAAAAACAAAAAACCAATGCTGGAAGTTATAGAACTTCACAGAAAGGCTGCAAGAAAAATTCCAAAGAGAAACGGGCTTGAAGACTTAGTTGAGTCAGCAAATCAAAAATGGAACGAGGTTATTGAAATGGGCAGGGAATACGGATATAGAAATGCTCAGGTTACACTTTTGGCTCCAACAGGAACTATAGGATTTATGATGGGATGTGATACTACCGGATGTGAGCCGGAATTTCAGTTAAAAAAATATAAAGAATTAGCAGGAGGAGGCTCAATGATTATAGTTAATGAAACAGTTCCTTTAGCATTGGAAAAATTGGGATATGATAAAGAGAAAAGAGAGGAAATAGTTGATTATATTGATAAAAATGGAAATGTAGAAGAATGTGAGATTCTTAAAAAAGAACATCTTCCTGTTTTTGATTGTGCTGTTACATCTAATAAAGGAACAAGGGTAATTGATCCTATGGGGCATATAAAAATGTTGGGAGCAATACAACCCCACATATCAGGAGCAATATCAAAGACAATAAATTGTCCTGAATTTACATCAGTAGAAGAAATTGAAAATATGTTTTATCAGGCATGGAGACTTGAAGTTAAGGCTCTTGCAATTTACAGGGATGGCAGTAAAGCAGCTCAGCCACTTAAAACAGGAGCATATAGAAATATTCAGATTTTATCAAGAGGTAAAAGAGAATCTCTCCCAAATCAAAGAGAAGGAATAACCCAAAAAGTTAAAATTGGAAATATTCCCTTATTTATAAGAACAGGCGAATATGCAGATGGAAGATTGGGAGAAGTTTTCATTGATTCTCTTGAAAGAGGAAGTGAAGTAAATAGGTTATTGAATGAAAATGCAATTCAATTTTCAGAGAAACTACAATATGGAGTTCCTTTAAAAGAAGCAATTGAAGTTTTTGGGAAAGCAGGACAATCTCAAATTTCTGGATTAACAGACCATCCTTTTATTAAAACAGCAAAAGGATTGGATGGATTTTTGTATGATTGGTTAACGGCAGAATATTTAGGAGATATATCTTTTATCCCTAAGAATCCTAATGGACCTGAAATGCGACCTCTTCCTTGGGAATTAAGAGCTTATAAAAAAGTTCCAGAATTGCATTTAATTCCAACTGTTGAGGGAGAAATAATGTATCCTGGTGTTCCTAGTTTAGAAGAAACAATAGAAAGAATTTCTGGAAATAATTATTGGTGCGACAAGGAACAGGGATTGGACACAAGAGAAACAATTGAAAAAATAAAAAGAACTAGAATTTGGGGAGGGGTTAATAGTCTAAAAAATATATCTGGAAAAATAACAGGAAAAACCTGTGACCAATGCGGTAATCTCATGATTAGTGATGGGGGTTGTTGGAAATGTCCAGTCTGTAAAACAACTACTGGTGGTTGTGGGGGTGGATAAAATGCCTCTATCCGCTTTGAAAGTTTTAGAATTAAATAAGAAATACAATTTGATTGAAGGGCTTTCTAAAAGAGAATTGAAAAATCCTGAAGGGATTGAATTAGAATTAAGAGTGGGAAGGGTTGAAAAAATTGTTGGACCTAGTTTTTTGGGAGTAACTGACCGGAATTCTCCTAAAACAGATTTAATCGCAGATATAAAAATTGATGGAAATAAAAAAATTAAAATGAATCCGGGAGATTATTTTTTAGTAAGGACGGTTGAAACAATTAATTGTCCTCCTAATCCCATTGAATATGAAGAAAATTCTCCTTTGAGATATTTAATGCCAGACATTTATCCCAGAACTTCTTTACATAGGAGTGGAATTAGTTTGCATTGTTCAATAACCAATCCTGGTTATAGTGGACCACTAGTTTTTGGTTTGAAAAATAATAGCGACCAAGAGTTTACATTTGAATTAGGTGCGAGGATGTTTAAATTAATTTTTGAGCCAGTTATTGGAGAGATAAAAAGAATATATTCAGGACAATATCAGGGTGGAAGAATCACAAGTGCCGGGAAAGTTGAAAGGCAGAATTAATTAGAGAATTTTTCATAAATATCTTCAAAAATTATTGGAGTATACTTCATCACTTCTTCAAGCATCATTGCAGCCATTCTTCTGATTTCCCATTCTGCATGTTTTTCAAGACGGAGGTTAAATAAATGTCTTAATGCTCTAGCATTTGCAAAAAAAGAACAATTTGTTGCAAATTCGACAGGCATTATTTTTCTTGAATCTTGTTTTGTTGCTTTGAGCTCTCTTTTTTTACCGTAAATTTCTACTGCTCTTTTTGCAACTTCTTCATCAATCCTTAAGAGTTTCATTACATCCTCTTTATTTTCAATATAATCATAAGTATTATATACAAAATTATTGCCTGATGCTTCTACAAATCGCGTACTTCTATAACTCCATCCCACTCCAATTTTATGACGAGTCCATTGTGCTTGTAAACTTTTACTTGTGTTAAGAACATCAAAAACATAATTAACTGCCTGTAAAGGGGTTGTATGCTCTCTTTTAATCAAACTTTTTGTTAATCCTTTATCTTGTTCATAATTGTTTTTTGGGTCCTCATTATATTTGTCATATGATTCCCAACAATGCCTTGCAGTGTAAGCAGGAATAGTCTCTGATTTTATTCCTTGTGAAGAAAGTCTTTTTAAGGGTTGTGTTAATGCAATTAATTCTACACTTGGCTCAACTGCACGAAAAAGATCCATAAATTTTCTCAATTCTTTCCATCTATCTGGAGACAATTTATCAGGAAGACAATCTCCTCTATTTTTCATGAGAAGTAAAGGCCGAAACTCTTTAAAAGAATTATTATAATCTAAAAGAGATATTAAGAAAACTTTTATAAATATGCTTATTTCTATAAAACTAATGAGTCTGGTAAAATGGCAGGAAATAATGATAAAGTTCCGGAAATTGGTAATCATGGAGAATTTGAGAAATTTATAAAACAAGGTATGATTCTGGTAGACTTTTTTGCTGAATGGTGCATGCCGTGTTTGATGATGGCGCCTGTAATTGATGAACTTTCTGAAAAATTTAAAGGAAAAGTGAAATTCGCGAAAGTCAATGTTGAAGATAATAAAGAACTGGCTCAGGAATTTGAAGTTAATTCAATTCCTAATTTTATTTTGTTTAAAGAAGGAAAACCCGTGGAAAGATTTATAGGAGCTATTCCCGGAGAGGAATTTGAAGAGAAACTAAAAGGATTTTTGTGAAAATTTTAATATGGAAGTTGAGTATAGATATCAAGAATATGGGGAAGTTTATCTTTTTTTCTTACGCCCAATTATAGAGCATGTTATCCCAGATAACCAAAGGGAAAAATATAAGTCAAGATTAATTACAAGGTTAAAAGAATATCAGTTTACAAAAAGGAGTAAAAAAGATCCAGCACATCCAAACAGTGTTGAAGTAAGAGGAAATATAGAAATAATTTTTAAAAATATATTTAATCCAGAAGAAACTGCTGAAGCAATTATAACATCTTTACATGGTTATTATCTTGCACCTACTCAGAATAGAATAAAAAGGTATATAGAAAATAATTTATGAAATCTTTTTAAATAGAAATATCCTTCAGATATTGCGGCTCCGTAGCTCAGTCTGGCAGAGCACTGGACTTTTACGCGTTGCGAATATGATAAGGTTCGTAAATACGCGAAGATATCCAGGTGTCGGGGGTTCAAATCCCTCCGGGGCCATTTTGGGATTTGAATAAGTTCTAGAGAATAGGAGATATGAAGATTATGAAGGAAAAATATATAAAAACAAAATGCAGAGCAAGAGCCCTTACTATCTGGGCAGGATTGGCTGGTCTTTTGGTAGGGGGAAATGTTCTTATGAAAAAATTTGATGTTGAAAAGTATCTCTGGTGCCTCAAAGCTCCTACATACATAGGCATATTGGCTACTGCAGGACATTATACCTTAAAAGAAGGAAAAGAATTATGGGAATATGAGCAAAGGATAAGCAGGAGATGATTGAAAATCTGAATTTGTGAATTAGGAATTAAGGCAAATTTTAAATTAGAGGAACCTATTAAAATCAAAAAGATTTAATCATCTTTTTCCATAATAGATATCAGTAAAATCCTCTTTTCCTTTTTTTTCCATTATTTCTGGATAATCTTGAACCATTACTTCCTCTATTTTATCTCTAAATTCTGATAATGATTTTATTGCTTTTGTGTGATTAATTGCCTTCTTCTTTCCTTCTGTCTTGCTCCCTGCTTCATTTATTATTCTTACTTTCTCTTTGACTAATTTATCACTAAAGATTTTTGCTAATCTTCCCATTTCTTTATGCTCTTCAAGAGTTATTTTAGCTTCTTTCATATTTTAAAGATAAAATATAACCTTTTTATAAGTTTCTCTGTTTAAAAAGTAAAGCGATTTAAGGACTTATTAAACAAACCCCCCATCATCAGCTTTGCACTAAAACTAAACCACTTTTGGTGCAAGAAATACTTTAGGTGCAAATCCCCCATCATCGAAAGCTTTTTAAATAAAAATTAATTAGCTTTTATTATTATGAAGTTGTAATTATTCACAACTATCTAATAAATCCCTCCCATCCCCTAAAATGCACATTCTACAACCCAAACATGTCAAACTTAGCGAGAAAGAGGTTGAAGAACTTTTAAAAAAATTAAATATATCTAAGGCTCAGTTGCCCAAAATCTTTTCAAGTGACCCTGCATTGCCGGAAAAGTGCCAGCCAAGTGATGTAATTAAAATTGAAAGACCTGAAGGCACTTATTTTAGAGTTGTGGTATAATGGGAATTATAGATAATAATCATTTGGTTGTAAAGAAATATCTGCAAGAGCATTCGCTAGTAGAATCCAATCTGATTTCTTTTAATGAATTTATCGAACACAGAATGCAAGAGATTGTTAATGAAATTTCAGAAAGTATCGAGAATGATGATTTTGAAATAACTCTTGGAAAAATCAAAGTTGAAAAGCCGAAAGTTGTTGAAGCAGACGGCAGCGCCTCACTGATTCTGCCTTATGAAGCACGAATAAGAAACCTTACTTACGCTGCTCCAATTACTCTGGAAATAATGGTAAAAAAAGGGGACCAGGTTGATTCTGAAGTTGTTGAAATCGGAAAAATTCCGATTATGGTTAAGAGCAAAGTTTGTAATACTCACGGAATGTCAAAAGAAGAACTTATTAAAAATTATTCAGACCCATCAGACCCAGGAGGATATTTTATAATTAATGGAAATGAGAGAGTGATGATAATGGCTGAAGACCTCGCTGAAAATCAGCCGTTTATTGAAACAGATTCTAAAGGAAATCTAAACTTAAGACTCTTTTCATTAAAAGGAACATACAGAATTCCCGTGACAATTTCAGAAAATAAAGAAGGAATTTTTGAAGTATCCTTCAGCAGATTTAGGGATCTGCCGGCAATTGTTATCTTAAAAGCGTGGGGGTTGATAAAAGAATCTGACATAGCAAAATATCTTGGAAAAGAAACAGACAGCGTGATTGTTAATTTGTATGAATTTGCTAACTTAGCCACGAAAGAAGATGCGATGATGTATATTGCAGAAAAGACAAATTTACAGGGGACAAAAAAGGAGATTTTGGACAGGGTAAAGCAAAGGCTTGATTCTTATCTTTTTCCGCATATCGGACAGAAAAAAGAAGACAGAATCAAGAAAGCAATTACACTCTGCAAATTGATAAAGCAATTTTTAATTGCAAAAGAGAATCCTACTTTAAAAACAGACAAGGACCATTATTCTAATAAAAGAGTCAGGCTTTCAGGAGATTTACTAGCTACATTATTCAGAGTTAATTTGGGCATTCTTATTCGGGATATTCAGTATTCATTACAGAAATCATCCAAAAGAAAAAAGTTTTTTTCTATAAAAATAATTGCAAAATCAACTCTATTTTCTCACAGAGTGGAATCAGCAATTGCAACAGGAAGCTGGACAGGCGAGAGAAGCGGTATAACTCAAAATATGGACAGGACAAATTATCTTGCAATTACCTCTCAATTGCAGAGAGTTTCGAGCATGCTACCTTCAGAGCAGGAAAATTTTTTAGCAAGAACATTACATCCCACTAATTACGGAAGATTTTGCCCGATTGAAACTCCTGAAGGAACCGAGATTGGATTGAGAAAAAACCTCGCAATTTTAAGCAAGGTTTCAACAAGAGTCGAACTTGATGAAGAAAGATTCCTCAAAGATTTGGAATCGATTGGACTGAAGAGAGAAGGTTTTACCGGAGCAGATGTTTTCTTTAATGGCATATTTATCGGAAGTGTGGAGGATGCAGATGATTTTGTTAAAAAAATAAGAGAAAAAAGGAGAAGCAATGAACTTCCGATTCAGCTGAATGTCAGAGATAATTCTTCTTTTGGAATTGTTGCAATTTCAACAGAGCCGGGGAGAGTTCTAAGACCACTAATAATCATTGAGAACGGTTCCTCGAAATTAAAAAATGAACATTTAGTTCAGTTAGAACAAGGAGAATTAAACTGGAATGATTTAATAAACAAAGGGATAATTGAATATCTGGATGCTGCTGAAGAAGAAAACGCTCTTGTCTCATTATATGAAGAGGAGATAACTCCAGAGCATACTCATCTTGAAATAGACAATATTGATTTATTTGGTTTGGTTACGAGTTTAGTTCCTTATGGGAATCATGACCAGAGTTCAAGACTGAACAGGGGAAGCAAGACACAAAAACAGGCGCTAGGATTATATGCTGCCAATTATCTATGCAGACTGGATACTGACGTGAGCATATTACAATATCCGCAAAAACCGATTGTCAGAAGTTTTGTTTATGATACTTTCAACACTTATCCTGCAGGACAGAATTTGATGGTTGCAATCATGACTTATGAGGGATATAATATGGAAGATGCCTTGGTATTTAACAAAGGAAGTTTGGAGCGAGGAGTTGGAAGGAGTTTTTATTTCCGCCCTTACAGTGCGGTTGAGATGAATTACGCAGGAGGACTGAAGGATAAAATTGCTATTCCTGAAAAAGATACTTCCGGATATAAGATGGAATCGAGTTATCGACTTTTGGAGAATGATGGTATTATTTATTCTGAAGCAGAGATTAATGAAGGAGATGTTGTGATAGGAAAGATGTCTCCGCCGAAGTTCCTGTCAGAGGCAAGGGAAATTTCTGTAAGAACCAACAAAGAATCAAGCGTGACAATGAGGCAGGAAGAAAAAGGAGTTGTCGATGCTGTTTTTATATCAGAAGATGATGAAGGAAATAAGATAGTGCAGATTAAGACACGGGACCAAAGGGTTCCGGAAATTGGTGATAAATTTGCCACATCTCACGGGCAGAAAGGAGTCATTGGCATGATTGTTCCTGAAGAAGATATTCCATTCACATCAAGAGGTATAAAGCCGGATGTTATATTCAATCCTCACGGATTGCCAAGCAGAATGACAATTGGTTATTTGCTTGAACTTTTAGCAGGAAAAGTGGGATGTTTGAAAGGGGAAATAATGGACGGAACTTCTTTTTCAGGAGTTAAGAAAGAAGAACTTGAAGAACAGCTTAAAAAATTGGGATTCAGATATGACGGCAAGGAAACAATGTATCACGGAATTACAGGCAAGAGAATAACTGCAAAAATATTTATCGGCAATCTTTATTATCTAAAGTTAAAATACATGGTTGGAAACAAAATGCACGGAAGAGCTTCTGGAAAAACTGCATTGCTTACAAGACAGCCGATTGAAGGAAGGGCGAGAGGCGGTGCATTGAGGCTTGGAGAAATGGAGCAACAGGCATTAGTGGCTCATGGTGCTTCGCTACTTTTAAAAGAGAGATATGACTCAGACAGGGTCGTCTTGCCAATTTGCATAAACTGCGGGAGCATCGGAATTGATGACAACATAAGAGACAAAGTAAGCTGTCCAGTATGCAACAGCGAAGATGTCGAGCCTGTTGAAGTCTCATATGCATTTAAACTTCTGCTTGAAGAACTTCAGGGACTGCATATTCATACAAATCTTAAATTAAAAAATAAATATGAATGATGGGAAATAAGCCAATTCGTAAAAAAATAAGTGAAGTAAGTTTTTCATTGCTCAGTCCGGAAAAGATTAAGAAATTGTCGGTTGCAAAAATCGTGACTCCTGAACTTTATAATATCGATGGTTATCCTGTTGACGGGGGTTTAATGGATTTGAGATTGGGGGCGATTGATCCTGGAGTGAGATGCAGAACCTGCGGAGGAAGGCTCAAAGAATGTTTGGGGCATTCCGGCAGTATTGACCTGGCAAGATCAGTGATTCATTTAAAATATGTTCCTCTTATAGAACTTGGATTAAGATGTTTTTGCAGAGAATGTGGGAAATTAATGCTTGCTGATAAAGTTTTGGAAAAATATTCACTTAGTGAAAGAGCAAAAAAAGCAAAAGATGCAAGGAAATGCCCTCATTGCGGTGCTACTAATGAAAAAATAAAATTAGACAAACCAACTAATTTTTATATGGGGAAGAAAAGAATATTTCCGACAGAGATAAGGGAAATACTTTCTAATATCCCGGATAATGAATTAAAAAAAATCGGTATTGATGCTTATACATGCAGACCAGAATGGGCCGTTCTCACGATACTTTTGGTTCCTCCTGTAACAGTAAGACCTAGTATTATTCTTGAAACAGGCGAAAGAAGCGAAGATGATTTAACTCATAAACTTTCTGACATCATAAGAGCCAATCAGAGACTTTGGGAGAATTTGAATGCAGGAGCTCCGGAAGTTATTATTGAAGATTTATGGGATTTACTGCAGTTCCACATAACAACTTTTTTTGACAATACTGTTACAAGAATTCCTCCTGCAAGACACAGAAGCGGACAACCTTTGAAAACAATTACAGAAAGAATAAAAGGAAAAGAAGGAAGAATCAGAAAAAATCTTGCTGGAAAAAGAGTTAATTATTCAGGAAGGACAGTTATTTCTCCTGACCCGTATATCGGGATTAATGAAATCGGAGTCCCTTATGAAATTGCAAAAGTAGTTACTGTTTCTGAAAATGTTACTGACTTAAATATTGAAAGATTAAAAAAATTAATTAAAAGAGCAGAAATTTATCCTGGTGCAAATTACGTTGTAAGGCCGGACGGAAAAAGAAAGAAAATAACTCCTGAACTTAAAGAAGAAATAATAAATGAACTGATTCCGGGATACAAAGTTGACAGGCATTTGCAAGACGGAGATATCGTGCTGTTTAACAGGCATCCGAGTTTGCATAGAGGAAGTTTAATGGCCCATCATGTAAAAGTTCTTCCCGGAAGGACTTTCAGACTGCATCCTGCTGCATGCACTCCGTATAATGCAGATTTTGACGGGGATGAAATGAATATTCATTCACCGCAAAATGAAGAAGCAAGAGCAGAAGCAAAAATTCTTCTCGATGTTAAGGAAAATTTAATATCGCCGAAGAACAATACAAATCTTATCGGATGTATCTCTGACTCTATAACCGGAAGTTATTTATTAGGAAAAGAAGAAATTACAGGAGATTATGCAAATCAGATACTTTTCAAATCAGGAGTAAAAAGATATGTTTCAAAGAAAACAGTTACAGGTTTGGAGGTTTTTTCAGAAATTTTGCCAAAAATTAATTTTTCAAACAGTTCTCTTTCAATCAAAGAAGGCAAAATCCTTAAAGGTAAGATAGATAAAACTGCTTTTGCGACTGAAGATGGCGAACTCGTTAAAGAACTCGATAAAGTTGTAGGAAGAGATGAAACTTTTGAGACAATAAGAAAGGCATTCAATTTGGGAAAAAATTATCTCTCTGACATGGGAATAACAATCTCGCTTGAGGATTTAGATTTAGACCAGAGCATTATTGATGAGGGTGAGGAAATTATCAAGAAAGCTGAGAAAAAAACAGAAGATATAATTGAGGCATATAACAAGGGTGTTCTTGAAAAAATTCCGGGAAAGAATGAAGAAGAATCAAGAGAAATTAGAGTTCTCCAGGTTTTAAATGAGATGCGAACAAAAATCGGTGAGATTGTAAAAGAAAAATTCCCTGAGAATAATCCTGTCAATCACATGATTAAATCCGGCGGCGGAGGGAATATTTTGAATATAACACAAATGGCATGCTGTGTCGGACAACAGGCTTTATGGGGAAAAAGAATTGAAATTGGTTATGACGGAAGGACACTATCTTTTTTCAAAAAAAATGATTTGTCTCCAAAAGCAAGAGGATTTATCAAAAACCCATTCATAAGAGGATTAAGGCCTGATGAATTTTTTTTCGGTGCTGTAACAGGAAGGGATAGTTTAATGGATACTGCATTAAGAACGCCAAAATCCGGTTATCTTTACAGGAGACTTGCCAATGCATTACAGGATTTAAGAGTGGAATATGACGGGACGATAAGAGACAGCAACAACAATATTATACAAATTACTTATGGAGACGATGGCTTGGATATTTCCAAACTTCACTTAAAGAAAAAAATAGACCCGGGTGAGGCTATCGGAATAGTTACTGCACAGTCTTTTGGTGAACCATCTACACAGATGGCATTGAATGTTTTCCATTTTGCAGGTGTTCAGGAAATGCAGATTACTATGGGGCTTCCAAGACTCATAGAGATTTTTGATGCAAGAAAGAAACCCTCATCCCCTAAAATGGAAATTTATCTCAATAAGGAATATGACAATGAAAAAGAGGCGAAAATTTTGGCTGAAAAAATTAAAGAAGTTACCTTAAAAGAAATAGCATCAGAGATTGAACTTGATTTCAGCAACAAAATAATCAAAATAAAAATAGACAAGAAAGGACTCAGGCAGACTCATACTTCAATAAAAAAAGTCGTGGATAGACTCAATGCTCTTGGATTCAAGGTAAAAGAAAAAGCAGATTCAATAACATTAAATGCTTCTGAATTCAATTTCAAAGAAATTTACCAGCTTAAAGAAAAATTGAAAAAAACCATAATTTCTGGTGTTAAAGGAGTCAGTCAGGTTTTGGTTGTGAAAAAAGAAGGGCATTATGTGATAATAACTCTCGGAACAAATTTGAAAGATATAATTCAGTTTAAAGAAGTTAATAAAGATAAAATTATTTCAAATGATTTCCATGAAGTTGCCAATGTTTTTGGAATTGAAGTTGCAAGACAATTAATAATAAATGAAATTTATAATGTGATTAATACTCAGGGACTGAATATTGATATGAGGCATTTGAAACTTATTTCTGATGCAATGACAAATACAGGAAATATTAAAGGTGTCACACGAATGGGGATTATATCTCAAAAATCCTCGATACTGGCAAGGGCAACTTTTGAAACTCCGGAAAGACAGTTTGTCAATGCAACGATAAAAGGAAGCAAAGATAAATTGGCGAGTGTTATTGAAAATATAATTCTTAATCAGCCTGTGCCAATCGGAACAGGATTGCCAGGACTTCTCGTCAAACTTATCGGACCTCTGATAAAAAAAGAAGACGAGAAAAAAACCGCAACGAAGAAAGTTGTCGAAGATGTTAGTAAATAAACATCATTAATTTTAAAAACTGTTAGATATAATCAAAATCATGCCAACAAGAATTGTAGCAAGAACAGAAGGAATTAATGAGTCTAATTTATTGAAAATAGTCAAAGAAGAACATTGTGGGACTATTGCTCCAGAATATCATGTGTTGATTGCAAAGGTTGGAGATAGACAAAAATTTCAGAATTTTTTAAAAGTTCATTATGAATCTTTAGAGAAAATAGAGAGAAATAATAATTGCAATTTAAATAAAGTTTCTTTTGCTTTTGTTAGTTCAACATCATTAATTTTAAGGAAAGTTTTCTTATCACCATTCTTAACAAAATTGGGATTAGAATTAAGAGGAATAAAACCATTAGCATCATATGGCGTGAAAACAGATTATAGTTCTTTTAGAAGAATCAAACAATATAATCCATAACTTTATAAAACAAACAATTCTACAAAAATTATACAACATAAAAAATGGTGAGAACAATCGATATGCAGGATATGAGACATCTCAATTTATTTAGCAAAGTGACGAAAGTTAATACACGATTTTGTTTTAAGTATAACGGAATTCTGATTTTTTCTGTACCAAAGTTTATGATTTCAAAAGCAATCGGTGAAGGAGGAAGAAATATTCAAAAGATTCAGGAAATTCTCGGAAAGAGAGTCAAGGTTGTTGCACTTCCCAAAAATTTAGGAGATATAAAACAATTTATTGAAAAAATAGTTGCTCCTTACAGTTTTAAAAATCTGGAAGTAAAAGATAATGAGATTATTCTGACAGCAGGTTCGCAGAGCAAGGCTGCTTTAATCGGCAGAGAAAAGAGAAGACTTTTGGAAATGCAGAAGATAATCAAGGGTTTTTTCGGAAAAGAGTTTAAGATTGTTTAAAAGAGCCAACACAAAATCTTTAAAAACTATTTTCTTTAACATTATTCTATGGGATTGAAAAGTGCATTGAAACAAACAAAGAACAGAAAAAAGTTCAGATGGAAGAGCAGAAAATACAAAGTCAGGGCTCTGGGACTTTATGCAAAATCTGACCCGCTCGAAGGTGCGAATCAGGCAAAAGGAATAGTTCTTCAAAAAGTTCAAAAAGAAGCGAAACAGCCGAATTCAGCAATGCGAAAATGCTGCAGAGTTCAATTGACTAAAAACAGCAAACAAATTACTGCGTTTATTCCAGGCAATCTTGCACAAAAATTTATCGATGAACATGATGAAGTAATGGTTGAAAGAATCGGAGGAAAAAAGGGAAAAAGTAAAGGAGACATTCCTGGTGTAAGATTTCAAGTTATTAAAGTAAATGACCAGCCCTTGCACAGGCTCGTTCATGGTAAGATTGAAAAAGGTAGAAGGTAAAATGGAAATGCAAGAAACAGAACCAAGATACACAAGAAGAATTGAATATTATGACAGGAAATTTTTTGAAAAAATTGGAAATCATCTTGAAAGAAAGGCTGTTGCATCTGAAGTAATAAAAGCAACTCTCCTTGGCAGACCTCTTAAAGTTTTATATTACATGAATGAGGAAAAAACAGAAATTATAATGGTGAATCATATTACAAGAACTTTCAGTCTAACAGATACTATCAAAAATGGCATATTTACAAAATTAAAAAATATGATAGAGATTGAGTAAAATGACTAAAGAAAATTCTCCAAATATACAGGATTTCAAGATATTTGATTTGTATGATATAGGTTCTATAAATATAGAAGACCCTGGATTAAAATCAGTCATCAATCTTCAGCCAAAACTCGTATTAAAAAGTTACGGCAGGAATGCAAGTAAATTCGGACAGACGAAAGTTAATATTGTTGAGAGATTAATGAACCGGATTGGTGTTTCAGGACACAGAGGAAAAAAACACAGGGTAGAAAAAGGAAGTGCAACAGGAAAATATTCAAAGAATATGAAAATTGTTTTGGATGCATTTAGCATAATTGAAAAGAAAACTCAGAAAAATCCTGTTGAAGTTTTAATAAAAGCAATAGAAAATTCTGCACCGCGTGACGAAATTACTGTGATTGAATACGGCGGAGCGAGATATCCGCAGGCTGTTGATGTTTCTCCTCTGAGAAGAGTTAATTTGGCTTTGAGATGGATTGTTCAGGGAGCATCTGAGAAGGCATTTAATAAAAAAAAGAAGATTGTTGAAGGGCTTGCTGAAGAGATTATGTTGGCTGCTGAAAAAAACGGAGAAAGTTTTGCAATGAGGAAAAAGAATGAATCCGAAAAACAGGCTGACAGCGCGAGGTAAAGTCTTAATTATTTTTTTAACACAATAATCCTTAAAAATATCCTTAGTCTTAATTTAACATGAAGAAATCTGAATTTGAAGAAATCAAAGAAAGTTATGAAAGAGAAAAAGAACGTCTTGAGAAAATATCTGTGGGAGATTTGGTTTGGGAGGTAGTTCCTAGATCTGGAGATATAGATTTTCATCCTGCTGTTGTTAAAAGTATAAACGTAGATGAAGCTTATGTAGATGTAATTGATGTAAGTCATTACAATAATGAAGAGAGGAGATATGGATACTTGGAGTTTGAGACAGAATTAGAAATGATGCAAAAAGGACTTTCTAAAAAAATGATAGCAGAAGAAAAGAAAAAATATAAGGAAATCATAAAAAAAGTACTTGATTCAACATAAAATTCAGTTCTGTTCTTAGATTAATTGTGTTGAAAGTCAATTAAAGAATCCTTGTATATCCTGAGTTAAACTCACGGAAGTTTTAAAAACAAACTTTATTAAATTTAATTATTCTTTGATATAAAATGCCAGAGGCAAATATTACAAAATTAATGAAAGAGCATGGCAAAATCAGAAACATAGCGATTGCCGCGCATATCGACCACGGAAAAACGACTTTTTCTGATAACTTGCTTGCCGGAGCAGGGATGATTTCAGAAGAACTTGCCGGGAAACAACTCGCACTGGATTTTCATGAAGATGAAGCTACGAGAGGAATTACGATTGATTCTGCTTCTGTAAGTATGATTCATAATTTTGAAGAAGACAAATATCTGATTAATTTAATCGACACTCCCGGACATGTTGATTTTGGAGGAGATGTGACAAGAGCTATGCGGGCTGTTGATGGCTGCATTGTTTTATGCTGTGCTGTTGAAGGCGTGATGCCTCAAACAGAAACTGTATTGAGACAGGCACTTAAAGAATTAGTAAAACCTGTTCTTTTCATAAACAAGGTTGACAGACTAATCAGGGAAGTTAAACTGACACCAGAAGAAATGGAAAGGAAATTTGTGTCTATAATAAATCACGTTAATCAGCTCATTGAATCTATCGCACCAGAAGGATATAAGGAAAAATGGAAAGTTTCTGTTGCTGACGGAAGTGTGGCATTTGGTTCTGCTTTCCATAACTGGGCATTAAGTTTCCCTTATATGAAAGCAAAAGGAATAACTTTCAAAGATGTTATAGATGCTTATGCCAGAGATAATTATAAAGAGTTGGCAAAAAAAGCTCCTTTACACGAAATTATCTTGAATATGACAATAAGGCATCACCCAAATCCTGTTGAAGCCCAGAAATACAGGATTCCGAAAATCTGGCACGGAGATTTGGATTCAGAAGTCGGAAAATCACTGATAAACTGTGATGAAAAAGGCGAGCCTGTTTTTGTTCCGACAAAAATTGTGATTGATAAACATGCCGGTGAAGTAGCAGGAGGCAGATTATTCTCAGGAACTATCAAACAAGGAGATGAAGTTTATATGAATATGGCAAAGAGGACAGTCAGAGTTCAGCAAGTTTCTGTTTACAAAGGAGCACAGAGAGTTATTGTGGATGAAGTTTTGGCAGGAAATATTATCGGTGTTGTCGGATTAAAAGATGTTTTTACAGGAGAAACAGTAAGCAGGAAACCGATTGAGCCGTTTGAAGCAATCAAGCATATTTTTGAACCAGTTGTTACAAAATCAATTGAGACAACTAAATCTGCAGACTTGCCAAAACTTGTGGAAATTTTAAAACAGGTTGGCAAAGAAGACCCTTCTATTAAAGTTGAAATTAATGAACAGACAGGAGAGAGTTTAATTTCCGGAATGGGAGAATTGCATCTTGAAATTATTGAAAACAGGATTAAAACAGAAAAAGGACTGGATGTTAAAACATCTCCTCCAATTATTGTCTATAGAGAAACAGTTAATAAAGAATCTCCTTCTGTTGAAGGAAGGAGTCCGAATAAACACAACAGTTTCTTTCTTAAAGTTGAACCTTTGGAAGATGAAATTTATGAGGCAATCAAATCAGGAGATATATCTGA
This sequence comes from Candidatus Woesearchaeota archaeon, assembly GCA_964495875.1. Lineage (GTDB taxonomy): Archaea > Nanobdellota > Nanobdellia > Pacearchaeales > GW2011-AR1 > JAGLWP01. The sequence continues at coordinate 38,383 of CAZBWB010000001.1, read as the reverse complement.
AGGAAGAGTTAAGAAGAAAAATGATGCTCTTTTCAAAGCTTTTTCTGATTTGGGATGGAGCGGGGATACTATAAGAAATATAAGAAATATTTACAAAGGAAATGTTTTCCTGGATGAGACAAGAGGAGAAGTTCATATTGGTGAGGTTATTGAAATGGTTTTGGATGCTTTTGAGATGGTTATGAACCAGGGACCTATGGCAAGAGAGCCATGCATGAAAATGCAAGTTTCCTTGACAGATATAAGACTTCATGAAGATGCCATTCATCGTGGACCTGCTCAGGTTTATCCTGCTGTAAGAGAAGCCATCACAGGAGCTATGAGACAGGCAAATTCTTCTCTTTTAGAACCACTGCAAATTCATGTTATTGAATGTCCTGATAAATTCATGAGTGCCGTTACAAAAATAATCGGAAGCAAAAGAGGGCAGTTGCTCGAAGTTAAACAGGAATCGGGGAATTCTGAAATAAAAGCAAAACTTCCTGTTGCAGAAATGATTGGGTGGAGCAATGACCTTCGTTCAGCAACAGAGGGGCGGGGAGTCAGTTCTTTGTTAGACCAGCAATTTGAAAAAGTTCCTGCAAGTTTGCAGGACGATGTCATCAAAAGAATACGAGAAAGAAAGGGATTGGCGGAGAATCAGTAACCAACAAATTTAAATATCCCAAGATTCTATAGAAGAACATGGAAAACAAATTATCTTTTAGTGTTACTATGCATGAAGAAAAATTAAGTGATGGAAAAAAAGTATTTGTAGTTGAATGTGTGGAATTAGGAGTTAGTGACTATGGTGATAGTATTAAAGAAGCTATGGAAAATCTCAAAAAAGGTATTACTCTCCTTTTAGAAGCAGCTCCTGAAAAAAGAGAGTTGCTTAAAAATGAAGAACCATTAATGGTAACTAGACTATATCTCTAAATCTAAGCCCAGATTGTTTCTCAATACTCTTAAGTGTTCCTATTGGCATTATCTCTCCGTGAACGGGAACTACTACAGTTTTATTATCTTTTTTTAAAATAACATGTGTTCCATTTTGTCTATCAATTATAAATCCTAATCTTTGAAGAATCTTAACAACCTCTTTTGATTTTATGTTTTTAAATTTCATTTTTTTATAAAACTGTTTAGATTTATAAATTTATTATTTCAAATTATATAATTAGAGAGATTTTAGGCAAAAATCAATAAGCATACACAGGTTGTTCAATTGGATGAATAATAGAGCCAGAATTATATACAGGCATTCTTTCAGAAATTTTTGTAAGAGACTTAACATCAGGATTTTCACTGAGATTTCTTATTATGCCTTTCATGTGGTTTAGACCGCATCCAATCAAAAGATTGTTTGAATCGTGCAAATACCCTATAGTTTTTTCTGCCATGTAACTATCTCGCTTTTTCGAAGAAACTAAATAATCAATTATCTTGTTTATAATTCCCCTCCCTTCTCCTTCTGGCTCTGCCCTTTGCCTTTTGGTGATTTTTCTGTATAATCCAATGAAAGGAAGAAATGGCAGAGATGCCAAAAAAACAAAAGGAATAGAAGCCATCATAAGCATTTTCCCAATGCCAATATGTTTAGTATCATTAAAATATAATATTCTTTTATTTTCTTCTTTTGCTAGTTTCAGGGCTGTAAGATTTCTGAATGACCGTCTTTCTTTTTTAAAAAAAGGTACTGAAAGAAAATACCAAGGAAGCAAGGTCATGCCTAAGCAAATGTTCCGCGGAGTAAGTCTTTGAGAGCCTTCTGAAGCAAAAACATCATAACCAGAAATAATTTCCCTTGAGAAAGCTGTTTCCTCTGGCCTGTAAACATGGGTTTCTCCGAGTATTCCTAATTTCTTTTCTAATCCTGATTCAGTAGTTATTCTGTATTCCTCGTATCTCATATCGTATCCCATAAAAATCCAACCCCCCTTTGATTTATAAAATTAACTAAAGTTATCTCTGTACAATGGTGACAAAAAGGAGTAAATTTGCTATAATAATTTTTATCAATCTTAAAGAAGATTCGGCTCTGCCAGATATAAAAGACGGTTGTTTTTAGAGAAAGACTGGGCTTGCCCTGATTAAAGGTTCTTATTCTGAAGAAAAAATAAATGAATTAATAAAATATATTGATGAGAATGCATGAGACAAACCATAAGATTTATAAATACAAATTTTTTTAAATCATTATTAAATTTTCTTTATGAAAATATATAATTACCATGGCAAAAGAAAACCTTGCAGTTTTCTAAACCATTTTTTCGAAAAGAAAAAATTACACAAAAAATGGCTAAAGAAAAACCAAATATGAACGTCGTGTTCGTCGGGCACGTCGACGCTGGAAAGTCAACAATAGTTGGACAGCTATTGTTCCTAAGCGGAGCTGTTTCTGAACAGCAAATGAAAAAATTAAGAGAAGAGGCTGAAAAGCACGGAAAACCTGGTTTTGAATTTGCTTACATTATGGATAAGATTAAGGAAGAAAGAGAAAGAGGAGTTACGATTGATTTGGCATATAAGAAAATCATGACTAATAAATTCCAGATAACAATCATTGATGCTCCTGGACACAGAGACTTTGTTAAAAATATGATTACTGGTGCGAGCCAGGCAGATGCTGCATTCTTGGTTGTTGATGTTAATAAAGGTGTAGAACCACAAACCCAAGAGCACTTGTGGCTTTTAAGAACAATGGGTGTTCAAAATGTGTGCGTTAGTCTTAATAAAATGGATAGTGCAGGATATGATGAAGCAAAATTCAACAAAGTTAAAGAAGATGTTTCTGGATTGCTAAAAACAGTAGGATATAATATAGAGAAAATTAATTTCATTGCATGTTCTGGATTAAAAGGAGATAATATTACTAAGAAATCAGAGCAAATGGCTTGGTATAAAGGACCGACAATACTGGAACAATTTGATTTGTTCCCTGAACCAGAACTGCCGGTTGACTTGCCAATGAGAATGCCTGTTCAGGATGTTTATGAGATTACCGGAATAGGAACAGTTCCTGTTGGGAAAATTGAGACAGGTGTTATGAAACAAGGAATGAAAGTTAAAGTTCTTCCAGGAAGAACTGGTAAAGGAATTGAAGGAGAAGTTAAGACAATTGAAATGCATCATGAGAATCTTCCGGAAGCAACTGCAGGAGATAATATTGGAATAAACATAAGGGGTATTGGCAAAAAAGATATTGCAAGAGGAGATGTTATCTGTGATGCTGCCAAACCAGTTCCTGTTGTTGAAGAGTTTATTGCTCAGGTTGCAGTTATAAATCATCCGACAGTGTTAGCAAAAGGTTATACTCCTGTATTCCATGTTCATACAGCTCAGGTTCCTTGTCAGTTTGTTGAACTCATAGAACAAATTGACCCAAAAACAGGACAGGTAATTAAACAAAACCCTGATTTTTTGAAAAATGGGGATGTTGCTAAAGTAAGAATAAAACCTCAGGGAAATTTATGCCTGGAAACACAAAAAGACAATTCATTCATGTCAAGATTTGCAGTAAGAGATGCAGGTGCAACTGTAGCTGCAGGTGTTTGTGTTGAAATTACTAAGAAAAAAGAATAAAAATTTCTTTAAAAAATGGAAAAATATAACAATTTATTCGAAGAAATGCACAAAAGATTACTTAACAGAGAGGGTTTGTTGGAAGTTATCTCTAATTATAGTCATCACTTTCCTAAAGGAATGAAGAGAATCAGCATAATTCATATGTTTGAACAATATTTGAACAAAAGATAAAATTCTCAAAAAATTTATAAGTCCAAAAAATAACTTTTTCTCATGACAGAAAATCAAACTGACAGAAATTATGAAAAAAACATTAGAAGAGATACAAGGAAATCCAGTCATAGTCCTAAAAATTTAGAAAACAGAACAGAAATCTGCTTAGGATATTATACAAAATATAAAGAAATATGTAAAGAATGTAAAAATCCTTATAATAAATATTGTCCTTTTTACATTTAGTAAAAATGAATCCTATTTTTATTCCAAAAAATTTCAGAAAAATTAACAAAGACAGAAGCAAAATATTATACTGCAATAAGTCGATAAATGGAAAAGACATAAGGATTATAGAATGTTATGATAAAAAAGGTTCATTATACAGAGTTAATGTTTGGGGAATTTGCGGAAGATTAGAAGAATTTGCAGATTGCTTTGTTGCTGTGGACGATGACATTGATCCTGAAACAATGGAAAAATTAAGAACCTCTCTTGAAGATATTTATCCCAAGGGAATTAAGATGATGTTTTTTAGCCCAAAACTTTAAAAACTTCTTTTTGTATGGATATTCATTAGAAGAATATCACGATTATCATTAATCACGATCACATTCAATCAACCTTGAGTCAAATTTAAGGGAAGTTGAACGTCAAGAAACCGTGGGTGTCTTACGTTATCTTCATTTGAAGTAGTGAGAAAGAAATTGTAAAAGATATTTTTCTATGTGAAATCATTATGGTTTCAATTAATTAAATTGGAGAATAAAAAATAATGGCAAAAATAAGTCCAGTATCGATAAAATACATGATACATGCAAATTTCGTAGCCGAAGGTGCACCGGAAAAGCCCGATGTAATCGGAGCTATTTTTGGACAAACAGAGGGACTTTTAGGGGCAGATTTGGAAATGAGGGAATTGCAAAAAGAAGGAAAAATAGGCAGAATAGAAGTTGATTTACACAGGGAAAACAAAAGAACTATTGGTGTTATCAAAATTCCCACTGCATTAGACCAGTCAGAAACTACTTTGATTGGAGCAGCAATAGAGACAATTGAAAGAATAGGTCCGTGTGATTCTCAAATTGAAGTTGAAAGAATTGAAGATGTCCGTGGAGGCAAGAGAGACTACATTATTGAGAGGGCTAAAAAATTAATGCGAGAAATTCAGGGTTCAACAAGTTCCAGAGAAATTTCTGAGGAAATTAAGAGTGCTTCAAGAATGGCCGGAATTCAGGAATATGGAGAAAGCAAACTTCCATGCGGAGATTTATCAGGCAAGGAGATTGTTGTTGTTGAAGGACGGGCAGATGTTTTAAATTTAATCAAAAATGGTGTTAATAATGTAATCGGAATGAATGGAACAAAACTTCCTGATGAAATAAAAAAATTAAATGAAGAAAAAGAAATTACTCTGTTTATTGATGGTGACAGGGGCGGAAAACTGATTGCCCAGAATGTCGTTGATAATGTAAAGATTTCTTATATTGCAAGAGCACCTGACGGAAAAGAAGTTGAAGAACTTACCGGAAAAGAAATTTTCATGGCTTTGAGAAAGAAAATATCTGCTGAAGAATTTTTATCAAGAGAGGGGTTCAAAAAGAGCTCCTCTTCTTCCAAAAAAGATGTAAGATTAAACAAAGAAAAACTTCAGGAAATTTTCAAAAAAAATAAAGGTTCAGGAAAAGCTGTCCTTTTGAATGCTTCTTTAAATGAAATTAAAAAAATCCCTGTGAGAAATTTAAGCAACACATTGAAGAGAATAAATGAAAAAGCTTTTGCAATAATAATTGATGGTATTGCAACAAATTCTGCAATAAAAAATGCAGGAGAAGCTGGCTGTTCTGTCATTGTGGCAAAGAATTTTGCAACAACTGATACAAAAGTTAAGTTGATTAGTTTTTGAATATAATAATATTTAAAAGTCCAATATAAATTTCTTTTTAATTAGTTAAACACAATAAATGTCAGCTGAAAAATTTGTAACAAAATTAAGAAAATCTGTTGAAAAAAGAAGACTTAAAGATAAGATACTTATAGAAGCAATAGTGGGACTTGAAGATAAACAGAAAATCAGAAATTATGTTGACGCTTATACTAAATTAGTTAAAGAAAATCTTCAGAAAGAGATAGACACAGGAGAAATCAATAGGATTGATGCTGGCAGGAAGGATAGAAGAGATTTAGAAGAGGTTGCCAAATTATTAGTGATTGATAAAATTGCTTATCTGTTAAATGATTACAGAGATTCCAGTATTTATTATAGATGGAATGATGCTATCCCGGAATTATATACCAAGAACAAAACTCTTCAAAATATCTTGGGATTTTTTTGAAATATCAAGATTTTAATTTTTACTTTTTTATATCAAAACTTCTATAAAGTATTTATTTCTTTTTAGCATTATGATAAAATTCGGACCAGCAGGATTGGGTGGAGTGAATGAAGCGATTTCTAATCTTGAGATGTATCATAAACTTGGATTAAAAGCATGCGAGATTGCATTTACTTACGGAGTTTATATTAAAAGAAAAGAAGATACTTTGAAAATCGGCAGGGCTGCAAAGAAACTCGGAATTGCATTGAGCATTCATGCACCTTACTGGATTAATTTGAATTCTGCTGACAAGGAAAAAATTGAGAAAAGCAAGGAAAGGATTTTGAAATGCTGTGAAGTCGGCAACTGGCTTAAAGCAAAAAAAGTTGTTTTTCATCCTGGCTATTACGGGAAAGACAGCAAACAGGAAGCATTTGAGAATATTAAGGAACAGATTATGGAAATGCGGGAAGAGATAAAAAAGAATAAATGGAAAATCAAGCTCGCACCTGAAACAAGCGGAAAGATAAATGTGTTTGGAACTGTTAATGAGATTCACAAATTAGTTGAAGAAACTGGATGCAGTTTTTGCATTGATTTTGCGCACATTTTAGCGAGATACAAAACATATAATTTTGAAGAAGTCAAGGAAAAATTTGGAAAATATAAAAAATGGCATGTGCATTTTTCAGGAATTGAACACGGAGAAAAAGGGGAAAAACGCCACAAAAAAACTCCTGAAGATGAAATGAAAAAATTAATAAGCAATCTGCCAAAAAACAAAGATATTGTTATTATCAATGAGAGTCCGTCACCTGTCCAGGATTCTGTGTTGGGCTTGGGAATTAATGAACAAATATAATTAAGTCACTATATGTTACTGACATTTAGTACTAATAAATTAGGATAGTATGTTGTCACCATAAAGTTTATAAAGAATTTTAATGTGTGAAATTTACAGAAAACTAAGTTTTCTGCAATTAAATATAAAATGAAAAAAATGAATGCTAAAAAAACTTTGGTTTCTTTTTTAGCAATCGCAACTCTTTTATTTTTGGCAGCTGGTGTAAGTGCTTCAAGTCAGTATACTGTTGTTGAAGAAGACGGCTTTACAGTAACAGAACTTAGAGTAGATGGAATAGATATTACTACTTGTTCCACTGCAAGTTTGAATGCTGGTGATACAGTTAGTATAAAAGTTTACTTTGAATCTGGTGTTGATGAATCAGATGTTAGGGTAAAAGCCACACTTGAAGGAAACGAAGGAGAAGACTCTGACGTTACTTCTTATTTTGATGTTGAAGATGGAAACACTTATGTTAAAACTTTAACATTGAAAGTTCCTGAAGTTGATAAAGATGAAGTTAGTGAAGATATGACTTTGACTTTAAGAATCTGGAATTCAGATTTTGAAACAGAAGTTGAAGATGAAAATATAAACGTTCAAAGAACTTCATATGATGCAGATGTCAAATCAATAATTGTAAGCAGCAAACTCGAAGCAGGACAAATTTCACCTGTTGATGTTGTCTTGAAAAATACTGGTTATAATGATTTGGAAGATATTGATGTGACTGTCAGAATTCCTGAATTAGATATTGAAAGAACAGCTTATTTCGGAGATTTGGTATCTATCGAAGGTAAGTTGGAATGTGAATGGACTGATGATGGATGGGAATGTGATTACAATGACGATGATGATGAGGATACTGTAAGTGGAAGAATCTACTTAGAAATTCCTTATGATGTTGCATCTGGAATATACACCCTTGAAGTTGAAGTAGGTAACGAGGATTTCAACAACATTGTTACAAAGCAAGTTGCTATCGAGAATGGTTTCCCTGAAGTTGCACTAAAATCAGGAGATAACCTATTGGTATTAAATCCAACTAACCAGTTGAAAGTTTACAGAGTGGTTTATCCAGCAGAAGAATTGACTGTCGTTGTTCAGGCTGGTTCAAGCAAGTTAGTTCCGATAAAAATGGAAGATGAACAATACAATTTTGATGTATTTGTCTTTTCCGGAAATGAACTTGTTGGAACAGTTAATTTCAGTGGCAGTGCTGGTGAAGAAAAAATAGCAAGTCCGGTTGTTGTATTGACAGTTATACTTGCAATAATCTTCTTGGTTCTGTTGGTTGTAATGATTGTTTTGATAACAAAGAAACCAGAAAAAACTGAAGAATTCGGAGAAAGTTACTATTAATTCTTTTTAATTTTTTTATTTTATTTGTACTTTCTCCTTTTTTTAAAAGAGATTTTGTTTATCACAATATCAAATAAAAATTTATAAAACATAGATTTAATATTTTTTAGATGTATTCAACAAATCATTTTACTGGATTTACTCCTGAAGAAAATTTAGCAAAACTTTACATTGAAAAAAGCAGAGATTTTCGCAGGAGTATTGAAAACGAATCTCAAAAAACATTAGAAGAGAATTTATCTTCATTGAAACCAAAAGGAATTTTAGACCGGTTCTTTTTTGTTTTTGATACAGATAGAAGCATGCAATTCTATGAGATTTCAAGAGTTTTAGAAGAAAGAGCATCAGATGGAAATAATATTTAATCTCTAAATTATCTTTTAAGATAAATAATATGGCTAATTTTAATATAATTATAGAAAAGGAGAAAATGGTTATTTGATAGCAGAAGTAATTGAACTTCCGGGATGTCACACTCAGGCTAAAAACATGGACGAACTTCTCAAAAGAATAAAAGAAGCTATTTCTCTTTATTTAGAACCAGAAGGAAATGTATAAATTTTCTAAACCCTCAAACTAACAATCTTACTAATTCCATCATGCATGCTTACGCCATAAAGGGTTGTGGCATTTGATATAATTTCATCGTTATGGGTAATTACTATATACTGCCCTTTTCTCATGTATTTGGTAAGCAAAGTTGCGAGTCTTGCAGAATTTCTCTTGTCGAGTGCTGCATCAATTTCATCCAAAATATAAAAATAATACGGGCTTAATTCCTGGATTGCAAAAATTAAGGATAAGGCAACAATCGTCTGCTCTCCTCCTGAAAGAGATTTCACATCAAAGTATTTTCCGTGCCCTGTTTTTACAGTTATGCTGAGTCCTCCCGAGAAAGGCTCTTTTTTGTTTTCCAATTCGAGATAAACATGCCCCTTTTCGCTCAATTGCGAGAAATTCCTGGAAAAAATTTCATTAAGAGAAATAAGAGTTTTCATAAAAGTTTTTTTCTTTTTTATATCAATCTCATGAATTATTCTCAATATTCCTTCTTTTTCTTTGTTTATGATTTCTGTTTTTTCCTTTATCGAATCATATTCTTTTTTTATGTTTTCATAAACTTCCAGAGAACGAAGATTTACCGAGCCAATCCGGGATATGATTTCCTGAGCTCTTGTTAATTTTTGCAAAAGCATGTCTTTACTTGCCTTTATTATTTCAACATCCGGAAAATTTAGCATTTCTATTTCAAAATTTTCAACTTCTGCATCGAGCCTTGCTTTATCTATTTTTAAATTATTGATATCACTTTCAATGTTATAGATTATATTCTGATTTGCAGATAATTTCGCTTCATTTTCTCTTATTTTCTTTTGCAGGGCATCTCTCTCTGAAATTAATTTTTGGAATTTTTCAATTAATTCCTGTTCAATTTTTTTCTTTTTTTCAAGTGTTCTTTCTTTTTCATTCATCTCTTTTTTAAGTTCCTCAAGTTCTTTTCCAAAATCCTCTTCTTCTCTCATTAGCTGATTCAGGGAAATTCTCAATCGCTCAAGTTCCATTTGTTTGAATGAGATTTCTGAAGTAATATTCTCTTTATTTCTGGATAAAATCTCCTGAATTTCAATTCTCAGGGTTTCATATTTTTGCTCGATATTTGAATTTGCATCAAAATTATTTTCAAGATTTTTCTCTCTTTTATGTAATTCAGACAACTCTTTTTTCAGCAAATCAATTTTTTCCTGAAGAACTTTAATCTGAGCTTTCTTTTCGTTTATATTTGAAAGTTTGATTAAATCTGATTCTCTTTTTGAAATTTCAGAGAGCATCTGCTCTATTTCCTGTTTAACAATATCTTTTTTGGAATATATTTCTGTTAATTCCCTGTCTGAATTTGCTATTTCTTTTTTCAGAGATTCGATTTGGGGAAATGCTTCTCTATGTATAGTTTCAATATGTTCCTGGGTGATTTTATTTTTACAAAGAGGGCAGATATCCATCTTTGATATTTTTTTGATTAATTTATTCTGTTTATCAATCTCATATTCATTTGCTGCGGAAATTTTTTCTAATTTTATTTCACGTTTGCCCAATGTTTCCAAAAGCTCTCTTTTTTCTGCAAGGGAAATTTTTAGTTTATCAATCCTTTCTTCATTTGTATTTTTGTCAAATAAGTCTCTTGAGAAAGAGATTATCTGTTTGAGCAGAAATTCTGATTCATTAGTGAAATTTTGCAAAAGAGTATTTTTGTCATGAATTACTCCTCTGATTGATTTAAGTTCTGATTTTGTTGTGTAAAATTTTTTTCTTTGCTTTTCAAGCTCTTCAAGCTCTTTTTTCTTCTCTTCTATTTCTTTTTGTGTTCTTGATTTGCTCGGAGATTTTTCTCTCAATTCTTTTATTGATGATTCAGTCTCATGAAGTATTTTTTCAGATTCCTGTTTTTGCTTTTTTATATCCGAAATCTTGTTTTGATAATTTTCAATTCTCACATTTATTCCTGCAAGCTCTGCTCTTATATTTGCTATTTCCTGATTAAGTTTTTCCTGTTCAAGTCCTGTTGATTTTTGTATAATAGAATTTATCGAGTCTATTTTTGATTCAATACTATCAATAAGAGTTTTGATAGTTAAATTTAGTTTTTTGGATTTTTCTATCTCTTTTCCTTTTGTGGAAATTTCTTCCTCCACAATTTTTGCTTCTTTTTTCTTTTTTGTCAAATCATGATGAATCAGACTTGCCTTGTATCTTTTAATATCTCTTTCAAATTTCTTATATCTCAGTGCCTGCTGTCTTTCTTTTTCAAGATTGTTCAGATAAATTGTCCTTTCTCTTAATATTGCCAGCACTTCTTTCAACCTGTCTTCTGTTTTTTCCAATTCCCTGAGAGATTTTTCTTTTCTTATTTCATAAACAGAAATTCCTGAAACTTCTTCGACAATTTTTCTCCTTTCTTCTGACTGCATTCTTACAAAATTTTGAATCTCGCCCTGCAAAATTATATTAAAACCATTCGGGTCTATTCCTGCCTGAGCCAATAACGCCAAAACTTCCTGCCGGGTTTTTGTTTCATTATTGATTTTGTATATGCTCTGGCTGTTCTTTCTCACAATCCTTTTAATTGAAATTTCTTTATTATCTATTGAAAAGGTTTTGTCAGAATTATCAAACACTATTTCCACCATTGCTTCTTTTGCAGGAGATGCAGATTTTGTTCCCATAAAAATTAAGTTTTTTGCTCTGGCTGCCCTTATTGATTTTATGCTCAATCTTCCAAGGACAAAACATAGTGCATCTGAAATATTACTTTTTCCAGAACCATTTGGACCAAGAATGACATTTATTCCGGATGTGAACGGAATCTCTGTTTTTTTAACAAAACTCTTAAATCCGTGCATCCCTATTTTTTTTATAAATGGCATTATATCAAGAAAGAAGGGAGATTTTTAAAAGTTGAGGAACTCTTTGGCTTAAAATAATTTTTTCTGTTGTGCTTTTCCCAATGCACGGTCCCAAGTTTTCCAGGTTTTTCTGAATATCCCGTGATCTTTGTATTTTTTTATGTTTTTCTGCAAAAATTCCTGAGTTAAACGGTCTGAGCAATATCCAGAACCAATGCTGTTTCCGTATCTGTTTCTTAAAAGAGTCATCTCTTTTTCTCTGATATCTTTCGCCAGTATAGAGGCTGCTGAAACAGAGATATGATTTTTGTCTGCTTTATGCTCACATGAGATTTCAAGATTGGATAAATTTTTAATTTTCATCTTTAAGAAATCTCCCCATCTTGTTAAATTAGGAGAAGGACAGTCAATTATCACTTTTATGTTTTTAAAACCTTTATTTATCCTGTTTATTATTTCTGCGCAAGCTTCTGCTTCTATCTCATTTAATTTTATTCTGTTTGGTCCGTCACCGTCAATTATCACAGGAGGAACTACAACTATTTCAAAAGTTTCTGCTTTTTCTTTTATTTTTTCTGCCAGAACATCTCGTCTTTTTTGAGTTAATTGCTTGCTGTCTTTAACTCCTAATCTCCTGAATACTTTTTTTGTTTTCTCATCTACAAGACATCCTGCCAATACCATTGGTCCTATTACCGGACCTCGACCAGCATCATCTATTCCAAGCGTGAGCATTAATTTTGAAAATTAAAAAGGTTTATAAATTTAATCAAGATGAATGTTATATAGCGGGGTGGAGCAGATTCGTCAAGTTATAAAAGATTTGATGGAGCTCAATCTGGAGTGCTCGTCGGGCCCATAATGTAAAGGACCAAGGTTCCTTGACAGTCAACCTCCTTCCGATGCGGATAGGCAACTTCTTAAATTGCCTCTGATGGAAGTTGCATGGGAAACCCGGAGGTCATAGGTTCAAATCCTATCCCCGCTATTTTCATTTTATTCACAAAAAAGCAAATAATTTAAATCTCTGATAATTCCATAATAATATGCCCTGGTCGCATAGTGGTATTGCAGTGGATTGCTAAGGTAAGGCACCTACGGTTCCTTGACCGTCAACCTCCCTTAAAAGAGAAGGAGCAAACATCCACGCCCTTCGGGGCCCGCAGGTTCGATTCCTGTCCAGGGCGTTATTGAACCTGTTCGCAGGTTCGATTCACTTCAAGATGCAAATCTTGAATGTCCCAGAAAATCTTTGATTTTCTGAGCTGCCCCAGGGCGTGTTTTAAAATATCTGGATAAATATGAAAAAAGAGGATTTAATTGCAAGTTTGAGGAAACATAATTTTCCTGAGAAAATTATTCAGGCATTTGAAGAAGTTGACAGGAGCAAATTTATCCCTAAAGGAGGAGAGAAATTCGCTTATGCAGACATTCCCCTGCCAATCGGACACGGGCAAACAATTTCCCAGCCCTATACTATCTCATTTATGCTGACACTGCTTGAAGTCAAAGGCAAACAGAATATTCTGGAAGTCGGTTCTGGAAGCGGTTATGTGCTTAACTTGCTTTCTAAACTTAATCCAAACGGAAAAATTATCGGAATTGAAAGAGTGGAAAGTTTGGTTAAAAGTTCCAAGGAAAAATTAAAGAATTGCAGAAATGTAAAAATAGTTTACGGAGATGGTTCTAAAGGTTATATAAAAAATGCTCCTTATGACAGAATTTTAACAAGCGCTGCATCTGATAAAATTCCTGAAAAATTAATAGAGCAATTAGTGATTGGAGGAATTTTAGTAGCTCCTGTAAGAAATTCAATTGTGGTTGTCAAGAAAGGCAAAGAAAAAAATAAAATTCAAAAATATCCTGGTTTTAGATTTGTTCCGCTGATTGAGGGAGATTAGAAAAATCACCCTCCCTATATTCTTCATCGTGTTCAAATATTCTTACCTGACTGATGAGATTTTCAAGATTTTGCTGTTTTCTGAAAGCATCCTCAAAAGTATCAGGACAGTTAAGTGCAATCACATCAGACTTGCTTATTATTCCTACTGTAACTAATTCATTGTGCTCCCAAACAAACAAATTCTTCACAAGATTTGCCAGAATATATTTACCAACTCCTTCTTTTGCAACTATGGCTTTTACAAGCCTCCAATACATATCATTATTTTGTTGAATTTCAGAAATATCTGTATCAAAAGGAAGATATCTTCCCAATCTCTTGACTTCGCCGGAAGTCAATTTTAAGTCAGTATTATTTTCTCTTGCAATCACTGCTTTTTCTACAAACCAGCCTAATGTACCTTTGTTAGGTTCATCTTTTAAATATTTTTCAATATTGGCAAAAAGCGGATGAACTTCAACAGTCCTTTCTCCTCTCTCGAAAGGCATCACTATAAAATATCCGTCATTTATTCTGTATCCTTTCATATTGATAAGATAAATTCAATTTTTTTAAATATTTATATGATTTAAGATATTTTCTAATCACTTCTCAATATCACTCATTTTTTTGTATCTCAGATAAAGTTTGTTAAGAATCTGAATTATCCTCTGTCTTTCTTCTGCATTTCCGAGCCCTTTCCAGTCAAGAAGTGCAAAATCAACCTCTTCTACTGTTTTTTCAATTGCCTGTTTTACCATTTCCTCATTTAATGGAAGGACATACCATGGTATAATGTGGGAGATGGCAATATTTGATTTTAATTGTATCTTGTTGAAATTAGGGCAGTAATGCGGTCCTCCAATTCCTATTGCTACTTCATTATACTGATTTTCTTTAAATCCCTGAATTATATCTCTTATTGTTACTGCGACAATAAATGCTGCTCTTCTGTCATTCCATTCTGTTTCTGTTGAACCGATTTCTATAAAAATGCAAGGCTTGTCAATCAAAGGACCGTGATGGGTGCATTCAAGAGTTATTTTATAATCCCTTAAACTATGCAATTTTGCATTGGCTTTTAATTTTTCAAAAATTTGTTTCTGAAATAATGCAGAAGTTCTTGAAACCTCTCCCCGTTTACCTCCCAACTCTGCCTCTCTCCAGTTACCAGGAGCATGGACAGAGAGAGTTTTTTCATTTTTCTCTGATTTGTGTTTTGAAGCGAAAATAATAAAATCATAATTGTTGATTTTTTCCAAATCCAGATTTTCTGTATAGATTATTTCTTCATCAACAAGATAAAAATCAAAAGAAGAAGCATCTTTGTTCATTGCAGACAAAACAGGATTTTTCCTGAACTGACTGAGCTGAGTCGTGATATTTATTCCTGCACTATCTTTTTTGCTGGCAACTATGAGATATTTTTGATACATGAATTATGATAAGAAAGATATATTTTAAATTTTTAGATATTTTTGGAATGTTTAGGAAAGTTTTAAAAAAGAAAAAGAGATTTACCAATCATGAATGAAAAACAGAGAATAAGCACCAGAACCAAAATTCCTGTAGATTTTTTTAACTTTTTATTAAAAGAATGCTTCGGCAAGGATTTGATAAAAGAGGAAGATTATAAGAATCTGATTACATCTATTATATATCCTTTATATTATCAATTTGCCAATATAACAAGCTTGGGAGGAATTATTCTTATAAAAGGAATGTTTCCTGAAAAAGAACCTTTAATGCTAGCGTCTGAAGAATCATTACAAGTATGGAAAGAATATCTAAAAACCTCTAAAAGAGAAAAAGAATTTGAGTTTGGAGTATCTCATGATATTTTTAGAAGAATGGTAGGGATTTCTTATCATGGCTATGAAATTATGGAATTTGATGAAAAAGGAATTACTGATGAAGAAATATTAAATAAAATAACTGAAAATGCTCTTGCATATTACTATTGCTGTCTGTCCCAGATAAACCAGGGGAAAAGAATCGGATATGTGGGATATAAAAGGGGAAAACCTGATTTAGAAGGAAAATTTACTGAACTGGACATGCAGGAATTTATCCCTAATTATGATAATAAAAAGACATTTTCAATTGATGAAAATGATTTTCTTGATAATATGTCTGAAGAAGAAGCAGGAGAGAGACTGGTTGATATGATAAGCGATTTTCATGAGGAATTGAATACTCATAAAAGAACTTCTGTCCTTACAAAAATGTTAAAACAAATTGGCAAGTATTCTTCTAAAGTCGGCTGGGATTCTTCTGAATGGCTTAAAAAAACAACAGGTAAGGATTATGAATCATTTCTGAATTCTTTAGAAAATCCTTACAAAAATTAATTAATCCCCGCAACATGCAGGATGAATATCACAATAAGGATTATCTCTTATTTCTGGATGCGGTTTTGGATTAAGGAGTTTTTGAATTAATATGCTGGGCAAATCTTCTCTATTATACTCTTTTAAAAATTCATTGAAATTCATATCTCCAAAATAAATCTTTTTAATTTCTTCTCCAGAAAATTTACCTTCTTTCAGAGCATAAGCAAAACACAAAGATGCAAGTTTTCCAAGATGGTCTGCCCAGATATTATAACCTCTTCTCTCATCAGTCATCCAATTATAATCTTTTTTTGCCTGGTTGATAACAACTTTTTTCAATAAACCATTAGTTATGATTCCTCTGTCATAAAAAGATTTGAAACTCCCTTGATTTGCTCTTGCATATTCATTAAGTTCAGAAAAAGTAAATTGCTCTAAGTCTTTAGCTGATTTTATTGATTCCTGATTTAAAGCCATAATGAATAAAAAAATTTTAATTATTTAAGGATTATGTTAGTATAATGGTTGTGTTGAAAATAAATTATTTCGCCTTATAAACTTCATCATGGTGTTTGTATCTTTCTATTATAACTGTTTTGTTTTTCTCATCTATTGAATAAACAAGAACATAATTGCCTATATGGACTCTCCAAAATCCCTGAAGCGGTTTTTTCAATGGTTTAAATCTATAAGGATTTTCCTGAATTTCTTCAACTTTCTTTGAAATATAAAATGAACTTATCTTATCTTTTTTAGCAAGTTTTTTAAGAACCCTCTCAACCTCTTTTCTGACTTTAATCTTATACATGTTTAATTTTTATATCTTTATCTTTTAAAATTAAATGTTATTTTAGTCTAATCCAAAATGCTTCTTCCAGTCAGTTATTTTAACAGTTTCCTCATTTTGAGCTTTTAAAAGTTCATTAATAAATTCAGGTTTTAATTCAGATTCCAACATTTCTTTTCCATACATTGTTAAGATAAGATTTATGGCTTCACTTTTGTCTTTTAAATTTTCCTTAGCCTTTACTATGTTTAATATTCTGTTTGCACTTTCATCAATATTCACAATCGCTTTTACCATTTTCATATGTTAATTCTGTATTAATATGGTGTTAATTATAATTTAAATATCTTTTGATTATAAATTTGAATATTAATCCAAGAATTCATAATACCTGTCACCCCGCTCACCTATTTTCTTTATGACACAGCCTTTTTGTTCAGGTATGTCTAATCTTTCTCCACCATAAACAACTCTGTCATATTTTTTAGGAGGTAATTCAATACGGTCTTCCAGCTCTTCTTTAAATCCAGAATTATATTTATCACAGATAACCTTTCCTGAAAGAAATATTGAACCGCAACCACTGCCATAAGCTCCTATTCCAAGAGTCTTTTCCTTACAATTTTCATTTTCTATTAAACTCAATAATGCAAGCAGAGTTGAAGCAGTATATATATTTCCAACTAATTCAGGATATATTAATGATGGACCAATTTTTCTTTCAACGAGTTCTTTAATTTTAGCATCAGAAAATTCACCTAAATCTTCTTCCTCCCCAATAATCTTAATAAGCTCGGCTCCGATTTGTCTTGGCAATTTTGCAAAAGGTGTATGAAAGACTAATCTGTCAGGGTCTGCCATTCCTCCTTTTTTTCTGTAATCCCTATATGCTCCTTTAATTGCACTTAAGTAATGTACAATAGATAATCTTCCATTAACCTCTGCATATTCAGAATTTAACGGGCGCCAAAAATCCATAACATCTTTAGAATAGATTCCTCTGTGTTCATTAAGGATTACAAGACTTGGATTTTCAGAAATAAGCATAGCCACTGCTCCTGCTCCTTGTGTCGGCTCAGGACTAGAACCCTTTCTATACCTTGCTATGTCTGAACACACTATAAGTGCAGATCTTCCTCTGTTTTGTCCTGTTTTAATCCAGTTAAAAGCTTGACCAAGGGCATTTATTCCTGCAAGACAAGCAAATTTTGTTTCAGAATTTTCAACATCAGATGGCAGATGTAAAAGTCCATGTAAATAGGTCGATAGTGCTTTTGACTGATCAACTCCGCTTTCAGTTGCGGCGAACAACATTCCTATTTCTTCTGGAGAAATATTTTTCAATATTTTTCTTGCTGCATTGGCAGCCAGAGTGACAGCATCTTCACAAGAAGCAGGCACAGCCATAAGTTTCTGTCCGAGTTTATTATAAGTTTCCAGGGGTTCTCTTCCTCTACGAGTGTCTAAGAGACCGTGTTTTACAAAATAACCCGGAACATAAGCTACTATTTTTTCAATCCCAATTTTTTTTTCAGGACACATTTTAATCAGAATAATATAAATGATTTATAAAGATTAGTGTGATTAATTAGATAAAATTTAATAAAATTATCATATACTAAAATACAATAAAATTTATAAAAATTAAATTAATCTAGATTAAATGTATAAAAAACTAAAATCAGAATTAGAAAAAACTGTTGCCCAACTTCAGATTGGAGATGGTGTGATTGTTGAATACAATTCTAATTATTTTGTGGATAGAGATATGGGATATGTTTACAAAAAAACATTTGATTATCTAAAATTAACACGAGGAAGAAAATTTACTTCTGTGGTTACAAAATTTGGGAATTGGTTTGACTCATTGGGAAGAATAACATATAATAAAGTACAAAATATTCGAATAGTTGACCCAGTACAAGTAGAGTGATTTTCGTTTTCTATTTAGCATTAAATATAAAAAACAAGATTTCTTAAATATTATCATGCAACAAATAATTAAGATTCTTATTGGAATTGCGGTTTTAGCCTTGGGGTTGCCTATTGGAAGCCTACTTGCCAAGAAAACAAAAGAAGAGCTGAAATCAAGAAAAAAGTGGTTTAAACTGCTTATTGTAATCTGCTTAATCGGAGGTGTTGTAAGTTTAATTCTTGGGAATGATGCTTTGCTATTCAGTCTCTTTTTTATTGCAATTGTAACCAGCAAGAGTTTATAACAACTGCGAAGTAGTTACAAATAGAAAGATTTAAATATACAAAAAAAATAAGATTAATATGGATTATAATATAGATTATAGAACTTATCATGAACTTGAAACAAATGCATTTAAAATATTAGATAAATTACCACAGAGTTTATGCTATCATATCAAAGAGCATTCAGAAGATGTACTCGGTGTTGTAGGAATTTTATGCAATTTGGAAAAGATTTCTGAATTAGATACTTTACTTGTAAAAACAGCTGCAGCATTTCATGATACAGGATTTATAGAGCAATATCAAAAAAATGAACCAATCGGAGCAGAGATAGCAAATAAGGAATTGCTTAAAATAAAGAAATGCTCTCCTGAAGAAAGAGAGATTGTCCACAACATAATAATGGCAACGCAAATGCCACAAAATCCAAAAACAAAATTAGAAGAAATCATGTGTGATGCTGATTTAGATAATTTCGGGAGAGAAGATTTTTTCCTCAAAGGAGAATTAATAAGATTAGAATTAGCAAATCAGGGGATTATAATTCCTTTAAGACAATGGTATAAGCAATCTCTTAAACTTCTGGAAGAACACAATTATTTCACAAAATCAGCAAGAGATTTAAGACAAGCAGGAAAAGAGAGGAATATAAAAGAACTCAAGGAACTTCTTTCTGCTGCATGAACTTTATAAATTAAGAATTTCTTTTATTTCTATGTTATATTTAATTGGCTTGGGTTTAAATTCCCAAGGAATTTCCAAGCAGGGACTGGATGCTGTAAAGAAATGCAAAAAGGTTTATCTTGAAAATTATACAGTTGATTTTCCTTATTCTCAGGAAGAACTGGAAGATGTGATTAAGAAAAAGATAATTCCTGCAGACAGAAATTTTACAGAAGGACTGGGAATTGTTGATGAAGCAACAAAGATGGATGTTGCTCTTCTTGTCTACGGAAGCCCTCTTACAGCAACCACGCATATCTCAATAATCCAGGAGGCAAAAAACTGCAATGTGAAATGCAACGTAATTCATAGTGCATCTGTTCTTGATTCTGTTTCTGAAACAGGCTTGCAGATTTACAAATTCGGAAAAACAGCAAGCATGCCTAAATGGAACAAAGAAAAAAATTTTACTCCTGACAGTTTTATAGAAGTTATCAAAGAGAATCAGTCTATCAAAGCACACAGTCTGATTTTGATTGACATTGGACTTGAATTTCAGGATGCATTGTCACAGCTTCAAAAATCTGCAGAAAAGCATGGAATAAAATTAAACAAGATTATTGTATGCCAGGCATTAGGAACAAAAGAAAGCAGGATTTCTTACAAAACACCTGAAGAATTAAAAGAGTTCCAGAATGTCAGAAAACCTTACTGCATGATTATTCATGGAAAACTTCATTTCATGGAAAAGCAGATGCTTGAGAGTTTATGATGTTGTTTAGGTTGATTATATTCTGAAAAACAGTAATTCTTAAAAAGGAAAAAATATATTATTTTTTATGGGCAAAGAAGAATCTGATATGAAAAGTGAACCTAAATTCACAGAGAGGAAATTTGTTTCTCCTGAATTATATACTGCTGTTATAAGGGAAACTTTTGATCCTGTTTCAGGATGGTGGGATTATCAAGAAGGAAGTGGAATTGCTTGTTATCTTTCAGAGATAATTTCTGATAAAAGATATTTCTCTAGGGGAAAGATCTCAGTACAAATAAAATTTGATAGGGATTGTGGCGCTCATATGATTAGTGATGAACAGATGAGGTATCATGAGCAGATTACTTTAAAGTGGAAATCAGATGATGAAGAGCCTTCTGAATTGATTAAAATTATTACAGAAGAATTCGGACTCAAGGAAGCAGCTTAACAAAGTTTATTTCTGGTTTTATAATTCAATCATTTTAAAAATATAAAAATCATATTAGAAAGATGTATAATCATCAGAAGACAGAAGAAGAAATTTTGAAGTTGTGGAAAGAAAAAGAAATTTATAAGAAAGTCAGGAAAAAGAATTCAAAAGGGAAGAAATTTTATTTTATGGACGGTCCTCCTTATGCAACAGGAAGCATTCACATGGGAACTGCCCTTAACAAGGTTTTAAAAGATATTGCAATGAGAAGCCAGAGATTTCAGGGAAAAAATGTTTTTGACAGACCGGGATATGACACTCATGGTGTTCCGATAGAATTTCAGGTTGAAAAAGAGATTGGGTCAACAGGGAAAGAAGACATTGAAAAATACGGAATAAAAAAATTCGTTCAGGAATGCAAGAGATATGCAACGAGATATATTGGAGTCATGAACAGACAGTTTATGAATCTCGGAGTCTGGATGGATTGGGAAAATCCTTATCTCACCTTAGATGATAAATATATCGAAGCAATTTGGTGGACTTTTAAAAAAGCATATGAAAAAAAGTTGCTGTATCTCGGAAAATATCCTGTTCATGTCTGTCCGAGATGTGAAACAGCTGTTGCATTTAATGAAATTGAATATACAAAGCAGGAAGACACTTCTATATATGTAAAATTTCCTCTTAAAAAAGAGGAAAACAAATTCTTCATAATTTGGACAACGACTCCGTGGACTCTTCCTGGAAATACAGGAATTATGGTGAATCCTGATTTTGATTATAGTGAAGTTGAACTGGATAATGGAGAGAGGTGGATTATTGCCAAAGAAAAAGTAGGAGAATTAATGTCTAAAATTTGGGCTAAGTATAAAGTAAAGAAAAATTACAAAGGAAGGGAATTAGAAGGAATTGGATATGTTAATCCTCTTGCCAAAAACATGAATCTCAATTTGAAAAATGCTTACAAGGTTGTGCTCTCTGGCAGATATGTTAATCTCGAAGAAGGAACAGGCTTGGTTCATTGTGCTCCTGGACATGGTAAAGAAGATTATGAAGTCGGGAAAGAATATATTTTAGATATGCCCTCTCCTGTTGGTATGAACGGTTTGTTAACCAAAGAAACAGGAAAATATCAGGGGAAGAAAGCGAGAATTGTTGACGAAGAAATAATAAAGGATTTGGAAAACATGAATATGCTCGTTCATACACACAAATATTCCCACGATTATCCGATATGCTGGAGATGTAAAACTCCGTTGTTAATGATTTCTGTCCCGCAGTGGTTTTTCAAAATTAAAAGTATCCATAGTAAATTATTAAAAGAAAACAGAAAAGTTGAATGGGTTCCTAAATATATGGAATTAAGGATGAAAGCTTGGCTTGAAGGAATTTCAGACTGGCCTATTTCTAGAGACAGATATTGGGGAACTCCTCTGCCGATATGGAAATGCGAGAGTTGTGGGGAAGTAATTATCGTTGAGAATAAAAAAGAACTGGAAAAACTCTCTGGGAAAAAAATTAAAGAAATACATAAACCGGAAATTGATGAAATCAGGATAACATGCAAAAAATGCAAAAGAGAAATGAGAAGAATTCCTGAGATTTTAGATGTCTGGTTTGATGCCGGTGTTTCAAGCTGGGCAGCTCTTGATTATCCGCAAAAAAAAGATTCATTCAGGAAGTTTTGGCCTGCAGATTTAAATATTGAAGGAAAAGACCAGTTCAGAGGATGGTGGAATGCACAGATAATCCTCTCTCAGATAGCTTTTGATAAAAAACCTTTTGATGCTATCGGTGTTCATGGTATGATTCTTGATTTGGGAAAAAGAAAAATGTCAAAGAGCAGGGGGAATGTAACATCTCCTGAAGAAATCATTGAAAAATACGGAAGAGATTCCCTGAGATATTTCTTTGCAAAAATTTCCAAGGGAGAAGATTTTTCTTTTGATGAAAAAGAATTCAAAAGCATCACTAATTTCCTCAGGGTTTTGCTGAATGTTAATAATTTTGTCAATCAAATCGGAAACTCAAAAAATGGAAATTTAAAGATTGAAGATAAATGGATTCTCTCAAAATTAAATTCCGATATAAAGAACATTACAAATTATTATAACTCGTATTATTTCCCGAAAGTTGTGGAAGAGATTGAAAACTTTTTGATTAACGATGTTTCAAGAACATACATACAAATAATAAGAGAGAGGGCAGAAGATAAGGCTGTGAAATATGTTTTAAATGAAATCAGAAAAAAAATTTTATTTTTCCTTGCTCCAATTATTCCCTTTATTACAGAAGAAATTTATCAAAAGTTTGGAAAAAAAGATTCTATTTTTCTGGAAACATGGCCAAAAGCAGATGTTAAAAAAATTAACGAAAAATTAGAATCAAAATTTGATGTTGCATTTCAGATAATAGAAAAAGGTTTGGCTGAAAGAGATAAAACTAAAATTAATTTAAGATGGCCTTTGGCAAAAGTTACTATATTCGGCAAAGAATATCAGTTGAAAGAGTTAGAAGATATAATTAAATCTCAATTAAATGTCAAAGAAATAGAAATAAAATTGAATAATAAATCAAAAGATATTTCTGTCAGACTTGATACCAGAATAACTCCGGAACTTGAAGCAGAAGGCTATGCACGTGAATTGAGCAGACAGATTCAGGCTTTCAGAAAAAAATTGGGCTTGGAAAAAAAGGACAAGATTAAAACATTCTTAATTGTCGACGACAAATTTAAAAAAATTCTAGAGGAGCAAAAAAATTTTATTAAAGAGAGAACTAATTCTGAAAAACTTGAATTTGTTACAACTGACAAGGAAAGATTTAAAAACAAAACCGACTTTACAATTAAAGATAAAAGAGGAAAGATTGTAGTGATTCAAAAATAATTACTGACTGGTGATGCAATAAATTTACTCTTTTATCATAACAATATTTAAAAAGAAAAACATCCAAATAAAAAAATGATTGTTAAGGAAGAATTTTTGAGCAGATTAAGGAAAATTTTTGATTTGAATTTGTATGAGGTAAAGGTCTGGACTGCTCTTCTTTCCAGGGGAACATCAACAGCAGGAGAATTGAGTAATATTTCTGATGTGCCGAGAAGCAGAACTTATGATATCTTAGAAAGTCTGGAGAAAAAAGGATTCATCATGATGAAACTCGGCAAGCCAATAAAATTTGTTGCACTAAAACCAGGGGAAGTTGTTGAACGTGTAAAGAAAAATTTAATCAGATATGCAAAGGAAAGATCAGAGAGACTCGATAAGTTAAAGGATGATGAAGTCTTGGAAGAATTGAATTCTCTTTTTACCAAAGGAGTTAAGTTTGTTGAACCTTCTGATTTGTCAGGAAGTTTAAGGGGGAGGCAAAATTTGTATAACCACCTTGACATGATGGTTAGAGATGCAGAAAAAACAATAACAATCGTGACAACAAATGAAGGGCTGAACAGAAAACTTGAAGCGCTAATGCCAAGTTTAGAGGAATGCAAAAAAAAGGGAGTGAAGGTAAGAATTGCTGCTCCTATTGACGGGAATAATATAAAAGTTGCAAAAGATTTGAAAAAAGTTGCAGAAGTCAGAAATCTTGAAAAAATGAAAGCAAGGTTTATTATTATTGATTCAAATCAGGTAATGTTTATGCTTCTCGATGATGAGAAATTCCATCCGAATTATGATGTCGGTGTATGGGTTAATACAGAATTCTTTGCCCGTGCATTAGAACAGATGTTTGAACTTGCATGGAAGGACATGAAAGCTGTTAAGTAAAATAAGATGGTGAAAAAGAAAAAACAAAAAAAAATAAGCTGGTATCATTATCTTATATGGATTTTAGGAATTCTGGCCTTAATATTGTTAGCTTATGGAATAATTAGAAATTTAGTATCTTAAAATGAGATTAGCAGATAGTTTCTCAGTACTTTCACATTTAATAAACTTTACAATTATTATTTATTTTGTCTCTTTTTTATTAAAAATTAAATCAATTACAATCTCTGATTTATTTATCAGCTTTTTTGGATTATTTATATCTCTAATAGCAAATATAATGTCTGTATTGGGAAGAAATAAATAATTATATGAAAGAGAATTATTCCCAATATTTACCACTATTTAAATTAAGAAAAAGAAGAAGATTAAATAAAAAATTTATTGTTTTAATAGAGCTAATGCTGCGCTAAGTAGAGTTGTTATAACAACTATCCATCCAGCAACTATTGTTACTATTTCTGGTATCCATCTAATAGTAAGAACTCCGTCAATCATTGCAAAACCTACTGCCAATGATACGATAACACCAGTTAACCAAGCAACAAAGTTCAACACACTTTTCACTTTTTTTCCAACCATTTCTACCTCCTTTTTTTATTTAACTATAAAGATATTAAAAAAAGACAGTTTAAATAAGTTTTGATTAACTTATTTTTTCTTCTTTACAGTCGTTTTTTTCTTGCTTTTGACAGGGCTTTTCTTTTTTACAGAAGGTTTTTTCCTTATTCTTTTTTTCACTCTTCTTCTTGGTTTTGTCTGTCCTGTTCTAACTACTCCTGAAAGAGTTGCCTTAAAGGATCTTGGAGATTGAGATGAAGCAAATTTTCTTGCCTGACCCGCAAGGTCACCTGCACTTTTTATTGCAGTTCTTATACCATCATCAAGTTTCTGCATTTCCTTGTTTGTTTTTCTTACAGAAGATTCCAGTGTTCTTTCAGAAATTTTACCAAGGAAGAATCTCTTGCTCTCACTGTCAAACTCATCAATGATTGCCTGTTTCTCATCCTGCTTAGCCCGGATTAATTCTCCGAATGCATTAAATTCCTTGACGATATTTGCAAAAGCACTCTCGTCCATCTTTTTAGTCTGTACCATTCTTACCTCCTTTTATTTTAAATTTATTATAAAAAGAAAATTCTATTTAAATATTTTTTG
This sequence comes from Candidatus Woesearchaeota archaeon, assembly GCA_964495875.1. Taxonomy (GTDB): domain Archaea; phylum Nanobdellota; class Nanobdellia; order Pacearchaeales; family GW2011-AR1; genus JAGLWP01. The sequence goes on along the minus strand of CAZBWB010000001.1, from coordinate 12,756 downwards.
ACTACATGTTTTTATGTAAAAATGACTTTGTGGATTATATAAATAGAAAATTTTATATAGTTTATCGAATTGTATATTACGTAGGAAGGTGAGAGAGAATGCTCGGGGAACCTATACGAATGTGTATAGCCGAACTCGAGGTTCGGAATTATCCCTTTCTCTTGATTCTTACTACAATAAACCAAGTCTCTTAAAATGTTTCTCTTTTAAAACAATCGTTGGTTTTTCTAATTTTTTAACTACCTTGACTGCTAATCTATCAGCCATATTTTTCTTTCCAAATAATGATTTTAAAGAAGGCAGAATAATAATCTTTTTTTCATTATACTTTTGATTAAGAAATATCCTTAAATAATGCTTAAGAAGACCTCTGTTAAGTCCTTCCCCACAAATATAAATTCCTGGCAAAATATCAATACAACCCCTAATAGCATAGTATAATTTAACTGAATGAACAATTTCTGCAATTCTCCCTGTAGGATATTTCCTTTCTAATTTTTTAAAAATGGTTCTCTTATCAGAAGATAACATTAATACGCTAAATTTGAATGGTTTTTTAGAAACTAAAGCCAGAGCACTTTTTTGTCCTATATCTTTCGTTCTATTTGATGCATCAACTAATGCATATCCCATTGATAATAGTTTTTTTCCTTTTTCTTTTTCCATGAAGGCTAACACAAACAAATGATTATAAATTTTATTATGGTCAAACTTAAAATTGTTGAAAATAATGAACTTAAATCTGTTACATGTTTTCAATTGTTTTTATACCCAAAAGTCTCAGAGCATTTCTCAGAGTTTGCCTGAATGATTCTATCAGTGTTAATCTGAATACTTCTTCCTCTGAACCAATCACCTGACAGTTGTGATAAAACTCATTAAAAATTTTAGCCAGTTGATAAGAATAATTTGCAATTAAAGATGGATTCATATTTTCATAAGCATTTAACACGACTTGCGGAAATTCAGATAATTTCTTTACCAATTCCACTTCTTTTGGTTCTAAATCATAAACCTTGAATTTATCATTGCACACAGATTTTTCTAAAATAGAGCTTGCCCTTGCATAACTGTATAAAATATAAGGGCCGGTGTCTCCTTCAAAAGAAACGAATCTCTGCAAATCAAAAACCACATCATTCAAACGGTTATTTTTTAAATCGCCGTAAAAAATTGCTGCAATTGCTATTTTCAATGCCCTGTCTTCTAATTCTCTTTTTGAAATTTTCGGGAATCTTTTCTTTATTTCTTTTTTTGATAAAGAAATTATCTTATCTATAATATCTTTCATGAGAATTGTTTTTCCTTTTCTTGTTGCAAATTTCCTTCCGTCCTTATCCAGATAAAGTCCGTGGCTGACATGGATACAATCTTTAGCCCATTCATAACCCATCAGTTCAAGTATTTTGAAAATTTGTTTGAAATAAAGAGTCTGCTCCTGCCCCACTTCATAAATCATTCTTTTAAATTTATATTTTTTCTGTCTCCTGATTGCAGAAATTATATCTCTCACTGCATAAATTGTTGTGCCGTCTTCTTTTTGCATCAAACAAACTCCTAAACTGTATTTTTTCAGATTCACGATTAGAGCACCCTTGCTTTTTCTCAATAATTTCTTTTCTCTCATTTCTTGAAGAATTTTGTCAATTGATTTTCGTCTGATAGTTGCTGATTCTCCGGTATAATCCTTAAATCTTATTCCAAAAATATCATAAATTTTTTTGAATTCATTTAAACTGAGTTCCCTGAATGCTCTCCATAATATTACTGCCTGTCTGTCTCCTTGCTCTAATTTCTTGAACCATTCCTTGGATTCTTTGTCATATTTTTTATTTTTGTTCATCCTCACATAAATGCTCATCAGATGCTTCAAAGGATCTTCGTGCAGTTTTTTTTCATTTCCGAATTTAATATATCCGAATATAAGTTTCCCGAACTGAGCGCCCCAGTCACCGAGATAATTTAACCTGATTGGCTTGAAACCAACGAATTCACAAATATTCGCTATTGAATTTCCTATAATCGTTGAACGCAGATGCCCGATTCCAAAAGGCTTTCCTATGTTAGGAGATGAAAATTCCACAACCACTTTTTTTCTGTTTCCTAAGCTGGATTTTCCGAAATTCTGTTTTTTCCTTAAAACTTCCCAGATGAGCTGTCTTGCAATTTCTTTTCTGTCAAGGAAAAAATTAATATAAGGACCTGCAACCTGAACATCTTCAAGATTGCTCGGAAGTTTAGTCATGTGGCTTCTCAGCATTATTGCAATTTGATGCGGCTCTTCTTTTATTTTATCAACGAGAAAAAAACATGGGAAAGCATAATCTCCTAATTCAAAAGATTTGGGCACTTCTATAAATTTTTTAATCTCTTCTTCATCTATCTTTAAGTTTTCTTCTTTTAGTGCTTCTTTCAGAAGATTTACTATTATATCTTTGGTATCCTGCTCTTTTTTTGACATAAAACTCATCAGTTGTCTTATGCGATTGAAAAACCCCAATTTCATAAATTATAAAAAGAAATACAGATTATAAAGTTTATGAAATCTGAAAAAAGATTCGAATCAAAAAATGAAAAAGAGCTTATAAGCGATGCAGGAGAGTATGCCAGAAAAGCTGGAATAAAACTGAATCCTGACAAAAAAATAGTCGGGGGTGTTGTGAAAGGTTTGTTTAAGCATAAAAAAGAAAAAGGAGAATTTTATTGTCCGTGCAGGATTCCTACAGGAGACAAGGAAAAAGATAAAGAGATTATTTGTCCTTGTGTATTTCACAGAGGAGAGATAGAATTGCAGAATCATTGCAAATGTCTTTTGTTTGTTTCTGGATAATCACAAGTTTTTTAAGTGCTGTATTTTTTGGAATTTGATGGAAATAAACAAAGATTCAAAAAATCTGGAAAAAGCTTTGAATAAAAGAAAAGACAGTGCTCCGAAAATACCAAAGGATATGGAAATTGGATTTCACCAGGGAACATTGAATACCTTGGTTGCTGAAAGAAATGAGTTAATAAAAATGATTCAGAATATTGAGGCAATCATGCAGGCACATATTAAGCGTCTTGAAGAACTTGGTGTTAAAATTCAAAAGCAGAAAAAAGAATAATTTTATAAGTTGAATTCTATTTTCAATTTCATGTGGGGTGCGGAGAACTCAAGTCTTCGCTCAAATCATGGGCGATAGGCAGTTCACGAAAACTTTCGGGTCAAACGAGTTTTCCCACTCCTCTGAATGTGGGGGTGCCGGAGCGGTCAAACGGACAGCCCTTAAGAAATGTAAGGGACCAAGGTTCCTTGACAGTCAACCTCCTTCCGATATGGAAACTGGTAATGTCAATTAAGAAAGGCTGTGGCTTAGTGCCTGCGCAGGTTCAAATCCTGTCCTCCACATTTTAAATAAGAAATAAATTCTCTTTTTCCGCACAATAATCTATTTAAAACAATTTATACATTAAAATATATGGATAAACAAAAGTATATTCTGGTATTAATTTTTCTAATTTTTTTATTGCTCGTGGTTAATTATTATTTTATTGACAAAAGGCTCGGAGGTTTGTTTAATGAAAGACAATATGCCGAGGTTGACAGGGTGATTGACGGTGATACTATTGTTGTTAATAATAAATCCACAAGGCTCCTGGGAATTAACTGCCCTGAAGAAGGAGAGATGTATTACGAAGAGGCAGGAAATTTCTTAGAGGAGCTAATTTCAAACAAAACTATCGGACTGGAAATAGGAAAGAAAGACAAGTATAACAGAGATTTGGCTTTTGTTTTTATCAGCAATACAAACATTAATGCAGAGTTAGTTAGAACCGGATTGGCTAATGTTTATATTTTAGATGACAGGAAATATGAAAGTCAGTTGAGAGAGGCATGGGAAGAGTGTCTTGAACAAAATGTTAATTTGTGCGAGAGGTCAGAAAACAGATGTGCCGAATGTATAGAACTGAAAAAATTTGATTATAAAAACGAAGAAGTTATTTTTCATAATAAATGTAATTTTGACTGCGAACTTACTGACTGGGAAATCAAAGATAAAGGAAGGAAGAAATTTATTTTTGATGATTTTGAACTCGGGACAGGGAAAGATGTCAGTATAATTGTCGGAGACGGACAGAACACTGAAACAACTTTATTTTGGACAGATGAATATTATGTCTGGACAGACACAGGAGATACCCTGTTTCTCAGAGATGATGAAGGAAAACTTATTTTATGGAAGGGTTATTAATGTTATTATTAAAATATAGTAAAAGAAATCATATATTTATTGGAATATAAAAATATTTAAAAAGAAGTAAACTTTTTGGATAAAATGAACAAAAGATTAGAATATACACTGAAACAGATACCAGAAATAATAAAACAGGTGCCAAAAACAGGAAAAAGAATTTTTCTTGCAGGAGTAGCAGCTTCATTGATAGGATGTGCCACCCCTTATTTTGGAACAAGAGCCGGAATGGTGACTGAATTCGGAGAGAAAAAGCCAGACTATACTCCCTCAGGATTTGTTGCTGGAAAAAGACTCGGTGAGGAAAAAAGGCAGGAGTGTCCTCCTTCAGGTTTTGTTGGTATATTTATTGGTGGTCTTAATCTAAAAGGATTGGGAATTGAAGCTGATTTAGATTATTTTCAGTCAAAAAGAGATATAGAAACAAGAAATCTCTGGTCAAGAGTTAATTTCGTTGCAAACCCATTCTTAGGAGCAAAAGTAGAACCGTATTTATTTGGGGGCGTAAATTTTCTGAGGGAATATGGAGACAGGAAGAACGCAAGTTTTGGGGTAGACATCGGAGAGGGCATAGTATTATTTGACGTAATAGACGCCAGATTAACTTATACTGTTTTTCTTAAAAACGAAAACGCAATGGGTGCAGTGACTGTAAGCAGTGCTATTCGAACTCCCTGATTTATATTTATATTATTTCTAAGAGCATAGATTATTTTGGAAGGGTTATTGATTTTGTGTAAGAGAATATGCTTTTTTAAGATAATAATATTTATAAACATATGAAGCAATATTTATTTTAATGAATTTAGAAAAAAGAGTTCATAATAAATTTGGTTTATTTAAGAGAATTACAAAAAAAGTAATGCCTTATATTTTTGCTACTGGTTTAGGACTTGCTGCAATCGGTTGTGTTCCTGGACCAATTTCTGTTGAAAACAAAATAACTCCTATAGTCGTTTCAAGCGGTGATGATATATACTGGGAGGTGAAAGTTACAAATTACGGCAGCAAAGCAGCAACAATTAGTCAAGCTAAGGCTCATGAGAAAGCTATTAGTGGATGGGCAGCAGGATATTATGATTTCACGGTAAATTTGCCAATAACAGATAATGAAATTAATGCTCACTCTACAGAAACTATTTTCGGCATGTCTATACCTGTTTTGAATACAGGACCTGATGATGTTATGTTTGAAAATACTGTGACAATTGATTCTGATGGAGGGAATGATTCAGATACTTGCACTTATACTATCCGTAGTATTTATAGCAAAGGATTGAAGGAAAAAGAATTTCCAAAAGAGGGGAGAGGAGCTGTCAAGGGATTGTTAGAATATATGAAATGAAATTAATTTCTTAATCCCAAATCTTTATAAAATATCTTCCTATTTATATAATAAAGAGGAAAATGGTTTCAGAACAATTATCTGCTATTTTACTTCCTGCTGCTTTGGGTGGTGTTGGAGGACTGACGCGGGGTTTTATCGGCTTGCTGAAAGCTCTGTCTTTGAGAAGAAGAATTCTCTGGGGATATTATGTAATAACTGTTCTCGTTGCTGTTGTGATTGGAATTTTTGTCGGCATAATATTTAATTTTGATTACAGATTATCCCTGCTTGCAGGTTATGCAGGAACAGATATTTTAGAGGGAATCTACAAGAGTTTCAAAGTGCAGAAGCTTTATGTTTCTTCAAAGAAAAAATAAACAAAAGATTTATATATCAATTGATATATGTAAGATAATGAAAAACGAATCAACAAATATCATCGCCCGAAGTCCAACTCTTGGTACTGTTTTAATGGTAGAAAGGATTATAGAAAAATATAGCGGAGAATTCAACAGAACAGAAATATGGAAAAAACTCCCTAAAAAGGTGATGTGGCAGACATATTTAATTGTTTTAGATTATCTGCAAAGCATAAATAAAATTGCATTTGACAGAAACGGAACTGTTGGGTACATTTGGAATCCTAAACTTGCAAAAATGCTTTCAAAAAGAAAAGAGATTAAAATATGAAACCATCAAAAGTTAAGTTTATTTCGGAAAAATTAGAGAGAGAATTTAAAAGTTTAGATGAAAATGATCCTCTTAAAAAAGCAATTAAACGAGCAATATCAGATTTACAACAAAATGCTTTTTTTGGTATACAAATACCAAAAAGACTTTTTCCACAAGAATATGTTGTAAAATATAATATTACTAACTTGTGGAAATATGACTTACCTAATGCATGGAGACTCTTATATACTGTAACTTCTGAAGATCAAGTGCAAATCGTTTCAGCAATTCTTGAATGGTTTAACCACAAGGATTATGAACACAGATTCCATTATAATTAAAATGGCTGATACAAAACTGATTGGTTTTATAAAAGAGGCAAGAAAAAGGGGCTTTGGAGATTTGGACATAAAGAGAGCACTTCTTAACCATGGATGGAATCTGGAGAAAGTTGAGAAGGCATTTGCTTTTTTTGCTCCGAAATATGAAAGGAAAAATCAGGTTACTTTATTTTTAAGCACTGAAGTAATGGATGCACTTGAAAAAAGAGCAAAGAAAAACATGTTCACTGTTTCAGAGCAGATTCAGGATATTTTGAGAAGAAGCACAGTGAGTCAGTCAAAGAAAAAATCTGTCTATGACGAAAAACTCGATGATGCTCTTGTGAGTGTTTTCTCACGAAAAAAAGTGGGGCGGAAGGCTAAGAAGAAGAAATAGATTTTCTAAAAAGAAAAAGATTCATCGCCCAAAGGTTTCAAACATGCATAATTATTAAATAAATATGGAGCATAATAAGGAGCTTCTGGAAAATCATTTGTCGTATTTAAATACCAAAAATTATCCAACATTTTTTTCTTTGCTACAGAAACAGCTCTTTTTATAGAATTCCCCCTCAGTATAAATTTAACGAGTTCATTTGAAGGTTGTAAAAAAAGAGCGGCTATTTTATCTCTTGCAGGGGTTGCTTCACTATCTGGGTCTTTCCCAAGTGCAAAATCATCAATATATCCTATAAAACTAATTGCTCCTTTTTGCACTGTTTTTTCTCCTAAATCTGCTGCAGAAGAGCAAGCTAATGCGTAAGTTACGGCATCTTTTAATAATTCTGGATTTTTATTACTAACAATTATCTCATCATTATGCCCACATATACATATTGGTGAACCATGACCATTGAACATAATAAATTTTGGTTTTTGTTTATTTATAAGACTCGTAATTATTTTTTTGTTCGCATCTTTTCCTTTTCTTTTAAGAACCTTCCAATTATTATTTTTAGCATATTGTATTAGTTCTTTTACATAATGATGTAAATAAGAAACATTATCATCATGTGTGGGTGAAGAAAATAAAACAGTTTCCATAAGGTATTTAGATTTTTTAATTTATACTCTTAAGAGCTTTTAGATAAGCAAATTGTAAATCTATTATTTTTTTTCCTAATTTACTATTCTCATTTATCTCTTTTATCAGATCTTTTGGAGTTAAAAATTTCCCCCCCATATCTTTTCCAAAAGACACTTTTACATTTGGCGGAGATTCCCTTAGCCTTGCTAAAACTATTTGTTTTTTTAATTCTTCAATATCTTCTGTCATAATATTCCTAACTCTTTTAGTATTTTTAAGATTTTGTATCCTTTATCAGTCTTATTTACAATTTCCTTATGAGCTAAAAACCATGTAATAGGTTCATTATCTAATACTACAACAGTATTTTGTCTTTCTGCAAGAGGCAATTTGTGGTAAAGTTTAAAGAAATCTTCCTCGCCTTTCATAGTAAAAATAATGAAGAGATATTATTAAAACTTTGCATTTTTCCCAGTTTTGCACAGACTTGTATTCTGGTGGCTGTTTTCTCGCAAAAAAAAGTGGGGCGAAAGCCGAAGAAAAAGGGGAAGAAAAAGAAGAAAAAATAGGAAAAAGTAAAAGAGTTGTAATTTATAGTAATAACAAAAAATATCCTTTAGAAGATAATAATGTTTAAATAGTCATATCAATTGATATTATAATGCAAAATCAAATCAGAGAATCTAAAAAAAGCTATGCTGAAAAGAATTTAATAGCGAGAAGTCCTACATTGCAAACAGTATTAATGGTTGAAAAATTTATCAAGGATAATTCGGGGGAGTTCAAAAAAACAGAGCTTTTTAATAATCTGCCCAAGAAAGTAATGTGGCAGACTTTTCAAATAATAATGGAATATTTAGAGAATACTCTGAGAATAGCTTATGATTCAGAAGGATATATTGCTTATATTTGGAATCCAGAACTTTATGAAAAATATAAAGACAGAAAAGATTTAGAATTTAAGAAAAGATTGGAGACTACTTTACACTATAACAAATAATGAAATAGAAATCCTTGCAATTGTTCTTGATTGGATGAATCACAAAGATTATGAAAGATTATTCAAATTTGCATAGATAAAACTTGATTCATCTGCCCCCAATAAAAAATAAATGAAAAGATTTATAAATCTGGTTCATATATGGTACATATGGTTCAAAATAAACCCAATACTGAATTGGAAATTATTCTTGTTTTAATCAGAAACAAAATCCATTTAAGAGAGATTTCCAGGATAACAAAAATTCCCCATTCCACTGTTTTAAGAAAAATAAAGGAATTTGTTAAAAAAGGAATTTTGGATTATTATACAGAAGGCAAAAATAAAATTTTTTTTATAAAAAGAACTTTAAATGCAAAGAATTATGTTTATTCAGCAGAGATATACAAATTATCAAAAACAATAGAGAATTATCCGCATCTTGGAGTTATTTTTGAAGATATAAAAAAGAAAGTGCCTAAAGGCATGATTATTTTATTCGGAAGTTATGCAAAAGGGAATGCAAAATCCAACAGTGATATTGATATATATGTTGAAACAACGAACAATTCCCTAAAAGGAAAAATAAAAGAAGCCAGTTCTAAGATAAATGTTAAAATCGGAAAATTTGATACAAGTTCATTATTGATAAAAGAGATTATTAAAAATCATGTAATAATAAGGGGATGTGAGGAATTTTATGAAAAAACTAAATTTTTTGAAGAAGCTTAAAAAAGAAGGGAAACTTGAACTGGTTGAAGAATCTGGGGAAATGAAAATTTCATATATCAAAAAATCTGAAAATTGCCTTAAATCTGCCAGAATTCTTTTTCAAAATCAGCTGTATGAAAACTCCACTTCAGAAGCGTATTATTGTATGTATAATTCTCTTCTTGCTCTTTTATTCAGGATAGGAATAAAATCCGAAAATCATTCCGGATCAATCATGCTCTTAAAAAAAATATTCGATGAAAAATCTCTTTACAAAATTATTTCTAATGCAAAAGAAGAAAGAATAGACAAGCAGTATTATGTTGAATCACAGCAAGCGACTAAAGTTTCAAAAGAATCATGCAAGATGATGATAAAAACTTCAGAGGAATTTTTGATAAAAATTAAATTAATTTTAAATAATCTAAACAACGATAAAATAAGCGGATTAAGGGAATTTTTTGAAAGAATAATATGAAATAATTATTCTGCTCCTAAATACGAAAGAAAAAACCAGAATACTATTGTGAGTGTTTTCTCGCGAAAAAAAGTGGGGCGAAAGCCGAAGGAGAAGCTGAAGAAGAAGAAAAAGTAATTCTGCTATTTTAAGCACCAATAGGTAACGAATAATAACTACTTGTTTATGACAACAATCTTTTTAAACAGAATTTATTTAATTTGAGAATGATTGCTGGGCATTACAATTATGATAGAGAGAATGCCTACTTAATTCTTTATAGTTATGCATCTCAAAAAGACGTAGAGAGTATAACAAACCCGTTTAGCGGGGAATTTTTAACAGAGCTGAAAGGAGGTTTAAGAAATAAGAGAAAATGAGAAAATTGATGAAAAAGAAAGTCAATATTTTCGGCAAGAGTGTTTCAGTATTTGTAGTTGCTATAATTGCTATGGGATTGGTTAGTGCTGCTTTGTTAACTTATTATGGAGTTATAACAGGAAGTGTAGTAGCAGCACAATCTGTTTTAGTTGATGGAAAGAATTATCAGGAAGAAATAATGGAAGATAAAATTCCAGAAGAGGCTCCTGGTGGAGAGATGTTTTGTTTTAAGCATTATTTAAAAAATGATGCTTCTGTAGAAACAACAGTTTATCTTGAAAACGATTGCAGTGCCAAAAAACTAGAAGGTGGTTCAATGAGTTGTGAAGGAGCAGATAAATACCATTATGTAATGCCAGAAGAAGTTACATTAAATTTATGCAGTAAAGAGACTTCTACATGGACATGTAACAATCAGATGACAGCGACATTAACATTTGACCCAGTTAATCCACACTTTGTGGGAACATTAATAACTTCTGGACTTAACCCAAAGACAGAATATGCATTAATTTATTATGCAGACAAACCAGGTAGATTTGTTGATTGGGGGGGAGATAATCCAGGAAAAGTTATAGTAACTTTCCAAGGAAGTGAGACTAATGGTGTTAATTTCTCAATTAATACAAATTTAGGAATGAATCTTCCAAGTGAACCAGATGCAAACATAGATGAATATTGCTATGCTGTTAGTGGAACAGGAGAAATAACAGGAGATAACTACAACCATTGTCATGGAGCTAAATTATGGATTGTTCCAACAGGTGATTTAACTGGTGATAAATTAACAAATTGGAATCCAAGCAGTTATCTATTTGAAACAGATTTGATAGTATACTTTGACTGTAATATAAAAAAATTAACATCAAACTATCCAATTGATGAATATGCAGAGGTTGCTACAAGTGTTGATTTAGAATCTGGTGAAGAAAAACCATTCTTTAATTGTTATGACTTTGCTATAAATATTAGACCTGGGACTTACACATTTACAACAAAGGTAACTCCTGAAAGTGCATAAACCAAAATTTTATTTTTATTTTTCCAATTTATTTTTGAGGAAATTTAGAAGTGAAGCCCTCGTGAAAGAGGGTTTTCATAATCATGCCTTAACTGGCAAAAACAGAAGGAGAAAGAAATGAAGAAAATAACGTTAATATTCGGAATATGTTTAATTTTATTAGTGGGAATTGGAACTATTTCTGCAGGATTATTAAATTATTTTGGGATAATCACGGCAACAATCGAAATCAAAGACCCTAATTTAGAATTAAATGACACAGAAAATCAAAGTTTGGATGGACTTGCACTAGGGATGAATCAAATTTTAGAAGACAATCCTAATGACAATGGTGATAATGAAAATGATGAAGAAAACAATAATTCTACTGAAACAGATGAAAATGTAAATGACTCAAGTAATGAATCTTTAGATGATTCAGATGGACAGGAAAATAATGAAAGCGATTCATTAGATGATGAAAATAAAGAATCAGGTGAGCAAGAAGGTACAGATGATGAAGATGGAGAAACAGATGAACAGGAGGGTACAGATGATTCAAATGATTCAGATAATGAAAATGAAGAGCAAGATGGTTCAGATAATGGAGAAGAATCTACTAGTGAGGAGGATGGTTCATTAAATGAAGAAGATGGAGAATCAGAAGGAGAGGATACTGGTAATGAGACGAATTGAAACTGAAAAATGAAAAAAATAATGATAGCAATAATAATCGGAATAGCATTGATTAGTCTAGCAAATGCTGTTGAATATAATATAACAGCGGGGGAGTGTTTTCAAGTTGATTTAGATGAGTCGGTAGATTTAGATAATTTAGAATATGAAATTACTGAAAATACTCATAATCTTGAGGGATTGTCAGTAGAGATTGATGGAGCAGTTGCAAATGTTTGTACTGTTATCAATTATGTGCCTGATTCTTTTACAATAACTTTTTATAATGAAAAGGGTGAAGTTGTTGGTAGTGGAAGTTCAGGCGGAAATTCGGATGGGGGCGGAGGAGGTGGAGCTTCTTATTATCCTTCTTTCAAATGTGAAGAATGGAGCGAATGTGTTGAAGGAAGTCAGACACAAGTCTGCCATGAAATCAGAGGAAGGCAGGCAGACATAATCAAAACCAGACAATGCTCTGAATCCAATTCTAACAATGAAATATCTTCAGAAAATACTGAAATTTCTGAGTCTCAAAATAGAGGACTTGGTGGTTTCACAGTAAGAGTAATAGATGGTGTTGGAAATTTTACAAAAACCAAAGGAGGAACTTTTGCCTTTTTTATAATAGGCATTGCAGGATTATTTGTTGTTGTAATATTCATAAGAAAAAGACATAACAAGAAATAAAACTAATCCTGTTAAACTTCATCAATTCGCAGTAATAACAAAAACCTATTTTCTCGACGACAATAATGCTTTTAAAGAAATTGGGTCTTAATTCTTGTATGGTGACAAAAAGAGCAGAGGTTGCTTTACAAGTTCATAGTTATACGTATAACGATAGTATGACGAATCTGCCTCGCAGAGGATTTGCTATAGAGTTGAAAGGAGGTTATAGATTATGAGAAAAAATTTATTACTAACTAGCTTAATTTTAGGAGCTATGTTATTGATGATGATTAGTGGTGTTGGTGC